>NZ_JBVKBL010000008.1:0-401812 GCF_055657085.1 Streptomyces sp. NPDC107765 | reverse complement strand
GGACCAATCGAACGCAACCTCTTGGCCGTTGCGCCCGTCTTAAGGAATTCCGGGTGGGTGGCGGTAAATGCAGTAAATACGGCCGCGGAAATGAAGCCTTCGGCCGTATACGGAAGGGGGACCGGAGGACGTCCCTCCGTATTGTTCCAGCCTGTGACGGTGGTGTTCACCACCTCGGGGGTCCCCGTCACGTCACGGTGGCGTTCGCCACTCTGGCCGGCCCCTCGCCGTCCCACCGGGCGTCCGCCAGGCGATATCGGCACGCGCCGGCGGGCCGCACTGCCGTAGATTGCGCCCGTAGGGACGTGTACGGGACGGTCGGGGACCACCCGTACGGCGGCCGGGAAACAGGCGAGCAGTACAGGGGTACAGCAGGTGGCAGGCGCAAGGCAGGACGTCGCTCACGCCCGGCGGATCGTGGTGAAGGTGGGCTCGTCCTCACTGACCACGGCCGCCGGCGGACTGGACGCGGACCGGGTCGACGCGCTGGTGGACGTGCTGGCCAAGCACCAGGACAAGGAGATCGTGCTGGTCTCCTCCGGTGCCATCGCGGCCGGCCTGGCCCCCCTGGGCCTGGACCGGCGGCCGCGCGACCTGGCCCGCCAGCAGGCCGCCGCCAGCGTCGGCCAGGGCCTGCTGGTCGCCCGCTACACCGCCTCCTTCGCCCGCTACGGCCGGCGCGTCGGCCAGGTCCTGCTGACCTCCGACGACACCAGCCGCCGGGCCCACTACCGCAACGCCTACCGGACCCTGGACCAGCTGCTGGCCATGGGCGCCGTGCCGATCGTCAACGAGAACGACACGGTCGCCACCGACGAGATCCGCTTCGGCGACAACGACCGGCTGGCCGCGCTGGTCGCCCACCTCGTCCGCGCCGACCTGCTGATCCTGCTGTCCGACGTGGACGGCCTCTACGACGGCGACCCGGCCACCCCGGGCACCTCGCGGATAGCCGAGGTCCGTGGTCCCGAAGACCTCGAAGGCGTCTCCATCGGGAGCGCGGGCAAGGCCGGCGTGGGCACCGGCGGCATGGTCACCAAGGTCGAGGCGGCCCGGATCGCCGCCGCGGCAGGCATCCCGGTCATCCTGACCTCCGCCGTGCACGCCGCGGAAGCGCTGGCCGGGGGGCCCACGGGCACGCACTTCCTGCGGACCGGGCGCCGCTCCGCCGACCGGCTGCTGTGGCTCGCGCACGCCTCCACACCGCGCGGCGCCCTCGTCCTGGACGACGGGGCGGTCCAGGCCGTCGTGGAGCGGCACTCCTCGCTGCTGCCCGCCGGTATCGCGGCGGTGGAGGGCGAGTTCACGGCCGGCGACCCGGTCGAGCTGCGGGACGGCGGGGGCCGGGCGATCGCCCGCGGACTCGTCAATTTCGACGCCCGGGAAATCCCCCGATTGATTGGCCGTTCGACCCGCGATCTCGCCCGTGAGCTGGGACCCGCCTACGAGCGGGAGGTCGTGCACCGCGACGATCTGGTGCTGCTCCACCACTGACGCCGCCGGAGCCCCGCCGACGCCCGTCGCGGCACCGGCACACCGCCCCGCCCGCGGTGCACCGGCCGGTCTTTTCCCGCGAGAGCTTCGCAAAAACGCCCCCGCGACGGCCCGCGGACTGGTCAACTTTGTTGCGGGGCGCCACAGGGGAGGGGTGCCCACCGCGCGCAAGCGCACCCGTCGACGTACCACCCAGTCGGCCCCGCAACCGCCCGGGGCCGAGCAATTCGCCACACAGGAGGCCGCCGGTGAGACGAGGGCGCCCAGGGGCACCGCCCCGAGGGACGGCGGAGCGCACACTGACCAGCGTCGGACCCGGGCCGGCCGCCGGCCGGCCCGAGGACGAGGACCTGGGGGAGCGCAGCGGGACCGCGCGGCCAACCGCGGAGAGCGACCGCGAAGAGGCGTCCCGGCTCTGGCACATCACCCTCAGCGTCTCGGGGGCCGAGGCCCCGCTGCGGGAGGTCCGGCGGGCGCTGGAGCAGCTCGCGCACGACCACCCCTTCCTGCTGACCAGCCGCTACGCCAACGACCACGCCGAGATTCGCTACTGGGAGGAGGCCCGCGACCTGCACGACGCCGCGGCGGTCGCCCTGCGGCTCTGGGGCGAGCACCGTTCGACGGCCAAGCTGCCCCCGTGGGAGATCGTCGGCCTGGAGGTCATCGACCGTGAGACGTACCACCAGCGCATCGCCGAGGGTTACGGACCGCCACCGGCCGCACCCGTAGGCGTACACCCCTTCTGACGGGCGGCCCGATGCGTTCCGCGCTGTGAGATGGACCCTGGCCGCGGTCTGCCCGCCCGATAGGCTGCGGCCATGACCAGCAGCGCATCGCAGACCTCGCCCGTCCTCGACACCGCCCGCCGTGCGCGGGAGGCGGCCGCCGTCCTGGCGCCACTGCCGCGGACGGCCCGCGACGCCGCGCTGCTCGCCATCGCCGACGCCCTGGTGGAGCGGACCGGGGAGATCGTCGCCGCCAACGCCCGGGACGTCGCCAAGGCCCGCGAGGCCGGCACCGCCGAGTCGATCGTGGACCGGCTCACCCTCACCCCGGAGCGGATCGCGGCGATCGCCGCGGACGTCCGGCAGGTCGTGGCGCTGCCCGACCCGGTCGGCGAGGTGGTCCGCGGCTCGACCCTGCCCAACGGCCTCGACCTGCGCCAGGTCCGGGTCCCGCTCGGCGTGATCGGCATCATCTACGAGGCCCGGCCCAATGTGACGGTGGACGCCGCCGCCCTCTGCCTGAAGTCCGGCAACGCCGTGCTGCTGCGCGGCTCGTCCTCCGCCTACGCCTCCAACAGCGCCCTGGTGGACGTGCTGCGCGACGCGGTCCAGAGCGCCGGGCTGCCCGCCGACGCCGTCCAGCTGGTGCCCGGTGAGAGCCGCGACTCGGTGCGCGAGCTGATGCGCGCCCGCGGCCTGGTCGACGTGCTGATCCCGCGTGGCGGCGCCTCGCTGATCCGTACGGTCGTCGAGGAGTCCACCGTCCCGGTGATCGAGACCGGCACCGGCAACTGCCACGTCTACGTCGACGAGGCCGCCGACCTCGACATGGCGATCGACATCCTGATCAACTCCAAGGCCCAGCGGCCCAGCGTCTGCAACGCCGCCGAGACCGTGCTGGTGCACGCCGGGATCGCCGAGAAGTTCCTGCCGCGCGCCCTGGAGGCGCTCACCGAGGCCGGGGTGGTCGTGCACGGCGACGCCGCCTGGCAGCAGGCCGGACCCGGGCTGGTCGCCCCCGCCACCGACGAGGACTGGGCCACGGAGTACCTCTCGTACGACATCGCGGCCGCCGTGGTGCCCGACCTGGAGGCGGCGGTCGCGCACATCCGGCGCTGGACCTCCGGGCACACCGAGGCGATCGTCACCACCTCGCAGGCCGCGGCCCGCCGGTTCACCCAGTTGGTGGATTCCACCACCGTCGCGGTCAACGCCTCGACCCGCTTCACGGACGGCGGCCAGTTCGGTTTCGGTGCCGAGATCGGCATCTCCACCCAGAAGCTGCACGCCCGCGGCCCCATGGGCCTACCGGAACTGACCTCCACCAAATACATCGTCACCGGCGACGGCCACACCCGCTGACGCCGATCGCGGATCTCCCGTCCCCGCAGCCCCGTTCTCTGTGCTTTCTCCCTGCCCAAAATGGTCCCCCGGGGCTAACCTGGACGGGTGCCGGACGACGTGGGGGGCACGCCGTTCCCGGACGGCGAAGAGCCCGACGAGCACCACCACGGGAGCCACGGAAAAGCGGATGAGGAATTCGCTTCCGTGGTCTTCGACGAGGAATTCGTCCGGTCCGCGCGGATCCACGAGCCCTCGGCGGTCGAGCGGATGCTGGCCGCCGCCGAGGCGCGCGCCGAGGCCGAAGCGGCCCGCTCGGCCCCCGGTTTCGGCCCCGACGGCGACGGCCCGGACGACCCCGACGCATACGGCGACCCGCGGCGGCACGGTGCGTACGGCGGGTACGAGGACGAGTACGACGACCGGCCGCACGGCCCGTACGGCCCCTACGGCGGCTCGCTGCGGCCCTACCGCGGCAGTACCCGCTGGCACCGGCCGGTGGCCTGGGTGCTGGCCGTGGTCATGGGCATCGGGCTGGTCGCGCTGGCCTTCACCGCCGTCTTCCGCGGTGCGTCCGGGCGCAACCAGAGCCCGGCGCCGGCCCCCACCTCCAGCGGTGTCGACGCCCCGGCCACCGGCGGCGCGGACAGCGTCCGCACGGCCCGCCCCGGCCTGCCGTCGCTGCCGTCCGCCGAGACCGTGCGCCCGTCGTTCTCCGCCGGCACCCGGGCACAATGACGCCGTCGCGCGCTGCCCGCATCCGGGGCGCCCGAAACGGAACGGTGCGCTGAAGTTGCCCGCCGCCCCGGCGTTTACCTTCGCCCCGGCCGACCTACTCTTGTTGTATGACCGGGCCTGGTGACCCTCCCGAAGGGACGCCCAACGGCGCCCCGGGAGGCGGTGAGGACGAGTACCGATCCGTCGTCTTCGACGAATCGTTTGTGCGCGCTGCGCGGCTGCAGGAATTCTCCGCCGACGAACGGCTCGGCGAGCACCATGCACCCGCGGTGAAGACCCGCCGCGCCTGGATGCGGCTGGGGGGCTCCCGGCAGGCGATCCTCCTGGTGCTGCTGATCGTGCTGGCCTTCGGCACCGCCGTCTACATGGGCATCCGGCACCCCTACAAGACCCCGGAACCGCCCCGGGTGCAGCCGCTGCGGTCGGCCGTCGTGCCGCTCGCGCCGAGCGGCGAGGTGCCCGGCGGCACGCCCGAGGACCTCTTCGCGCACAGTCCCGCGGCGACTTACCGGATCGGCGCCGCGGGCGTGAACCTGCCCACGGTCTCCCGCACCGACCACTTCTCCGACGGCCAGATCGTCTCCGCGCTGACCATCGCCAAGGACTACCTCGTCCGCTCCTCGCTGGACCCGAACACCCTCACCGGCGGTTCCGTGCGGCCGCTGCGGCTGCTGCTCGACACCGGCCAACTCGACCAGTTCGACCGCAGCTTGGCGCACCCGGACGACAACGGCCGGAACGCCGCCACCGGCTGGCTGGTCCGCTTCGACCCGAAGCAGACCCGGCTCGCCGACCGGAACGTACGGGTCGACGGCACGCTGTCCGCCGCGGAGTTGAGCCCGGACGCGCTGGAGGTCACCGCGGACTACACCTTCGTCTACGCCGTCCGGCCCGCCCCCGGCACGCAGCAGGCCGCGGCCGGCCAGGACGTCGGCAAGGCCACCCCGGGCGCCGCCTCGCTGGTCACCGTGCGGCGCGAGATGCACTTCCGGCTGGGCCGCGACGACCTGACCGACCACCGCCTGGAGGTGCTGCAGAGCAGCCTGCAGGCCGGGCCGCTGGCCTGCTCCTCGCAGTCGGCCGACGCGCTGCACCCGCTCTTCGCGGGACAGCACGCCGGCAGCGACCGCCCGGCCGGCACCGACCCCTACGCCAGGGACCGGGCCAACCCCTCGCTGTGCGGTCAGCTGGCGCCGTCCGCCGAGCCGAAGCCGGCCCACCCGATCCGCTAGGCGTCCCAGGGCCCGCCGGGCGTGCGAGCCGCTCCGCCGGGCGTGGTGTGTGTCCTTCCCTCAGGCTTCCGAACCGTTGGTCCGGTCCGTGCCGTTGGCGCCGCCCTGGCCGCCGCGCGCGCCGCCGCTGCCGAAGACCGTGTCCCGCAGCTTGCCGCCCAAGTCGCCCGCCCCGCCCGCGATATCGCGGACCAGGCCCATCAGCGGGTCCTTGCTGTTGCGGACCGACTCGGCGTAGTGCGCCGCCGAGTCCCGGAACGAGTCGGACACCGAGGCGTCCTTGTCCTCGTCGCGGCGGGGGTAGTGGCCGTCCATGATCCGCTGGTAGTCGCGGCTGGCCGCCCACTTCTTCAGCTCGGCCGCCCGCACGGTCGTGAACGGGTGGCTGCGCGGCAGGAGGTTGAGGATCTTCAGCACGGAGTCGCGCAGATCGCCGCCCGACTCGTACTCGTCGGCCTGCTTGAGGAAGGCGTCGACGTTCATCTCGTGCAGATGATTGCCGCCCGCCAGCTTCATCAGGCCGCGCATCGAGGCCTGCAGGTCCTGCCCGACCAGCAGCCCGGCGCGGTCCGCCGACAGCTCGGACTTGCGGAACCACTCGCGCAGCGCCGTCACGATCGCCATGATCGCGACGTTGCCCAGCGGGATCCAGGCGACCTTCATGGCGAGGTTGGTCAGGAACAGCAGGATCGTGCGGTAGACCGCGTGCCCGGAGAGGGCGTGGCCGACCTCGTGGCCGACGACCGCCCGCATCTCCTCCTCGTCGAGCAGCTCGACCAGACCGGTCGTCACCACGATGATCGGCTCGTCCAGACCGATGCACATGGCGTTGGGCTGCGGGTCCTGATTGACGTACATCGGCGGGACCTTCTCCAGGTCCAGGATGTAGCAGGCGTCGCGCAGCATGTCGTTCAGGTGCGAGAACTGCTGGTCGCTGACGCGCACCGAGTCCGACAGGAACAGCAGCCGGAGGCTGCGCTCCGGCAACAGGCCGCTGAGCGTCTTGAAGACGGTGTCGAACCCGCTGAGCTTGCGCAGGGCGACCAGCGCCGAGCGGTCCGCGGGGTGCTCGTACGACCGCGAGGAGATTCCGGGGAATCGCCGCCGGTCCCGGCTCGGTACACGCGCGCTGCCGTCTGGGCTCTCCGTCATTGGGGCCTCCCCCTCTTCGACTGCGTGAGTTTCAGACTAGAGGACGCCACTGACAGGCGAATGGATGCTCGGGCGTACGCTGGCGATCGCACCAATGACCGCACAGGCCCGTACAAAAGACCCGCCGGGCCGTACCCGAGGAGCGCCGCCATGCCGCATCCGAGCCTGCTGCTCGCCGCAGCCGAGGAGACCGCCAGGGACGGCGGCCCCGGATGGATCCTGCGCACCGTGATCATCGTAGGCGTGCTCGGCGCTGTCCTGCTCGCGTGGTTCCTGCTGCGCGGCTACGGACAGGACTGACCGGCCGGGACCGGCCGGCCGGGACCGCGTCCTGTCGGGCGTGCGGACGCGGCCGGGCGCATCCGGGTGGAGTCGCCGTGAGCCCGCAGTGGGCCGACGCATACGATGTGGTGGAAGTCTCTGCCCGCACCCGAGCCCGGATTGGTCCTGCTGACGATGAGCCTGCACACCACCGCACAGTCCCTGGTTTCCCTCGCCGCCGAACCCGGCCACGAGGGCGGTCACGCCAGCCTCAGCCCTTTCGTGACCGGCGGCGGTGCCCTGTTTGTCCTGCTCCTCCTGCTGTGGGTCACGACCCGCTTCAACCGGGACCGCTGAGCGCCGGCACCCGGCCCCCGGCATCGCGCGCCGCCCAGTAGGGTCTGCACGCATGGGAGAGCACACAGGGCCCGTGAAGCGGCGACTCGGAGTGATGGGCGGGACGTTCGACCCGATCCACCACGGACACCTGGTCGCCGCCAGCGAGGTGGCCAGCCAGTTCCACCTCGACGAGGTCATCTTCGTGCCGACCGGACAGCCGTGGCAGAAGAGCCACAAGAAGGTGTCCCCGGCCGAGGACCGGTATCTGATGACGGTCATCGCGACCGCGTCGAACCCGCAGTTCTCCGTCAGCCGCATCGACATCGACCGCGGCGGCAAGACGTACACGATAGACACGCTGCGTGATCTGCGCGCGGAGCACCGTGACGCGGATCTGTTCTTCATCACCGGCGCCGACGCGCTCAGTCAGATCCTGACCTGGCACGATGCCGCGGAGCTGGTGTCGCTCGCCCACTTCATCGGGGTGACCAGGCCCGGCCACGTCCTCGCGGACCCCGGGCTGCCCGAGGGGGCGGTGTCCCTGGTCGAGGTGCCCGCGCTGGCCATCTCCTCGACCGACTGCCGGGCGCGCGTCGCCCAGGGGGATCCGGTCTGGTACCTGGTGCCGGACGGTGTGGTGCGCTACATCGACAAAAAGCAGCTGTACCGCAACGACCGCTGACGGGGCTGACGGAAAGGGGCACCGGTGAGCGACCGACACGATCCGTACGGGCCGCAGGACCCGTATGCCCGCGACCCTTACGCCCAGGAGCAACAAGGGCAGCAGGGACAGCCGGGCTACACCTACGACGCCTACGGGCAGCCGGTCTACCACGACGCCGCCCGGCCGCCGTACGAACAGCACCACGACCCGTACGGCGGGCACTCCGCCCCGCCCGCCTACGAGGGCTACGACCCGTACGGCACGGCGCAGGGCCACCAGGCGCAGCAGGCCTACCAAGGTGACCAAGCACACCAGGGGCACCAGGGACAGCAGACCGGCGCGGACTACGGCTACGACCCGTACGGCCGCGGCCAGGTCCAGGCCGAACCCGGCTACCCCCAGCAGTACGACCCGTACGGCCGGCCGCAGCAGGCAGCCCCCCAGCAGGCGCCCCCGCAGCAGGTCCCCCCGCAGGAGTGGATCCCTCAGCAGACCCAGCAGTCGCCCTACGAGCAGCTCTCCTACGAGGAGCAGCGCCACGGCGCGCCGGCGCCTGGTGGCCGCGAGGACGGCCGGCAGCCGGGCGACGGGCGCCGCGCTCCCTCGGGCGGCCCGGCGGCGGAGACGGCGAACGACCCGGCCGACCGGGCCGGCGGTGCCTCTTCCGACGACCCGGACTACCGCACCGAACAGTTCTCCTTCATCGAGGAGCCCGACGAGGACTCCGAAGACGTCATCGACTGGCTGAAGTTCACCGAGAGCCGCACCGAGCGGCGCGAGGAGGCCAAGCGGCGCGGCCGCAGCCGGATCATCGCGCTGTCGGTCGTTCTGGTCCTCCTGGTGGCCGGTGGTGCCGGCTATCTGTGGTGGGCGGGCAAGCTGCCCGGACTGGCCGGGCCGGGCACCGGCCCGGCCGCCGCGGCCGGCGGCCAGAAGCGCGACGTCCTCGTCGTGCACCTGCGGGACACCAAGACGGGCAACAGCTCGACCGCGCTCCTGGTGGACAACGAGACCACCCACAAGGGCACCACCGTCCTGCTGCCCAACAGCCTCGTGGTCCCCAAGGACGACGGCAGCGCCACCACGCTCGGCAAGTCCGTGAAGGCCGACGGCGCCGAGCCCACCCGGGACGCCCTCAACAGCCTCCTGGGCGCCGACCTGAAGGCCACCTGGCGGCTGGACACCCCCTACCTGGAGAACCTCGTCGAGACGGTCGGCGGGATCACCCTCGACACCGACGCCACCGTGCCCGGCGCCAAGAAGGGCGCCTCCCCGGTGGTCAAGCAGGGCCGTGCCCAGGACCTGGGCGGCCAGGCGGCCGTCGCCTACGCCACCTACCAGGCGCCCGGTGAGCCGCAGACCCGGCAGCTGCAACGCTTCGGCCAGGTCATGCAGGCGACGCTGAAGAAGGTCTCCAGCGATTCGGACGGCGCCACCGCCACCGTCAAGGCCCTCCTCCAGGTCCTCGACCCGCCGCTCACCGAGGCCCAGCTGGGCAGCTCGCTGGCGCAGCGCGCAGAACTGGCGAAAACCGGCGCCTACCGCACGACCCTGCTGCCCGTACTGGCCGACGGCACGCTCAGCCAGACCACCGCGGCCGGCGTCGTCAAGGACGTGCTCGGCGGCACGGTCAAGAAGACCGCCCCCGACACCACCGCCCGGGTGGCCGTCCGCAACGCCACCGGCAACAAGGCGGCGACCGGAAAGGCGCAGGTCGCCCTGCTCAACGGCGGCTACACCTTCGTCGACGACGGCACCCAGGGCGCGGCCCGGGCCGCCTCCCAGGTCACGTACGCGGACGCCGCCTCCAAGGCGAAGGCCACCGAGGTCGCCAAGACGCTGGGCCTGCCGGCGGGCGCGGTCCGGCAGGGCAAGGGCGCCGGGAACGCCGACATCACGGTGGTCCTCGGCCAGGACTACAAGGGCTGACGGGAGGGGCGGGCGGTCCGCCGCAGGACCGGCCCGCCCCCTCCGTCACCGGCGGCCCGGAGCCGCCGCCACCGCTCTGACCTGCCCGGATGCGCGATCTGACCCGCTGGTTCGAAAACCCTGCCGGGAGTGTCGGTGGTCCGTGAGACCCTTGAGGGGTACCTGACCGCCGATCCGGTTGCCGACGGGGACCGCGGCGCGCGCCGCGGCGGGGCCCAGCCCCCCGCCCCGTGACCGGCCGGAGAAGCAGCCCTCGACCCGGAAAGCCGCTTGTGACCGCCACGGACCGCTCCATCGAGCTCATCAACGCCGCAGCCCAGGCCGCGGCCGACAAGCTCGCGCACGACATCATCGCGTACGACGTCAGTGACGTCCTCTCGATCACCGATGCCTTCCTGCTGGCCTCGGCCCCCAGCGACCGCCAGGTGAAGTCGATCGTCGACGAGATCGAGGAACGCCTCGCCAAGGAGCTCGGCGCCAAGCCGGTCCGCCGCGAGGGCGACCGCGAGGCCCGCTGGGTGCTGCTCGACTACGTCGACATCGTCGTGCACGTTCAGCACAGTGAGGAGCGCGTGTTCTACGCGCTCGAGCGGCTGTGGAAGGACTGCCCGGAGATCGGCCTCCCCGAGGACGCCGAGGCCACCCGCGGCAAGGCTGCCGCGCACGCCGAGGCCGCAGCGGGCCGGCAGGACGGAGAGCTGCTCTGAACGGCGCGAAGCGGGTGCCGGGCCGCCGCATCGTCCTGTGGCGGCACGGCCAGACGGCCTGGAATCTGGAGCGCCGCTTCCAGGGCTCCACGGACATCGAGCTGACGGACGCGGGGCTGGCCCAGGCCCGGCGCTCGGCCCGGCTGCTCGCCGCCCTGCGGCCGGACGCGATCATCGCCTCCGACCTCAGCCGCGCGGCCGCCACGGCGAACGAGCTCGCCGCGCTCACCCGGCTCGACGTGACCCACGACGCGGCCCTGCGCGAGACGTACGCGGGCTCCTGGCAGGGGCTGACCCACGAGGAGATCGTCGCGCGCTACGGCGAGGAGTACACCGCCTGGAAGCGCGGTGAGCCGGTGCGGCGCGGCGGCGGCGAGCTGGAGACCGAGGTGGCCGACCGGGCCGCCCCCGTGGTGCTCAACCACGCCGACAAGCTGCCCGAGAACGGCACCCTGGTCGTCGTCAGCCACGGCGGCACGATCCGCACCACCATCGGGCGGCTGCTCGGCCTGGAGGCCCACCACTGGGAGGGCCTGGGCGGTCTGTCGAACTGCTGCTGGTCCGTGCTCGGCGAGGGCGCCCGCGGCTGGCGCCTGTTGGAGCACAACGCCGGCACCCTGCCGGAGCCGGTGCTCGGCGACGACGTCTGACCCCGCCGGCGGCCCGGGCGGACCCGGATTTCACATCTGGGCAGGTCGCAGGCTAAAGTTCTTCTTGTTCGCGGCGCCGCCGGGGAAAACCCGGAGGAGCGGAACAAGACCCGGGGCTATAGCTCAGTTGGTAGAGCGCCTGCATGGCATGCAGGAGGTCAGGAGTTCAATTCTCCTTAGCTCCACAACCCGGATGATCCCGCCTCCAGATGGAGGCGGGATCATTGCGTATGTGCGTAACCCGCGCAGGGCCCGGCCCGCTGTGAAGACGGACCTGACCTGGTGGGCCGTCCGTGGCAGAATCGGACGGCGCCGCCAGGGGAGGAGAAACAGCGATGCCCACGAGCATCCTCGGGGAGGTCGACGACCTGCTCGACGTCTCTGCGGCGGGCGCCTGCTACGGCTCTGCCCTGCAGTGCCCCTCGTGCGGGTCGTCGCACGTCGCCCAGGTGCTGGGCGACAACGGCGGCATCTCCTTCGTTTGTACGGCCTGCGGCCACAGTTGGAGCTGATGGATGGGCGCCCACAGCAGGAAATGTGACTGGTGCGGCAGCGGAACGCCGATCGTGCGCGACATGGAACCGGTCAACACCGACTACCAGTACTGGTGCGAGGAATGCGCCCGCGCCCTGGTCATAAAGGGCGACCCGATCGAGACCTACCGGGAGCTCGACGGGGAGCCGATCTACGGGCGGCTGCTCGACGAGCACTGCACGCTCAAGCGCTTCTACTCGTTCGCCACGGCCTGACCGGCGTCGCCCGCCAACTGGCGCCCGTTCCGTCCACCTTGGGACGGATGAGCGCGACGTCCTGACCTCCTTCCGGGCATCTCCGGAGGCTTCCGGGCACTTCCGTGCGGTTCCGGTCGGTTCCGGTCGGTTCCGGTCGGACGGAACTGCCGTGGGCTCGCCCGGCGTTGGACGGGTCGACGGCGTACCGACCGGCGCCCCGGCCGCGTCAATCGCGGGTGGCGGGGGCGCGGTTGGCCCGCCACAGCCGGGTCCCGGCCAGCGCCAGCACGGCCAGCCCGGCGAGCGGATAGACGTCGGAGAGCAGCATCTGGAGGCCGTTCTGGTGCAGTTCCTGATGCTGGTGCCAGCGGTGCGGTACCCACCACAGCGCGAAGGAGCAGAAGAGGAGGCCGAGCGTGACGGTGATCACCCACCAGCGGCGTGCGCCGGTGCCGGTCCGGTCGAGCGCCTCGGATCCGAGCAGGACCAGCATCGGCACGCACCACACCCAGTGGTGGGACCAGGAGACCGGGCTGATGAGGAGGGCGGTCGCGGCACAGGCGACGGCCGCCCAGGCGCGCCCGCCGTCGACCGGGGCGGCCTGTGGCCCGCGCAGCAGGGCTCCGGCGGCCAGGACCAGGCCCGCGAGTGCGGTCAGCCCGGCCAGTACGGCCCAGGAGGCGCCGGGGTCATGGGTGTGCAGCAGCCGGGCGAGCGCGCCGCGCAGCGACTGGTTCGCGGTGATCTCCACCTCACCGACCCGGTCGGCGGCGAACACGATCCCGGTCCAGAAGCGGTGCGAGTCGCGGGGCAGTGCGAGGGCGGAGAGGAGGGCGGTGGCGAGGAAGGTCGCGACCGCGACGGCGGCCTGCCGCAGCCAGGGGTTCCAGGCGGCGCGTGGACCGGCGCCGGAGCGCAGGCGCTGCCCGGCCCGTACGGCGCCGGCCACGGCCAGGAAGACGGCGAACAGTGCCGGTGTGAGCTTGATGCCGGCCGCGATACCGATGCCGATACCGGCGAACCGGTGGCTGTCCTTGCGGGTCAGGTCCCACAGCACGAGCGCGGCGAGCAGCAGGTTGATCTGGCCGTAGCGCAGCGTCGTCCACACCGGTTCGCACCACACCAGCAGCGCCGAGACGGCCAGGGTGGCGGCCGGCCGGGGCAGCCGGCGGGGCCGGTCCGCCAGGCGCAGCGAGAAGCCGACGACGGCGACGAGCAGCAGCAGGTTCCCGGCGGTGGCCAGGGTGCGCATCGCCGGGACGCCGAGGAGGGTCAGCGGGGTGAAGAGCAGTGCCGCGAAGGGCGGGTAGGTGTTGGGCAGGTGGGCCGAGGTGGCCACCATGTCGTAGAGGGACTCGCCGTTGCGGACGGTCAGCCCTTCGGCCCGGTAGACCATGAGGTCGATCATCGTGACGTGCGCGAGCCGCTGGGCGATCCAGAAGGCGGTGAAGGAGACCAGGCAGGCCAGCGCCGCCGCGGCCGTCGGGTGGCGGCGCAGGACGCCCTTGCCGGGGTGCGGGCCGCCGGGGTCGGTGGGCTGTTCCAGCTCCAGCGCGGTCACGGCGTACGGCTCCCCAGGACGAATCGGGCACGGCCTGCCGACAGTACCGCGCGCCCCCTCCGCGGGCCCTCGGGAGAACGATTTGGCAGAAGGCGGGGAGGTCCGTGTAATGTAGGCGATGCCGCAGCGGGGAACCGGGCGGAAAACAAAATCTGGGGCTATAGCTCAGTTGGTAGAGCGCCTGCATGGCATGCAGGAGGTCAGGAGTTCAATTCTCCTTAGCTCCACAAATACAGAGCAGGCCGTCCATTGCGGACGGCCTGCTCTGCTGTGTGCACCCGACTCCCGGATGGGGCGAGTACTCGACATCCGGAGTGACGGTCGGTCAAGTACCTGTCCGCTATGGCGGATTCAGTGTTCGCCGGATGGTCATTCCTGACCAGTCCTTGTCATTCCTTGGCCTCTTCTTGGTGATCACATTCCCCTGACATGAACAGTTCACCGAAAGAGTGGCGACTCGCGTGAGCGTCACATCCACCGCATGCACCGCTCGTGAGGTGCCGCGCATCGGCGCATCGGCGCACCGCGTCACCCCGCAGCGCAGCGCATCGCCACAGCAGGGGGTTACATGAGATCAAGCCACACCGGATCACCGCGCGTCCGCGCCGGTCTGGCCTGGGCAGCCGCGCTGCCCCTGGTCGCCGGCGCGCTCGCACTCGGCGCGCCCGCCGCCGACGCCGCGGGCCACGACGGTGGCCGGCACGCACTGCTGGGCACCAAGCCGCTCTGGGCCACCCAGAAGGCCGACCAGGGCGCCACCGCGGACTCCGCGGCCGTCAACGCCCGGGTCTACCTCGCCGGCCGCGACGCCAAGGGCCTGGCCGCCTACGCCCGGGCCGTGTCCGACCCGCACTCGGCCGCGTACGGGAAGTACCTGAGCCCCGCCCAGACGCGGGCGCGCTTCGGTGCCACCCGTGACCAGATAGCCAAGGTGACCGACTGGCTGACGAAGTCCGGCCTGAAGGTCACCGGCTCCACCAACCGCTACCTCACGGTGCAGGGCGACGCGGCCGCCGCCGAGCAGGCCTTCGCCACCGACCTGCACAACTACCGCAAGGGCGGGCACACTTACCACGCCCCGTCGACCACCGCCTCCGCGCCCGCCACGCTGGCCGACGCGGTGCTGACGGTCACCGGCCTGGACAACGCGCCGAAGCTCGCCAAGCACCACTCCGGCGAACTGCCGCCCCCGGAGGGCGTCTTCCGGAACTCCGGCCCGTTCTCCTCGTACTACGGCTCCCGCACCAACAAGGACCTGCCGTCCGCCTACGGGAGCAAGGCGCCGTACGCGGTCAAGGGCTACACGGGCAAGCAGCTGCGGGCCGCCTACGGGGCGAAGAAGTGGACCGGCAAGGGCGTCACCGTCGCGATCACCGACGCCTTCGCCTCGCCGACGATCTCCAAGGACGCCGCCACGTACGCCGCCCGCAACGGCGACGCCGCGTACCGCCGCGGCCAGCTCTCCCAGGTGCTGCCCAACAAGTACACGCACATCGACGAGTGCGGCGCGGCCGGCTGGTACGGCGAGGAGACCCTCGACGTCGAGGCCGTCCACGCGGTCGCCCCGGCCTCCGACGTCGTCTACGTCGGCGCCTCGTCCTGCATGGACGACGACCTGATCGACTCGCTCGGCAAGATCGTCGACGGTCACCTCGCCGACATCGTCTCCAACTCCTGGGGCGACATCGAGGCGAACGAGACCCCGGACGTGGCCGCCGCCTACGACCAGCTCTTCCAGCAGGGCGCGGTCCAGGGCATCGGCTTCTACTTCTCCTCCGGCGACAACGGTGACGAGGTCGCCAACACCGGCAGCAAGCAGGTCGACACCCCGGCGAACTCCGCCTGGGTGACCGCCGTCGGCGGCACCTCCCTGGCCGTCGGCAAGCACGACAAGTACCAGTGGGAGACCGGCTGGGGCACCCAGAAGGCGCTGCTCTCCAAGGACGGCAGCAGCTGGGCCGGCTTCCCCGGCGCCTTCAACGGCGGGGCCGGCGGCGGCGTCAGCAAGACCGTGGCGCAGCCCTTCTACCAGCGCGGAGTCGTCCCGGACTCGCTGTCCAACACCCTGCTGAAGGGCCGGATGCGCACCGTTCCGGACATCTCGGCGGTCGCCGACCCCAACACCGGCTTCCTGGTGGGCCAGACCCAGACCCTGCCCGGCGGCAAGCTCGGCTACGACGAGTACCGCATCGGCGGCACCTCCCTGGCCGCCCCGGTCATCGCCGGCGTCCAGGCGCTCGCCCAGCAGGCCCGGCACGGTGTGGCCATCGGCTTCGCCAACCCCGGCATCTACCAGCGCTACGGCACGTCCGCCTACCACGACGTCACCGACCACCCGCTGGGCGCCGGCCGTGACCTCGCCGTCGTCCGCGTGGACTACGTCAACGGCACGGACAGCAGCGCGGGCACCACGACGTCGCTGCGCAGCCTCGGCAAGGACAGCTCCCTGCACGCCGTCGTCGGCTACGACGACGTCACCGGCGTGGGCAGCCCCAGCGCCGGCTACGTGAGCTCCTACCGTCCCTGACGGACCGGCGTGGCCCGCGCCGGGGGCAATCCTCGGCGCGGGCCCCGTACGCCCTGCGGTACCCTGGCGCCATGCGTGCCGTACGCCTTCTGCTTAGCGGGCCGCGCTGATCAGTGCCGACGGATGACAGACCCGTCGGAATCGGCGCGGCGTCCCCTCCTGTGCGAGGGGTCTTTTTGTTTCCGGAGTTCCGGGGACAAGGTCCGGGACAAGGCGCGTTTCCGCAGGCAGAGACGATCGATGGAGCTTTGAGACGATGAGCGAGACGACCACCGCTGCCGAGGTGGCAGCGCCGCACCGCTATACGGCCGCGCTGGCCGCCGACATCGAGGCACGCTGGCAGGACTTCTGGGAGAAGGACGGGACCTACGAGGCCCCGAACCCGAGCGGGGATCTGGCCGGCGACCCGGAGCTGGTGGCCCGCCCCAAGAAGTTCATCATGGACATGTTCCCCTACCCGTCGGGCGCCGGCCTGCACGTCGGCCACCCCCTGGGGTTCATCGCCACCGACGTCTACGCCCGCCACCAGCGCATGACGGGCCACAACGTCCTGCACACCCTGGGCTTCGACGCCTTCGGCCTGCCCGCCGAGCAGTACGCCGTCCAGACCGGCACCCACCCGCGGGTCTCCACCGAGGCCAACATCGTCAACATGCGCCGCCAGCTGCGCCGGCTGGGGCTGGGCCACGACCCGCGCCGCTCGGTCGAGACGATCGACCCGGCGTACTACAAGTGGACCCAGTGGATCTTCCTGCAGATCTTCAACTCCTGGTACGACCCGGAGGCGGACGCCGCCCGCCCGATCGACACCCTGGTCGCCCAGTTCGAGGCCGGCACCCGCCCGACCCCCGACGGCCGCCCCTGGGCCGAGCTGAGCATCACCGAGCGCGCCGACATCCTGGGTGAGTACCGCCTGGCGTACGCCTCGGACGCGCCGGTCAACTGGTGCCCCGGCCTGGGCACCGTACTGGCCAACGAGGAGGTCACCGCCGAGGGCCGTTCCGAGCGCGGCAACTACCCGGTCTTCAAGGCCAAGCTGCGCCAGTGGAACATGCGCATCACCGCCTACGCCGACCGGCTGCTGCGCGACCTGGACGCGCTGGACTGGCCGGAGGCCATCAAGCTGCAGCAGCGCAACTGGATCGGCCGCTCCGAGGGCGCCCGGGTCGACTTCCCGGTGGGCGACGACAAGATCACCGTCTTCACCACCCGTCAGGACACCCTCTTCGGCGCCACCTACATGGTGCTGGCCCCCGAGCACCCGCTGATCGCCGGCTCCGAGGACGGCGACATCACCGGCACCCTCGTCCCCGGCGCCTGGCCCGAGGGCACCCACGACGTGTGGACCGGCGGCCACGCCACCCCGCGTGAGGCCGTCGCCGCCTACCGCAAGCAGGCCGCCGCCAAGTCCGACCTGGAGCGGCAGGCCGAGGCCAAGGACAAGACCGGCGTCTTCACCGGTGTCTTCGCCACCAACCCGGTCAGCGGCGAGCAGGTCCCGGTCTTCATCGCCGACTACGTCCTGATGGGCTACGGCACCGGCGCGATCATGGCCGTGCCCGCGCACGACACCCGCGACTTCGCCTTCGCCCGCGCCTTCGAGCTGCCCATGCGCTGCGTCGTCGAGCCGACGGACGGCCGCGGCACCGACCCCGCCACCTGGGACGACGCCTTCGCCTCGTACGACGCCAAGATCATCAATTCGTCCGGCGACGGCATCTCGCTGGACGGCTTGGGCGTCACCGAGGCCAAGGCGAAGATCACCGACTGGCTGGCCGAGCGCGGCATCGGCGAGGGCACCGTCAACTTCCGGCTGCGCGACTGGCTGTTCAGCCGCCAGCGCTACTGGGGCGAGCCGTTCCCGATCGTCTACGACGAGGACGGCGTGGCGCACGCGCTGCCCGAGTCGATGCTGCCGCTGGAACTGCCCGAGGTCGAGGACTACTCCCCGCGCACCTTCGACCCGGACGACGCCGACACCCAGCCCGAGACCCCGCTGTCCCGCAACGAGGACTGGGTCAACGTCGAGCTGGACCTGGGCGACGGCCGGGGCGTCCGGCGCTACCGCCGCGAGACCAACACCATGCCCAACTGGGCGGGTTCCTGCTGGTACGAGCTGCGCTACCTGGACCCCCGCAACGACGACGCGCTGGTCGACCCGGCCGTCGAGCAGTACTGGATGGGACCGCGCGACGGACAGCCGGCCGGCGGTGTCGACCTGTACGTGGGCGGCGCCGAACACGCCGTGCTGCACCTGCTGTACGCCCGTTTCTGGTCCAAGGTGCTGCACGACCTGGGGCACGTCTCGTCCTCCGAGCCGTTCCACAAGCTGTACAACCAGGGCATGATCCAGGCCTTCGTCTACCGGGACAGCCGCGGCATCGCCGTCCCGGCCGCCGAGGTCGAGGAGCGGGACGGCGCCTACTACTACCAGGGCGACAAGGTCAGCCGCCTGCTGGGCAAGATGGGCAAGTCCCTGAAGAACGCCGTCACCCCCGACGAGATCTGCGCCGAATACGGTGCGGACACCCTGCGCCTGTACGAGATGGCGATGGGCCCGCTGGACGTGTCGCGGCCGTGGGACACCCGGGCGGTCGTCGGCCAGTACCGCCTGCTGCAGCGCCTGTGGCGCAACGTCGTCGACGAGGCGACCGGCGAGGTCACCGTCGTGGACGTGCCCGAGTCGGACATCGACGTGGACACCCTGCGCGCCCTGCACAAGGCCATCGACGGGGTCGGCCAGGACCTGGCGAACCTGCGCTTCAACACCGCCATCGCCAAGGTCACCGAGCTGAACAACCACCTGACCAAGACGGGCGGCCCGGTCCCGCGCACGGTCGCGGAGCGGCTGGTCCTGCTGATCGCCCCGCTGGCCCCGCACATCGCCGAGGAGCTGTGGCGCAAGCTGGGCCACACCGACTCGGTGGTGCACGCGGACTTCCCGGTCGCGGACCCGGCGTACGTCGTGGACGAGACCGTGACCTGCGTCGTCCAGATCAAGGGCAAGGTCAAGGCCCGCCTGGAGGTCGCCCCGTCGATCTCCGACGCCGACCTGGAGGCGACCGCACTGGCCGAGCCGGCGGTGGTCGCGGCGCTGAACGGCGCGGACATCCGCAAGGTCATCGTCCGCGCCCCGAAGCTGGTGAACATCGTCCCGGCGTGAGCCACCGACGGCCTGCCGGTCCGTGAGGGCGTGAGCTGGCGACGGCGCCTGCCGACCCGTGGGGAACGGAGCGGCGGGCGCCGGCCGGGGCGGGCAGCAGGCCGGATGAACGCGGCATAGGGGTTTTCCCCTACGGGCAGGTTGGGGGTTCTTCAGGAACCCGCAACCTGCCCTTTCCGTTTACGGTGGAAGGACAGGGCGCGGGCGAAAGTCCGGCGCCACCGACACGCCTGGGGGAGATCCCATGGAAGCCGCCGCCGCCATCATCGGACTGCTCTTCGTGCTGTTCGTCCTGGCCGGTGTGCTCCTGACGGTCAAGGCGGTGAAGGCGACCAAGCGCGGCGTGGACCGTACGGTCGCCCAGGCGCGCAGAAGGGTCGAGGACACCACCCTCCGGGCCCGGCAGCTCGCCCAGCCCGGCGTGGTCGGCGAGCTGGCCCAGCTGCGGCTGTCGCTGCGAACGTCCATGCGGGCCACGCAGGACGTGCTGTACGGGGGCCCTCCGGACGATGCCTCCCTGAGCGAGGCGATCGGTCTGTTCGAGCGGCTGAGCGCCCATGGGCACGAGTTGGACGCCGACCTCAAACGCCTGGAACGGGAGCCCGACCGGGCCACCATCGCCGCCCGCCTCCCGGAGCTGAGGGAGCGCATGGAGCGGATCACGCACTCCGCCGAGTCGCTCCGCTGGGCCGCCCGCGACCGGGCACGCAAGTTCGCCGACGACGACCTCGCGTCCCTGACCGACCAGATCGACGTCGAGGCGGGCGCCTTGCGCCACTGGACCCAGGCTCCCGAGGAGCCGGGGAGAGATCGGGACGGCCGGGGTGGGGACTGGGGTCGCTCCGGGGACGTTCAGGGGGCGGGGCAGGCGGCGTCGTCCGACGGTCACCGCCCGTGGGGGCCGGATGGCGAGGACGAGCAGCAGCGGGCGATCACCGCGCGCGACGGCCGCACCCGGCCGACGTACCCGTGGGAGAAGGCCCCGCGGGCGGAAGGCATGGCGACTCCGCGGCCGGAGGGCAGGGGCGGGAGCGGGGGTACGGGAGGGGGCACCGGTACCGGTACGGGCGCGGGCAGCGGTACGACCAGGGGCACCGGTACGACCAAGACTTGAGCGATGAGTGGTGGAGGAGGTGGGTGGGGGCGGGGCGGGGCCCCGGGGGCGGCCTAGCCCACCCGCGGCCATAGCAGGGCACTTGGCAGAGCCTTGGGGAAACCTGGAAGATCTTGGGGACGGACCCGCACTGTGCGACGTCCCGATCCCCGGATAATCTCCCAGTCATGTCCCGCCATGTCGCGATCGTCACCGATTCCACGGCCTACTTGCCGCGGACGGCCGTCGAGCGCCACCGCATCACGGCCGTACCGCTGACCGTCGTCCTGGGGGACCAGGCCCTCGAAGAGGGCACCGAGATCTCCGCGAGATCCGTCGCCCAGGCCCTGCAGAAGCGGCGCAGCGTGACGACGTCCCGGCCCAGCCCGGCCACCTTCGCGGACACCTACCGCGAGGTGGCGGCGGCCGGAGCGACCGGCATCGTCTCCCTCCACCTCTCCTCGGAATTCTCCGGCACCTACGATGCGGCCGTGATGGCCGCCAAGGACGCCCCGGTCCCGGTGCACGTCGTGGACACCGGGATGGTCGCCATGGCCCTCGGGTTCTGTGCCCTCGCCGCCGCTGAGACCGCGGAAGCCGGCGGCGACGTGGACGAAGCGGTCGCCGCGGCGGAGAAGCGGGCCTCGGGAACCTCCGCCTACTTCTATGTCGACACCCTGGACTATCTCCGCCGCGGTGGCCGGATCGGCGCGGCCCAGGCCCTGCTCGGCTCGGCGCTGGCCGTCAAACCGCTTCTCCAGCTGGCGGACGGACGGATCGAGCTGCTGGAGAAGGTCCGTACGGCGTCCAAGGCCATCGCACGGCTTGAGGAGATCGCCGTGGAACGGGCGGGCGAGGGCCAGATCGACATCGCGGTGCACCACCTCGCCGCCGCGGAACGCGCGGACGCGCTCGCCCAGCGGCTCCGTGAGCGGATCCCGGGGCTGAACGAGCTCCATGTGAGCGAGGTCGGCGCGGTGATCGGCGCACACACCGGGCCGGGGCTGCTGGGGGTCGTGGTGTCACCGCGCTGAGCGAGGCGCGAGGGGCATGGCAGGACACGTGTGGGTGACGAAGTTATCCACAACTGCGGGGTTGTCCACGGGATTTGACGCCGCTCAGCAGACTCTGCCTCGGTCACTTAGCGTCATGAGCTATGAACTCCTCGCAGACTGCTCGACTCGACTCGCCCGTATCCGTCTCCACGTGGGCCGCGCCGCCTGACGGCCCTTCCTCGACTCCGGAAGCCTCTGCCGAACGTTCCGGCTGGCCATGGGCGTCCGACTCAACAGCCCCGTACGAGCAAGACGGACGGTCTGATACTCCATCTCCTCCTGACGCTCCGGCTCGTCCTGATACACCACCTCGTCCTGACGCTCCGTCCAGTTCTGGCTCGTCATCCCTTTCCGGCTCATCACTCACTCCAGACTCCGTGGGCGCATCTGTGGCGCCCTCGCCAGAGCTGGTGGGTGAAGCTGTGCCGCCCTCGCCGGAACCTGTGCGCGAACCCGTGGCTCCTTCTCGTGCGAGGGCGCGTGAGGGGCGGGAGCGTGAGCGGGTACGGGCCCGGGTGGCGGCGATCTTCGGCGATACGGAGCGGGCGTCCGCGATCACCGGACCCCTACCACCCGGACACGATCCCCCGCCCCAGCCCCAGCCACAGCCGCAGCTCCCGCGCCCGCGCCGCGTGGAGCGGGGGTGGCTGGCGGTGCGTGAACGACTCCCGCTGTGGCTGCAGTCACGCTGCGGTACCGACCCCAGGGCGTTGGCTGCCCTGGCATTGGTGCTGATCGTGGCGGTGGCGTTCGCGGTGCACCACTTCTGGATCGGGCGCCCGGAACCGGTACGCGCCCCGGCCGTCGAACGGTCCGCCACGGGTCCGGACGACCAGCACCACGGACCTGGCGCGGCCGCCGGCCGGCACTCGTCCGCACTCCCGTCACCCGCATCCTCGTCGACCTCCTCGACGGGCGCGACCGGTTCATCGGGTGGCGTCGGGCGCCAGTTGGTCGTTGATGTCACGGGCAAGGTCCGGCATCCCGGCATTCACCGGATGCCGCCGGGCTCACGAGTGATCGACGCACTGCGGGCCGCGGGCGGCGTACTGCACGGGGCGGATACCAGCGGGCTCAATCGGGCGCGGCTGCTGACCGACGGCGAACAGATCGCGGTCGGCGTGCCGGGCGCCGCGGCCGGGAGCGGTGCCGGCACCGGTGGTGCCGGGACCGGTGGTACGGGCAGCGGGACGGCGGGCGGCGGAACCGGTCCGGGCGGGCCGGTGAGCCTCAGCACGGCGACGGAGCAGCAGCTCGACGCCTTGCCGGGGGTCGGGCCCGTACTGGCGCGTCACATCATCGAATTCCGTACCCAGCACGGCGGCTTCTCCTCGGTGGAGCAGCTTCGGCAGGTGACCGGTATCGGCGACCGTCGCTTCGCCGATCTCCGGCCCTTGGTGGAGCCATGACCACCACCCGGCCCTCGGTGCACGCCACGGCCCCCTCGCCGCGCGGCGCTTCGGACCCGCATCAGGAAGGGCCGCCCGATCTGCGCCTGGCCGGACCGGCATTGGCGGCCTGGGCCGCCGCGGCGATCGGATTGGGCGCATCCGGCGGGGGCGTGGCGGTGGCCTGTGCCGTGGGGGTGGCGCTCGCGGCACTCGCGCTACGGGTGGCTGTCCTACGGCGCCGAGCGGAACGCGGGGGAGGCGGGGAGTGCGAGGGGACGGAGGAGTACCAGCGGACGGAGGAGTACGAGCAGTACAAGGAGGAGGAGGGGCACGGGGAGGATGAGGAGGGCAGGGAAGGCAGGCAGAGCGGGGCAGGCCCGGGTGGTGAGGCGGCGGGCGGGGACGGGGGCGCTCGCGGCGGCGAAGCGGGTCGCGTGCGCCGGTCCGGCTCCTCCCGTCGATGGTCCTCCGGGGCGTGGGTGGCGCTGGCCGCCGTGCTGCTGGGTGCTGTCGCAGGGGCGGCGTCCGCGGCGTTGCATGCGGCGGACGTCCGGCGTGGTCCGCTGCCTGACCTGGCGGACCGCTATGCACGGGTGACGGTGGAGCTGGAGGTGACGGATGATCCTCGGCTGACCCGGCCCCGGGTGCGTGGATCCCAACGGACGCCTGCGGCCGTGGCGTTCCACGCCGATGCCGTGCGGGTGACCGCTCCGGACGGCGCGGTCACCGCCGTGCGTACCCCGACTCTGGTCCTCGTACGGCAGGGCGGAAGGGACGAAGGCGCGCCGTCCGACGGCGGCGGAGGCGAGGGGAGAGGTGAAGGGAAGGGCACCGGTGCCGGGGCCGACGGTACCGACGGCGAGGGCTCCGGCGGTGAGCGGAACCGGCAGGGCGGGCCCTCGGCGTCAGCGGCCTCGTCGCTGTCGGAGGCTTGGCGCGGACTGTTGCCGTCGACGCGGATCCGGGTCGTGGCGCGGGCCGTAACGCCGCTCCTGCCGGGTGATCAGGTCGCCGCGGTGCTGCGGGTCGACGCCGACGCGCCGCCGGTCAAGGTCGGTGGCCCGTCCGTGTTGCAGCGGGTGGCTGGCCGCGTGCGGGCCGGGTTGCGTGAGGCCACGGACGGGCTCCGGCCTGACGCCCGTGCGCTGCTGCCCGGTCTGGTCGTAGGGGATACCTCGCGCGTGCCACCGGATCTGGACGAAGCCTTCCGGGCCACCGATCTGACGCACCTGCTCGCTGTCTCCGGCAGCAATCTCACGATCGTCCTCGCCCTGCTGATCGGCCCGCCGCACCTCGCCACGCGTGCCGAACGGCGTGGGCTGGCGCCCCACCTGAGGCTGTCGTTGCGCGGCACCGCCGTCATCGGGGGCACGCTGGCGCTGGCCTTCGTGGTCGTGTGCCGCCCGGACCCGAGCGTGCTGCGGGCTGCCGCCTGCGGCCTGATCACCCTGTTGGCGATCGGCACCGGCCGCCGCCGTTCGCTGCTCCCCGCGCTGGCCGCCGCGGTGCTGCTCCTGGTGCTCTACGACCCTTGGCTCGCGCAACGGTACGGCTTCCTGCTCTCCGTACTGGCCACCGGCGCACTGTTGTTGCTCGCACCGCGCTGGAGCGCCGCCCTCCAGCGGCGCCGGGTGCCACCCCGGCTCGCCGAAGTGCTCGCCGCCGCTGCGGCGGCACAGGCGGTCTGTGCGCCCGTCGTCGTGGTGCTCGCCGCCCGCGTGGGCCTGGTGGCGGTGCCGTGCAATCTGCTGGCGGAGCTGGCGGTGGGCCCGGCCACGGTCCTCGGGTTCGCCGCGCTCGTCACCGCCCCGTTCGCCCTGCCGGTAGCCAAGGCGCTGGCGTGGTGTGCCGGCTGGCCCACCGAGTGGATCGCCGGTGTCGCCCGTACGGGTGCGGCGTTGCCCGGAGCCGAGATCGGCTGGCCCGGCGGCTGGGTGGGTGCGCTGGTGCTGGCGGCCGTCATGGTGGCGCTGGTGCCGGTCGGGCGACGCGTGGTGCGCCGGCCCTGGCTCTGCGTCCTGTGTGCGTTCGCCGTGTTGCTGGCGGTGTGCCGTCCCGCTCCGTTCACCCGGGTCATCACCGGCTGGCCGCCGCCCGGGTGGCGTGCCGTGGTCTGCGACGTGGGGCAGGGCGACGGCCTGGTGCTGGCCGCCGGCGACGGTACGGCTCTGGTGGTGGACACCGGCCCCGAACCGCGCGCCATCGACCGCTGCCTCACGGAGCTGGGGATCCGCCGGATCCCTCTGCTCGTCCTCACCCACTTCCATGCCGACCACGTGGACGGACTTCCCGGCGTGCTCCGTGGCCGGTCGGTCGGCGCGATCGAGACCACGACCCTGCAAGATCCGCCGGGTCAGGCCCAGTTCGTACGGGAGACGGCCGCCCGGGCCCGGATTCCGCTCGTGCGCGCCGTTCCGGGGGAGCGGCGGCGCCTCGGCCCGCTCAGCTGGGAAGTGCTCTGGCCTCCGGCCGTGTCGTTCGCCCCGGTGCTCGACGGGCCCAACGACGCCAGCGTGACCCTGCTCGTACGGACCGGCGGGCTGACGTTCCTGCTTCTCGGTGATCTCGAACCGCCTGCTCAGCAGGCGCTGCTGGCGGCGCATCCGGAGCTGGCCGGGGTCGACGTCCTGAAGGTGGCGCACCACGGTTCCGCACACCAGGACCCGCCGCTGATGCACCGGCTGGCGCCGCGCCTTGCGCTGATCTCGTGCGGCACCGGAAACCCCTACGGCCATCCGGCACCGCGGACGATCGCCGCGCTACGGGCCCAGGGCGCCCGGGTGCTGCGTACCGACACCGACGGTGCGATCGCGATCCTCGGCACTCCGGGCAAACTCGCCGCCACCGTGACCGGCCGTCGGACGGGGGCCCGCCCGCCGGGCGGCCGAGGCGGTGGGCGCGGCCGGGGGAGGCGGCGCGGCCGGCGCATACGCAGCCGAGCGCCGGCCGGTCGGCAGAGGCCGGTCCGCCGGCCCGCGGAACACACCCGACAGACGTTTGCGGACCGCCCGAGCCGCCGGTTCGCCAGTTCCTCTCGGGCGCTTCGGTTGCCCGCGGGCGGTTTCACGGTTGGGCTCGTCGCGGCCGTCGTCGCCCTTGCTCTCCCGTTTCGGCCGGTCCTGGCTCTGTAGGCTCCGGAATGAGGCCCGGAATAAGGCCCACCGGTGGGGAGGGCAGCGCTGCATGGCGGCATGGCGGCATGGCGGTGCAGAGATACGGGATGAGCGGAGGCGGGGTAGATGGACGAGGCGGCGGCCGATGCCTATCTGGAGCGCATCGGGGCGGTACGGCCCGGGACCCCTGACGCGAGGGCGTTGGCTGCGCTGCACCTCAGGCATCTGAGGGCGGTGCCGTTCGAGAACCTCGCCATCCACCTCGGTGAGGAGATCGTGCTGGCGGAGCAGCCGTTGCTGGACAAGATGGTCGGGGCCCGGCGCGGTGGGTTCTGTTACGAACTCAACGGGGCATTCGCCGGGCTGCTCCGGGCCCTCGGGTACGAGGTCGAGTTGTTGTCGGCGCGCGTGTTCGGTGCCGAGGGGCGCCTCGGCATCCCGTACGACCACCTTGCGCTGCGGGTCCACACGCCGAGCGGGCCGTGGCTGGCGGATGTCGGCTTCGGCCGGCACAGCCACCTTCCGCTGCGCTGGGACAGCCGCGAGGAGCAGGCCGATCCCGGCGGGACCTTCCGGCTGCAGGAGACGGCGGAGGGGGACGTGGACGTATTGAGGGACGGTTCGCCGCAGTACCGGCTCGAACAACGGCCGCGTGCGCTGGCGGACTTCGAGGTCGGCTGCTGGTGGAACCGCACTTCGCCGACCTCCCACTGCACCCGTTCCCTGGTGTGCTCACGGCTGACCGGGACCGGCCGGATCACGCTCTCCGGCCGCACACTCGTGATCACCGGGGCGAGCGGTGTGCGGGAGGAACGTGAGCTGGCGGCGGGGGAGGTACTGGCCGCCTACCGGGAGCACTTCGGGGTGGTGCTGGACCGGGAGCCGGTGGTGGGAGCCGCGGCAGGGTGAGAGCCTCCCTCGGCCGCCTCGCCCGCTTCACTCGCTCCAGGCGCCTCGGCTGCCTGAGGATGGGCGGGGTGGGACCGTAGGAGCGCGTCGGCCGGAGCAGTGAGCCCTGGCCAGCCGTGGAGCAGGCCGGTGGCCGCCGGGGGGCTTACTCGGCCTCGCGCCAGCCCTCGAACTCCGCCGCGAGGTCGTTCAACCGTGCCGGGTCATGGCGGGCGTCCGGGTCTTCGACCACCACCAGCCACTGGGCGTCCTCGGCGTCGTCCTCGCCGGCCAAGGCGTCCCGTACGAGCTGGGGCTCCTCGGTGACGCCGAAGCGTTCGACGAGGGCCTCGGCGACCTCCTCCGCGGCGTCGCGGTCGGGCAGGACCAGGACGTGGCGCACCTGCCCGGGGGAGGGAGCCGGGGCGGAGGGAGAGGCGTGGTGCTCGTGGTGAGCGCGGTGCCGGGGCGCGGCGGCGTGGTCGTTCATCAGGCCATTGTCCCCGTTCGAGAACCCGGCTCTCGGTGCTCGGGTCCGTACGTCACGCCGAGCCCTCGACGCCAGGGCCGTAGCGACGTCAGGGCGGAGCGACGTGAAGGCCGTGGTGACGTCAGGGCCGTGGCGAGGTGAAGACCGTAATGACGTCAGGGTCGTAGCGACGCCAAGGCCGTAGCGACGTCAGAGCAGTGGGGGAGCGGGCGTAGGTGGTCCGGCCGGAGGTGGTCCGGGCGGCGTTGTCGGTGGGGCGTGGGATGCTGGATCGCGATGGCCAGGAAGACAGCTAACGACGATTTGCTTGCCCCCGTGACGATCGCGGTCGGGCAGGAAGACCTGCTGCTGGAGCGTGCGATGCAGCAGGTGGTGGCGGCTGCCCGCGCGGCCGATGCGGACACCGATGTGCGCGACCTCACCCCCGACCAGCTCCAGCCCGGCACCCTCGCCGAGCTGACCAGTCCCTCGCTGTTCGCCGAGCGCAAGGTCGTGGTGGTGCGCTCGGCCCATGACCTGTCCGCGGACACGATCAAGGACGTCAAGGCGTACCTCGGCTCGCCCGCGGAGGAGATCACGCTCGTGCTGCTGCATGCCGGCGGCGCCAAGGGCAAGGGGCTGCTCGACGCCGCCCGTAAGGCCGGGGCGCGGGAAGTGGCCTGTCCCAAGATGACCAAGCCGGCCGACCGGCTGGCGTTCGTGCGGGGGGAGTTCCGTACGGTCGGGCGGTCGGCGACGCCGGAGGCGTGCCAGTCGCTGGTCGATGCGATCGGCAGCGATCTGCGGGAGTTGGCCTCGGCGTGTGCGCAGCTCGCCGCCGACATCGAGGGCACGATCGACGAGGCGATCGTCGGGCGGTACTACACGGGTCGGGCCGAGGCGTCGAGCTTCACCGTCGCGGACCGTGCCGTCGAGGGCCGGGCCGCCGAGGCCCTGGAGGCGCTGCGCTGGGCGATCGCGACCGGTGTCGCGCCCGTCATGATCACCAGCGCGCTCGCCCAGGGCGTCCGGGCCATCGGCAAGCTGGCCTCCGCACCGCGCGGCGCCCGCCCCGGCGACCTCGCCCGCGAACTCGGCATGCCGCCGTGGAAGATCGACCGGGTGCGGCAGCAGATGCGAGGCTGGTCGGCGGACGGTGTGGCGACGGCGCTGCGTGCGGTGGCGGCGGCCGATGCGGGGGTCAAGGGCGGTGGGGACGATCCCGAGTACGCCCTGGAGAAGGCGGTCGTGACGATTGCCCGGGCGGCGCGGTCCCGCTGAGGCGCGTACGGCTACGGCCGGGCCTGCTCAGGCGTGGTCCTGCTCAGGCACGGTCCCGCTGGGTCGTGATCCCGCTGAGGTCCGGAGCTTGGGCTTGCGCCAGGGGAATTCCGTTCGTCTTCCATCAGCCCAGGCCGACCGACTCCGCTGGCCCAGCCCAGCCCAGCCCAGCCCAGCCCAGCCCGGTCGAGCCCTGGTCCCGCCCATCCCAGCCCTGCCGCGCCCGGTCCGCTCCCACTCGGCTCAGCGTGCGTTCTGCAGGCGTCTGAGGGTCTCCGTCGCGCTGGTTTTGAGCATCGTTGCGACCTCGTCTGCGGTGGGCTGCTTGCCGCCCGAGCTGCTGCTTGAGGTGTAGCTCGACCACGTCGACTGGAAGGTCATCCAGCCGTCCCGCACCCCGAGGATCACGTAGGAACCGCTGTCGCTGCTCGTGTCGTTCCGCGTCACCAGGTAGGCCTCGTCGCCGATGCCGGGAACGGATTCGACCTTGTAGCTGACGGAGGTCTCCTGCTTCTCGTACGCGCGGTAGTTGTCGGCGAATTCCGGTGCGGGGTCGGCCTTCCGGTGCAACGTGGCGCTGGTGTAGAGCCAGGTCGAGGAGTAGGCGGCGGAGCTCGCGTTCTCCTGCTCCAGTGAAACGTTGCACCACATGGTGTCCATCGACTTCTGCCGGGCCCCGCTGTGCTGGGGGTTGGCGTCCTTCGAGGAGGAGCCGGTGTTCGCCTTGGTCTTGTAGTGGGCGTTCTCGAAGGGCGTCATCGAGGTGGCCGCGCACAGGTCATCGGTGTAGGCGTAGCCCGCGAGGTCGGGGCTGGGCTCGGAGGAGAAAGCACCGGTGGCGAACAGCAGCGAACCCCAGACCGCGGAGGCGGCGACCGCGCCACCGATCGCCCACAGCCAGCCCGAGGCACCGCGGCCGCTGCCGCCACTGCCGGTGGGGCTGCCGCCGGGGGCACCGCCCGTCCCGGCGGGTGCACCGGGCGCGCCCATGCCTGCCGGCGGGTAGCCGTAGTGGCCGACGGGTGGCTGCGACGGTGGGGGCACCGGCGGCTGCATCGGCGCCGGCTGCCCGGCGGCCGGACCCGGTGGCCCGGGCGCGGGATTCTGCTGCGCGTACGGATTCTGCTGCGCCGGCACCGGATTCTGCGGTGGTGCGGGGACCTGGCCGTAGGGGTTGGGCTGCGGCAGGCCGTATGGCTGAGAGGGCTCCCCCGGGGTGGACATGGCCGCAGAGTAGCGGACCGGTCGCACACGAGCCCCGGTCGGCGGACGCCCCTACGACGAATAACCCCACGACAGCGGAGATGCGTCTGCACACGTCGCTACGACGAGGTGACCCCGACTCTTCGGCGGGTCGAGCCCGGTTCTGCGACGGGCTGAGGCCGACTCTTCGACGGGCCGTCCCCGGCTCTCCGACGGGTCGTTCCCGGCTCGGAGCCCGCTCAGCCGAATGACGGGTGGCCCCCGCTCTACGACGGCCCCCGGCCCAACGCCACGGCCCCCGGCCCAAGCCACGGCCCCCGGCCCAACGCCACGGCCCCTGGCCCAACGCCACGACCCCCGGCCCAACGCCACGGCCCCCGGCCCAACGACAGGGCCCCTAACTGCACAACCACAACACCCCAACAACCCCAACCCCAGCAACTACAACAACCCCAGCAACCCCAACAACACGACAAAGGCCCCCCACCCCGGGGAAGGGGGCGGAAGGGCCTTGTCTTGGAAAGGTGGGCTCGGTCGGCGGCGGAGGCCGCCGGTGAGCCGGGGGCGCCGCACCCGCGTGGCGAACGCAGGCCGCGTGCGGCGCGGTGGTGCACCGGTCAGGGAGCGGTGAGAGGGGCCGCTGGATCCCTGTCGGCAGGGTCGTGCAGTGGTGCAGGTGCAAGTGCAGAGGCAGCGGAGCTGCGCAACTGCGGGGTGCGGGGGAAGATCCCCGCGGAGGTCGGGTCAGCCCTTGAGGGTCGCGACCTTCTTCGCCAGCGCCGACTTCTTGTTGGCGGCGGCGTTCTTGTGGATGACACCCTTGCTGACGGCCTTGTCGAGCTTCTTGGCCGCCTCGGCCTGGGCAACGGTGGCCTTCTGCAGGTCGCCGGCCTCGATGGCCTCACGGGTGCGACGGATCGAGGTCTTCAGAGCCGACTTGACAGCCTTGTTGCGCTGACGAGCCTTCTCGTTGGTCTTGATCCGCTTCATCTGGGACTTGATGTTCGCCACGAAAGAGCCTTTTCAGGTTCGTTGGAGTTTCGAGTTGCGCCGCGCACCAGAGAGGGCACGAAGCGCAGTGGACCAGGCTACCAGCAGGGTCTACGGCCTCCCAAACCGGACCGGAGCTCCGCCCCGACGCCCCCGCCTGGAGCTCCTCCCCACGGGGCAGACCCGCCCGAACCGGACCGTGGCCGTCGCGCATGGGACCATGGGGGGAGACGTCACATACCCGAGTCCTGCCTACCCGCGTTCACTGAATGGACCCTGCGTGCCCGCGACCCCTACGAACGTGCCGGAGCCGAGCCGTACCGATCCGGCCCTCCTCCGTAACTTCTGCATCATCGCGCACATCGACCACGGCAAGTCGACGCTCGCCGACCGGATGCTCCAGCTCACCGGTGTCGTCGACCAGCGGCAGATGCGCGCGCAGTACCTCGACCGCATGGACATCGAGCGCGAGCGCGGCATCACGATCAAGTCCCAGGCGGTCCGGCTGCCCTGGGCCCCTTCCGAGGGCGAAGAGGGAAGTGGCACGACCCACATCCTCAACATGATCGACACCCCGGGCCACGTCGACTTCACGTACGAGGTGTCGCGCTCCCTCGCCGCGTGCGAGGGGTGCATCCTCCTGGTCGACGCCGCCCAGGGCATCGAGGCGCAGACCCTCGCCAACCTCTACCTGGCGATGGAGCACGACCTCACGATCATCCCGGTCCTCAACAAGATCGACCTGCCGGCCGCGCAGCCCGAGAAGTTCGCCGCCGAGCTGGCCAATCTGGTCGGCTGCGAGCCCGAGGACGTGCTGAAGGTCTCCGCCAAGACCGGCGTCGGCGTGCCCGAGCTGCTGGACAAGGTCGTCCGGGAGGTGCCGGCCCCGGTCGGCGTCAAGGACGCCCCCGCCCGCGCGATGATCTTCGACTCCGTCTACGACGCCTACCGCGGCGTGGTGACGTACGTGAAGGTCGTCGACGGCACGCTGGGCAAGCGCGAGCGCATCAAGATGATGTCCACCGGCGCCGCGCACGAGCTGCTGGAGATCGGGACGAACTCGCCGGAGATGAAGCCGGCCGACGGTCTCTCGGTGGGTGAGGTGGGTTACCTCATCACCGGCGTGAAGGACGTCCGGCAGTCCAAGGTGGGTGACACGATCACCCAGCTCGCCAAGGGGGCGGAGGAGCCGCTCGGCGGTTACAAGGACCCCAAGCCGATGGTGTTCTCGGGGCTGTACCCGCTCGACGGTTCGGACTACCCCGAGCTGCGCGACGCCCTCGACAAGCTCCAGCTCAACGACGCGGCGCTGGTCTACGAGCCGGAGACCTCCGCGGCGCTCGGCTTCGGCTTCCGCGTCGGCTTCCTGGGGCTGCTGCACCTGGAGGTCATCCGGGAGCGCCTGGAGCGCGAGTTCGGCCTCGACCTGATCGCCACCGCCCCCAACGTGGTCTACCGCGTGGACATGGAGGACGGCGCCGAGCACGAGGTCACCAACCCGAGCGAGTTCCCGACGGGCAAGATCGACAAGGTGCACGAGCCGGTCGTCCGGGCCACGATCCTGGCGCCCAGCGAGTTCATCGGCGCGATCATGGAGCTGTGCCAGAACCGCCGCGGTGCGCTGCTGGGCATGGACTACCTCTCCGAGGACCGCGTCGAGATCCGCTACACCCTGCCGCTCGCCGAGGTCGTCTTCGACTTCTTCGACCAGCTCAAGTCCAAGACCCGTGGCTACGCCTCGCTGGACTACGAGCCGACCGGCGAGCAGGTCGCCGACCTGGTGAAGGTCGACATCCTGCTGCACGGCGACAAGGTCGATGCGTTCTCCGCGATCACCCACAAGGACAAGGCGTACGCCTACGGTGTGCGGCTGGTCGCCAAGCTGCGCGAGCTGATCCCGCGGCAGAGCTTCGAGGTGCCGATCCAGGCCGCCATCGGCAGCCGGGTCATCGCCCGTGAGACGGTCCGCGCCATCCGCAAGGACGTCCTCGCCAAGTGCTACGGCGGTGACATCTCGCGTAAGCGGAAGCTGCTGGAGAAGCAGAAGGAAGGCAAGAAGCGGATGAAGATGGTCGGCAGCGTGGAGGTCCCGCAGGAGGCCTTCATCGCGGTGCTGTCCTCGGACTCCGACGGCGACGCCAAGGCGAAGAAGTGACCGCCGGGCAGTAGCCGTAGCCGGCGGCACACGAAGAAGACGAAGCGGCGAGGGGCGCCGGGTCCGGTACGGGACCCGGCGCCCCTCGCCGTCTCCGCGGCCGCGGGCCCCTCATCAGCCGCGGAGCCCTCATCGGGATGAATGCGGAGCGTGGCGTTCCGCGAGGGCGGCAGCCGGGGGCGCCGGGTGTGGTCTCGTGGGGGCGATCGGCGCGGCTCGCAATCGGGCGATGCGCGTGCTACGTACACCTATCGCACTGGTCACATCGCGAACCAGTCGGTCGTAGCCCCTTACGCGTCGGCGCAACGCGCTCTAGTCTGATCTCTGCTCAAAGGTTACTCGCGAGTCACCAGCAATGAAGCGGGCCCCGGAGGACGCCGTGACGGACACCCACACGCTGATCGAAAACCGGCCGCCTTCGGTGGCTCACCTCTTCCTGGAGCGGGTCGCGGCCACTCCCGACATCGAGGCCTATCGCTATCCCGTCCCCGCTGTCGCCGGCCAGGGGCCGGACGACTGGAAGGCGATCAGCTGGGCCGAGGCCGCCGACCGGGTCTACGCCGTGGCCGCCGGGCTGATCGCACTGGGCGTACGGCCCGAGGAGCGGGTCGCGCTGGCCGCCAACACCCGCGTGGAGTGGATCCTCGCCGACCTCGGGGTGCTGTGCTCCGGCGCCGCCACCACCACGGTCTACCCCAGCACCAACGCCGAGGAGACCGCGTACATCCTGGCCGACTCCGGCAGCCGGGTGCTGATCGCCGAGGACGCCGGCCAGCTCGCCAAGGCCCGGGAGCGCCGCGCCGAGCTGCCCGACCTGGCGCATGTCGTCGTCATCGACGCGGCCGCCGCCGAGGCGTCCCCCGATGACCCCGAGGGGTGGGTGCTCAGCCTCGCGGACCTGGAGAAGCGCGGTCACGCCTATCTGGAGAAGCACCCGGAGTGCGTCAAGGAGCGGGTCGCCGGGCTGCGCGCCGACCAGCTGGCGACGCTGATCTACACCTCCGGCACCACCGGCCGGCCCAAGGGCGTACGGCTGCCGCACGACTGCTGGGCGTACATGGCCCGCGCGATCCAGGCCACCGGAATGGTCGCCGAGGAGGACGTGCAGTACCTCTGGCTGCCGCTGGCGCACGTCTTCGGGAAGGTGCTGACCGCCGGGCAGATCTCGGTCGGGCATGTGATCGCGGTGGACGGCCGGGTCGACAAGATCATCGAGAATCTGCCGGTCGTCCGGCCCACCTACATGGCCGCCGTCCCGCGGATCTTCGAGAAGGTCTACAACGGCGTCGCGGCCAAGGCGCGCGCGGGCGGCGGGGCCAAGTACAAGATCTTCCAGTGGGCGGCCGGGGTGGCCCGCGAGTACGCCAAGACCTCGCAGGACAACTTCCGGCGCACCGGCAACGCCTCCGTGCCGTTCGCGCTCGGCGCCAAGCACAAGATCGCCGACGCCCTCGTCTACGCCAAGCTGCGCGACGCGTTCGGCGGCCGGCTGCGCGCCGCGGTCTCCGGCTCGGCCGCGCTCTCCCCGGAGATCGGCTACTTCTTCTCCGGCGCCGGCATCCACATCCTGGAGGGCTACGGCCTGACGGAGTCCAGTGCGGCCAGCTTCGTCAACCCCGGCGAGGCGTACCGCACCGGCACGGTCGGCAAGCCGCTGCCCGGCACCGAGGTCCGGATCGCCGAGGACGGCGAGATCCTGCTGCGCGGCCCCGGCATCATGCAGGGCTACCACGGCCTGCCGGAGAAGACCGCCGAGGTCCTGGAGGAGGACGGCTGGTTCCACACCGGCGACATCGGCGAGCTCTCCCCGGACGGCTATCTGCGGATCACCGACCGCAAGAAGGACCTGATCAAGACCTCGGGCGGCAAGTACATCGCACCGGCCGAGGTGGAGGGCCAGTTCAAGGCGGTCTGTCCGTTCGTCTCCAACGTCCTGGTGCACGGTGCCAACCGGAACTTCTGCACCGCGCTGATCGCCCTCGACGAGCCGACGATCATGGGCTGGGCCGCGGAACACGGCCTGGCCGGCAAGACGTACGCCGAGGTCGTCGCGACCGACCAGGTCCGCGAGCTGATCGACGGCTATGTCGAGCGGGTCAACGAGGGGCTGCAGCGCTGGCAGCAGATCCGCAAGTTCCGGCTGCTGCCGCGCGACCTGGACATCGAGCACGGTGAGGTGACCCCGAGCCTCAAGATCAAGCGGCCGGTGGTGGAGCGGGCGTTCAAGGACCTGCTGGACGACATGTACGCGGGGACGCGGGAGTCGTGACCGCCCGCCGCACCGTCCTTGGGTGAGCGTGCGGGGTGGGCCGCCGGGCCTGCCCCGCACCGCTACTGCCGCGCGCCGCGGCATTCCGGCGCGACACCCCGGCGCCGTGACCGCCCCGCCGCCCCGTTCGGCCAACTCCTCCGGCGTGTCAGCCCAATTGGCTGCTTCGACCGCCCACTTCCGTGACTCACTGCTTATGACTGCGCCCTTTCTGTCACTCTGTCGGTGGCGCATCCGGCGCTGCAGCGGAGCTGTTCGGGAGTTGCTCAATGAGGACGACAACTTCGTCTCCACGGGACGACGTCAGGGCGACGCGCGCGACGACGGCCGGCCCCGGGCTCCCCGCCGCCCGCACCCGGCGGGCCGGTCTGCCCGGGGACCCGCAGGCCGCGGTCGCCGCCCGGCGGTTCGTCCGGTCCGCCTTCGCCGAGTGGGCGGACCGGCGGCTGCCCGGCACCGAGCGGTTCACCGACCGGCTCACTGACGAAGCGGTTCTGCTGGTCAGCGAGTTGGTGACGAACGCGGTGGTGCACGCGGGCACCACCATCGAGCTGAGCTGCCGGCTGGACCCCGCCGCGGAACCGGACCCGGGCGCCGGGCCGGACCCGGACGACGCCCCCGCGCCCGCCGTCGTCATCGAGGTCTCCGACCGCCACCCCACCCAGCCGATCCGCGCCCGCGACGAGACCGCCCGGAACGACAGCGGCGGCCACGGCCTCCAGCTGATCAGCGCGGTCGCCGAATCCTGGGGCATCACCTATCGCCGCGACCTGAAGACCGTGTGGTTCCGGCTCCCGCTGCCGGCCCCGGAGGTCGCCGCCCGCCCGCTGCCGGAGACCGCGTACGACGAGAGGCCGTACGAGGGGGCGCGGTACGAGGGGGCGCACAACGAGGGGGCGCGCCCTGAGGGAGCGCCGTACGGCACCCCGCACGCGCACGCCCCCGACGGCCCCGCGGGCCCGTACGACGCCGCCGGCCCGGCCGCGTACGACGACGCAGCGGCCGCGTACGCCGACGAGGTGCTCCAGCGCGGGCTGCGGGCCGCCGAACTCCTCGCCCCGGCACCCCGCCGCGCCGACCGCCGGGAACTCGACGCCGACCGGGTCGACAACGGCGCGCTGTCCTTCCTCGCCGAGGCCTCCGACCTGCTCTCCGGTCAGCTCGACGCCGATCAGGTCGCCGCGCTCGCCGCTCAGCTGATCGTGCCGCGGCTCGCCGACTGGTGCGCGGTGTGGCTGCACGACGGCGACGGCGGCGCCCCCGGCCGGGGCATCGCGACCGGCGGCGACGAACAGCGGCTGGCCCGCGTCTGGCACAGCTCCGAGAGCCGCATCGACACCCTGCGCGCCACTCTGGAAAAACAGGCGCCGGACTTCTGGGGCGACGTCCCGCCGGGCGCCGCACCCGCCGCCGTCCCCTGGCCCTGGCCGCACGACCCGGACGGCGAGGACCAGGACCACGAGCACCCGGCCCACGACCCGGACGGCGTGCACCCGGGCGGCGATCCCCTGGGCGGGCACGGCCGGCCGGAGCTGCCGGGTCAGGCTCCGCCGGACGTGCCGGGTCACGCCCTGCCGGCCTACGCCCTCCCGGGCGGTGACCGCCCCGACGGCGACGAGCCGGGCGGTGCCGCCCTCGCCTGCCCCCTGGTCGCCGGTGGCCGCCGGCTCGGCACGCTGCTGCTCGGCCGCGGCGGCCTGCCGCGCTTCCCCGACGAGGTCGTCGGGCTGATCGAGGACCTGGGCCGCCGGGTCGCCCGCGCGGTGGCCACCGCCCGCGCCTACAGCCGCCAGGAGCGCATCAGCCAGGTCCTGCAGCGCCGGCTGCTGCCCCGGGGCCGGGCGCAGGTGCCCGGCGTGGCGTCCGCGGTGGTCTACGAGCCGCGCGAGGGCGCCTGGGCGGGCGGCGACTTCTGGGACCTCTTCAACGCCGGCGACGGCCGCTGGTGCTTCGCGCTCGGCGACGTCTGCGGCAGCGGCCCGGAGGCGGCCGCGGTGACCGGGCTGGCCCGGCCGGTGCTGCGGCTGCTGGCCCGGGACGGCTTCGGCGTCGCCGCGGTGCTCGACCGGCTCAACAAGACCATGGCCCGGGAGGCCGCGGACTCGGTCGCGGCGGTCGCCGCGGCGGTCGCGGCGGCCGGCGCCGGGGCCGAGGCACCCGTGGAGATCCGCGAGGAGGGCGAACAGGCCCGCTTCCTCTCCCTGCTCTACGGCGAGATCGTCCCGTACCCGGGCGGGGCCGGCGGCGCCCGCTGCACCCTCGCCAGCGCCGGCCACCCGCTGCCGCTGGTGCTGGGCACGGACGGCACGGTCCGCACGGTCGCGGCACCGCAGATGCTGCTGGGGGTCGTCGAGGACGCGGCGTACGTGAGCGAATCGTTCGACCTGCGTCCGGGGGAGACGCTGCTGTGCGTCACCGACGGGGTCACCGAGCGGCGCTCGGGCCACCGGCTGTTCGACGACGAGGACGGCCTGGCCACCGCCCTCGCCGCCGGTGCCGGGCTGGGCGCCACCGCCCTCGCCGAGCACCTGCGCACCACCGTGCACGCCTTCGCCCCGGACCCGCCCGACGACGACCTGGCCCTGCTCGTCCTCCAGGCGGCGGGCGGCCCGGCGTGAGGCACCCCCGGGCCGCACCGCCCGGGCGGGGGCCGCGCAGCCCGGGGCCATGCGGACGCCGGGCTTCCCGCCGCCCGCGCGCACCGCGTTGTCGGTGCGATGACGGACAATGGTTCCCATGCCTTCCGCACTGCCTGATGGTGAGCCGATGCCCGACGACGGGGCGCTGCCCGGTCCTGCGCTGGCGGCGGCGGCCGGCCGGCCCCTCGGCTTCTATCTGCACGTGCCGTACTGCGCCACCCGCTGCGGCTACTGCGACTTCAACACCTACACCGCGAGCGAGCTGCGCGGCTCCGGCGGGGCACTGGCCTCCCGTGACAACTACGCCGACACCGTCGTGGAGGAGATCCGGCTGGCCCGCAAGGTGCTGGGCGACGACCCCCGCCCGGTCGAGACGGTCTTCGTCGGCGGCGGCACGCCGACCCTGCTCCCGGCCGCCGACCTGGGCCGGATGCTCGCCGCCGTCCGGGAGGAATTCGGCCTGGCACCCGGCGCCGAGATCACCACCGAGGCCAACCCCGACTCCGTCGACCCGCGCTACCTCTCCGAGCTGCGCGCGGCCGGCTACAACCGGGTCTCCTTCGGCATGCAGAGCGCCCGGCAGCACGTCCTGAAGATCCTCGACCGTACGCACACCCCCGGCCGCCCCCAGGCCTGCGTCGGCGAGGCCCGCGCCGCCGGTTTCGAGCACGTCAACCTCGACCTGATCTACGGCACCCCCGGCGAGTCCGACGACGACTGGCGGGCCTCGCTCGACGCCGCGCTCGGCGCCGGCCCCGACCACATCTCCGCCTACGCCCTGATCGTCGAGGAGGGCACCCAGCTGGCCCGCCGGATCCGCCGCGGCGAGGTCCCGATGACCGACGACGACGTGCACGCCGACCGCTACCTCATCGCCGAGGAGCGGCTCACCGCGGCCGGCTTCTCCTGGTACGAGGTCTCCAACTGGGCCACCACCGAAGCCGCCCGCTGCCGCCACAACGAGCTGTACTGGACCGGCGCCGACTGGTGGGGCGCCGGCCCCGGGGCGCACAGCCACGTCGGCGGCGTCCGCTGGTGGAACGTGAAGCACCCCGGCGCGTACGCCCAGGCCCTGGGCGAGGGCCGCTCCCCGGGCGCGGGCCGCGAGATCCTCGCCGACGAGGACCGCCGGGTGGAACGCATCCTGCTGGAACTCCGCCTCGCGGACGGCTGCCCCCTGGACCTGCTCGCCCCGGCGGGCGCCCGGGCGGCCGAGCGGGCGCTGGCGGACGGGCTGCTGGAGACCGGGCCGTACGCGGCCGGCCGGGCCGTTCTGACACTCCGGGGGCGGCTGCTGGCCGACGCGGTGGTGCGGGATCTGGTGGACTGATCATCACTCGACGGGGTGACCACCTCTCGGGATCCGTTTGCCGGATCGCGCCCGCTCCTAGGCTGTCGACAACCCCTCGGCAGGCAGCGGAAGTTGGGCGGTTGTCGCAGTGCGCGATCAAGGCATCGAGGAGTACTTCGCGGAGTTCGAGCCTCCGGAGGGGTTCAAGGCGGAGCTGCTGCGCCGCGAGATCGTGCTCTCGGGTGGGGAGGACATCGTCCACAACCTCATCGTTTCTGACGTGGCGGACCAGATTCCGCGTGGCGGCTGGCATGCATTCGCCACGCAGCACATTTCGATCGACGGAGAACTGAGCAAGCCCCGGCCCGACCTCGTGGTCTTCGAGCGCGGAGGGGATGACCGCTCCGGATGGCTCGTACCGGCATCGGACGTGGCGCTGCTGCTGGAGGTGGTCTCCGTGCGCAGCGCCGACCGCGACTACGGGCTGAAGCGTTCCGTCTACGCGGCCGGGAGCATCCCCGCGTACCTGATCGTGGACCCGTACGACGCCCGCTGCGTACTGCTCACGGAGCCATACGGCGCGGGCGAGGACGCCGAGTACGAGGTGCGGCGCACCGTTCCCTTCGGCACGCCCCTCCGCCTCGACATCCTCGGCATCACACTCGACACCACCGAATTCGGCACCCTCCCCGCCATCAAACGGCACCGCCGACCGTAACAAAGTCGATCAACTCCTCCACCCGCCCCAGGAGTTGCGGCTCCAGGTCCTTGTAGGACCGCACGCACGACAGGATCCGCTGCCACGCCGCGCCGGTGTTCTCCGGCCAGCCCAGCGCCCGGCACACGCCCGTCTTCCAGTCCTGCCCGCGCGGCACGGACGGCCAGGCCGGAATCCCCACCGAGGACGGCTTCACCGCCTCCCACACGTCGATGTACGGATGGCCGACCACGAGCACATGCTCGCCCGTCACCTCCGCCGCGATGCGCGACTCCTTCGAGCCCGGTACGAGGTGGTCCACCAGTACCCCCAGCCGGGCGTCCGGCCCGGGTGCGAAGCCGCCTACGATCGCCGGGAGGTCGTCGATGCCCTCCAGGTACTCCACGACGACGCCCTCGATGCGCAGATCGTCGCCCCAGACCCGCTCGACGAGTTCGGCGTCGTGCCGCCCCTCCACGTAAATGCGCCCGGCGCGCGCGACCCGGGCGCGGGCGCCGGGGACGGCGAGTGAACCCGATGCCGTACGGGCCGGGCCGCTCGGGGCCGGCCGGTTCTGCGGCCGGACGAGCGTGACGACCTTGCCCTCCAGGAGGAAGCCGCGCGGGACCATCGGGAAGACCCGGTGTTTGCCGAAGCGGTCCTCCAGCGTGACCGCCGGGCCCTCGGCGGTCTTCTCACAGCGGATCACCGCACCGCAGAAGCCCGTCGCGACCTCCTCGACGACGAGATCGGGCTCGGCCGGGACCTCCGGCGCGGGCCGCTGCTTCTTCCAGGGCGGGGTGAGGTCGGGGCTGTAGCGCTTGCTCTGCATGGGCCCTTTTCTATCCGGTTCCCTCCGGTCCCACCCGGAAACGAGCGGGGGTCCGGTCAGGACGACGGCGGAACGCCGTAGCGGGCGGCCAGGGCGTCCCGCTGGGCGCGGACGAAGGCGGCGTCCACCACGGCGCCGTGGCCGGGTACGTACCGCGCGTCGTCGCCGCCGAGGGCCAGCAGCCGGTCCAGCGCGGCGGGCCACTGCCGGGGCAGCGCGTCGGGGCCGGCGCTCGGTTCGCCGGACTCCTCGACCAGGTCGCCGCAGAAGACGATCTCCGCCTCGCCGTGCCGGCCCGGCACCAGGACGGCCAGGTCGTGGGCGGTGTGGCCGGGCCCGACGTTGGCGAGCAGCACCTGCCGGTCGCCGAGCTCGACGGTCAGCTGGCCGTGGACGGGGTGGTGCGGCACGACCAGCAGGTCGGCGGCCTCCGCGGCCGCGTCCCGGTCGACGCCGTGCCGGACGGCGTCGTGCCGCAGCGCGTCCTTGTCACGGCGGAACAACTCGGCGAGACCGGCCGCGCCGAACACCGCGACCCCGGCGAAGGCGGCGGTGCCCAGCACATGATCGAAGTGCGGATGGGTGAGCGCGACATGCGTCACTTCCCGGCCCAGCACACCGCGGATCGACCGGCGCAGGTCCGCGCCGTCGCGCAGGGTCGCGCCGGTGTCGACGATCATGACCCCGGCCGACCCGGCGATCACCCCCACGGTCTCGTCCCAGCCCGGCATACGGCGCCTGGCGACACCGTCACCGAGCCGTTCCCACCCGGCCTCTTCCCAAGCTGTGCGCATACCGAGACGCTAGCTCCATCGCGATAGCGTTGCCCGGCAGATCGCCCGAAGAAGGTCATCGGGTGCGTGCTCCGCGCGGCCACCCTTGCCGTGGTCGTGCTACCCGGCCGTACACTGGCTCAGGGTCTGGCACTCGGCCCGGGTGAGTGCCAGGAGAGCAACGAGACGGCGACTGCCGGCTGGAGGTGCGCGGGATGCTCAGTGAACGCAGGCTCGAAGTGCTGCGCGCCATCGTCCAGGACTACGTCGGGACGGAGGAGCCGGTCGGCTCCAAGGCACTCACGGAGCGCCATCAGCTCGGGGTGTCCCCGGCGACGGTCCGCAACGACATGGCGGCCCTGGAGGAAGAGGGCTTCATCGCCCAGCCGCACACCAGCGCCGGGCGGATCCCGACGGACAAGGGCTACCGCCTCTTCGTCGACAAGCTGGCCGGCGTGAAGCCGCTGTCCAGCCCCGAGCGGCGGGCGATCCAGAACTTCCTCGACGGCGCGGTCGACCTCGACGACGTGGTGGGGCGCACGGTCCGGCTGCTGGCGCAGCTGACCCGGCAGGTCGCGGTCGTGCAGTACCCGTCCCTGACGCGGTCCACGGTCCGGCACGTCGAGCTGCTGGCGCTGGCCCCGGCCCGGCTGATGCTCGTCCTGATCACCGACACCGGACGGGTCGAGCAGCGGCTCATCGACTGCCAGACGCCGTTCTCCGAGACCTCGCTGGCGGACCTGCGGGCGCGGCTGAACAGCCGGGTCGTGGGACGCCGTTTCGCGGATGTGCCCCAGTTGGTGCAGGATCTCCCGGAGTCCTTCGAGCAGGACGACCGCGGCACGGTCTCGACAGTGCTGTCGGTGTTGCTGGAAACTCTGGTGGAAGAGACCGAAGAGCGGCTGATGATCGGCGGCACCGCCAATCTCACGCGCTTCGGGCACGACTTCCCCCTGACCATCCGTCCCGTGCTGGAGGCGCTGGAGGAGCACGTGGTGCTGCTCAAGCTCCTCGGCGAAGCCAAGGACTCGGGCATGACCGTACGTATCGGGCATGAGAATGCCCATGAAGGCCTGACGTCCACATCGGTCGTCACGGTCGGCTACGGTTCGGGCGACGAGGCAGTCGCCAAACTCGGCGTGGTCGGACCGACCCGCATGGACTACCCCGGAACGATGGGAGCGGTACGCGCAGTGGCACGTTACGTCGGACAAATCCTCGCGGAGTCGTAAGTGGCCACGGATTACTACTCGGTCCTCGGCATCAGCCGTGACGCCTCGCAGGACCAGATCAAGAAGGCCTTCCGTCGGCTGGCGCGCGAGCTGCACCCGGACGTGAACCCGGACCCGAAGACCCAGGAGCGGTTCAAGGAGATCAACGCCGCTTACGAGGTCCTGTCGGATCCGCAGAAAAAGCAGGTCTACGACCTGGGCGGCGACCCGCTCTCGCAGGCCGGCGGCGGTGGCGCGGGCGGCTTCGGGGCCGGCTTCGGCAACTTCTCCGACATCATGGACGCGTTCTTCGGCACGGCGTCGCAGCGCGGTCCGCGCTCGCGCACCCGTCGCGGCCAGGACGCCATGATCCGGCTCGACATCGAGCTGAACGAGGCGGCCTTCGGCACGACCAAGGACATCCAGGTCGACACCGCCGTGGTCTGCACGACCTGCAGCGGCGAGGGCGCCGCCCCCGGCACCTCGGCGCAGACCTGTGACATGTGCCGCGGCCGCGGTGAGGTCTCGCAGGTCACCCGGTCCTTCCTGGGCCAGGTCATGACGTCCCGCCCGTGCCCGCAGTGCCAGGGCTTCGGCACGGTCGTGCCGACGCCGTGCCCGGAGTGCGCGGGCGACGGCCGGATCCGCTCCCGCCGCACGCTGACCGTCAAGATCCCGGCCGGTGTCGACAACGGCACCCGGATCCAGCTCGCCGGCGAGGGCGAGGTCGGCCCCGGCGGCGGCCCGGCCGGCGATCTCTACGTCGAGATCCACGAGCTGCCGCACCCGGTCTTCCAGCGGCGCGGCGACGATCTGCACTGCACGGTCACCATCCCGATGACAGCGGCGTCGCTGGGCACGAAATGCCCGCTGGAGACGCTGGACGGGGTGGAGGAGATCGATGTCCGGCCCGGTACGCAGTCCGGCCAGTCGATCCCGCTGCACCAGCGCGGTGTGACCCATCTGCGCGGCAACGGCCGGGGCGACCTGATCGTCCACGTCGAGGTCCAGACGCCGACCAAGCTCGACCCGGAGCAGGAGGAGCTGCTGCGGCGGCTCGCCAAGCTGCGCGGCGAGGAACGCCCGACGGGCCAGTTCCAGCCGGGTCAGCAGGGGCTGTTCTCGCGCCTGAAGGACGCGTTCAACGGGCGGTAGGCGGTCGGCGGCCGGCCACGCGTGAGCGGGCGGCAGGCCGTACGCGAGCAGGAACGCGTCAGAGCGTGAGGTGCCGGGCGGGATACGGAATACCCGCCCGGCACCTCGACGTTGTGGCCCCGCAGGGGGGCCTCGCATCCCCTAGGGGATCTGTTCGATCACCCCCTACGGGCCCCGGCCCCGGCCCCGTCCCCCCGCCGAGCCCCTGATGCGGGGTGCCGGGGCGTCCCGTGACACGATGTGGTCATGCCCAGCGCACTGACCGATCTCTGCCGCTGTCCGATCGTGCAGGCCCCCATGGCGGGCGGCGGCTCGGGACCCGAACTGGCCGCCGCCGTCTGCGGCGCCGGCGGTCTCGGCTTCCTCGCCGCCGGCTACAAAACCGCCGACGGCATGTACCAAGAGATCAAACAGCTGCGGTCGCTGACCGACCGGCCGTTCGGCGTCAACCTCTTCATGCCGCAGCCGTCGCTCGCCGACCACTCCGCCGTCGAGGCGTACCGCGAACAGCTCGCCGGCGAGGCCACCTGGTACGAGACCGAGCTCGGCGACACCGAAGGGCCCACCGACGACGGCTACGAGGCCAAGCTCGCGATCCTGCGCGAGGACCCGGTGCCGGTGGTGTCGTTCACCTTCGGCTGCCCCTCGCGCGCGGTCCTCGACGCCTTCGCCAGGGTGGGCACGTACACCATCGTCACGGCCACCACGGCGGCCGAGGCACAGGCCGCGCAGTGGTCGGGTGCGGACGCCGTCTGTGTGCAGGGCGTGGAGGCGGGCGGCCACCAGGGCACCCACCGCGACGACCCGCACGCCGACGGGACCGGCGCGGGGCTGGGCCTGCTGGCGCTGCTCGGGCAGGTCCGGGAGGCCGTGCAGATCCCGGTGATCGCCGCGGGCGGGCTGATGCGCGGGGCGCAGATCGCGGCGGTGCTGGCCGCCGGGGCGACCATGGCGCAGCTCGGCACCGCCTTCCTCGCCACCCCGGAGTCGGGCGCCAACCCGCTGCACAAGCAGGCGCTGACCAACCCCCTCTTCACCCACACCGAGCTGACCCGGGCGTTCTCCGGGCGGCCGGCCCGCGGCCTGGTGAACCGTTTCCTGCGGGAGCACGGCCCGTACGCACCGGCCGCCTACCCCGCCGTGCACTACCTCACCTCCACGGTGCGCAAGGCGGCCGCCAAGGCCGGCGACGCCCAGGGCCTGAACCTGTGGGCGGGGCAGGGGCACCGGCTGGCCCGGGAGATGCCGGCCGCCCGGCTGGTCGAGGTCCTCACGGCCGAACTCGACGCGGCGCGCGCCGGGTTGAGCCGCACCGGGACCGGGACTGCGGACACCTGGGCCGGAAGCGCGGAATCCGGCGACTCACCGGCTGCCGGGGGCACCGCATGACCGCGCCCGTGTTCCTCGTCGAGTCGCTCGCGCACGTACGGGCGGGCGGCACGGTCACCGTCGACGGGCCGGAGGGCCGGCACGCGGTGTCGGTGCGCCGGCTGCGGGTCGGCGAGGAGGTCGTACTGACGGACGGTCAGGGCACCGGCGCCCACGGCACGGTGGCCGCCGCCGAGGGCAAGGACCGGCTGACCGTCGCGGTCGCCGAACTGCGCACCGAGGAGGCGCCGGACCCGACCATCACGGTCGTCCAGGCGCTCCCCAAGGGCGACCGGGGCGAGCTGGCCGTCGAGACCATGACCGAGACCGGGGTGGATGCCGTCGTGCCCTGGCCGGCGGCGCGTTGCGTCACCCAGTGGAAGGGCGAACGGGCCGCCAAGGCGCTGGGCAAGTGGCGGGCCACGGCCCGTGAGGCGGGCAAGCAGTCCCGCCGGCTGATCTTCCCGGAGGTCGCGGACCCGCTGTCCACCAAGCAGGTGGCCGCCCTGCTCGCCGACGCCGACTTCGCGGCCGTGCTCCATGAGGAGGGCAGCACCCCGCTCGCCACCGCGGAACTCCCGGCCACCGGCCGGATCGTGCTGGTCGTGGGGCCCGAGGGCGGTGTCTCCCCGGAGGAGCTGGCCCTCTTCGCGGAGGCCGGCGCCAAGCCGTACCGCCTGGGCCGGACCGTCCTGCGCACCTCCACGGCCGGCACCGCGGCCACCGCTCTCCTGCTGGGCCGTACGGGACGCTGGAGCTGAGCCCCGCCCGCCCTCAGCGGCTCACTTGCCGCTGTCCTCGGCGAGGGTGTGGGCCACCAGGGCGTTGGCGTGGCCGTGGCCGAGGCCGTGCTCGGTCTTGAGCCAGGTGACGAGTTCCCCGTGCTTGGCCGGCGGCGCGGCGCGGATGAGCTCCTTCCATTCGGCTATCGGGCGGCCGTACTTCTTCTCGATGGAGGGGAAGTAGCTGGCGGGGCCCTTGACGGCGTCGGTCATGTGACGGTCTCCGTTCTTCTGCCGGGGTGCGTAGGGTTCGCTCGGGGTGTGTCAGGACGGCAGGTTCGCCGGCCGGTGGCGCAGCAGGACCACCTGGGAGTCGAAGGTCCTGGATTCGACAAGGCTCAGGCTCATCCGCTCCTGCGGCGTGCTGAAGACGGGCCGGCCGCCGCCCAGCACGACCGGGTGGACGAAGATCTGGTACTCGTCGATCAGCCCGTGCCGGGTGAGGAAGCCGGCGAGGTCCGAGCCGCCGAACAGCAGCAGGCGGGCCCCGCTCCGCTTGAGGGCGGTGAGTTCCTCGATGACGTTCGTGCCGATCACGCGGGTGTTCCAGTCGGCCTTCTCCAGCGTCGAGGAGACGACGATCTTCGGTGCGCTGCGCCATACGGGGGCGAAGGCCAGGTCGTGCGCGTCGGTGGAGTACTCCTCCGCCCGGGGCCAGAAGCCGGACATCATGTCCCAGACCTTGCGGCCGTACAGGAACTGGTCGGCCTCGGTGGTCAGTTGGAGTGAGTGGGCGGAGAGGTCGGGGCCCATGAGGGGCCAGTCGAAGGCGCCGTCGGGGCCTTCGATGTAGCCGTCCAGTGACTGGTGCACGAAGTGGGTGATCTTGCCCATGGGGTTCTCCTGGTCGTGACCGGCCGTCAGCGGGCCGCAGCGGGGGCGGTGGCGGGAGCGTACGTGAGGACCTGCGCGCCGCTGCGGAAGGTGGTGGTACCGAGCGGCCGGAGTGTCTTCTTCGGGGAGCTCTCGGTGAACAGGCGCTTGCCGGTGCCTTCGACGACCGGGTGCGTCCACAGGCGGAGTTCGTCGATCAGGTCGTGCGCCAGGAGGGTGTTGACGAGCCCGCCGCTGCCGTAGACGAGCAGGTCCTGGCCGTCCTGCTGCTTCAGTCCGGCGACGGCGGTGGCGAGGTCGCCGGTGAGGAAGGTGGCGTTCCACTCCGGTGTGTCGAGCGTCGTGGTGGCGACGTACTTGGGCAGGGCGTTCATCCGCTCGGCGAAACCGTCCTCGTCGGTCATCGACGGCCAGGCGGCGGCGAATCCCTGGTAGGTCACCCGGCCCAGCAGGAGGGCGTCGGCGGCGAAGAGCTGGCCGCGGGCGAACGCGGCGGCTTCCTCGTCGAAGAACGGGGCCGTCCAGGCCGGGTTCTCCACGACCCCGTCGAGCGTGATGTAGAGCGATGCGATGACCTTGCGCATGCGAGGCTCCCCCTTGATTGCGGGCCCGGAACTGCCCATGTGTACGATGTCCACAAATGGGGAACGCGGCGATCCGCGGCCCCCGTTCGATCATGCGGAAGCCTAGACGAGCTAAGTGGATGCTGTCCACATTGGATGCCCCCTCTGATGTCCACACCGGAGGGGCGTCCCCATGGACGTCCACGTTGGAGGGGTAATGGCGGCGGAGAGCGGCAGGACGAAGCGGACCACCTACCGCCACGGCGATCTCCGTAACGCCCTCGTCGAGGCCGGACTCGAACTGGCCCGGGAGGGCGGTCCCGAGGCGGTGGTGCTGCGCGCCACGACCCGTCAGGCGGGCGTCGTGCCCAACGCCGCCTACCGGCACTTCGCCGACCGCGGCGCCCTGCTGCACGCCGTCTCGCAGGCCGCCATGGCCCGGCTCGCCCGCACCATGGAGGCCGAGCAGTCCGCGCTGCCGCCGGCCCCGGACGCCGCGGCCGCCGCACGGGCCCGCTTCCGGGCGGTGGGCACCGGCTATCTGCGCTTCGCCCAGGAGGAACCGGGCCTGTTCCGCACCGCGTTCCACGTCCCCGGCGACATGACGTACGCCGCCGACGACACCGCCGCGGGCGGCAGCGGCAAAACCCCCTTCGAGCTTCTGGGCGCGGCCCTCGACGACCTCGTGGAGAACGGTCTGCTGCCCGAGGACCGGCGCCCCGGGGCGGAGTTCCTCGCCTGGTCGGCCGTCCACGGCCTCGCCGCACTCCTCATCGACGGGCCCCTGCGCGGCCTGTTGCCCTCCCAGGCCCACGACGCGGGTCAGCACGTCATCGACATGCTCGAGCGGGGCATCTGAGCCCGCCGCATCGCGCCCGCCCCTCATGCAACGGTGCGCCGACCGGCCTCAACGACCGTTCGGCGCACCGCAGTTCACGAAAAGGAAGACCGGCCGCCCGTCAGCTCAGCAGCTCGGCCGTCAGCGTGATGTTCTTGACGCCGGCCAGCGCCTGGCTCACCGGGCAGTTCTTCTTGGCGTCCTCGGCCGCGGCCTGGAAGTCCTCCTCGGAGAGGCCGGGGACCCGGGCCTTGACGGTCAGCGCGATCGCGGTGATGCCCTCACCGGGCTGGAAGGTGACGTCGGCCTGGGTGTCCAGGGCCTCGACGGTGTGGCCCTTGCCCGCCAGGCCGTGCGAGAAGGCCATGGAGTAGCAGGACGAGTGGGCCGCCGCGATCAGCTCCTCGGGGCTGGTCACGCCGTTCGGCTGCTCCGCACGGGCGGGCCAGTTCACGTCGTACGTACCGACCTTGGAGGACTCCAGGGCGACGGTGCCCTTGCCCTCCAGGAGGTTGCCTTCCCAGTGGGTCTTGGCGGTGCGCGTGGTTGCCATGGTGCATAACTCCCGGTTGTGGGCGAAAGCGATCAAGGCCAGCTTAGTGATCCCGGTCCCCCCGTCGCTGCGACGCCCCACACGGCTCGCCCGGTAGCATCCGAGGCCGTGCGCACCGTGCGTACGAGGGACGAGCCGGGAGGACCAACGGTGGCGGGAGAACCGCAGGCCGATTGCCTGTTCTGCAAGATCGTGGCCGGGGAGGTGCCGGCGACCATCGTCCGCGAGACCGCGACCACCGTCGCGTTCCGCGACATCAACCCCCAGGCCCCGACGCACGTCCTGATCATCCCCAAGGTGCACCACCCGGACGCCGCGGCCCTCGCCGCCGCCGAACCGCAGGTCATCGCCGACATACTGCGCGAGGCCCGGGAGGTCGCCGCCGGGGACGGGGTCGAGGACACCGGCTACCGGGTGGTCTTCAACACCGGCTCCGGCGCGGGCCAGACCGTCTTCCACGCCCATCTGCACGTCCTCGGCGGCCGCGGCCTCCAGTGGCCCCCCGGATAACCAGCCATGTCCGTACGTGAACTGGTCGTCCTCGGCACCGCCAGCCAGGTCCCCACCCGGCACCGCAACCACAACGGCTATCTGCTGCGGTGGGACGGCCAGGGGCTGCTCTTCGACCCCGGCGAGGGGACGCAGCGCCAGATGCTGCGCGCCGGGGTCGCGGCCCACGACCTCAACCGGATCTGCATCACCCACTTCCACGGCGACCACTCGCTCGGACTCGCCGGGGTGATCCAGCGGATCAACCTCGACCGGGTGCCCCACCCGGTCACCGCCCACTTCCCGGCCAGCGGTCAGCACTTCTTCGAGCGGCTGCGCTACGCGACCGCCTACCGCGAGACCGTCCGGCTGGTCGAGCGGCCGGTCGCGGCCGACGGGGAGCTGGACCGCTGCGCCTCGTACACCCTTCAGGCGCGGCGGCTGTCGCACCCGGTCGAGTCGTACGGCTACCGGCTCGTGGAGCCGGACGCGCGCCGGATGCTGCCGGAGCGGCTGGCGGCGCACGGCATCACCGGGCCGGACGTCGGGCGCCTGGCGCGGGAGGGGGAGCTGAACGGCGTCACCCTCGACGAGGTGAGCGAGCACCGGCCCGGCCAGCGGTTCGCGTTCGTGATGGACACCCGGATGTGCGAGGGCGTCGAGGCGCTCGCGGAGGGCGCGGACATGCTCGTCATCGAGTCCACGTTCCTGGACGATGATGCTCAACTCGCTGCCGATCACGGGCACTTGACGGCGGGGCAGGCCGGCGGGGTGGCGGTGCGGGCCGGGGTGCGGCATCTGGTGCTGACGCACTTCTCGCAGCGGTACGACGACCCCGCGGAGTTCGCGCGGCAGGCCCGTGCGGCGGGGTACGACGGTGAGCTGACGATCGCCAGGGACCTCATGCGCGTGCCCGTGCCCAAGCGACGCTGAGCACGGGCACGAGGCCCCGGCCCCTGCGGTGACGACAGGCGCCCCGGCCCGTCGTCACGGCAGGCCCCGGCCGTCGTTACGGCAGGTAGTACATCGGGTTCGGCATCTTGAACGTCCGGTGGGCGTAGCCGCCCTCCAGGTCGCTGTACTGGTCGCCGAAGTTGGCGACGATGTCGTAGCCCAGGGACTCGATGTGCTTGCGGGTGCCCGACTTGTACTCGACGGTCGTGCAGGTGCTGCCGCAGGGCAGGTAGGCCGGCGGGTGCTCCTTGTCCTTCAGGTAGACGTGCGTCCGGTCCAGCGGGACGCCGTAGCCCACGTTCTTGAGGTTGCGCACGCTCCAGTCGCGCTGGGCCTCCTTGCGGCCGGTGATGAAGAAGACCTCGGCGCCCTTGGCGCGGGCCTGGTTGACGAGCCGGTTCATGCCGAAGACCGGGTCCATGTCGGTGTGCTCCAGGTACGCGTCCTGGCTCTGCGGGGTGAAGGCGAAGCCGACCCGGAGCTCGTAGTTGTACGTGAGCAGGGTGGTGTCGTCCATGTCGAGGACGATCGCGGGCCTGGTCTTCTTGCCGGCCCGGGCCTGGCGGGCGAGCGCCTTGTCCAGGTAGGTGCGGGCCTTGGCCTCGATGCCGCGGACCTGGCGGGCGTAGTTGCTGTGCGGGGAGGCGTAGTGCTCGCCGTCGGCCGTGACCGTGTCGCCGTAGTACGCCTTGATCTTGCCCTGGACCTGCGTGAGGTTGGGGATCTCCTTGTCGGTCCGCGGGACGGAGTGCTCGGCGGTGGCCTGACCGATGCCGAAGACGGCGGTGCCGGCGACGAGGGCGGCGACCGTCGTGGCACCGAGGCGGGCGCGGCGCGACAGGGCGGGGCGGAGGCGACCGGAACGGAAGCGGTCGGGACGGGGCATGCGCGGCTCCTCTGGGAGAAATGGGGGGTGGGTCCCAGGACTTGAGCGGCTGACGGCCCCTCATTCCTTGGTCTACGCGCGCAGATTCAACCCTTGGCGCGAAGTTCCCGCAAGAGGCGAGGTCTTGACGGTCCGCAGGGGCCTCCGTAGCCTCCACCTGCATGCATGGACACTGTTTATATGTGTGAATAGCGTGTTGCCGCTGACCACGCCACCGGCCCTGTCACCGACCGTGCCACCGATCCGGCCGCGGGCCGGTCGTACCCCGTAGGAGCCCCGGATGACCGACGACCCGCACCCCCTCACCATCGCCGAGGTCCGGCTCACCCCGGTCCTGGTGGCCGACCCGCCGCTGCTCAACACCCAGGGCGTACACCAGCCGTACACCCCGCGGCTGATCATCGAGCTGGTCACCGAGGAGGGGGTCACCGGGCTCGGCGAGACCTACGGGGACACCGGCTATCTGGACCTGGCCCGGCCGCTGGCCACGGCGCTGATCGGCCGACGGGTCACGGATCTGAACGGGCTGCCCGCGCTCGCCGCCGAGGTGTGCGGGGAGTCACCGGCCGCCACCGACGCCGACACGGTGCACGCCGGCGGGCTGCGCGGCGTCCGGACCGCCGAAAAGCTACGGCTGTCGGTCCTCTCCGGCTTCGAGGTCGCCTGCCTGGACGCCTGGGGCAGGGCCACCGGACTGCCGGTCCACGCCCTGCTCGGCGGCAAGGTCCGGGACCGTGTCGAGTACGGCGCGTACCTCTTCCACCGGTGGGCCGAACACCCCGGCGGCCGCGGCGAACGGGACGACTGGGGCGCGGCGCTCGACCCGGCCGGGGTGGTGGCCCAGGCCCGCCGGTTCGCCGACACCTACGGCTTCACGTCCTTCAAGCTCAAGGGCGGCGTCTTCGAGCCCGCGCGGGAGGTCGCCGCGATCCGCGCGCTGGCCGCCGCGTTCCCCGGGCGGCCGCTGCGGCTCGACCCCAACGGCGCCTGGAGCGTGGCCACTTCGCTGCAGGTCGCGGACGAGCTGGCGGACGTGCTGGAGTACCTGGAGGACCCGGCCGGCGGGACCGCGCGGATGGCGGAGGTGGCGGCCGGCACCCGCCTGCCGCTGGCCACCAACATGTGCGTGACGACCTTCGACGAGATCGCCGAGGCGTTCCGCCGCCGCGCCGTGCAGGTGGTGCTCTGCGACCACCACTACTGGGGCGGACTGCGCGCCACCCGCGAACTCGCCGCCGTCTGCCGCACCTTCGGCGTCGGCCTGGCCATGCACTCCAACACCCACCTGGGCATCAGCCTGGCCGCGATGACCCAGGTGGCGGCGACCGTGCCGGACCTCCACCACGCCTGCGACACCCACTACCCCTGGCAGACCGAGGACGTCCTCACCGAGCGGATCGCGATCCGCGACGGCAGGGTGGCGGTCGGCGACGCCCCCGGCCTCGGAGTCACCCTCGACCGGGACCGGCTCGCCGCGCTGCACCACCGCTGGCTGGCCGACGACGGGGGCCTGCGCGACCGCGACGACGCCGCCGCGATGCGTGACGCCGACCCGGACTGGACCGTCCCGGCCGTCCCGCGCTGGTGACCGCGGCCGGCGGCGGACACCGGCCGGACCCGGCCGCCGCCCGCCGGGGATCATGAACCCGGCCGTGGTCCTGTGCGCGGTCGCCCGGCACGCGTACGGTGAGGCACGGCTCAGTGGCAGCGCGCCACAGTGGTCCCGTAGTGATCTTTGAAAGGGGCTGTTCCGATGGCACAGGAAGTGCGCGGCGTGATCGCGCCGGGGAAGAACGAACCGGTCCGGCTGGAGACGATCCTGGTGCCGGACCCGGGTCCCGGCGAGGCCGTGGTGAAGGTCCAGGCGTGCGGGGTGTGCCACACCGATCTGCACTACAAGCAGGGCGGTATCAACGACGAGTTCCCGTTCCTGCTCGGCCACGAGGCGTCCGGCGTCGTGGAGTCGGTCGGCGCCGGGGTCACCGACGTCGCGCCGGGGGACTTCGTCATCCTCAACTGGCGTGCGGTGTGCGGCCAGTGCCGGGCCTGTCTGCGCGGCCGCCCCCAATACTGCTTCGACACCCACAACGCCCGCCAGAAGATGACGCTGAAGGACGGCACGGAGCTGACGCCGGCGCTGGGCATCGGTGCGTTCGCCGACAAGACGCTGGTCGCCGCGGGGCAGTGCACCAAGGTCGACCCGGAGGTGTCGCCCGCGGTGGCCGGTCTGCTGGGCTGCGGGGTGATGGCCGGTATCGGCGCGGCGATCAACACCGGCGGGGTCACCCGCGGGGACTCGGTCGCGGTCATCGGCTGCGGCGGGGTCGGCGACGCGGCCGTGGCCGGCGCCCGGCTGGCCGGCGCGGCCCGGATCATCGCCGTCGACATCGACGACCGCAAACTGGACCTCGCACGCACCATGGGCGCCACCCACACCGTCAACTCCCGCACCACCGACCCCGTCGAAGCGATCCGCGAACTGACCGGCGGGTTCGGCGCGGACGTCGTCATCGAGGCGGTCGGCCGCCCCGAGACGTACAAACAGGCCTTCTACGCCCGCGATCTGGCCGGCACGGTCGTCCTGGTGGGCGTGCCCACCCCGGACATGACCCTCGAACTGCCCCTCCTGGACGTGTTCGGCCGCGGCGGCGCGCTCAAGTCCTCCTGGTACGGCGACTGCCTGCCGTCCCGCGACTTCCCGATGCTGATCGACCTGCACCAGCAGGGCCGGATCGACCTCTCCGCGTTCGTCACCGAAACCATCGGCATCGACGACGTCGAGCGGGCCTTCGACCGGATGCACGCGGGCGACGTGCTGCGTTCGGTGGTGACGCTCTGATGGCGGCGCGGATCGACCACCTCGTCACCTCGGGGACGTTCTCGCTCGACGGCGGCACCTGGGACGTCGACAACAACGTGTGGATCGTCGGGAACGACGACGAGGCGATCGTCATCGACGCCGCGCACGACGCCGACGCCATCTTCGAGGCGCTGGCCGGCCGGACGCTGCGCGCGATCATCTGTACCCACGCGCACAACGACCACATCGACGCCGCCCCGGCGCTGGCCGCCCGCACCGGCGCCCGGATCCACCTGCACCCGGCCGACCTGCCGCTGTGGAAGATGACCCACCCCGGTACGGTGCCGGACGCGGACCTCGCCGACGGCCAGGTCCTGACCATCGCCGGTACGGACCTGACCGTGCTGCACACGCCCGGTCACGCCCCCGGCGCGGTCTGCCTGTACGCCCCCGACCTGCGCACCGTCTTCACCGGCGACACCCTCTTCCAGGGCGGCCCCGGCGCCACCGGACGGTCCTTCTCGGACTTCCCGACGATCGTCGCCTCGATCCGGGACCGGCTGCTGACCCTGCCACCGGAGACGGCGGTACGCACCGGGCACGGCGACCCCACGACGATCGGGGACGAGGCGCCGCACCTGGACGAGTGGGTCACGCGGGGGCACTGAGGGCGGGGTGGGTCCCTGTGGGCGCGGACCCGTAGGGGGCGGTCGAACAGATCCCGTAGGGGATACGCGGGCCCCCTGCGGGGCCACAACGCCGCGCGGGCGAGGGGTATTCCGCGCGCGGTGGGCGTTCCGGCCCGGGAGGCCGGTGCGTCGGAGGCCGGTGCGTCGGAGGCCGGCCGTGCGTCGGAGGCCGGTGCGTCGGAGGCCGGCCGTGCGTCGGAGGCCGGGGCGGCACCTCAGTCCTCCTTGGCCGCCCGTTCCAGGATGCGGGCGGCCACCGCGGGGGAGTCCACTAGGGGGTGCAGCGCCAGGGCGCGCAGGGCCGCGCCGCGGTCCTTGCGGGTGGCGGCCACCACCGCCGCCCGTTCGACCGCCTTGACCTGGAGCATCAGCCCCAACTGGTCCTCCCGCAGCGGGGCGCAGGGCAGCGGCCGGGCGCCGTGCGCGGTCACCTCGCACACCGTCTCCACGATCGCGTCCGGCGCCAGTTGGGGCACCGTCGTGCCGTTGCGGACGTTCAGGATCAGCCGGGTGCCACTGTTGCGCACGATGGCGTGCATCAGCGCCAGCGCCACCCGGTCGTAGCCGCCGCCCTCCAGGTCGTGGCTGTCGCGCTGCCAGCCGCCGGTGGCCTCCCGGCTGTGCGCCATGTACGTCTCCTCGCGCTCCAGCCGGGTCCGCTCCCACAGTGCGTACACCGCGTCCGGACCGCCGGCCGCCGAGGCCCGCTCGAAGAAGCCGCCCTGCTGCTGGTCGAGGAACTCGCCGCGGGTCTCCCGGGTGTCCCGGAGGGAGTCGAGGGTCTCGCGGCGGAAGTAGTAGTAGTGCAGGTACTCGTTCGGGAGCGCGCCCAGGGTCTGCAGCCATTCCGCGCCGAACAGCCGGCCCTCCTCGAAGGAGGCCAGCGCGGAGTCGTCGGCCAGCAGGCGCGGCAGCAGTTCGGAGCCCTCGAACGTCAACGACCGCAGCCAGCCGAGGTGGTTGAGGCCGACGTAGTCGTAGCCGACCCGGCCGCTCTCGAAGGCCGCCGGTCCCAGGCCCGCCGCCCGCGCGGCCCGGCGCACCAGCCCGACCGGGGAGTCGCAGATCCCGATGACGCGGTCGCCGAGCACCTGGGACATCGCCTCGGTCACCATGCCCGCGGGATTGGTGAAGTTGATGACCCAGGCCGCCGGCGCGAGCTGGGCGACCCGCTCGGCGATGTGCAGCGCCACCGGGATCGTCCGCAGGCCGTACAGGACCCCGCCCGCGCCCACCGTCTCCTGGCCCAGCACGCCCTCGGCCAGCGGGATCCGTTCGTCGCGTATCCGGCCGGCGGTGCCGCCCACCCGGATCGCCGAGAACACGAAGTCCGCCCCGGCCAGCGCCTCGTCCAGGCTCTGCGCGACCCGGACCGGTACCGGTGCCGGATGCCCCTCGCCCAGCCGCGTCAGCACCTCGGCGATGACCGCCACCCGCCGGCTGTCGGTGTCGTGCAGCACCACCTCGGAGACGGAGTCCGCCGGGTCGGCCAGGAGCGCGCGGTAGACCAGCGGCACCCGGAAGCCGCCACCGCCGAGAATCGTGAGCCTCATGGGGCGGAACGTACCGCAGCATCAGGCACACTGGCGGCACGTGCCGATACGAGAGGGGCGTGCACGGTGACCAGCCGACGTGATGTCCACCCGCCCACGGGCCCGGCCGGGACGCCACCGGGCCTCGACCCGCTGGCCGAGGTACGGGCGGACGGCGATCCGCGCACCGACGTCTACCTCACCGGCACGGTCTTCCTCGACATCATCTTCACCGGCCTGGACTCCGCACCGGTCCGCGGCACCGAATCCTGGGCCCGCGGCATGGGTTCCAGCCCCGGCGGCGTCGCCAACATGGCCACCGCCCTGGCCCGGCTCGGGCTGCGCACCTCCCTGGCCGCCGCCTTCGGCGACGACAAGTACGGCGAGTACTGCTGGGAGGCGCTCGAACAGGGCGAGGGCATCGACCTGGCGCTGTCACGCACCGTCCCCGGCTGGCACTCCCCGGTCACCGTCTCCATGGCGTACGAGGGCGAGCGCACGATGGTCTCGCACGGACATCAGGCGCCGCCCCCCGACTTCACCTTCGACGGCCGGCACGCGCCGGGCTGCCCGCCGCCGTCCCGGGCCTGTGTCGCCTCGCTCGTGCCCGGCCGGCGGGAGCCCTGGCTGGAGTGCGCGGCCGGCCGCGGCAGCCGGATCTTCGCGGACGTCGGCTGGGACGACAGCGGCCGCTGGGACCCGGCCGACCTCGCCGACCTCGAACACTGCGAGGCGTTCCTGCCCAACGCCGAGGAGGCGATGCGCTACACCCGCACGACCTGCCCGCGCGCGGCCGCCCGCAAGCTGGCCGACCGGGTGCCGCTGGCCGTCGTCACGCTGGGCTCACAGGGCGCGTACGCGGTGGACGGGCGGACCGGCGAGACCGCCGAGGTGCCCGCGATCGCGGTGGAGGCGCTGGACCCGACCGGCGCCGGCGACGTCTTCGTCGCGGGCTTCGTCACCGGCACCCTGGCCGACTGGCCGTTGACCGACCGGCTGGCGTTCGCGGGGCTGAGCGCCGCGCTGTCGGTGCAGGAGTTCGGCGGGTCGCTGTCCGCGCCGGGCTGGGCGGAGATCGCCGCCTGGTGGCAGCAGGTGCGGCTGTGCGAGGCGGGTGCCCCGGGCGCGCTGCGCCGGCAGTACGCCTTCCTCGACGAGGTGCTGCCCGCGGCCTACCGTCCGGCGCCGCTGGCCCGCGCGGTCCCCACGATCGGCTTCCGCCGCCCGGCCTGAGCCCCGCGCCGGGTCCCCGAAGCGGCATCGGAAGCGGTTCCGGACCGACTGCCGTCCCTCGGCGAACACCCAGGTCAGGGCGGCCGCCGGGAAAAGCTCTCGGGCCTGTCGGTGCCCCGTCGTACTCTTGTATCGCAAGGAGGCCGTGCCGGCAGGCACCTCCTCGGCACGTCTTCATGAGCAAAGGATGGGGGTTGAGCAGGCCACCGAGCCGCCCTATGACGCAGACACCCATGGAACCGCAGGCGAGCGCCCAGTTCACCGTCCCGGCCAAGCACCCGATGGTGACGGTCCTGGGGTCCGGCGACTCGCTCCTGCGAGTGATCGAAAAAGCCTTCCCGGCGACCGACATCCACGTCCGGGGCAACGAAGTCAGCGCGGTCGGCGACGCCCGGGAAGTGGCCCTCGTCCAGCGCCTTTTCGACGAGATGATGCTGGTGCTCCGCACCGGACAACCGATGACGGAGGACGCGGTGGAACGCTCGATCGCCATGCTGCGCGCGGCGGAGAACGGCGAGGGCGCCGGGAGCGAGACGCCCGCCGAGGTGCTCACCCAGAACATCCTGTCCAACCGCGGCCGGACGATCCGTCCCAAGACCCTCAACCAGAAGCGCTACGTCGACGCCATCGACAAGCACACCGTCGTCTTCGGCATCGGCCCGGCCGGTACCGGCAAGACGTATCTCGCGATGGCCAAGGCCGTCCAGGCGCTCCAGGCCAAGCAGGTCAACCGCATCATCCTGACCCGCCCCGCGGTCGAGGCCGGCGAGCGGCTGGGCTTCCTGCCCGGCACCCTCTACGAGAAGATCGACCCGTATCTGCGCCCGCTCTACGACGCGCTGCACGACATGCTCGACCCCGACTCCATCCCGCGCCTGATGGCCGCGGGCACGATCGAGGTCGCGCCGCTGGCGTACATGCGCGGCCGGACGCTGAACGACGCGTTCATCATCCTCGACGAGGCGCAGAACACGAACCCCGAGCAGATGAAGATGTTCCTCACCCGCCTCGGGTTCGAGTCGAAGATCGTCGTCACCGGTGACGTCACCCAGGTCGACCTCCCCGGCGGCACCAAGAGCGGTCTGCGTCAGGTCAGGGAAATCCTGGAGGGCGTCGACGACGTGCACTTCTCCCTGCTCACCAGCCAGGATGTGGTCCGGCACAAGCTCGTGGGCCGTATCGTCGACGCCTACGAGAAGTACGACAGCCGCAACGGCCAGTGAGCCGGACGCACCGCGCGAACGAGAAGCGAGACGCAACGCCCCATGTCCATCGACGTCAACAACGAATCCGGCACGGAGGTCGACGAGCAGGCGATCCTGGACGTCGCCCGCTACGCCCTCGGCCGGATGCGCATCCACCCGCTCTCCGAGCTGTCCGTGATCGTCGTGGACGCCGAGGCCATGGAGCAGCTCCATCTGCAGTGGATGGACCTGCCCGGACCGACCGATGTCATGTCCTTCCCGATGGACGAGCTGCGTCCGCCGGCCAAGGACGACGAGGAGCCCCCGCAGGGCCTGCTCGGTGACATCGTGCTCTGCCCGGAGGTCGCCAAGAAGCAGGGCGAGGAGGCGCCGACCGCGCACAGCATGGACGAGGAGCTCCAGCTGCTGACCGTGCACGGCGTCCTCCACCTCCTCGGTTACGACCACGAGGAGCCCGACGAGAAGGCCGAGATGTTCGGCCTCCAGGCGGCGATCGTCGACGGCTGGCGCGGTGAGCGGGGTCTGACCGGCCCCTCGCCCGCGCCCACCGTGACCTGACGGGCGTCCGCCATGACCACCCAGCTGATCGCGGTCGCGGTCCTGCTCGTCGTGATCGCCTGGCTCGCGGCCTGCGCGGAGGCCGGCCTGGCCCGTACGACGAGTTTCCGCGCCGAGGAGGCCGTCCGTTCCGGCCGCCGCGGCAGCGCCAAGCTCGCCCAGGTCGCCGCCGACCCCACCCGCTACCTCAATGTCGCCCTGCTGGTGCGGGTCGGCTGCGAGATGGCCGCCGGCGCCCTGGTCACCTACGCCTGCCTGCGCTCGTTCCACGAGACCTGGCAGGCGCTGACCGTCGCCATCGCCGTGATGGTGCTGGTCAGTTATGTCGCGGTCGGCGTCTCGCCGCGGACGATCGGCCGCCAGCACCCGCTGAACACCGCCACCGCGGCCGCCTACGTCCTGCTGCCGCTGGCCCGCGTCATGGGCCCGATCCCGCAGCTGCTGATCCTCATCGGCAACGCCCTCACCCCCGGCAAGGGCTTCCGCAAGGGCCCCTTCGCCTCCGAGGCCGAGCTGCGCTCGCTGGTCGACCTCGCGGAGAAGGAGTCGCTGATCGAGGACGACGAGCGCCGGATGGTGCACTCCGTCTTCCAGCTCGGCGACACCCTCGTCCGCGAGGTCATGGTGCCGCGCACCGACCTGGTCTCCGTCGAGCGGTTCAAGACCATCCGGCAGGCGCTGACCCTCGCCCTGCGCTCCGGCTTCTCCCGTATCCCGGTGACCGGCGAGAACGAGGACGACATCGTCGGCGTGGTCTATCTGAAGGACCTGGCCCGCAAGGTCCACATCAGCCGCGACGCGGAGACCGAGCTGGTCTCCACGGCCATGCGGCCCGCGGTCTTCGTGCCCGACACCAAGAATGCCGGTGATCTGCTGCGCGAAATGCAGCAGGACCGCAATCACGTCGCGGTGGTCATCGACGAATACGGCGGCACCGCCGGAATCGTCACCATCGAGGACATTCTCGAAGAGATCGTCGGCGAGATCACCGACGAATACGACCGGGAATTGCCGCCGGTCGAGGACCTCGGTGACGGCCGCTACCGCGTCACCGCCCGCCTCGACATCGGCGACCTCGGCGAGCTCTACGGCCTGGCGGAGCTGGACGACGAGGACGTCGAGACGGTCGGCGGGCTGCTGGCCAAGCTGCTCGGCCGGGTCCCGATCGCCGGCGCCACGGCCGAGGTCGACCTCTCCGACACGGCCGCCGACCCCGAACTGAAGGGGCTGCGGCTGACCGCCGAATCACCGGCCGGCCGCCGGAACAAGATCGTCACGGTGCTCTGCGAGCCGGTGCGGGCCACGGACGCCGGAGAGCTCTCCGCATAATTCCGGCACATCCGGGAAATGACCCGACGAGACCCCACGGGACAACGCCGCGCTCCCCCTTTCCGGCGTTAGTTATCTCCAGTGCAGCAGAAATGTTCTGGAAGCCATTTCCGGTGGGGCTGGATTCTTTGCGACGGGCCATGGAAGGATCTTCGGGCGGTCGCCGAAAGGCGGCCGTCCTGCGGGAGAGAAATCGTCCGAGAAATCTTGCCGCGCAGGTTGCCCCGGCCACGGGGGACCGGGGCAGCCACCTTCTTCCTCACGTCGCGGGGCCGGCGCATATGCTCGCCGGTATGACCGACGCCGCACCGCTGGACCCCGAAGACCGCAAGATCATCACGCTCGCGCGCTCGGCGCGGGCCCGTAACGGCGTGCCCGAGGGCGCCGCCGTACGCGACGAGACCGGCCGCACGTATGTCGCCGGCACCGTCGCGCTGGACTCGTTGCAGCTCAGCGCCCTGCAGACGGCCGTGGCGATGGCCGTCGCCAGCGGCGCCACGTCCCTGGAGGCGGCAGCCGTGGTCACCGACGCCGAGCGCGCCACGGACGCGGACCGCGCGGCCGTCCGGGACCTCGGTGGCCCCGGGACGCCGGTCCTCGTCGCGGGCCTCGACGGCACCCTGCGCACCACCGTCCCGGCGGGCGAGGCGTAAACCGGGCGCACCGGACCGTGGGGGGGCGGGCTCCCGCCCCCACTCCCTGCGGCAGGCCATCTCGCCATCGGCGCTCCATAACCATCGGCTATCACCACGCGTCTTGGACGGGTCCGGGCCGGGTCGGCAAAGATCATGGGTATCAGCAGCCGTCGCCGGCCCCGCCGCCGGCCCGCGCCCACCAGGAGCCCGCCGTGACCGCCGCACCCGCCCTCCCCGCCCGCACCCTGGGCGGCCTCACCAGCTCCGCCATCGGCTTCGGCGCGATGGTCCTCTCGCCCGGCGTCTACGGCGAGACCGACGAGCAGCGCGGCACCACCGCCCTGCTCTCCGCCCTCGACGGGGGCGCCACCCTGATCGACACCGCGGACGGCTACGGCCCCGACGGCCACAACGAGCAGCTGATCGGCCGGGCGCTGCGCGGCCGCCGCGACGAGGTCGTGCTCGCGACCAAGTTCGGCTTCCGGCTCCCCGAGGGCGTCGCACCGCACCCCTTCCCGGTCAACTACGGCTTCGGCGAACTGGCCGTGAACGCCGACCCCCGCCACGTACGCGGCTACGCCGAGGCATCGCTGCGCAATCTGCGGACCGACGTCATCGACCTGTACTACCCGCACTACCCGGACCCGCAGGTTCCGTTCGAGGACACCGTCGGTGCCGTCGCCGAGCTGATCGACGCCGGTCTGGTCCGTCACCTGGGCCTGTCCAACGTGACCGCCGACCAGCTGCGGCGCGCGCACGCGGTCCGCCCGGTGGCCGCGGTCCAGGTCCAGTGGTCGATGTGGCAGCCGATCGACGCCGAGCTGCTCGCCACCGCCCGCGAGCTGGGCGTGGGCGTCGTCGCCTGGAGCCCGCTGGGCAGCGGATTCCTCACCGGCACCGTCCAGCAGGTCGCCGGGGACGACTTCCGCCGTCATCTGCCGCGCTTCGACGCCGCCAACCTCAAGGCCAACCAGGACCGCTTCGCGCCGGTCCGGGGCCTCGCCGAGGACCTCGGCATCTCCTCCGGCCAGCTGGCGCTGGCCTGGCTGCTGCACCAGGACGAGCACGTCGTGCCGATCCCCGGCAGCCGCACCCCGGCGCACATCGCGGAGAACCTCGCCGCCGCCCGGATCACCCTGTCCGCCGACGCCCTCGCCCGGATCGACGCCGCGCTGCAGGACACCACCTTCGAGGGCACGGCGGCGGTCGTCGACTGAGCGTCCGGCCCGGATGGTCGGAGCGGCGGCCGGGATCGGGGAGAATGGGCGCCATGAGTGTTCGTACAGACTCCTCCGCCGCCCACCGGGCCGGCTTCGCCTGCTTCGTCGGCCGCCCCAACGCGGGCAAGTCGACCCTGACGAACGCTCTCGTGGGTACGAAGGTGGCGATCACCTCCAACCGCCCGCAGACCACCCGGCACACGGTCCGCGGCATCGTGCACCGCCCCGACGCCCAGCTGGTCCTCGTCGACACCCCGGGCCTGCACAAGCCGCGCACTCTGCTCGGCGAGCGGCTCAACGACGTCGTCCGCACCACTTGGTCCGAGGTCGACGTGATCGGCTTCTGCCTGCCGGCGGACCAGAAGATCGGCCCCGGCGACCGGTACATCGCCGGTGAGCTGGCCGAGATCAAGAAGACGCCCAAGGTCGCCATCGTCACCAAGACCGACCTGGTCGACTCCAAGACGCTGGCCGCCCAGCTGATCGCCATCGACCAGCTCGGCAAGGAACTGGGCATCGAGTGGGCCGAGATCATCCCGGTCTCGGCCGTGGGCGACACCCAGGTCTCCCTGCTCGCCGATCTGCTGGTGCCGCTGCTCCCCGAGGGCCCGGCGCTCTACCCGGAGGGCGACCTCACCGACGAGCCCGAGCAGGTCATGGTCGCCGAGCTGATCCGCGAGGCCGCGCTGGAGGGCGTCCGCGACGAGCTGCCGCACTCCATCGCCGTCGTCGTCGAGGAGATGCTCCCGCGCGCGGACCGCCCCGCCGACAAGCCGCTCCTGGACGTGCACGCCAACGTCTACATCGAGCGCCCCAGCCAGAAGGGCATCATCATCGGCCCCAAGGGCAAGCGCCTGAAGGAGGTCGGCACCAAGTCGCGCAAGCACATCGAGGCACTGCTCGGCACGCCGGTCTTCCTCGACCTGCACGTCAAGGTCGCCAAGGACTGGCAACGCGACCCGAAGCAACTGCGGAAGCTGGGCTTCTAGTTCGTCGTGCGACGCGGCCGCCGAATCCGATGCCGAGCAGCGCCGCGGCGCACAGTGCGCCCGGCCAGGTCTGCCAGACGGCGAGCAGCGCGGTGGCCACCGTCATGATCACCCCGGCGCCCAGGACGAACGGCTGCCGTCGCCCGACCCGGTCGGACCAGATCCCGCCGACGACGACCGTGGTCAGCAGCATCACGCCGTTCACGGCGGTGAGCACCAGCACCCCGCCGTCCGGGTCCGCCCGCCGCAGCACATCGCGCAGGTAGTACAGCAGGTACAGCAGCACCAGCGCGTTGCCCAGGTTGATCAGGAACCGGGTCAGCCAGGCCCAGCCCAGGTCCGGATGGCGCCGCGGGCTGATCCAGAAGCCGCTGACCAGGGCCCGCCAGGACAGCTCCGGCCGCCGCTCGGCCGGCAGCACCGCGTCCCGGTGCCCCAGCACGTACGGCAGGGTGCCCAGCACCACGAACCCGGCGCAGGCCGGATAGCCGGCCCCCGGCCCGCCCGCGACGGTCGCCAGGCCGGTACCCGCCACGACCCCCAGGATCTGCGCGGCGCCCAGCCAGCCACCCACCGCTCCCCGCTGCCGGTGCGGCACCCGGTCGGGCACGGCCGCGGTGATCGCCGCGAACGCCGCGTTGAGCGCGAGCTGTACGGCACCCCAGGCCAGCGCCATCGCCAGGACCGTACGGGCCGTCGCCAGTGCCGCCAGCGCGGCGGCGCCTGCGACAACTCCCATAAGGATCCAGGGGGTTCGGCGCCCGTAGCGGGAGGTCGTGCGGTCCGACAGCGCGCCGAAGAGGGGATTGGCGACCAGGGAGACCGCGGCTCCCACGCCGGTCACCCAGGCCAGCACGGATTCCTTGGGCATCCCGGCGGCCGGTGCCGCCACCTCCGCCGCCTGCCACGCGAGCAGTATTTGCAGCGGCCCGTACCAGCCCGCCCAGATCGCCCCGTTGGCCACCGCCAGGGACGCGGTCCACCCGGACCCGACCGGCGCGGAGGGCTCGGCCAGCGGATCCGGCGCCGCGACCCGGTCCTGCCACCGGCCCGCCCCCGTGGCCCGGCTCACCCGCCCGCCTGCTCCCGGAGCACCTCGCGGAACCAGCGGTACGAGGATTTCGGCGTCCGCGTCAGCGTCGCGTAGTCGACGTGGACGAGCCCGAAGCGCCGCGCGTACCCCTCCGCCCATTCGAAGTTGTCCAGCAAGGACCAGACGAAATATCCCCGGACGTCCACGCCCGCCGTCATGGCGGCGTGCAGGGCCCGCAGATGTCCGTCCAGATAGGCGATCCGCTCCCCGTCCTCGATGCCCTCGTACGAGCAGCCGTTCTCGGTGATCACGATCGGTGGCAGCCGCTTTCCGTACCGTTCGCGGAAACCGACCAGCAATTCGGTCAGTCCCTCCGGAATCACCGCCCATCCGAAATCGGTCCGGGGACATCCCTCGATGTCACGGGGTGCGAAAGGCAGCCCCTCGGGTATGCGCGTTCCGCCGACTTCCGTCGCCTCGCCCTTCGGCCGCCCCACCAGCGACGGCTGGTAGTAATTGATCCCGTACCAGTCCAGCGGCGCGGAGATCACCTTCAGGTCGTCGTCGACGTTTCCCGGCAGCAGTTCCGCCACGTCGTCGTCCGGATAGCGGCCCAGCAGGACCGGCTCCGCGAACAGCCGGTTCAGCAGCAGGTCGTAGAGATCCGCCGCCGTACGGTCTTCTTCCGCGTCGGACGCGGCCCAGGTCGGCCCGTGGGAATTCGCGATCCCGATGGACCGGGCGTCCCGGGCCCGCAGTGCCTGTACCGCCAGGCCGTGCCCCAGCAGCTGGTGATGTGCTGCCGGTAACGCGCCGAACAGCAATTCCCGCCCCGGCGCGTGCTGCCCCAGCCCGTAGCCCAGCAGCGTCAGTTCCGCCGGCTCATTGAGCGTGATCCACCGCTCCACCCGGTCCCCGAGCCGGGCCGCCACGGCATCCGCATACGCGGCGAACCACTGTGCCGTGTCCCGTACGAGCCAGCCCCCGCCGTCCTCCACGACCTGCGGGGTGTCCCAGTGGAAAAGCGTCGGCACCGGTGCGATTCCGGCCGCCAGCAAGGCGTCGACCAGCCGGTCGTAGAAATCCAGCCCGGCCGCGTTCACCGCCCCGCGGCCGTCCGGCACCACCCGCGGCCACGCCACCGAAAACCGGTACGCGCCGACCCCGAGTTCCTTGAGCAGCCGTACGTCCTCCGGATAGCGGTGGTAATGGTCGGTCGCCACCCGCGCGTTCGACCCGTCCTTGATCCGCCCGCTCTCCGCGGCGAAGACGTCCCACGTCGAGGTGGCGCGCCCCCCTTCTTCCACCGCGCCTTCGATCTGTGCGGCGGACGTCGACACCCCCCACAGGAAATCCTTCGGGAAGCGCGGCAGGGGCCTGGGGAACTCCGGCACGGCAGTCATGCCGGGATCTTTGTAACCGGCGGTAACAGTGTCAAGGGGCAGAATACGTACGGAAGTTGGCGGGCAGCCGGCGATGCGCCGCCGCCACGGCCCCGCTGTGCCCTCTGACGGCTTACGCCCCTTCCTTCATCACCTTCGTGATCAAGGTCCGCTGGTCGTCCGTGAGGCGGGGGTCGGAGAGGTACACCGTGCGGCCGTCGACGGTGATCTGGTAGCTGAAGCCGTCGGGGACGCCGACGGGGGGTTCGGTGCGGGCGGTGGCGAGGGCGCGTTCCGTGAGGGACTGCCACTCGGCGGAGTCGTCGCGCCCCGCGGTGTCGATCTCGGCCCGGCGGTCGATGGCCGCGAAGCCGCCGGTACGGTGAACGTAAATGCGCATAACGGGCTCCTCCGACGTCCTGCGACGGACTTCTTCCCCGTTTGGGGGGGCCATATGGCCACGGTAGCCGGGGGCGGGGGGTGGGCGCCTGCTGGTCGCCGACGCCCGTACACCGCCCCCGTTCTTTCGGGTAACCGGCACACCCCCGAGGTACGCCGGTCACTTTCCGCCGTGCTGAGGAACCACGTCCTACGTCGTCACTTCGCCGAGATGCCGACCTGCGACCAGGCCTTGACCACGGCCTCGTGTTCGTCGCCGGTGCCGAAGCGGGCCTGGGCGGCCTTGATCGTGAGCTTGGCGAAGTCGGCGAACGTGGCGGTCTGGGGCAGTTCACCGCCGGTCAGGACGTCGTACCAGACCTGGCCGGCCCGCTCCCACGCCTTGCCGCCGAGCTTGCTGGCGACGAGGTAGAAGGCGTGGTTGGGGATGCCGGAGTTGATGTGGACGCCGCCGTTGTCGCTGGGGGTCTTGACGTAGCCCTCCATCGTGGCCGGCTGCGGGTCCTTGCCCAGGACGTCGTCGTCATAGGCCGTTCCGGGGGCCTTCATGGAGCGCAGGGCCTTGCCGGTGACGTTGGGGCCGAGCAGGTCGGCGCCGATCAGCCAGTCGGCCTGGTCGGCGGTCTGGCCGAGGGCGTACTGCTTGATCAGGGAGCCGAAGACGTCGGAGACGGACTCGTTGAGGGCGCCGGACTGGCCCTGGTAGGCCAGGTTGGCGGTGTACTGGGTGACGCCGTGGGTCAGCTCGTGGCCGATGACGTCGACGGAGATGGTGAAGTCCTTGAAGAGGTCGCCGTCGCCGTCGCCGAAGACCATCCGCTCGCCGTCCCAGAAGGCGTTGTCGTACTTCCGGCCGTAGTGGACGGTCGCGTCGAGGGCCAGGCCGGCGCCGTCGATGGACTTGCGGTGGAACGCCTTCAGGTAGAAGTCGAAGGTCGCGCCCAGTCCGGCGTGGGCGCGGGTGACCGAGGCGTCCTTGGAGGGGCCGTCGGACTCGGAGTGGACCTTGGTGCCGGGAAGGTTCTCCTGGTGGCCGGCGTCGTAGATGGTGCGGTGGGGCTTGTTGGCGGAGGTCCGGGCCTCCTGCGGGGCGACGGCCTGGGCGGCCCGGGTCATGCGGCGGACGCGGTGGGCGCCGTCGTGCCCCAGGGTGCGGCGGGCCGGCTCGAAATGGGCCGGGTCCTCCGACCGGGCGAGGTTGTCGAGGATGTGCGGCGGGACGATCGTGCAGAAGACGGGGTGGTCGGGGGCGGTCGGACCGGACGCCTTGCGGTTCCGGTCGCTGCTGAGGTCCGAGTTGAGGTCCATGGACAAACGGTGGCACTGTGTAGTGCGGCTGTCACTGCCTGCGGTGGAGATTCCTGCATATGTGTGGTTCGTCGCATTTAGGGCGTAACGTCCGCCCCGGTCCCGCATACTGATACGCGACCGCCACTCAGGGCGTACCTCGGTTAGGGTGCTGAGCATCATGCGTTACGGGCTGCTTCTCCTTAGCTGCCGCGGCGAGGGCCTGTAGTCGAGGCCGACCCCCTCCCCGCGGAGTCCGGTGTTGCCCACCGTCGGCCGTCGAAAGCCTTCGACAGGAGCCCCGCGCAATGACCTCCGAAATCTCCGTCGGTCGCCCCACGCCGATCACCGCCGCGACCGTCACCCAGCGGCCCTCCGGGATGCCGATCCACAAGTACGGCCCGTACGAGGCCGTGGACCTGCCGGACCGGACCTGGCCGGACAAGCGGATCACCAAGGCGCCGCGCTGGCTCTCCACCGACCTGCGGGACGGCAACCAGGCGCTGATCGACCCCATGTCGCCGGCCCGCAAGCGCGAGATGTTCGACCTGCTGGTGCGCATGGGCTACAAGGAGATCGAGGTCGGGTTCCCGTCGTCCGGCGAGACCGACTTCAACTTCGTCCGGTCGATCATCGAAGAGGGCGCCATCCCCGACGACGTCACGATCTCGGTGCTGACGCAGGCCCGCGAGGATCTGATCGAGCGGACCGTCGAGTCGCTGCGCGGCGCCAAGCGCGCCACCGTCCACCTGTACAACGCGACCGCGCCGACCTTCCGCCGGGTGGTCTTCCGCGGCTCCAAGGACGACATCAAGCAGATCGCGGTGGACGGCACCCGGCTGGTGATGGAGTACGCGGAGAAGATCCTCGGCGACGAGACGGTCTTCGGCTACCAGTACAGCCCGGAGATCTTCACCGACACCGAGCTGGACTTCGCCCTGGAGGTCTGCGAGGCGGTCTGCGACGTCTGGCGCCCCGAGGAGGGCCGCGAGATCATCCTCAACCTGCCCGCCACGGTGGAGCGTTCGACGCCGTCCACGCACGCGGACCGGTTCGAGTGGATGGGGCGCCACCTGACCCGGCGCGAGTACGTGTGCCTGAGCGTCCACCCGCACAACGACCGGGGTACGGCCGTGGCCGCCGCCGAGCTGGCGATCATGGCGGGCGCCGACCGCATCGAGGGCTGCCTGTTCGGGCAGGGCGAGCGCACCGGCAACGTCGACCTGGTGACCCTGGGCATGAACCTCTTCAGCCAGGGCGTCGACCCGCAGATCGACTTCTCGCAGATCGACGAGATTCGCCGGACCAGCGAGTACTGCAACCAGATGGAGGTCCACCCGCGCCACCCCTACGCGGGCGACCTGGTCTACACCGCCTTCTCCGGCTCCCACCAGGACGCCATCAAGAAGGGCTTCGACGCCATGGAGGCCGAGGCGGCCGCCGCCGGCAAGACCGTGGACGACATCGAGTGGGCGGTGCCGTACCTGCCCATCGACCCGAAGGACGTCGGCCGCTCCTACGAGGCCGTCATCCGGGTCAACTCGCAGTCCGGCAAGGGCGGTATCGCCTACGTCCTGAAGAACGACCACAAGCTGGACCTGCCGCGCCGGATGCAGATCGAGTTCTCCCGAATCATCCAGGAGAAGACCGACGCCGAGGGCGGCGAGGTCACGCCGGCCGCCATCTGGTCCGCCTTCCAGGACGAGTACCTGCCCAACCCCGAGAACCCGTGGGGCCGCATCCAGGTCAAGAACGGCCAGACCACGACGGACCGGGACGGCATCGACGCGCTGACCGTCGAGGCGGTCGTCGACGGCCGGGACACCGTGCTGACCGGTTCCGGCAACGGCCCGATCTCCGCGTTCTTCGACGCCCTGCAGGGCATCGGCGTGGACGTACGGCTGCTGGACTACCAGGAGCACACGATGAGCGAGGGCGCCTCCGCGCAGGCCGCCTCGTACATCGAGTGCGCGATCGGTGACAAGGTCCTGTGGGGCATCGGCATCGACGCGAACACCACCCGCGCCTCGCTGAAGGCCGTGGTCTCGGCCGTCAATCGCGCCGGCCGCTGAGCCTCCGGGCCGCCACGGCCCCGGCCCCCGCGATTTCGGCCATATCGGCGGCACGCCAGTGCTCCTGGCGTGCCGCCGAGCCGTAGTTGTCCGATACCAGGTGCTGACGGCGCATCAATGATGTGGCTAACATCACGTCCAACACGGCGACGGTGGCGTGGGGGTCTCTCCTGGGCCTGGACGGCAACGGGGAGTTACGGAGGCTGACGGAATGCACAAGGTGTGTGTGATGGGAGTGCGCACGTCCTGGCGTACCGTCGCCGACGGCGAGTTCTTCTGTCCGGGCTGCGGCGGCGACCGCAACTACCTCCGACGCACCGGCCACCGCCGCCTCACCCTCCTCGGCCTCCCGCTCCTCTCCCGCGGCCGCACCGGCCCGGTGCTGGAGTGCTCCGCCTGCCACGGCCGCTTCGGCCTGGACGCCCTCGACCACCCCACCACCGTCCGCTTCTCCGCGATGCTGCGGGACGCCGTCCACACCGTCACGCTCGCGCTGCTGGCCGCCGGCGGGACCTCGTCCCGCGCGGTCCGGGAGACCGCCGTGGACGCCGTCCGGGCGGCCGGCTTCCCGGACTGTTCCGAGGACCAGCTGCTGACCCTCCTCGCCGCCCTCGCCGCCGACACCGGGCGGCTCACCGGCACCTACGACGCGGTGACCGGCGGGCACTGCGGCCACGCCGGCCTCGACCCGTGCGGCACCGCGCTGGCCATAGAGCTGCACGAGGCCCTGGAGCCGCTCGCCGCGCATCTCGCGCCGGCCGGGCGGGAGTCGCTGCTCCTCCAGGGCGCCCGGATCGCCCTCGCGGACGGCGCCTACACGCCCGCGGAGCGCGAGGTGCTCACCACGGTCGGCGGTGCGCTGACCCTCGGCCCGGCGGACACCGAGCGGCTGCTCGCCGCGGCGGCGCGTACGCCCTCGTAGAGCCCGGGCCCTCCCGCCGTTCCTAGCGGGTGCCCTTCGCGGTGATCTTGATCGCATAGGACTTCGGTGCCGAGACGCCGCACCTGCCGTGGCCGTCGCAGAAGGTGGCGAGGGCGGTGAGGGTGGCACGACTGCCGGGACGGGCGCCCGCCGTGAGCTTCAGGCGCATGGGCTTGCTCAGGTGCTCGCCCGGCATGAGGTCGGCGTAGCGGAGGAACCGGCCCTTGTGCAGGTCGACGGTGTGCCAGGTGCCGCCCGCCGCGTTGTCGAGGAACTGGACGGTGACCGGCGCGGTGCCGGTGAGCGAGAGGGTGACGGCCGGCAGCGTGCCGTCCGTGGTGTTGCGGACGGAATCGGCGAAGCCGTGCCAGACGGAGCCGACGGCCACGGTGCGGGGGAGGTCCAGGAGTTCGGTGCCGACCCCCGGCGTGCCGGTCGCGGCCGCGGCCGGGGTGGTCGGCAGGGCGGCGGGCGCCAGCAGGGCGGCGGCGAGGACGGCCGGCAGGGCGCGGCGGAGCTTCATCGGGAAGGTCCCTCTCGGTCGGAAGGCGGTTGCCGTTACCGACCGGTGAGGGGGCGAGAAGGTTGCGGCCCCCGTCGCTGCCGGGGCGGTGACGGGGGCCGGACCCGCTGGGCGCCGCCGGGCGGTTACGCGCCCGCCGGAGCCGGAGCCGTCGTCGGGGCCTCGGCCGGCGTCAGGCGCACCGGAAGCCCCCGCAGGCCGCCCGAGATGAAGCCGCCCGCGGGCTGCAACTCCTCGGCGGATACGGCCAGTTGGAGGTCCGGGAAGCGGGCGAAGAGCGCCGGGAGGGCGATCCGGGCCTCCATGCGGGCCAGCGGGGCACCGAGGCAGTGGTGCACGCCGTGGCCGAAGGCCAGGTGCTCCTGGACGCCGCGCCGGACGTCGAACGTGTCCGCCCCGGGGCCGTGGAACTCCGGGTCGCGGCCGGCGCCGGCGTACCCGGGGAGGATCGCGTCGCCCTTGCGGATGGTGATCCCGTCCGGCAGCTCGATGTCCTCCACCGCGAAGCGCAGCGGCAGGCTCGCGATGCTGGGGGCCCAGCGCAGCGTCTCCTCGATCACGTCGCTCCACGGCACCTGGCCCGACAGCACCAGCTCCCGTTGGTCGGGGTGGGTGAGCAGCGCCGTCACCGCGTTGCCGATGAGGTCGACGGTGGTCTCGTGACCGGCGCCGATGACCAGCAGCAGGGTGTCCAGGAGCTCCTGCTCGGTCATCCGCTCGCCGTCGTCGTCCCGTGCGGAGACCATCAGGCTGGTGAGGTCGTCCGCCGGCGCCTCGCGCTTGGCGGTGACCAGACCGGTCAGCAGGGCGTGCACGGCCGCGGCGGTGGCGCCGGCCTGTTCCGGCGTGGCGGTGGTGTCCATGATCGCCTCGACCAGCCGGGCCAGTTCGGCGCGCGGCTCGCCCTCCGGGAAGCCGAAGAGCTCGCAGATGACCTGCATGGGGAGCGGGTGGGTGAACACCTCGCGCAGGTCCACGACCGAGCCGGCCGGGCGGCCGGCGAGATCGTCCAGCAATGCCTGGGTGATCCGCTCGACGCGCGGCAGCATGGCGTCCGTACGGCGGGCCGTGAACGCCGGCGCGATCAGCTTGCGCAGCCGCCGGTGGTCCGGGCCGTACGCGGTGAACATGTTGGAGACGCCGATCCACGACTGCAGCCAGCTGCTGCGGATCTCCTCGCGCTGCCAGGCCGGCCAGTGCTCCCGGGGGTTCTTGGAGACCCGGTCGTCGGTCAGCAGCGACTTGAGCAGGGCATGGCCGGTGACCGCCCACGCCTCGATGCCGCCGGGCAGCTCGATCCGGGCCGCCGGACCTATCGCGCGGAGGCGGGCTGCCTCTCCGTGGATGTCGCTTCCGACCGGGTCGATGACGTAGGGCTGCTGTCCCTGTTGTGCCATGGAGTGGCTCCTGCCTGGTCGGGGGTGATGGGGGAGAAGCGGGCCGGCAGTGCGACCAGGGCCCGGTGGAAGGCGCCGTGCCGCCACTCCAACTCCTCGGTGGGCACGGCGAGTTCGATGTCGGAGAGCCACGCCGTGAGCCGCTCGATCGCGGTGGTGGCGATCAGCAGTGCGTGCCGCTTCACGGGGCAGGCGTGCGGGCCGGCCGACCAGGACAGGTGCGAACCGCCGCCCGAGCCCGGCACGTCCAGCGAGGTGGTGTCGAACTGGCTGTTGGCGGCCGCGTACGACACCATCACCAACTGCCCCCGGCGCACCCAGGTGCCGTGGAAGAAGACGTCCCGGACCGGGAAGTGGGCGGAGTAGTTGGTCAGCGGCGGGTCGTTCCACAGCACCTCGTTGATGGCGTCCTGAGCGGTCAGGGCGCCACCTGTGAGGGTGTTGTAGTAGCGGTCGTCGGAGAGCATCCGGGACAGCGCGTTGCCGATGAGGTTGGCGAGCGGCTCGTTGCCGGCGCCCATCACCAGGATGATGTTGTGGATCAGTTCCTCGTCGGACAGCCCGTTGGGATGGTCCATGAACCACGAGGTCAGGTCCGCGCCGCGCTGCGCCTTCTTCGAGCCGACCAGCTCCATGATGTACGCGGTGTACGCCTCGTTGGCGGCCGCCGCCTCCTCGGGCGAGGTGCCCTCGATCATCCCGGCGAGGGCCTCGACGAGCCGGTCGCTGTAGGAGTCGGGCAGCCCGAAGAGGTTGTTGAACATCAGCAGCGGGATCAGCCGCGCGTAGTCGGCGATCAGATCGACCTCACCGCGGGCGCCGAACCGCTGGATCAGGGTGTCCGCGGCGTGGTGCACGCGGGCCCGCAGCTCGTGCGGTTCCACCAGCTTGAAGCTGTCGACGATGACGTCCCGGTAGCGGACGTGCGCCGGCCCGTCGCTGTAGAAGACGTTCGGCCGCCAGCCGAGCATCGGCAGGATCGGCGAGTCCGGCGGGACGGTCTGCATCCACTCCCGGGAGTCCTTCGACCAGGTCGAGTCGTCGTGCAGCAGGTCGAGCGCCGCGCGGTAGTCGGTGACCAGCATCGCGGTCACGTCGGGCGCGATCTCGACCGGCGCCAGCGCGCCGTACTGCCGCAGCCGGCCGTAGACGCAGCCCGGGTCGGCGGCGAACTCCGGTCCGTAGAGCTTCACCGGCTCGTGCGCGTCGGGCCGGGCCTGCGGGTACCCCATGGCCTGCTGCGGCGGAGCGGAGTGGGCCGGGCAGCCCGGTGGCGGCGCGGCGCCCTGCTGCGGCAGCGTCCCCGCGCTCTCGGCTTCGCTGGAGCGGGGGAGACCCCATTCTTCCGGCTGGTGCGGGGAAGTCACGGGTTCGGGTTCTCCTCGGGAGTGTGGGCCAGAACGTGGCCGACGAGCGCGATCAGCGCATCGACGGACTGGTCGCGGTCGCGGGCGTCGCACAGCACCAGCGGTGTCTCGGGGTGCAGGTCGAGCGCCTCGCGGAGCTTCTCGACGGAGTACTGGGGCGCGTCGGGGAAGGTGTTGACCGCGACCGCGTAGCGCAGCCCGGCCTCCTCGACGATGTCCATCACCTCGAAGGAGTCCGCCAGCCGGCGGGTGTCCGCGAGGACCAGGGCGCCCAGCGCACCGCGGGCGATGTCCTGCCACAGGGGCCGGAAGCGCTTCTGCCCGGGCGTGCCGAACAGGTAGAGCACCAGGTCCCCGGGCAGCGTCAGCCGCCCGAAGTCGATCGCGACGGTGGTGGTGGTCTTCTCCCGTACGCCGGCGAGATCGTCGACGATCGCGCCGGACTGGGTCATGACCTCTTCGGTGTGCAGCGGCGGGGTCTCCGACAGCGCCCGGATGAGCGTCGTCTTGCCGACCCCGAACGGACCCGCGACCAGCAGTTTGACCAGGGTCTGGTGCTCGCCGGAGAGGTACATGTTGCCGGTGCCGGTGCCGGTACCCGTACCGGTCGCGCTGCTAGGACTTGAGAGAGCGGAGTCCATCGAGAACCCTCTCCAGAATCTGCCGGTCGAATTGCTCGGCTTCGGGGATGGGGACACGGGCGTGCAGCCGCCCGGCATCGACAAGGTCGGCCACCAGCACCTTCACCACGCTGACGGGGAGGTGAAGGTGGGCGGCGACCTCGGCCAGAGACAGCGCCCCGGGCTGCAGCAGCTCCAGGATGCGGTGCTCTTCCGGGCGTACCTCACTGGTGATCGGCATCCCCACGCTGTGCAGCAGGGTGAGCCGGTCCAACGTGTTGCGGCTGGGGCGGGCGCGTCCGCCGGTGGCCAGGTAGGCCGGGACGAGGCGCCTGCCGCTGCTCTGGCGGGGCGTCATGCCGGGTTACCGAGGTCCCGGGCCGGGCTGTTCATCACCTTGCTGCCCAGCGTCGTCACCTGGATCTGCATGTGGTGTGCGACGACTCCCATGTTCACCTCCGGGTCGGCGAAGACGGCCAGGCAGGTGTTCTCGCCGGCCGGTATCGCGAAGACGAAGCCCTCGTCGGACTCGATGACGGTCTGCCGCAGCCGGGTGTCGTCCTTCTCGGCGAACGCGGCGGTGACGGCGCGCGCGGCGCCCTGCAGTGCGGACATCATCGCGGCGACACCCTCGCCGGCCTCCCGGGTCAGGCCCGGCGAGGCACCCTCGATGAAGCCGTCACCGGAGATCACGGCTGCGTGGATAACATGCGGCAACTCCAAGAGCGGCGCCAGCACCCAGGACTTGTCCTCGGCGACACGGCGGCGGGCGGGGTTGTTCATGACTGGGCGTTCCCTTCGGGACTGCGAGGGGGTTCTGACTGGGCGGCTGCCCGGCCGGATTCGGTGCCGCGCTGGAGGGCGGCCCAGCGGGATCCGGTCTCCTCCGGGGAGCGCGGGGGAATCGGTTCGGTGCGCGGGGCCTGTTCGGCCTCCGACGCGGGCTTGCGGCGGCGCCGGCGCGGCAGTTCGCCCTCGGTGGCCGGCGCGTCGTACGAGGCGTGCACGGCAGGCGCTGTGGGCGCCGCGGGGGCGGCCGGCGCGGCCGGGGCCGGAGCCGGCTGACCGGCGGAGGACGGTGCCGAGGAGGGCGCCGCCCCGGTCGGCAGGGCGGAGGAGGATCGTTCCGTCATTCCGGAACGGTGCGGCAGCGGAGCCATCACGGACATGGGCTGGGCGCTCTCGTCGAGGACGGTGAGGAGGGGGTCACCCGGCATGTACACCACGGCCCGCACGCCGCCGTACGGCGACGGCTCGACGTGCACTCCGAAGCCGTACTGGCGCACCAGCTGCCCGGCCGCGGCGAAACCGGACCGCGGCGGGTCGCCGAGCTGGGTCAGCAGCAGATCGCCGTCGCCGGCCAGCAGCTCCATCGCCGCCTTGATCTCGTCGTCGTGCATGCCGACGCCGTAGTCGTCGATGATCACCGAGGCGCCGCGGTTGCCCTGCTGGAGGGTGATGGTGACCGGCAGCTCCCGGTGCGAGTGGTGCAGCGCGTTGGCCAGCAGCTCGGTGACGGTGATCGCGATCGGCTCGACGGCCCGCGCGACGACCGCGATCGGGTCGCGCAGCTGGTTGCTGATCTGGACGCGCTCGTAGCCGCGCAGCCGGGACATGGCGCCCACGACCAGCTCGGCCAGGTACGAGTCCTCGCGGGTCAGGCCCGGCCAGGCGCCGCAGACCACGCCGGTGGCCTGCACGCGCCGCAGCGCCTGCTCGTTGAGGAAGTCCGCGTTCAGCAGGTCCTGCGCGATCTCCGGGTCGTCGTAGCGGTGCTGCATCTCCTGCAGCGCCGTCTGCAGCCGGTAGAGCAGCGCCTGGATGGTCGTGGTCGCGCCGCGGAGCGCCGACTGCGCGGCCGCGTCGACCCGCGTGCGCTCCTTGGTGATGGCGTCGCCGACCTGCTCCAGTACGGCGGTGAGCGCCTCGTCGGTCTCCGACCCGGCGAACCGCGCGTCGAGCAGACCGCGCACCGGCACGTGCGGATGGGCCAGCGCCATGGTCAGGTCCGGGAGCCGGGTATCGGCCAGGTGCCGGATCTCGGCCTCGGTGGCGCGCAGCCGGGCCGACAGCTCCGTATTGCTGTGGAGCGTGGCGCTGTTCTGTTCCTCAGCGGCGGTCAGGCGCGCTCTCAGGGCCTTGCGTTGTCCGCTGGCCCGGACGGAGAACGCCGCCAGGACCACGGCGGCGGCCGTACCTGCGCTGAGGCACCACAACAGCGCCTCCGGTATGGATGTCATCGAGATCCTCATGTGGGGTACTGACTTCGTCGGCCGGCCTTCACGGCTACGAACGTGTTGCCGAGCATCACGGGATGCTACCGGGCAGTTGACGAGCCGTGAGGGCCGATCCCAAGGGGCGACTGAGAAGTGCGGAAGGTCGTATTCCCCCCGCGATGACCGGACCATAACGTGATGTGGCCCCGTCATCCAGGCGAGATGACGGGGCCGTGTGTGCCTGTTGTAGGCACTTGGTGAAGCTCGGTCAGGCAGCGACGAACCGCGCGTTCTTGACGGCGTCGACGAAAGCGGACCAGGCGGGCGCCTGAATCACCAGGGCGGGGCCCTGGGGGGCCTTGCTGTCACGGACGGGGACGACGCCGGGGTGGCCGTCGGCGACTTCGAGGCAGTCGCCGTTGTTGTGGTCGCTGTAGCTGCTCTTACGCCAGGTGGCGGCGCCGGGGAAGTCTTGGGCGACCTCAACGCAGCTGCCACCGTTGGTGTCGCTGTAGCTGCTCTTACGCCACTGAGCAGCGCTCAGGTCGTACTCGCGCATCGTCTGAAGTCCTCTGCCGTCGATTCGATCAAGGCCAGGGACGCCTCCCGCGACAGCGCGGCGGCCCTGACCAGATCGTAGTCCTGCTGTACGCGCTTCACTTCGGCCGGTTCGTCCAGCAGATTCCCCGAATAGACGCCTTCGGTATAGGCGGTTGGCGGCGCGTCCTGGAATTCCATGAGGGTCAGCATCTTGCCGATGAGAGGGTGCGCACCTGCTGCGAAGGGGAGGACCTGCACCAGGATCTTCCGTTCGCGGGCGAGTCGTGCGATGTGCTCCAGCTGCTCTGCCATTACGGACGGTCCCCCTACGGGAACCCGTAGCACGGCCTCGTGCAGCACGGCCCAATACACGGGACGTGCAGTGTCCTTGAGGATGAGGGATCGGTCCAGGCGAGCACGGACCTTCTCCTCGATGTACTCGTCCGATGCGAGTGGGTTCCCCGCGAGCATGAGCGCTTTCGCATACGGGGCCGTCTGCAACAGCCCGGGCACGATCATCGGCTCAAAGTCGCAGATCCTCGTCGCCAGCCGCTCCAGCTCCGCCGCTGCCGCGAAATAGTGCGGGTACCGCTTGTCGTCGATCAGCTTTCGCCACGTGCGCTCGAAAAAACCGTCGGTTTGCAGTACCTCGTCGATCCGGATCGCGACATCCAGCTGTGGCTTGCGGATCGCCTGCTCGAACTGTCCGATGTACGCGCCGGACACGAACACCATTCTCCCCAGCGCATCCTGGGTCAGCTTGGTGTCCTCGCGCCGTCGCTTGAGTTCCGTTCCCCAGAATTCCCACGCTGCCTGTCGCGAGGCGTTGGCCATGACCTAACTCCCTTGTGCTGCCCGGCAGTTGTAGTGCCGACGTACCGCCGATCTCCTTGCTCAGCGTAGTTCCGCAGCGTCACGCTCTGCATGCAATCAGTGAAACCCCTCACGGAAGGTGCGGACGATGATGCAGCAGTTTCAGGAAGTGGAGACCGTGACGACGGAATTGCGGGAGGCGCTCGCCCGGGCCGGGGTCGTGCTGCCCTCCCTCCGGCCCGACCCCGTATCGATCGCGCACCGGTACATGCCGCCGCTCGTGGAGCTGGGGCGGTGCTCGATGGAGGTGGCCCGGCAGCTGACCGCCGCGCTGGCCGAGCCCTCCCGGGGGGAGCGGCCCTGATATCGGCCGGGGGAACGGCGCCCCGCCGCGATGCGCGAGAATGGGCGCCATGAGTCTGTTCCGCGACGACGGCATCGTGCTGCGCACCCAGAAGCTGGGTGAGGCGGACCGGATCATCACGCTGCTCACCCGTGGCCACGGCCGGGTCCGTGCCGTGGCCCGGGGCGTGCGGCGGACGAAGTCGAAGTTCGGGGCGCGGCTGGAGCCGTTCTCCCATGTGGACGTGCAGTTCTACGCCCGCGGCAGCGAGCTCGTCGGGCGCGGCCTGCCGCTCTGTACGCAGAGCGAGACGATCGCCGCGTACGGCGGTGGCATCGTCACGGACTACGCCCGCTACACCGCCGGTACGGCCATGCTGGAGACCGCCGAGCGGTTCACCGACCACGAGGGCGAGCCGGCGGTGCAGCAGTACCTGCTGCTGGTCGGCGGGCTGCGGACGCTCGCCCGCGGGGAGCACGCGCCGCATCTCGTGCTCGACGCGTTCCTGCTGCGCTCGCTGGCCGTGAACGGTTACGCGCCGAGTTTCGACAGCTGCGCGCGGTGCGGGCTGCCGGGCCCCAACAGGTTCTTCTCGGTCGCGTCCGGTGGCGTCATATGCGGTGACTGCCGGGTGCCCGGGAGCGTCGTACCCTCCTCAGAGGCCATCGGGCTCCTCAGCGCGCTGCTGACCGGCGACTGGGAGACCGCGGACGCCTGCGAGGCCCGTCACGCCCGGGAGGGCAGCGGACTGGTCACGGCGTATCTGCACTGGCATCTGGAGCGGGGCCTGCGCTCCCTCCGGTACGTAGAGCAATAGCAGCGAAGCAGAAGCACACCCTGATACATAGGAGACGTGGGCCGCATGGCACGACGCGGAATTCTGGGCCGTAACCGACGCGAGTACGTCACGCCCGAGCCGCACCCTTCCGGCGCGCGGCCGCCGAAGATCCCCGGGGAGCTCGTCCCGAACCATGTGGCCGTGGTCATGGACGGCAACGGCCGGTGGGCGAAGGAGCGGGGCCTGCCGCGCACCGAGGGTCACAAGGTCGGCGAGGGCGTCGTGCTGGACGTCCTCAAAGGCTGCATCGAAATGGGCGTGAAGAACCTTTCGCTCTACGCCTTTTCCACCGAGAACTGGAAGCGGTCGCCGGACGAGGTGAAGTTCCTGATGAACTTCAACCGCGATGTCATCCGGCGGCGGCGTGACGAAATGGATGCGCTGGGTATTCGCATCCGGTGGGTCGGGCGGATGCCGAAGCTGTGGAAGTCCGTGGTGCAGGAGCTCCAGATCGCCCAGGAGCAGACCAAGAACAATGACGCGATGACGCTGTATTTCTGCGTGAATTACGGAGGCCGGGCGGAGATCGCGGACGCCGCGGCGGCGATCGCCCGGGACGTACGGGCCGGGAAGCTGGACCCGTCGAAGGTCAACGAGAAGACCGTCGCGAAGTACATGTACTACCCGGACATGCCGGACGTGGATCTCTTCGTCCGGCCGTCCGGTGAGCAGCGCACCTCGAACTACCTGATCTGGCAGAGCGCGTACGCCGAGATGGTCTTCCAGGACATCCTGTGGCCGGATTTCGACCGGCGGAACCTGTGGGCCGCGTGCCTGGAGTACGCCAAGCGGGACCGGCGGTTCGGTGCCGCGCCGGTGGCGGAGGGCGAGTCCGCGACCTGACGGCCAAAGGACGGTCGGCCCGGCTTCCTGTGCGCCAGGAAGCCGGGCCGTTCCCTCCCGTGTGCGCACCAGGGGGAGAAGCCCCCTGTCGGGCCCCTAGAGGCCGTTGCGGCGGTAGGGCACGTACGGCTGGCCGATCGACCGCTCGTGCGCCGCGTCGCCCGAGTAGTACGGGTACGGGATGACGTGCGAGACGGTGCCCTGGGAGCCGTTGTCCTCCAGGGCGATGTACTTGGTGTGGGCCTCGTCGGCCCAGCCGCCGAAGAGGACGGTGTGGTCGCCGGCGATCAGGGCGTCGCCCGGCTGCAGGTCGTCCTTGGTGATGACGTGGGCGGTGTTGCCGCCCATCAGGCCGTACGTGTTCAGGCCGGGGGGTTCCAGGCCCCAGGCGGCGGAGACGAAGCCCGAGCAGTCGTCGCGGTAGCCGTTGGTGGTGGCCGACTGGCTGTAGCCGATGCGGTGGTTCACCCGCTCCAGGGCCCGGTCGATGATGTCCTTGCGCTCCTTGGGGAGCCCGGAGGTGTCGGGGGCGTCCTGCACGCCGGCGCCGGTGGTGGTGTGGTGCTTGCCCGGCGACCAGGCGTCCCAGTCGCCCTTCGTCTCCCACTTGCCGTCGCCGTGGCCCTGGGAGGGGGCCGGACCGCCGGCGCCGCCGCCACCGCCGTGCCCGCCGCCGCTGGCACCGCCGCCGCCACCACCGCCACCGCCACCGCCTCCGGAGCCGGATCCGGCGCCGTGCGAGCCGGTCTGCGGTGACTTGGGCGTGTCGTGGTGCTTGCCGTCCTTGATCTTCTTGAGGTCTTCCTCGATCTTCTTTTCGTTGGCCTCGTACTCGGCCTTGACCTGCTTGATCTTGTCGGCGTCCGCCGCGAGCCCGTCGAGCAGCTGGGACTTGGCCGCGGCGAGGCGCCGGCTCACCTCGGCGATCTCCTCGACGTCGGCCTGCACCTGGTAGGCGATGCCGAAGCCGGGAAGGGACGCGAGCGGCGCGGTCGCGAGGTCGATGCTCGCCGCGGCGGCCATGGTGTCCTTGACCTCGCACAGCCGCCGGTGCAGCTCCAGCATCTTCTCGGCGGCCGAGCGCCAGTCCTTCTCGATGGTGTTGAGCTCCGCCATCTCGACACCGAACGTGTCGCCTGCCATCCGTACAACCCCCGTGTCGTCGTGGCTCGTCAGTAGACCTGGGACGTGGCTCGTCAGTAGACCTGGGACAGCCGGGTGACGGCCTGGCCCAGCGTGGTGAGATCGTCGGAGATCTTGTTCATCTCCTTGACGCGGCCGTGCGCGACGGCGACGAAGGCGTCGGAGGCGGGGCCGTGCCAGGTCAGCTTTCCGAGCGCGGTATTGACCTCCTGGGTCAATCCGTCCAGCTCCTTGCTGAGCTTGGCCAGTTCGGCCGCGATCTTCTGCAGGTCCGCGTCGCCGCCGCCGAACATCTGGGTCAGCACCCAGTGCGCGATCTCGGCGGGCGCCATCATGACGTCCTTGCCGACCTCGACCACGTCGCCGACGAGCTGCTTGCCGTCTTCCCAGAGATCCCCGAGACCCATTTACTACCCCCCGTGTGGGCGCGAGCACAGCGCCGATAGCCCACCGAGGCTACCACCAGCGTGTACCTGTCATATATGCGCTGTTCCGCCGGGCACACCAGCCGGCACACGGGCCGGGCATACGAAGGGCCGCCCCGATCAACTCGGCGGCGGCCCGGCGTACTTGCTGCTCCTGCGGCTACTTCTCCTCGGCGGTCCGCTCCGCGCACTCGCCGCAGGTCCCGAAGATCTCGATGGTGTGCGCCACGTCCCGGAAGCCGTGTTCGGCGGCGATCTGGTCGGCCCACTTCTCCACCGCGGGACCCTCGACCTCGACGGCCTTGCCGCAGCTCCGGCAGACGAGGTGGTGGTGATGGTCGTCGGTGCTGCACCGGCGGTAGACCGCCTCGCCCTCGCTGGTGCGCAGCACATCGACCTCGCCGGCGTCGGCGAGCGACTGCAGCGTCCGGTAGACGGTGGTCAGTCCGACCGAGTCGCCCCGGTGCTTGAGCATGTCGTGCAGCTCCTGGGCACTGCGGAACTCGTCCACCTCGTCGAGTGCGGCGGACACCGCGGTCCGCTGCCGCGTCGACCGGCCGCGTACCGGAGATCCCGCGCTCGTCGCCACCGTTGCCTCCCTTAGGACGTCAGGTCTTCCCCCTGCGCATGCGTCCCGCCATTGTGCCAGGTGATGACCGGCGCCCTGGGGGGACGCTTACCGGCGTGCGGCTATCCGGCCACGCTCACATCGTCCGGGGCGGTGCGACCGGCGGGTACCTCCAGGGTGCACCCCGCACCGGGCTGTGCGGCAGCCCTGGCGCGCTTTTTCGCGAGCGGCGTGGCGAGCGCGGTCAGCACGACGAACAGGCCGATGGCGAAGAGCACGATCGTGGCACCGGACGGGACGTCCACGTAGTACGAGGTGGTGGTGCCCGTAAGGGTGACCGCGACACCGATGGCGACGGCCACCGAGAAGGTGACGGCGAAGCTGCGGCTGATCTGCTGGGCGGCCGCGACCGGGATCACCATCAGGGCGCTGACCAGCAGCAGGCCGACCACCCGCATGGCGACGGTGACGGTGACCGCGGCGGTGACCGCGATCAGCAGGTTCAGCAGCCGGACCGGCAGGCCGGTCACCCGTGCGAACTCCTCGTCCTGGCAGACCGCGAACAGCTGGCGGCGCAGCCCGACGGTGATCGCCAGGACCAGCGCGGCGAGCACGTAGATCGTCGTCATGTCCTGCGGGGAGACGGTCGTGATCGAGCCGAAGAGGTAGGTGCCGAGGTTGGCGTTGGAGCCGGCGTCGGAGAGGTTCATCAGCATCACGCCGCCCGCCATACCGCCGTAGAACAGCATGGCCAGCGCGAGGTCGCCGCGGGTCTTGCCGTACCAGCGGATCAGCTCCATGACGACCGAGCCGGCGACGGCGACGGCGGTGGCGACCCAGACCGGGCTCTGGTTGAGCAGGAAGCCCAGTCCGACGCCGGTGAGCGCGACATGGCCGATTCCGTCGCCCATCAGGGCCTGGCGGCGCTGGACGAGGTAGATGCCGATGGCGGGGGCGGTGATGCCGACGATCAGGGCGGCGATCAGGGCCCGCTGCATGAAGGCGTAGGTCAGGATGTCCATCAGGTGAGCAACCCCGTCCGGATCGGTTCCGCGGCCGCGTCGGCGTGCGGGTGGACATGGTCGTGGCCGGGGAGGGCGTGCTGGCCCACGGCCTCGGGCGGCGGGCCGTCGTGGACGACGCAGCCGTCGCGCAGCACCACCGCGCGGTCGATCAGCGGCTCCAGCGGGCCGAGCTCGTGCAGCACGAGCAGGACGGTGGTGCCGCGGGCGACCTGCTCGCGCAGGGCGGCGGCGAGCACTTCCTGGCTGGCGAGGTCGACGCCGGCCATCGGCTCGTCCATGATCAGCAGTTCCGGTTCGCCGGCCAGCGCCCGGGCTATCAGCACCCGCTGATGCTGTCCGCCGGAGAGCGCGTTGACCGAGTCCTTGGCGCGGTCGGCCATGCCGACCAGCTCCAGTGCGCGGTGCACCGCGGCCCGGTCGGCCTTGCGCAGCACGCCCAGCTTCGTACGGGCCAGCCGGCCGGCCGTGACGACCTCGCGGACGGTGGCGGGCACCCCGCCGGCCGCGGTGGTGCGCTGCGGGACGTATCCGATGCGGGCCCAGTTCCTGAAGCGGCGGAACTCCGTGCCGAACAGCGACAGCGAGCCGCCGCTGAGCGGGACCTGGCCGATCACCGACCGGACGGCGGTGGACTTGCCGGAGCCGTTCGCGCCGAGCAGCGCGACGACCTCGCCGGAGCGCACCGTCAGGTCGACGCCGCGCAGCACGGGGCGGGCGCCCAGCGATGCGGTGGCGCCGCGCAGGTCGATGACCGGCTCGGGGAGCGGTTCTTTCACGGTGACCTCCGTGGGGTGCGGGGCGGGCTGGCCGGTGCGGTTCACGTGCTGCTCACTTGCTGCCGAGCGCCTTCTGCAGCGCCGCGAGGTTGGCGCGCTGCACGCCGAAGTAGTCCCTGCCGCGGGACTTGGCGGTGATCCCTTCGAGCGGGTCCAGCACGTCGGTCCTCAGGTGGAGATCGCCGGCCAGGGCCTTGGCGGTGGCCGGGTTGGCGATCGTCTCGAAGAAGACCGTGGAGACGTGGTGGTCGGCGGCGAGGGTGTGCAGGGCCTTCATGCGGTGCGCGCTGGGCTCGGACTCGGGGTCCAGGCCGCTGATGGCCTCTTCGGTCAGGCCGTAGCGCTCGGCGAGGTAGCCGAAGGCCGCGTGGGTGGTGAGGAAGGTGTCCGACGCCCGGTTCTTCAGACCGTCCTTGAACTCCGTGTCCAGCCCGGTCAGCTTCTTCACCAGGGCGTCGGTGTTCTTCTGGTAGTCGGCCTTGTGCTTCGGGTCGGCCTTGGCGAGGGTCGTGTTGACGCCCTTGGCGACCTCGGCGTACTTCACCGGGTCGAGCCAGACGTGCGGGTCGTTGCCGCCCTCGGAGTCGGAGTGCGAGTCGTTGTCGCCGGTGGTGTGGTGGTGGCCGTCGACCTCGGTGCCGTGCTTCTCCAGGGAGGTCAGGGCGGCGGCGTCGGCGATGTTCTTGACGCCGGACTGGGCGATCGCCTCGTCCACGGCGGGCTGCAGGCCCTTGAGGTAGACGATCGCGCCGGACTCGTCGAGCTGGGCGGTCTGCTTGGCGGTGAGCTCCAGGTCGTGCGGCTCGACGCCCGGCTTGGTGAGGTCGGTCACCTCGACGTGCTTCCCGCCGATCTGCTCGGCGAGGAATTCCATGGGATAGAAGGACGCTGTCACCCTCAGCTTACCGTCGGCCGTCCTGCCACTGGCGGTGGGGGAGCAGGCGGAGAGGGCCAGCAGGCCGAGCCCCGCGGCTCCGGCGACCGCGGCGGTGGTGAGGTGACGGCGTATGTTCATGACACTCATTTTCAACAAACCTGGAAACGATTGTCAATAAACCTGGGGCCGGTGTGAGCGGGCCGACAGTGGCCGGGAACCGATTTGGTCCCGGGGCGGCGCCCGCCGGTACCCTGAACTATTCGCCCAGCCGTCTTGCGACCTGCACCCCCGACGAGACGCGAGGGCGCCGCCCAATTCATCGTTCGTCGTCGTAATGAAGAGAGCACCGTGGCCGCCGACAAGATCGATACCATCGTCAGCCTGAGCAAGCGCCGTGGCTTCGTTTACCCCTGCAGTGAGATCTACGGCGGCTCCCGGGCTGCCTGGGATTACGGTCCGCTGGGCGTCGAGCTCAAGGAGAACATCAAGCGGCAGTGGTGGCGCGCCATGGTCACCTCGCGCGAGGACGTCGTCGGCCTCGACTCGTCGGTGATCCTGGCACCCGAGGTGTGGCAGGCGTCCGGCCACGTCGCCACCTTCACGGACCCGCTCACCGAGTGCACCTCCTGCCACAAGCGCTTCCGCGCCGACCACCTGGAGGAGGCGTACGAGGCCAAGCACGGCAAGCTGCCCGAGAACGGCCTCGCGGACATCAACTGCCCGCACTGCGGCAACAAGGGCGGCTTCACCGAGCCCAAGCAGTTCTCCGGCCTGCTCTCCACCCACCTCGGCCCGTCCCAGGACACCGCCTCGGTCGCCTACCTGCGCCCCGAGACCGCCCAGGGCATCTTCACCAACTTCGCCCAGGTCCAGCAGACCTCGCGCAAGAAGCCCCCGTTCGGCATCGCGCAGATGGGCAAGTCCTTCCGGAACGAGATCACTCCGGGCAACTTCATCTTCCGCACCCGCGAGTTCGAGCAGATGGAGATGGAGTTCTTCGTCAAGCCGGGTGAGGACGAGCAGTGGCAGGAGTACTGGATGGAGCAGCGCTGGAACTGGTACCGCGACCTGGGCCTGCGCGAGGAGAACATCCGGTGGTACGAGCACCCGAAGGAGAAGCTCTCCCACTACTCCAAGCGCACCGCTGACATCGAGTACCGCTTCAACTTCGGCGGCACCGAGTTCTCCGAGCTGGAGGGCGTGGCCAACCGCACGGACTTCGACCTGTCCGCGCACTCCAAGGCGTCCGGCCAGGACCTGTCGTACTTCGACCAGGAGGCCGGCGAGCGCTGGACCCCGTACGTCATCGAGCCGGCGGCCGGTGTGAACCGCGCGATGCTCGCCTTCATGCTCGACGCCTACGTCGAGGACGAGGCGCCCAACGCCAAGGGCAAGATGGAGAAGCGCACGGTCATGCGCCTCGACCCGCGCCTGGCGCCGGTCAAGGTCGCGGTGCTGCCGCTGTCCCGCAACCCGCAGCTCTCCCCGAAGGCCAAGGGCCTCGCCGCGGACCTGCGGAAGAACTGGAACATCGAGTTCGACGACGCGGGCGCCATCGGCCGCCGCTACCGCCGCCAGGACGAGATCGGCACCCCGTTCTGCGTGACCGTCGACTTCGACACCCTCGACGACAACGCGGTCACCGTCCGCGAGCGCGACACCATGAAGCAGGAGCGCGTCAGCCTGGACCAGATCCAGCCCTACCTGGCCACGCGCCTGCTGGGCTGCTGAGTCCGGCATCGGACAGCTGCCGGCTGCTGAGTCGGTCAGTCAGTGAGTAGGTGAACGGGGCCGGTTCCCTTGCGGGGGCCGGTCCCTTCATCGTTTTCGCCTTGAGGTGCCTTGAAATACCTTGCGGTGCCTTGCGGTGCCTTGAGGTGACGGGGAATACCCCACCGCTGTTTGTGGGTTGTGGACCCGCAGGGGGGGCCTCGCGTCCCCTACGGGATCTGTTCGACGGACCCTTAAGGGTTCGGCGGGGTGCCCGGCCTCTGGGTGCGCCCCACCTCTGGGTGGCCCCGCCAGGTGTTCCGTTGGGCGTACGTGCCCCGTTGGGCTTATGCGCCCCGTTGGGTGGCCCGTCTCTCACGTGCCCGGGCGTTCAACGGCCCGCATCGGCCGGGTGGTGAGCCAGGCGCAGACGGTGGCGAGGGGGAGTTCGGCGGCTACGGCCATGGCTATTGCGGTGGCCAGCTCCGGGCCGGGGGCGGCGGTGGCGAGGTCGATGCAGGCGTCGGCGAGCAGAAGGACGGCCGCGGCGCAGGCGGGGGCGCGGTGGCGGGGGTCGGCGCGCAGGATGCGGAGGCCGGCGGTGAGCAGTGCGACGGCCTCCAGGGCGTCGAGGGTGACCCAGGCGGTGGCCTCGGCGGGCGGCAGGGTGCCGGCGAGGTAGCCGAGCCAGGGCAGCAGCGCGAGCCCGGCACCCGCGAGGACGCGGCCCTGCCAGCGACGGGCGCGGCTCAGCCGCAGACCCCCGAGCGCGGCGCCGTTCGCCGTGCAACGTCCTTTGTCGACAGGGGGGTTGAAGGCGATCAGGGCCATGGCGGAGGTCTCTTTCAAGGTCACGAACCCGGCCTTCGGGCTCGTGATCAAGACTCCGGTTTTTGCCGGTCACGGTCAGTAATGCGGCTGTCCGACTTGGGGTGGCACCAGTTGCACCCCTGGTCCGGCAACGGGCTTCATGGCAGGTCGCAGCGGTCGACGCATAACGTTGCATCATGAAGATTCCGCCCCGGACGCGGCGCGCGCTCACCCGGCTGACCCGCGATACGTACTTCCTCGCCCTCGGGGCGCCGTTGCACCTCCTCATCGGGTTCCTGCTGTTCATGGCCTTCGGTCTCGTATGGGAGATCGTCGAGGGGAACGACAGCAGCGTGCCGGTGGTCCTGGGGCTCACGCTGGTGCTCACCGCGGCGTCCGTGCCGGCGCTGACCGCCGCCCAGCGCTGGCGCTTCCGGCAGTTCCTCGGGATCGACATCCCCGCACCGGGGTGGTGGCGGCGGTGGCAGCGCCGGTTCGGCTACCACTGCCTGGTGGGGGCACTGCTCGGCGGGCTCGAAGTGCTGGTTCTCGGCCTGCTGTTGGCGGGTCTGGCCGCCGTCACGGTGTACGCGTGGATATGGGCGCTTCCCTGGGGGTGGCGGGTCAGCCACGCCGGGTATTACACGCAGGCCCTCTACGTCACCCTCGCCGGCCTCGCCGCGCTAGCCGCCGTTCCCTCTCTCGCCGCGGTCGTGGTGCGCCTGGAGACGCACCTCGCGCCCGGTCTGCTGGGGCCCGACCGGAACGAGGACCTGGCGCGGCGGGTGATCGACCTGACCGAGAGCCGGGCCGGTGCGGTCGACGCCGCGGATGCCGAACGACGCCGCATCGAACGGGACCTGCACGACGGCGCCCAGCAGCGCCTGGTGTCACTGGCCCTGAACCTGGGTCTGGCCAAGGCGACGCTGACCGACCTGCCGCCCGAGGTGCGCGAGGTGATCGACACCGCGCACCGGGAGGCGAAGGAGGCCATCGAGGAGCTCAGCAGTCTGGTGCGCGGTCTGCACCCGGCCGTCCTGGACGAGTTGGGGCTGGACGCCGCGCTGTCCGGGCTCGCCGCCCGGGCGCCGCTGCCCGTACGGCTGCGGGTGGATCTGGCGCAGCGGACCGTGCCGGCCATCGAGGCGGTGGCGTACTTCGTGGTCTCCGAGGCGCTGACGAACGTGGCCAAGCACGCGCCGGAGGCGACCCGGGTGGATGTGACGGTCACCCGGCTGGGCGAGATACTGCGGGTGGTGATCGCCGACGACGGTGCGGGCGGGGCCGATCCGTCCAAGGGGAGTGGTCTCACCGGGCTCGCCCAGCGCGTGCGGTCCGTGGACGGAACATTCCGGATGAGCAGCCCCGTGGGGGGCCCGACCATGATGAGCGTGGAGCTGCCGTGCCCGAAGTGAGGCGTGAGGTGGGGCGTGACGTGGGGCGTGATGTGGGGGGCGAGATGGGGCGTGCGGCGGAGGCGGCGGTGGCTGGTGGGCAGGGCGGCAGGCCGGGCGCCGTACGGCGTGCCGTGATCGCGGAGGACTCCGTTCTGTTGCGGATCGGTCTGGTCAAGCTCGTGGAGATGGCCGGGTTCGAGGTGGCCGCCGAAGCGGGGGACGCCGAGGGGCTGCTGGAAGCGGTCGCCGAACACCGGCCGGACCTCGCGGTGGTGGACGTGCGGATGCCGCCCGGCTTCACGGACGAGGGGGTGCGCGCCGCCCTGTCGATCCGCCAACGGTGGCCCGGCACCGCGGTGTTGATGCTGTCGCAGTACGTCGAGGAGCGCTACGCGGCCGATCTGCTGGCCTCGAACACCAGCGGTGTGGGCTATCTGCTCAAACAGCGGGTGGCGGACGTCGAGGAGTTCATCGAGGCGCTGCGGCGGGTGGCGGACGGCGGCACCGCGCTGGACCCGCAGGTCGTCGCGCAGCTGCTGGTGCGGCGGTCGAGCGATCCGCTGGAGCGGCTGACGGCCCGTGAGCGGGAGGTCCTCGCGCTGATGGCCGAGGGCCGGTCCAACGCGGGGATCGCCGCCGGGCTCGTGGTGAGTGAGAGCGCGGTCGCCAAGCACATCAACAACATCCTCGCCAAGCTGGACCTTCCGAAGGCGGACGCCGACCACCGCCGGGTCCTGGCGGTGCTGCGGTTCCTGGGGGTCGGCGGCTAGGGGTCTTGCGGTCACCCAGGGGGCCTTGGCGGCCATCCAGGGGGGTCCCGGCGGTCATGGCGGTTCGAACCGTGGTCCGCCGGACGCCGGGGTGTTCGATCCGGGCCACGCTTTCCCGTGAAAATCCGGCCCGGAACGCATTTCCTGTCCCTTCCCGTGCATCCATTGCCTCTTTTCCCGCGTCTCACAGGCGAGCGGCTTTCTCCTATGGGCCGCGCCGCAGGGGTATTTGGAGTATTCAATTTGAAAACCGGCATTAAGGGCATTCGTCGCGTCTCCGCGGCAGTCGTCACCGCGGGTGCCGTTCTGACGGCCGGGGCGTTCGCCGCTCCGGCGCAGGCCGCCACACTCCCGACGCCCACGATCACCGCCGCGGGCGGGTTCGTGATGAACGACAGCACGGGCAAGTCCCTGTTCACCAAGGCTGCGGACACCCGTCGTTCCACCGGCTCCACCACGAAGATCATGACCGCCCGGGTGGTGCTCGGGCAGTCGAACCTCAATCTGGATTCCAAGGTCACGATCCAGAAGGCGTACAGCGACTACATCGTCGACAACAACTGGGCCTCCTCGGCCCACCTGATCGTCGGCGACAAGGTCACGGTCCGTCAGCTGCTCTACGGGCTGATGCTGCCGTCCGGCTGTGACGCCGCCTACGCGCTCGCCGACAAGTTCGGCAGCGGCTCCACCCGGGACGCGCGGGTCAAGTCGTTCATCGGCAAGATGAACAGCACGGCCAAGAGCCTCGGCCTGACGAACACGCACTTCGACTCGTTCGACGGCATCGGCCACGGCGCGAACTACTCGACGCCGCGCGATCTGACCAAGCTCGCCAGCAACGCGATGAAGTACTCCACGTTCCGTACGGTCGTGAAGACGAAGTCGACGAAGCAGAAGGTCACGACCAAGAGCGGTGGCTACCGCTACATGGAGTGGACCAACACCAACCCCCTGCTGGGCACTTACGCCGGCACCATCGGCGTGAAGACCGGCTCGGGTCCGGAGGCCAAGTTCTGCCTGGCCTTCGCCGCCACCCGTAACGGCAAGACCGTCATCGGTACCATCCTCGCCTCCTCCTCGGTTCCCAACCGCACGGCGGACGCGAAGAAGCTGTTGGACTACGCCTTCAAGAAGTAGTCCGTACGGCCCGGGTCGGTACGGCCCGGGCCGGTACCGCTCGGGTCGAGGGGGCCTGTCGGCGGCCGGGAGGCCGTGGGCGGGCCCCCTGTCGTTTCCGCTGGGTCCTGCCTGCCGTTTCCGCTGGGGCTACGTCCGGTCCGCCTGGCCCGTCGGGGCGGGGCGCAGGCCGCGGAGGACCAGATCGCGGACCGCCTCGAAGTCGGCGGTGATCTCCGGCCGGGACCACTCGGCCGCGTAACACGGGTCGTGGAAGCGGCCGGTGGCGTCGAAGACGGCGCGCGCGGTGACGGCGGGGGAGGGGGTCTGGAAGGTGCCCTCGCCGACGCCGTCCTCGATGATCCGGGTCAGCTGGGACTCCAGGTCCGTGACGTGCCGGTCGACCACACCGCCGCTCTCGCCGATCAGCGCCATGTACGTCGCGAACAGCTCGGGATCGTCGCCCGCCTTGTGCCGCTTGGCCTCGAAGAGCGCGGTCAGCCAGCGGTCCAGCCGCTCGGCCGCCGGTCCTTCCTCCGTCACGATGCCGGACAGCTGCTGGCTCGTACGGTCCAGCCAGCGCGCCGTGACCGCTTCCCGCAGCGCCGTCTTCGTACGGAAGTGGCGGTAGACGCTGCCGTGGCTGACGCCCAGGGCGCGCGCCACGTCCACGACCGTGGCCTTCGCCGGGCCGTAGCGGCGCAGCACCTCCTCGGTGGCTTCGAGGATGCGCTCGGGGGTCAACGACTCGGGGGGCATGGCGCGGACGGCCTTTCGGGAGGAGCGGACGGGCGGGTACGGACGACGGTGGGCGGGCGCCGGGCGGCACCCGTACCGGATCCGCGGGCGGGGCCGGTGGCGCACCCAGGCGCACCGGGTCCTTGCGCGGTACCTACGGACGGTACCTGGCCGCTCCCGCAAGCCGCCGCCCCGCCGGTGGTCAGTGCTCGCTGTCGAGGTGGGCCATCTGCGCGGCGGGGTACCGGTCGCCGGCCGCGGCACCGGCCGGGACCGCCCGCTCGATCGCGGCGAGGTCCTCCGCGTCCAGCGTCACGTCCAGGGCCCCGAGCGCCTCGGAGAGCCGGTCCCGGCGGCGCGCGCCGACCAGCGGGACGATGTCCTCGCCGCGGGAGAGCACCCAGGCGATGGCTATCTGGGCCACCGAGACGCCCTTCTGCTCGGCGATCTTGCGCAGCGCGTCGACCAGGTCGAGGTTGCGGTCGAGGTTCTCGCCCTGGAAGCGCGGGCTCATCCCGCGGAAGTCGTTGGCGGCGAGCTTGCGGTCCCGATCGAAGTGCCCGCTGATCAGGCCGCGGGAGAGCACGCCGTAGGCCGTGATGCCGATGCCCAGGTCGCGGGCGGTGGGCAGGATCGCGTCCTCGATGCCGCGGGAGATGAGGGAGTACTCGATCTGGAGGTCGGAGATCGGGGCCACGGCGGCCGCGCGGCGCAGCGTCTCCGCGCCGACCTCGGAGAGGCCGATGTGCCGGACGTGTCCCGCCTCGACCAGCTCGGCGATGGCGCCGACCGTCTCCTCGATGGGGACGTCCGGGTCGAGCCGGGCGATCCGGTAGATGTCGATGTGGTCGGTGCCCAGGCGTTGGAGAGAGTAGGCGGCGAAGTTCTTCACCGCGTTCGGCCGGCCGTCGTAGCCGGTGAAGCCGCCCTCGACGGTGCGCAGGGCGCCGAACTTCACGCTGATCTGCGCCTGTTCGCGGGCCGCGGCGGGGGCGGTGCGCAGTGCTTCGTTGATCAGCAGTTCGTTGTGACCCATGCCGTAGAAGTCGCCGGTGTCGAGCAGGGTGATGCCGGCGTCGAGGGCGGCGTGGATGGTGGCGAGGGATTCCGTGCGGTCGCTGTCGCCGTAGAGGGCGGACATGCCCATGCAGCCGAGGCCGAGGGCGGAGGTCTGCGGGCCGGTGGTGCCCAGGGTGCGGGTCTGCACTGGGTGCTCCTGAATGGATGACGAGGGGAAGGGGCGGGCGAGGGAGGCGGCCCGGGCTGCCGTCCGGCGGGGCCGGTCCGGATCCCTCACGCAAGCAACTATGGCATGACGACTGACAGATTTCAATATTTGTCAGTCGTCGCGATGTGGAGCCTGCTCGTCCCCCGCGCTCCCTCCCCCCTTCCCGCAGGTCAGCGCAGTGCGCGCGGCAGTCGGAGGGCGAGCGCCGTGGTCCCCGCCACGATCGCCAGCTGCGTCAGCAGGGCCGCCAGCAGCGCATCGCGGATGCCGACGGACGGCAGCAGCGCGAGGAAGAGCGTGCCGAGCGTGGCCACGCCCAGCGCCAGGCCGGACTGCTGGGTGGTGACCATGACCCCGCCGCCCACGCCCGCCTGCGCCACCGGCAGCTCGCTCAGCACGATGCGCAGCAGGACCGGCAGCACCAGCCCCTGGCCGAGGCCGAGCAGCGCCATGCTCGGCGCGAGACCGGCCACCGAGAGGCCCGGCCAGCCCGCGTGCACGGTCAGCGTCAGCGCGATCAGCCCGGCCCCCTGGATCAGCGAGCCGGCGAAGACCACCCGCCGCCCGAACCGCCCCACCAGCCGCGGCCCCGCCAACGAGGCGACGAAGAAGGTGACGCAGAGCGGCAGCAGGGACAGGCCGGCCGCCAACGGGCCGTAGTGCAGGCCGGTCTGGAGCGCGACGGCCACCACGAACATGAAGCCGCCGAACCCCACCGAGAACGGCACGATCATGGTCAGGCCGCTGTTCACCGACGGGATGCGGAGCAGGGACGGCGGGACGAGCGGGGTCCGGCCGCTGCGTTCGGCGCGCCGCTCCACCAGGAAGAACGCGACGCCGGCGCACGGGAAGACGGCCAGCAGGAGCCACGACCACAGGGGCCAGCCGGCCGCCCGCCCCTCGGTCAGCGGCAGCAGCAGCGTGATCAGGGAGAGGGCCAGCAGAACGGTGCCGGGGCCGTCGACCCGGGTCGGGTGCGGCGAGCGGGTCTCGGGGACCGTGCGGGCGGCCAGCAGCCAGGCCGCCGCGGCGATCGGGACGTTCACCAGGAAGACCGCGCGCCAGCCGGAGCCCGCCAGGTCCACCGAGACCAGCAGCCCGCCGACCACCTGGCCGACGGCGCTGGAGACCCCGGCCGTGCCGCCGTACAGGCTGACCGCCTTGGCGCGCCGCTTCCCGCTGGTCGTGGCCTGGATGGTGGCCAGCACCTGGGGCAGCAGCAGTGCCGCGGACGCCCCCTGGGCGACCCGGGCGGCCACCAGCGTCGCGGCGTTCGGGGCGAGGCCGCACGCCAGCGAGGTCAGGCCGAAGGTGGCCAGGCCCCACAGGAACAGCCGGCGCCGGCCGATCATGTCCCCGAGCCGCCCGCCCAGGACCAGCAGCGTGGCGTAGGCGACGCCGTAACCGGCCACCACCATCTCCAGCATCGCGGGTCCCGCGTGCAGGTCGTGGTCGATGGTCGGCAGGGCGACATTGACGATGAAGAAGTCGATCATCGGCAGGGCCGCGCCCAGCAGCACGGTCAGCAGGCCGAGCGGAGTCAGGGCGGCGGTGGCCGATGCCTGTCGCGGGGCGCCGGCCGGGGTTTCCACCGGCGTTTCCACCGGGGTTCCAACAGGGATGGTCTGTGCTCGGGTTTCGCTCACGGAGACGACGATCGTCGAGCGCTCAGCCGGGTACCAGAGTGTCCTTATCCTGGTATCACTGCTACCTGGCAACCGGCTGGGCGCTGCGGCACGCTGGAGGCATGACCGTCGACGCGACCCTGACGCAGGCTGCCACACCACCCGGCGCCGCCACGACCCCGCCGTCCGGGGCGGCCCGCCCCACGGGTGCCGCACCCCCGCGCGACGACGCCGCCCGCCGGGCCGAGCTGGCCGCCTTCCTGCGCAGCCGGCGCGAGCGGATCACCCCCGAGCAGGTCGGCCTGCCTCGCGGTGCCCGCCGCCGTACACCGGGACTGCGCCGCGAAGAGGTCGCGCACCTCGGCGCGGTCGGCGTGACCTGGTACACCTGGCTCGAACAGGGCCGGGACATCCACGTGTCGCCGCAGGTCCTCGACGCGGTGGCCCGTGCGCTGCTGCTCGACCGTGCCGAGCGCAGCCACCTCTTCGCGCTCGCCGGCGCCGTCGACCCCGTGCCGGGCAAGGAGTGCACCGGCGTTCCGCGGGCCCTGCGCCAGGTCCTCGACCAGCTCGCGCCGTGCCCCGCCGTCATCCAGAACTCCCGGTTCGACATCCTCGCCTACAACAGCACCTACGGGCAGCTGCTGTGCGACCTCGACGCGCTGCCCGAGGAGGACCGCAACTGCATGTGGCTGGCGTTCACCCACCCCCAGTGGCGGGCGAGCGTGGTTGACCTGGACGCGACGATGCGGGTGATGGCCGCCAAGTTCCGCGCCTCGATGGCCGAGCACGTCGCCGAGCCGGCCTGGAAGGCGCTGGTCGCCCGGCTGACGGAGGCCTCGCCGGAGTTCCGCGAGATCTGGGCCCAGCACGAGGTCGTCCGCCCGGTCAGTGCGGTCAAGCTCTTCCGCCACCCACGGGTGGGCGTGCTCGAACTGACCGCCACGAGCTTGTGGACGGGCCCCAATCCCGGGCCCAAGCTGGTCTCCTACACGCCCGTCGACGAGACCTCCCGCGAGCGGCTGGAGCGGCTGGAGAAGTTGGCGCTCGTCCCGGCCTGACCGGGGAGACGCCCCGGGCGCCGCGGCCTCAGGCGCTCCGGCCCGCCGCCCCGGCCGCCGCGGCGCTCCGCTCGTCGTCCCCGAAGAGTTCGGCCGTGTGCCGCGCGGTGGCCTTGGCCCAGCGGCCCGTGGTCAGCGCGCCGAGCAGCAGGACCGCCACGCCGCAGCCGGCGATGATCCACCAGGCCGGGCGGCCGGCCGCGAGGAACTCGTCCGCGGTGGCCGCCGCATGTGCCCCGCTCGCCAATACGGCGCCGATCACCGCGACGCCGAGCGACTGCCCCACCTGACGGCTGGTGGAGGCCACGGCCGCGGCCACCCCCGCCTGGGCGCGCGGCATCCCGGACACCGCCGTATTGGTGATCGGCGCGTTGACCAGGCCGAAGCCGATGCCGAAGAGGACATAGCCGGGGAACAGCAGCCAGTTCGTCGACTGGGCGTCGAACCCCGCGAAGAGCAGCCCGCTCGCGCCCATCGTCGTACCGGCCAGCAGCAGCGGCAGCCGGGGGCCCCGGCCCGCGACCAGCCGCCCCGACAGCGGCGCGAAGATCAGCGTCATCCCGGCCATCGGCAGCATGTAGAGCCCGGCGTCCAGGGCGGACAGCCCGCGGATGTTCTGCAGGTAGAGCGTGTTGATGAAGAGGAAGCCGCCGAGTGCGGCGAACGCGCTGACCGCCACGATGGTGGCCCCGCTGAACGGCGCGCTGTGGAAGAACCGCAGATCGATCAGCGGCTCCCGCCGGCGCCGCTCGTAGCCGATCAGTGCCCCCAGCGAGACCAGCGCCACCAGCACGAACCCCAGGATCTCCGCCGACGCCCAGCCGGCGTCCGGCGCCTCGATGATCGCGTACGTCAGCGAGCCGAGCAGCGCGATCACCAGCAGCTGGCCGACCGGGTCGAACCGGCGCGGCTTCGGGGCGCGGGACTCCGGCACGTACCGCAGGGTGAGGAAGAGCGCCAGCGCGCCGATCGGGACGTTGATCCAGAAGATCGAGCGCCAGCCGACGCTCTGCACCAGCAGCCCGCCGATCACCGGCCCGGCCGCCATGCTGATGCCGACGACACCGCCCCACACCCCGATGGCGCGGGCCCGCTCCCGGGGGTCGGTGAAGGTGTTGGTGATGATCGACATCGCGACGGGGTTGAGCATCGAGCCGCCGACCGCCTGCACCATCCGGAAGACGACCAGCCATTCCAGGTCGGGCGCCAGGCTGCACAGCAGCGAGCCGAGCGCGAAGACCACCAGCCCGACCAGGAAGATCCGCCGCCGGCCGAGCCGGTCGGCGGTCGAACCGGCCAGCATCAGCAGCGACGCCAGCACCAGCGTGTAGGCGTCGATCGTCCACTGCATCCCCGAGACCGAGGCGTGCAGCTCGCGTTGCATGGACGGCAGCGCGACGTTGAGGACGGTGTTGTCCAGGCTGACGATCAGCAGGCTCATACAGCAGATCGCCAGCACGAGCAGACGCCGCCGGCGGCTGAGATCGGGCATCCTTGAACGCTACAACGATCCCGGCGGTCCGGCCCTGGCGGGGCCGCGGGCACGGTGCGGGACAATGGGAGGCCGCAGCCCGTCGTCCGTGGCGCGTCAGGCTGCCGGGCGCCGGCCCGCCCGCCCGTACCGCCGCCCCGGAACCAGGGCACACCCGAAGAGAACCGCCGGAGAAAGTCGAAGGTATCGCTCCATGTCGCTGCTGCAGATCGGTCCGCACACGGTGCAGCCGCCCGTGGTCCTCGCGCCCATGGCCGGGATCACCAATGCCCCGTTCCGGACGCTCTGCCGGGAATTCTCCGCGGGCAAGGGCCTGTTCGTCAGCGAGATGATCACGACCCGGGCGCTGGTCGAGCGCAACGAGAAGACCATGCAGCTGATCCACTTCGACGCGACGGAGAAGCCGCGCTCGATCCAGCTGTACGGCGTCGACCCGGACACCGTCGGCAAGGCCGCCCGCATGATCGCGGAGGAGGACCTCGCCGACCACATCGACCTGAACTTCGGCTGCCCGGTCCCCAAGGTGACCCGCAAGGGCGGCGGCTCGGCCCTGCCGTACAAGCGCCCGCTGCTCCGCTCCATCCTGCGCGAGGCGGTGGCGAACGCCGGTGGGCTGCCGGTGACCATGAAGATGCGCAAGGGCATCGACGACGACCACATCACCTACCTGGACGCCGGCCGGATCGCCGTCGAGGAGGGGGTGACCGCCATCGCCCTGCACGGCCGCACGGCCGCCCAGCATTACGGCGGCACCGCCGACTGGGACGCCATCGCCCGCCTGAAGGACCACGTCGGCGAGATCCCCGTCCTGGGGAACGGCGACATCTGGTCCGCGGACGACGCGGTCCGGATGATGCGCGAGACCGGCTGCGACGGCGTCGTCGTCGGACGCGGCTGCCTGGGCCGGCCATGGCTCTTCGGCGATCTCGTGGCCGCCTTCGAGGGACGCCCCGAGGACTACGCCCGGCCGACGATGAAGCAGGTCGCCGACGTCATGCTGCGGCACGCCACCCTGCTCGGCGAGTGGCTGAACGACGAGGCGCGCGGCGTCATCGACTTCCGCAAGCACGTCGCCTGGTACACCAAGGGCTTCTCGATCGGATCGGAGATGCGCAAGAACCTCGCGGTCTCCTCCTCCCTCAACGAACTCTCCGACCTGCTGGGCGAGTTGGACCTCGACCAGCCCTGGCCCACCGGCGCCGACGGCCCCCGTGGCCGCACCTCCGGCCGCAACCGCGTGGTCCTCCCCGACGGCTGGCTGGACGACCCGTACGACTGCGCGGGCGTGAGCGTGGACGCCGAGCTGGACACGTCCGGGGGCTGAACCCCCGCTTCCCGCCTGCCGTCCCTACGGCCGGTACACGCACGCCGCCAGCGGTGCGTGCCGCTTCCAGTCCAGGGACTCGTAGAGCGCCCGGCCCTCGTCGGTGGCGCCCAGGATGCCCAGGCGGGCGCCCTCGGTCACGGCGCGGTCGGCGAGGGTGCGCATGACCACGCTGCCGAGCCCGCGGCGGCGGTGGGCGGCATGGGTTTCGACCCGGTCGACGACCGTGGCGTCCCCGAGGACGGCCATCTGGCCCTTCGCGGCGAGCGTGCCGGCCGCGTCGTGCACCCGTACGTAGGTGACGCCGGCGTGCTGCTCCACGGAGGTGGCGTAGCCGTCGGGCGTCACCGGATGCGTGGTCCGCAGATCGGCGGCCATCAGGTGGCCGGCGTCCTCCCGGTCGGCGTACCAGCCCGCCGGGAGCCAGCGCTCGACCTCCGCGTCCTCCAGGCACACCTTGAGCCAGGTGTCGGGCACGGTCACCGACGCGGTGGCCGCCCGCACCGCGGTCTCGGTGGCCTCGGGCAGCACGTGCCGTCCGACCTGGCCGGGCGCGCCGACCTCCAGGTACAGGCCCCAGGGCTTGGTGACCGGCTCCGGCGTGCCGCGCGATATCGCCCAGCCGGCTCCCCAGTTGCTGACGAGTTCCGAAAGCATCAAGTCCTCCCCGAATGGCGGTCGTTGACGGTGTCAGGTAAGAGGCGCCGCCCGGGTGCGCACATTACGCGATGGGGAACGTCGAAGCACCTCTTTATGCGGACGGGCCGGAGTCGGGCGCGGCGCGCGGGGATATCGGCGGCATCCGCGTACCGTTTGAGGCCGAATGCCGGATTTGCGGCATGCCGGATGTGAAGGAGCAGCCGTGGCGAGGACGCAGTCGTGCTGAACGGGGACCGTTCGCCCGGGGAGGTGGAGCGGGCGGTCCGGGCCCGGGTCGGGGACCTGCCCGTGCGCTCCGAGCAGATGGCCGCGGTGGCGGGCATCTACCGGGCCGCGGCCGCGGTGCGCCAGCACTTCGAGAACTCCGTGCTGCGCGGCGCCGATCTGACCTGGACCGGTTTCGTCGTGCTCTGGGTGGTGTGGATCGGCGGCGAACGCGAGACCCGCAAGGTCGCCGAGGAGGCCGGCATCTCCAAGGGCACGCTCACCGGTGTCGCCCGCACCCTCCAGAACCGCGGCCTGCTGGAGCGCCGGGCGCACCCCACCGACCGGCGGCTCGCGCTGCTCTCCCTGACGCCCGAGGGGGAGCGGTTGATGGCCCACCTCTTCCCGGAGTTCCACGACGAAGAGGTCTTCGTGACCGGGGGGCTGAACGACGACGAGGCACTGGACCTGGCGGAACTGCTGCGCCGGATCGTGGCGCAGGTCGAGCGCCGCGGCGCGGAACGGCGGCTGGAACTGCTCGACGGCCGTGACCCGCCGCCCCGCCGCAGCGGCCGCCGGCCGAAGAGCGCCGGTGCGCTGTGAGGCCCCGTCCGCCGGGTCGTATACGACCCCCGAGGTCCGGGCGGCGTTCCGGCCCGGCCGGGAACTATGGCCTGATAGCGATGCCCCCTCCCGGCAGGCCCTCCCGAAACCCGGCTTCCGGGCGCCGGGTGGCCGAATTGCGTAGCGAGCGGCCTACCGCGTGCGCGTGGACGACTGCCCGGCCGGGCGGTTTTCTTGATCGTTTCGAGCTCCGGAGGGTCCAAATGATGGGACCCCAGCACACATGAGCGCGTGATTCTCGCCACCCCTGATAGGGGTTGCGCTCAGATGAGCGAATAGGGCCGGGCTCCACCTCTCGGAAAGGTGGCACCGGGTGCCACCCCTCATGTGTTCGAGTGATGTATTCATTCGTCGCGCTACGTATCACATTCCCTGGTTATGATCACGCTCCGCAGTAGTGCATTCAGGTAATGAACTACCTGCTGGGCGGGTGATCACTTTCGATCTGCTGGCTGACGGCCGGTTACGCAGGTATGTCGACCAAGTGGACGTACCCATACGCCTTCGATCTGGGTATGTTCCTCGCCGTCAGGGCAGCCCGTCGGCGAGGAGTCAGTGCCGTGCCGGAAACACAAGATCCCCACGTAACCCAGCCTTCGTCCGCGAAGTTCGTCTACGACTTCACCGAGGGCAACAAAGACCTCAAGGACCTCCTCGGTGGCAAGGGCGCGAACCTCGCCGAGATGACCAACCTGGGACTTCCCGTCCCTCCGGGGTTCACGATCACCACCGAGGCCTGCAAGGTCTACCTGGAGAGCGGCACCGAGCCGGCGGCACTCCGTGCCGAGGTCTCCCAGCACCTCGATGCCCTTGAGCAGAAGATGGGGAAGAAGCTCGGCCAGGCCGACGACCCGCTGCTCGTATCGGTGCGTTCCGGGGCGAAGTTCTCCATGCCCGGCATGATGGACACCGTCCTCAACATCGGCCTCTCCGATGCGTCGGTTTCCGGCCTCGCCGCGCAGGCCGGTGACGAGCGGTTCGCCTGGGACTCCTACCGCCGCCTGATCCAGATGTTCGGCAAGACCGTGCTGGGCGTGGACGGTGAGCTCTTCGAAGAGGCGCTGGAGGAGGCCAAGCGGGCCAAGGGCGTCCGCGTCGACGTCGAACTGGACGCCACGGACCTCAAGAGCCTGGTCGCGCACTTCAAGGACGTCGTCGCCAAGGAGACCGGCCGGGACTTCCCGCAGGACCCGCGCGAGCAGATGGACCTCGCCATAAGGGCCGTCTTCGACTCGTGGAACACCGACCGCGCCAAGCTCTACCGCCGCCAGGAGCGCATCCCCGGCGACCTCGGCACGGCCGTCAACGTCTGCTCCATGGTCTTCGGCAACCTCGGCCCGGACTCCGGCACCGGCGTCGCCTTCACCCGCGACCCCGCCTCCGGCCAGCAGGGCGTCTACGGCGACTACCTGCAGAACGCGCAGGGTGAGGACGTCGTCGCCGGTATCCGCAACACGGTCCCGCTCGCGGACCTGGAGCAGATCGACAAGGCGTCGTACGACCAGCTGATGCAGATCATGGAGACGCTCGAAACGCACTACAAGGACCTGTGCGACATCGAGTTCACCATCGAGCGCGGCAAGCTGTGGATGCTGCAGACCCGGGTCGGCAAGCGCACCGCCGGTGCCGCCTTCCGGATCGCCACCCAGCTCGTCGACCAGGGCCTGATCGATGAGGCCGAGGCGCTGCAGCGGGTCAACGGCGCGCAGCTGGCGCAGCTGATGTTCCCCCGCTTCGACCTCGGCGCGAAGGCCGAGACGATCGGCCGCGGCATCGCCGCCTCCCCGGGCGCGGCGGTCGGCAAGGCCGTCTTCGACTCGTACACCGCCGTCAAGTGGTCGCGCTCCGGCGAGAAGGTCATCCTGATCCGCCGCGAGACCAACCCCGACGACCTCAACGGCATGATCGCCGCCGAGGGCATCCTCACCTCCCGCGGCGGCAAGACCTCGCACGCCGCCGTCGTCGCCCGCGGCATGGGCAAGACCTGTGTCTGCGGCGCCGAGGAGCTGGAGGTCGACACCAAGGCCCGCAGGATGACGACCCAGGACGGGACCGTCATCGAGGAGGGCGACGTCGTCTCCATCGACGGCTCCACCGGCAAGGTCTACGCCGGCGAGGTGCCGGTCGTGCCGTCCCCGGTCGTGGAGTACTTCGAGGGCCGGATGCACGCCGGCGCCGAGGACGCCGACGAGCTGGTCAAGGCCGTCCACCGGATCATGGCGTACGCGGACCGGGTCCGCCGGCTGCGGGTCCGCGCCAACGCCGACAACGCCGAGGACGCCGCCCGCGCCCGCCGGTTCGGCGCCCAGGGCATCGGCCTGTGCCGCACCGAGCACATGTTTCTCGGTGAGCGCCGCGAGATGGTCGAGCGCCTGATCCTGGCCGACACCGACGCCGACAAGGACGCCGCGCTCGAAGAGCTGCTGCCGCTCCAGAAGGCCGACTTCATCGAGCTGTTCGAGTCGATGGACGGACTGCCGGTGACGGTGCGGCTGCTGGACCCGCCGCTGCACGAGTTCCTGCCCGACATCACCGACCTGTCGGTGCGGGTCGCGCTGGCCGAGGCCCGCCACGAGAAGCACGAGAACGACCTGCGGCTCCTCCAGGCCGTGCACAAGCTGCATGAGCAGAACCCGATGCTGGGTCTGCGCGGTGTGCGCCTCGGCCTGGTCATCCCCGGTCTGTTCGCGATGCAGGTGCGGGCGATCGCCGAGGCGGCCGCCGAGCGCAAGAACGCCAAGGGCGACCCGCGTGCGGAGATCATGATCCCGCTCGTCGGCACCGTCCAGGAGCTGGAGATCGTCCGCGAGGAGGCCGAGCAGGTCATCGCCGAGGTCGAGAAGACCCACGGCGTCGAGCTCAAGCTCACCCTCGGCACGATGATCGAGCTGCCCCGCGCCGCCCTCACGGCCGGCCAGATCGCGGAGTCGGCGGACTTCTTCTCCTTCGGCACCAACGACCTGACGCAGACCGTCTGGGGCTTCTCCCGGGACGACGTCGAGGCCAGCTTCTTCACCGCGTACCTGGAGAAGGGCATCTTCGGCGTCAGCCCGTTCGAGACCATCGACAAGGACGGTGTGGGCTCGCTGGTCCGCAACGCCGCCGCGGCCGGCCGGGCCACCCGCCCGGACCTCAAGCTCGGCGTCTGCGGTGAGCACGGCGGCGACCCGGAGTCCGTCCACTTCTTCCACGAGGTGGGCCTGGACTACGTCTCCTGCTCGCCGTTCCGCATCCCGGTCGCACGACTGGAGGCGGGCCGGGCGGCGGCCGAGTCGAAGGGCAGCGACAGCCGCTGACCCAGGAAGGCACCGCGGGCGTGGGCGCGTCCGCGGTGCCGTACGAGAACCACCGGAACCGGCGGCGGGTCACCTCAAAAACCCTCACCAGCCCGGCCGTCGGCTCCGGAACCCCACGAGGGCGGCACCTGTGCGGAGGTGCCGCCCTCGGTCGTGCTGCCGGGAACCCTCGGTCCGCTCAGGCGATCTGCTGGGCGGGGGTGGCGTCACCGCGTCGCCGCTCGAGCGCGGCGATCAACCGCGGCAGGAGTTCCTCCCCCTTGGCGACGGAGCTGAACAGCGGGATCACCTTGGTCAGCCCGGAAATCCGGAGGGCCTTCAGGATGCGGGGCGGGGGGTTGACGACGCCGATCAGGCCGCCGTGGGCCCGGGTCCGCTTCAGGGCGCCGACCAGCACACCGGTTCCCGTGCTGTCGAGGAAGTCCACCTCGCTCATGTCGAGGAGCAGTTGGAAGTGCCCGTGGTTGATGAGCTCCACGAGGGCCTCCCGCAGCAACGGGGCCGTATAGACGTCGATCTCGCCGACGATCGTGACCACGGTCATGACATCGGAGAGGTGCTCGTGGGTGATGCTCCGCCCACACCGGTCCACGATCGGGTCCATGTATCCCCCGTTTCCTCCCGCTCGGCGCGCGTTCCCGGGCTCAGCGTACGCCGCCTATGCCCTGCCCCGCGCGGCCAACGACCGTGTCCAGACGATCAGTTGGCGGATGATCCGGTCGGCCCGGCGGCTGCCGTCCGGCAGGAACGGCAGCACCACGAGCGCCGGCACGCTGGCCAGCGTGACCAGCAGGAGGGGAAGGACGAGGAGGGCCGCGGTCAGGGCCCGGTACAAGGTGTTGGCCGTGCCTCGCGTGATGAGGGTGGCGAAGGGGTTCAACTCTGCCTCCGAAGTGAGCGTGCGGCGTCGCCTGCTGGACGCGCTGTCGTCGTCGGGATCAGGATGGCGGCGGGCGGGAGGCCGCCGACGGGTGGCGACGGGATGCGGTGGGGAGCGGGGGAACAGCGATGGGAAGCGACGAGAACCGCGCTCCGGGGCGCCGGCCACGGCCGCTGGCCCCGCCGCGGCTGCCGCCGGGCGCACTGCGGGAGTTCAAGCGCTTCCTGTACCGCCTCTACCTCGCCGCCGGGACCCCTTCCCTGGAGGCGATCGTGGACGCGATCGGCCAGGACGACGGCCTGCCCGGCTCGCCCTTGAAGGACACCGTCAACCGGATCCTGGGCGGTGCGAAACTGCCCGGTCTGCACGACGCGGAGTCGGTCGCCGCGGTGCTGGCGCGGTCGGGCGGGGCCGAGGACCCGGAGCATGTGGTCGTACGGACCAAACAGCTGTGGATCGCGGCCCAGGAGAACCCGGGCCCGCCCCCGCGCACGGCCGAGGACTGGGGCGCCTTCGCGCTCGGGGTGCACCGTGCGGTCGCCGTCGACGGCAGCGGCGTCGACGACCTCACCCCGTACATCGCGCGCAAACACGACGAGCTGCTCCGCGACCGGCTGCGGCACGCGGCCGAGGGCCGGCAGTCCGTCTTCGCCCTCCTGGTCGGACAGTCGTCGACCGGCAAGTCGCGGGCCGCTTTCGAGGCCGTCCGGAGCGAACTCCCCACCTGGCCGGTGCTGGTGCCGCGGGGTGCGCACGAGCTCGTCGAGTGGGTGGCGACGGACTCCGTCGACGCGCGCACCGTCGTCTGGCTGGGCGAGGCACAGCGTCATCTGACCGAGCCCGCCGGGGAGGAGGCGGCCCGGGCCCTCGCGGAACTCCTCGCCCGGGTCACGCCGGTGGCGGTGATCGGCACGATGTGGCCGGAGTACGCCCGCAAGGTGGCCTCGCGCGCGCTGGAGACGGCCGACCGGTACGCCCATGCGCGCGCCCTCCTGGAGACGTACCGGGCCGAGATCCATGTCCCGGACGGCCTGGGGGACGGCCTCGGGCAGGCCCGGAAGATCGCCGTCCGGGACCCGCGGATGCGGGCGGCGGTCGCGGCCGCGCAGTGGTCCGGCGACGGCGCACGGGCCCGGGTCATCCAGCAACTGACCGGCGGTCCGGAGCTGGTCCGGCGGTACGCGACCGGGCCCGGCAACGCCTTCTCGGAGATCGAGCACGCGGTCGTCACGGCCGCCGTCGACGCCCGCCGCCTCGGGCACGGCAGCGCACTGCCGGGCGAACTGCTCGCCGAGGCCGTGGCCGGCTACCTGCCGACGACCGCCCGGGTCACGCACGACAGCGGCTGGTTCGCCACCGCCCTGCGCAGCCTGTGCGCCCAGGAGACCGGCTCGCTGTCCGCCCTGGTGCCGGACCGGGTCGCGCCGGGCCTCGGGGCGGCGGACGGCTATCACCCCGCCGACTACCTGGACCAGAGCGTCCGGCTGCGGCGCGCGCACCTCGCCCCGCCCGAGCAGCTGTGGGAGGCCGCGGCGGCGCATGCGCGCACCGTCGACGACCTGTACGCGATGGGGCAGGCGGCGCAGGACCGTCGCCGCCACGACCATGCCGTACGGCTGTACCGGTGCGCCGTGGAACGGGGCGGCGATGTGGCGCGGCCGGCGCTCGCGCAGCTCCTGGAGGAGACCGGTGACCGGGCGGGTGCGGAGGCGGCCGCGGCGGACAGCGCGCGTGCCTGGGCCGTGCTGGGGGCCGTACGCGAGAACAGCGGGGACGGGGACGGTGCCTGCCACGCCTACGCGCGGGCGGCCGGCGCGGGGGAGCGGCAGGCATGGTCGGCCCTGGCCCGGCTCCGGGAAGCGGCCGGGTGCCGGGAGGGCGCCGACGAGACCGCTGCCCGGGCGGCGGAGGCGGGCTGCACCCGGGCGTGGCTGACGCTCGCTCGGCTGCGGGACCACGCCGGGGACACCGCGGGCGCCGGTGCGGCGTATGCCCGGGCGGCCCGCGCGGGAGATGCCTGGGGGCTGCTGGGGCAGGCCCGGCTGGCCGAACGGGCGGGTGACGGCGCCGCGGCGGAGACGGCCTACGGCGAGGCCGGCGCCGCCGGGGTCACCACGGCCCACGTCCATCTGGTGCGGCTGCGCTGGGCCGGCGGGGACGAGGCGGGGGCGGAGCGGGCGGCCGCGCAGGCCGGCGAGCGCCGGGACGCCGAGGGCTGGTGCGTACTGGCCCGGCTCCGCCGGGAGCGGGGCGACACCGAGGGGGCGGCGCACGCCTGGGGGAGGGCGGTCGCCGCCGGGTCGGTCACCGCGCAGGCCCAACTGGCCCGGCTCTGCGAGGAGAACGGTGACCGCGCGGGCGCCGAGCGCGCCGCCCGCAAGGCCGCCTGGCAGGGCGACGCGGAGGCATGGGTGGCGCTCGCCCGGCTGCGGGCGGAGGCGGGCGATCCGGAGGGGGCGGACCTGGCGGCCGAAGCGGCCGCCGCCGCGGGGGACACCGACGCCTGCACGATGCTCGCGCGGCTCAGGGAGGCGGCGGGCGACCGGCCGGGCGCCGAACGGGCCGCGAACGCCGCCGCCGAGACCGCGGATCCGGAAGCCTGGGCCGCGCTCTCCCGCATCCGTGAGCGGGCCGGCGACCGGACGGGTTCGGAGGCGGCGGTGGCCAAGGCGAGGGAGGCCGGCGCGACCGGGGCGTGGACCGCCCTGGGCCGGGTACGCGAGCAGGGCGGCGACCATGAGGGCGCCGAACGGGCCTATCTCACGGCGACCGCCCTGGGAGACGTCGATGCCTGGGGTGCGCTCGCCCAACTCACGGAGGAAAAGGGTGACGTGCGACGCGCGGCGGAGCTCTACGGTACGGCGGTGGACGCCGGGGACACGGAGGCGTGGGAGGGGCTGCTGCGGACCCGGGGATGAGCCGGTGAGGCACCCGGACCGCCCTGGTGCGGTCCCGACGGGCAACCGGACGAGGGCGGCACCTGTGCGGAGGTGCCGCCCTCGCTTTCTCCGGACTCCCCCCTCGGGAGCTGCCGCCACCCCGGTCGGCGCGGGAAGGCGGCCTTCGACGGGGCTGCCGAACGGACGGTTCTTTGCCCATCACCCCCCACGGGATCGAGCAATCCGAGCCGTTCGTGCCGCCGTCGAATTGAGTACAAGCATTCCTGCCGCCCCCCGGGCGGCGCGAGGACTTTCAAGTCTGGCCAAAAGGGCATGGTGACCGCGCGTGTTGGCGTGCATACTCAGGCGTGCCGGGGGCCGACGGAAGAAACCAAGGGTGGGGGTTCGGTGTTACGCGTCCATTTCAGTGGACTCGATCTGGCCCGTGTGCGCATTGCGGCACGCCCGGACGCGCTGTGGGAGACCGTCTTGAGCTTTCACCGGCTGCGTGACCGACGGGACGATTCGGCGTTCGGCAAATGGCGATCGGAAACACGGGGAAAGTTGAATGGCGAAGCGCGTCTGCTGGCGCCGCTGGTGCCCACGCGCGGCTATTTCCCCGATTTCCTGACGCCCGCCGAAGGGCTCCTCGGGCTGTCCGACGCGCTCGCCGCGCTGCGCGAGACACCGGCCGAGCGGCTGCACACCGAGCTGTCCCGGCTCTCCGCCGCCGCCCGTCCGCTCCCGTCGTGGATCCGGGCGATGGCCGACGGCGAGACCCGCGCGCTCGGCCGCCTCGCCACCATCCTGCAGGGCTACTACGAGGCGGCCGTCGCTCCGTACTGGCCGCGCATCCAGGGCCGCATAGAGGCCGACCGGGCCACCCGGGGCCGGGCGCTGCTCGACGGCGGCGCGGACCGGCTGCTCGCCTCGCTGCCGCCGATGATGCGCTGGCGCCCGCCGGTCCTGGAGGCCGACTATCCCATGGACCGCGATCTCCATCTCAACGGCCGCGGCCTGCTCCTGCTGCCCTCGTACTTCTGCCGCCGCACCCCGGTGACCTTCCACAACCCGGACCTGACGCCCGTCCTGGTCTACCCGGTGGAGCACCCCACGCCGAGGCTCACCCCGCACGTACCGCCCGAGCGATGTCTCGGCCGACTCGTCGGCAAGACCCGCTCGGCGATACTGCACGGCGTCGGCGTCGGCTGCACCACCAGCGAACTCGCCCGCCGGGCCGACGTCTCGCTGGCCTCCGCCAGCCAGCACGCCACCGTCCTGCGCGACGCCGGTCTGCTGACCACGCTCCGGCAGGGCAACGCGGTGCTGCACACCCTCACCCCGCTGGGCGCGGCCCTGCTGCGCGGCGCCCGGCCGGCGGAGGAGGCGGCGTACGAGCGGCTGGCGTGAGGCCGGGGCCGGGGCAGGGGTGGTGACGGTGCGGCCGGGGCCCCGGACGCGCGGTCGACGCACCGAGCGGACCGGGTACGCCGGACGGAGACCGGCACCCTCCTGCACCGTACGGGCGCGGGCTACGCCATCAGGACGGGCGGTCCCCCGCGACGGCGACCCGTTCGGCGACCCGGCGCCCGGTCCCGTAGTCGTTCACGGCATAGTGCTGGGTGGCGCGGTTGTCCCAGAAGGCGACGTCGCCCGCCTGCCAGCGCCACCGCACCTGGAACTCCGGCACGTGCGCCTGCTGGAACAGCAGCCGCAGCATCCGATCGCTCTCCGCCTCCGCCCAGCCCGCGATCCGGGTGGTGAAGGAGGCGTTGACGAACAGCGTGCGCCGCCCGGTCTCCGGGTGGCGGCGCACCACCGGATGCTCGACGGGCGGGAACTCCTCCTGGAATGGCGCCAGTTGGGCCGGAGAGTAGAAGCGCGCGAAGCCCGGGAGATAGTCGTGTACCGCCCGCGCCCCGTCGATACGTGCCCTGATTTCCGACGGCAAATTGTCGTACGCCGCGGCCATATCGGCCCACAGGGTGTCTCCTCCGGAGGCCGGCACCTCACGAAGCTGCAACACCGCGCCGAGCGCCGGGCGTTCCCGGAACGTGACGTCCGCGTGCCATACGTTCTCGAACGTAGGAACCGCGCCGGCCGTCTTGTCGAACCGCACCACCTCCTTCGTATCCCCCTGCGCCAGGAGCGGATTGGTCTCCAACTCCCCCCAATTCGCGGCGAATTCGCGTAGTGACTCGGAAGTCAGGTGTTGCCCGCGGAAGAACAGCACCTTCCACTCCAGCAGTGCCCGGTTCAGCTCCGCCCGCAGCGGTGCGGTCAGCGGGCGGGACAGGTCCAGCCCACGGATCTCGGCCCCGAGGACGGCCCCCTGCGGTACGACCTCGAAGCGCTCGTAGGGCCGGTCGGTCCATCCGTCAGGCGTACGACGCAGAATCCGCGCGCCTTCGTAGAGGCCGTCGGCGGGGATGCGGTGGCGGCGAAGGGGAGGGAGAGGGGTAACGGGGGAGGGGGCGAGGGGCGTCATGGGGCCTCCTTGGGGAAGGGGAGACGGCGAGACCGGAGGGAGGGAAGGTGCCGGCCGCAGGCGGAGAAGCGGGCGAGAGCCCGACAGGGGAAGTGAGCCAGACCGTACGGAAGTGACTCAGGCCGTACGGAGACAACAGGCCGGGGGAGAGCCCACCCGACCGCGGCGGCGCAGGAAACTCAGGCCGCGGGGCGCGCACCCACCGTGGGGGCCGCAGTCGCGCGGCGCCACCTCACGGGGCTTCGGGTGCGTGCTCATGCCACGCACCGTACCCCGTACGCCGGCGACCCATGCCGTCCTCAGGCGCTCCATGCCGTCCTCAGTCATCGATCCCGCTGCGCTCCACCCCCGCGACGATGTACCGCTGGAGCAGCAGGAAGACGGCCACCAGCGGCACGATCGACACCGCCGCCGCCACGAACAGCTCGTGCAGGTTGAGGTTCTGCGCCGTGGTGAACGTGGACAGCGCCACCTGCACCGTCCAGGCCTCCTGGTCCTGGCCGATCACCAGCGGCCACAGGAACGCGTTCCAGGCGCCGATGAAGACGATCGTGCCGACCGCGGCGAACACCGGACGGGAATTGGGGACGACGATGCGCCAGTACGTCCGCCAGTACCCGAGCCCGTCGACCCGCGCCGCATCCTCCAGCTCCCGGGGGAAGCCCAGGAAGTACTGGCGGAAGATGAAGCAGGCGAAGGCGCTGAACAGCGTCGGGATGATCAGTCCGCGCAGGGTCGAGATCCACCCCAGCGTCGACACCAGCACGAAGCTCGGCACGAAGGTCACGGCCGCCGGCACCATCAGCGTCCCGAGGATCGCGTAGAAGACGGCATTGGCGTGCCGGTACGGAATCCGCGCCAGCCCGTAGCCCGCGAGCGAGGCCAGGACGACCGTACCGACCGTCGTCGACACCGCGATCAGCGTGGAGTTGAGCAGGGCCCGCCCCAGCGGAAGGCTCGGGTCGCGGAAGACCTCGGTCAGGTTCGACCACCGCAGGTCGTGCGGGAAGAACGTCCACCCGGGCGAGGTGATGTCCTGCTCGCTCGCCAGGCCGTTCCGTACCAGCAGGTAGAACGGGACCAGGAACAGCAGCGCCAGCGCCACCAGCAGCACCACCCGCAGCGCCCGCCCGGCCTTCGTCAGGGCGTCCCGCGTCAGCGGATCTCTTGTGGGGTTCCGCATCCCGCTCAGTCCTCCCCCTTGCGCCCCAGGCCGAACCAGCGGGCCTGCAGCACCGTCGCCACCGCGATGATCAGCGCCAGGATCACCGCGCCGGCACTGCCCAGCCCGAGATTCTGGTCCTGGCCCAGCGCCGTGTAATAGAGATAGACGAGCGGCGGCCGGGCGTACGGCGGATAACCACGGGCATCGCTCAGCAAGTTGTAGAACTCGTCGAACGCCTGGAACGCATTGATCACCAACAGCAGCACCACGGCCACGGACGTGGCCCGCAATTGCGGAAAGGTGATGTGCCGGAAGGTCTGCCAGCCGGGCCGCGCCCCGTCCACCGCCGCCGCCTCGTACAACTGCGGGGAAATCCGCTGCAGCCCGGCCAGGAACAGAATCATGTAGAACCCGGCCTGCAGCCACAGCCGTACGGTCACGATGACCAGCCAATACCAGGGTGGATCCGTGGTCGACAACCAGGCGATGTCCTCGCCGCCGAGCCATCCGAGCACGGTGTTCGCGAGCCCGAACCGCACCCCGTTGAAAATCGACAGCTTCCAGATCACCGCCGCGACGACGTACGAGCACGCCGTCGGCAGGAAGAACACCGACCGGAAGAATGCCTGGGCGATCCGCAGCCGGTTGACCATCAGCGCCAGCCCCAGCGACAGCGCATACGTCGCCGGCACGATGAACGCGGTGAACACCAGGAACGTCCCCAGGCTGCCCAGGAACGCATCGTCCCCCAGCATCGCGCCGTAATTGCCCAGCCCGACGAAATCCGAACCGCTCGGACTCACCGTGTTGTGCGCATCGAAGAAGCTGAGATAAACGCTCCACGCCAACGGCACATACGTGAACAACCCGAGCCCGACGGCGAACGGCCCGACGAACACCCAGAACCACAGATTCCGCCGCTGCGGGCCGAGGATGCGGCCTGCGCCCACCGCCTGGCCCCTCACTTCTTCTTGGCCCGCTGCAGCTCGGCGATGACCTTCCGCACCACGCCCTTCAGCTCACTCTCCGGGTGGGCGCCGTCCTTGATGATCCGGCTCAACGCGTCCTGATAGGCCGTACGGTCCGCCGACGTCCACAACAGCGGCTCCGCATACCCGTGCTCCGTCGCGAACCGCACCGCGTCCGCGGCCGCCCCCTCCTGCAGCTGCTTGGCCTTCTTCGCCAGCGAGATCCGCGCCGGGATGTGGAATCCGTACGACAACGCGAAATCCTGCTGGAAATCCGTCCGCTCCACCCACAGCCACTTGGCGAACGCCTTCGCCTCCGCCTTCTTCTTGCTGCGCGCACTGACCGCGGACCCATAAGCACCCACCGGAACGGCCGGCTTCCCGCCGGAGCCGTCCTTCGGAAAGGGCAACACCCCGAAGTCGTCCCCCAACGCCTTCTTGATCTGCGGCAGTGCCCACAAACCCGACCACTGCATCGCGGTCAGCCCCTGAATGAAGGCGGACGGATCCGACCAGTCCGTGGGCGCCCCCAGAAGAAGCGACTTATCGGCATACAACTGCCGGATCTTCCCCAGCACCCGCGCCGCCGCCGGATCGTCGAAACCGACCTTCCCGTCCTCACCGATCAGACTCAATCCGGCGGCGAAGAGCGGCGTCCCACTCAGCACCCCCACCCCGCCGTCATTCCCCAGAAAAAGCCCCTTGGACTTCTTCGTCGTGAGCTTCCCGGCCGCGTCCACCAACTCATCGACCGATGCCGGAGGTTCCACCCCCGCAGCCTTCAACGCGCTCTTCCGGTAATAGAGCATCTGCATGTCGATGACCTGCGGAATGCCCCAGACCTTTCCCTGCCAGATCTTCGGCGCCAGCACCGCCTGGTTGAAGTCGTCCTTCACCGGCTCGACCTCGGCCGTCAGATCGACGACCTGCCCGCCCTGGATCTGGTCCAGCAGCGGCCCGTTGACCTCGAACACATCGGGCCCCGAGTCCGTGAGCAGCGCGGCCGCCGTCTGCCGGTCGTAATCCCCCGGCCGCCACTGCACACTGACGTGAGCCTTCTCGTACGCCGCCGCATACCGCTTCACGGCCCGCTCGGTGCCCGGCTCCCCGTACTGGTGGTACCACTGACTGATCCCCGGCCCGGAACCACCGCCCCCACGCCCGGTGTTGGACCCGCACGCACTCGCCAGCGCCGCCGTCAGCGCGACCCCGCTCCCGGCCGCCAGCACTCTCCGCCGCTCGATCCCCGCCATGATGCGCTGCCCCCTGTCTCGTCACCTGCGTCTGCCCTGCCTGGCCCGCCGCTGATCGTCGATCACCGCACGGCCCGACCGTCCACTCTGCCGCACGACCGTGACACGCGCATTGCTTCTCATTGCTTCTCCGCGAACCGGCTGGATGACCGAACGGCCGCCGCCGCCCGTGCTACCTGCCTGGTGTGATACCCGTCAGCGCCCCCACGGCCGCCTCCACCGCCTCCTCCCAGGCATACGGGTACCCCTCCACATACATCTCCTGAGAAAGCCCCGGCCCCACCGCAACATCGGGTATCGACACCCTGACCTTCCTCCCCTCCAGTGCGAGGTGGTACGTCACACACGAGTCACCGCTCGCATCCGGATCGCTGTCGACATCCTCGTCCCCCAACGGAAGCCCCCGCCCTACGAGTTCGGCCACCAGCCGGTCCCGGTTGGCCCAGATCGTGCGCCGAGCCGCATCGAACGCGGAGAGCTCGTCCACAAGGTCACTCCAGGCATACGGCACCCCGTTGTGCACCACCTCCCAGCTGCCGCCGCTCTCCCCACCCTTCACGACCTCAAGTGGCACCCCGGGCATCACGATGTCCCCCTCATAACCCGGCGGACACTCGAAGGAGAACTGGAGGCAGTCGGGCCACTCGTCATCGGCCTCCCCGTCATCGATCCCGGCCCAGGGCTCGTCACACCCACGCGCCACGAGCTCGGCCACCAACGCCGCCATATTCGCCCGCGCACAGGCCGCGACCTGGTCCTCATCGGCGAGAATGGCCTCCAGGTCGTGGCCCTCGCGGTGGGCGTGGCCACTGTCAGTCGTCATGAACCCATTCTGACCCGGACCACTGACAACGGGAGTCGACCCGTGACGACGTCACATGTCCCGTGACGACGTCGCACGACCCCATGGCGACGTCCCATGACCCCGGGACGACATCACACGGACCCGTTACGAGGTCAACCCTCGCCGACTGCGGTAGAGCGCGACGGCCGAGGCGGTGGGCAGGTTGGGGACCCACATCGTTTCCCCGCTGTCCTTGGCCACCACGACCTTCGATCCACCGAGCGGCCCGAGCCGCGACCGGCCGGAAGCTGCGTCGGGGCGGGGGAACACGGGGTACACCAGATAACCGATGTCGAACTCATGGACCTTCAGGGGCGCCGGAGTCCCGTCCGGCAGCTTGGGCGCGGCACAGCGACTACGGACGATGGCCAACGCATCCTCGGCACTTACCGGCGGCGCCGGCGGGTCCGCTGCGTTCACTCGCTCCCTCACTCGTTGTGGAAGACGTAGGACCAGGCGGGCGCCTCGGCTCCCGTGCTGTCGACGGTTGATTGTGCGATCGCCACGTACTGGGGCAGCAGGACGGCTTCGAGGTCGTTGTGGACGGTCTGCCTGGTGCGCAGACCGGTGACCCAGAGGCCGACCATGGTGAGGAAGCCCTCGACGCTGCACGCGGCGGGGAGGGCTGCGAGGTGATCCTCATCAGGCTCGGTCGGGATGCGGAGGACGTGCCCGGTGGGGCCGTCGACGACGAGTTCGCCACCCATCCAGAAGCCGATCTGGAAGAACGGTCCGGTCTCGTCCGCGGGCGGGACGTCGTCGGGCCAGAAGACCTCTTCCATGACCTCGAAACGGTGATCCCCGTACGGATAGAGGCCCATCCCGCCCTCCCGCAAGTCGGGCAGGCCGAATTCGAGCAGGGTGCGGCGGGCCGCTTCGTCCGTGAGGCCCTCGGGAATCTCTTCTTCCTCCAGTGCGAAGATCTCCTCGTCTCCGTACAGCTCGATGAGGTCCTTCGGCCCGGGCGGAGGGGCGTCCAGCGGCGCAGTGGGCCCCACCATGGCGTAGGGGCCGGACAGGGGCAGGCCATTGTCGGACCCGAATCCGGAGAACTCTTGTCCCTGCCCCGGCTCGATCGCGAAGAGCCCGCCCGAGCCGCCGAGTACCACCAGATCACCGACCCGCAGCGGCGGGCTCTCCAACAAGCTGGGGTGCGGTCCGCGACCTGCGGGGACGCCGTTGTGCAGATCCTGGAAGGTCAGCGGGCCAGGACGTCCCTCGGCGTCGTTCGACGATTCGGCGCCGGCCGGGAGCGGCCATGAGAGGGCGCCCCGATGCCCTTCAGGAATGCCGTCTCCCTGCCAGGGGCCGGCGAGCAACGCACCGGTCTCGGCATCCCAGATCGCGGCGTCCGGCTGCTTGCGCTCACAGAGACCGGCAACGGCCGCTCGGTCCTGCCAGCGCACTTCCGCCAGTGCGGTCAGCGGCATCGCCTTCGTGTAGCTCACGTGATATCCGCCGGGCGGCCGCCAGCGCGTCCACTTCGTCGTCCACGGGAGCTGGACCCCGGATCCGGCAACTCCGACGGCGAATGCCGTGTCCTTCCGGGCGGTTGCCATGAGGTGCATCAGGGCCGCCCAATCGGACTGACGGGACGGGACCATTCCGTAGGACCACAGGTGGATCCCGTCAGCGGCGGCGGAATTTCCCGGGACCCTTCCGCCGAAGGCGCAGCATGCGGCGTCCATAAGGGCAATTGGGGGAATGCTGGCGAGCAACTCGCCGTGGCGGAGCAGCTCTTTCAGCGCATTCGCCTGTACTGCGTGGGCGGCCAGTCCCGTTGCCGCGTACCGGCCTTCGGGACCGTGCGCAGCCCATCCCTCAGGGTGCCGGAATTCGTGTGAGACGCGCCGCAGCCAATCGCAGAGGTGCCGATTGATCCGCGCGACCTCCTCGGGGGCCGTCTTCATCCGCAGTCTCTCCGCCACACCCTCATCAAGGAAGAACACGCCGTTCCGGCCTGCCTGGATGACATCCGGGCGCTCAATCACCAGCTGGGCGAGCGCCGCTCCGGAAACCGGTTCACCGGTCAGCGCACGCGCCAACTCGGCCCAGACACGGATCGGTACTTCGCGCGGCTCGGCCAGCGCCAGGGCCCGCAACTCAGGGGATTCCAGCCGCTCTGACACCACGTTCTCAGGGAGCCGCAGGACAAGGGGAGACCGATGAGGGAGGTCACGCGGAGTGGTGTGGGCCAGCACTGCCACATTTCTACCGGTCATGGCCAACCCGGCCAGCACTCTGGAAATCAAACGGTCGGGTTCAAACGAGTGCCGGGTCCGGCCCGCTCTGTGCGCGTTGGCAATGAGTACCAGGCGCGCTTCGGTGATCTGCCGCAGGGAACTCCGCCAGCGGCTCCGGCTGCCCGGCGCCAGATCAACTCCGAGAGCGAGCAGGACCCTTTCCTGTACCTCCTCCGCGGTGAGCCCCTGGGCGTCGACGAGCACACTCCCCGCGACGCGTCGATGGACCTCCCGCAGAACCGACGTACCGCCCGCACCGGACGGGTCGACCAGAAAAGTCGGGCGGCCGCCGGGGCGCTGCTCCCGCCACCAGGCGCCGATCAGGTCGACGGCTGCGGGAAGCGAGGAGGTTCCGGTGGCGTCTTCGTGATGCGTCATGGCGCGCCCACTGTCCCAGGAAGATGGGCATCCAGCAGCCCGGCTACCCGCCAACCAACTCGAGACGCCTGCTGTCCGGCGAAGGGCACCCGACGGTGCCAAGGCTCCGATTCACTCTTGGCGGATGACCTCGAGCGGGGAACTTCCTGGGCCCGTTGTGTGAAGTCCAGTGACCAATTTCTGCCGGCGCCGAGGATGTACGGCCTTTGAGACTCTGCGGAGCGCGCTGTTAGGCAGCGAAATCGGCTGGTAGTCGACGTGCCGAGGCGTTGGTTAGGGTTCCCGCTATGAACGATGACATCCAGAGGCTTACCCAGCAGCTCTGCGCAGATGATCCTGACGAAAGGGACGCGGCCGAACAGGCATTGTGCGCGCTCGGCGCTCGTGCGGTGCATGACCTGTTGCCCCTGTTGAGGGATCCGGCGGGGCCTGGTCGCATTCGGGCACAGAACTGCCTTGAAACGATCGGATCTGAGGCTGTCCCTGTCCTTCAGAGGATTCGACAGGAGGGCCCAGGCCGACTGCGGCGCCCCGCGCTGGAGGCCCTGGCCAGCCTGACTGGTGGGGAGGGTCTGACCGAACGCGACCTCAAGGCCGTGGACAGACTGGTGCGCATCAAACTCATCGACGAACAACCTGACGACCTGCCAACGGGGCGCTGGCTCGCTGTGCACAACGCCCAACTCCAAGACATCGTCGCAGCCTTGGGCCTCCACGATGCCCGTCCCGCGACCGTCACCATGGGAATTTGTGCTGCTGTGGAGTTTGAGAACTCCATTGAGTTCCAGGGCGCTGATGGGAATGCGGAGCATGCCTACCGCGTGTTCATCACCCCTAGTTTCGATGGTTGGCGTCTCATTTATGGTGATGACTTCATCAACGACCATTGGGCAAACGCCGTAGAGAAGCTGAGTGCACGATGTGGAGAGGCCCACTTCTACCTGGTAGATGACTTTGACGGCGCCAACGTGTGGTGGGTTGCCCAGAACGGATCGGATCGCCGAGGGTATCGAACGTATGGAGATCCTGAATGGGTCGGCGAGCCCATGGATTTCGAGCGCTCGCTGATGGTGGACGAGGACGACCCTCTCTATGATCCTGACGAGCACGCTGATTACGCCGAGGGCGTCACTGACCCGGAAAACGTGGCCTCTTGGATCTCGATTCCTCCCACCACGGTCGGTATCGCCGAGAAGGTGGACCACGGTTGGCTTGCCGTGACGCACCGTGGGGTACCACACGAAAGGTTCAAGGGCGCGCTGCGCATCTGACCCGGTGCCAGGGCACCGAGCCGGCCTCTTGAGTCCGGTACCGAGAAGTAAACCTTGAACCGGACTCAAGAGGCACTGCGCAGGTCAGCTGACTAGCTGCGGGTAGACCTTGTGCCAGGTCTCTTCCAGCGCGTCAACATGCCTTTCCATTTCGCGTACGATCGCATGTTCCTTTTCGGTTCGCTCTTCTTCCTTCAGCTTCTTGTAGTCGCTGTCAATGACCTTCTTGAGCTTTTCTCGGGCGCCGGCGGCGTCTGCATCGGCAAGTTCCTTCAAGTGATTCGCCGTTCGGCCCGAGTTCTCGCCGTATCGTTCGGTGACTCGTCGGGTGACTTCGGCTCTCACTTCTGCGTCGGAGAGGGAGGGAATGGCCTTGATTACGGCACGCTTCTGGGCGTCGAGCGCCTTTCGGGCGGCAACGCCTTCGGGGTCGGTCCGGTATGTCGTGCTGTAGTAGATCGGAATGCCCTTGAGGTGCTTTTTGAGCTCGTTGGAGCACTTGGCGTGCCCCTGGCCCTGACCGCAAGGCTCGCGTTCTGTGTACAGGCTCTGCGCCGTGTACGACTGCCCGGCGGGTAGGCCCTCGTTGCTCCGCTTGAGCCATTCGATCAGGTGCTTTTCCGAGTGGCGACCCGAGACATACTTCTCGCCTGTCGGGACCGACGAGTCGACGATGAATGTGGTTTCCCCGTCAGGACCCTTGACTTCCAGAACGGCGTAGTTTCGGTCTGTGAAGTCAGGGCCGTGCTTCCAGATGTCGTTCGTCTGAGCTTCGTCAGCTTCTGGAATATCCGACAGGTACTTGTCCCCGGAAGCCTTGTGCCCCTTCACGCCCAGTGACCCGTCGGCATTTTTGGCGGCACTGTCCCGTGTGCCTGGAGCCGGTGCCGGCTTGCCTTCTCCGAGGTACGGCTTTTCGATGGGCCGGGGGTTGTTGCCGACGCCGTGCTGTTCATGGAAGGCGAGGCTCAGACGCGCCATCGTAGAAATCACGGCGACTTGTTCGCCGTGCTCCATCTTGTCGAAGCCCGGCAAATACTTGATCAGGTCCTTTTTGTTGAACCTGAGGGGATCACTTCCTGCGTCCTGCTCAGACGGATGGGCATCGCCTGCGGCCGTGCGCAGCGCGTGCGCCAGACTTCCGTCGTCTGCCCACTGGTTGAGGTGGTCATGGACGTTGTCCAGGCGAACCCTGTGTACGGCCTGTTGCGCCCGCAGTGCCTGCTGCAGCGCGTCCGGCTCCAGCCCGTATTCCTTCGACTTCTCGCCCTCGCGCGCGAAGACCGATTTCTCACCCGTCTCCTGCGCCGAGGTGTCACTGTCGCCACGGTCATGAGGATGGCTGTACTGCGACGTCGAAGACGTCTCGTCGACGTCCATCGTGTCCGGGTCCAGCTTGGGCTTTTTGGTGTCGTGACCGTCGTCCCCGTCGACGTCCATGTCGTCGGGGTGTTGGTGTTTTTTGCCGCCGCCGGCGGGTTCGGCGGCGGGACGGCGCGGAGGCTTGGGGCGCGTGTCGCCGGGGCGGTGGTCGTTCGGGGTGGGCGTGGGCGTGGGGGTGGTGGGGCGGCGGTCGGCGTTGAGGGGGATGGCGTGGACGCCGTTGCTGCCGTTGTGGAGGGGTTTGTTGCTGGTTTTGCCGGTTTGGGCGTCGACGTAGGTGATGTTGCCGTGGTGGTTGACGACGTTCCAGGCGTGGGCGCGGCCGTTGTTGTCCTGGGTGACGATGACGGCTTGGGAGCCGTGGCCGTTGTTGCGGAGGTCGTTTTCGAGGCGGTGGAAGGCGTCGGGGCCGTTTCCGTAGTCGTGGAAGGGGGCGCCGAGGGTGTTTTCGATGCGGTTGCGGCCGTTGGTTTCGCCGCGGTCGGAGGGGGTGCCGTCGGGGTGGGTGTCGGGGGTGCGGTGGGCGGCGGCGGTGGGGTTGCCGGCGTAGGTGTCGGCGGTGGCGAGGGCGGCGTCGACGCAGTTGTTGTTGCGGCCGGGGGCGTCGGGGCCGGGGTGGTTGATGGTGCCGACCCAGTTGCTGTTGTGGGGGTCGGGGTGGCGTTGCGGGTCGCCGTTGTCGTCCTTGGGGATGGCGTCCTCGACGTGCTGCTGGTGCTCGTCGGTGGGGCCGTCCAGTCCGCCGGGGCGCTCGCGGTTACGGGTGTCGGAGGCGGCGGGTGGATCGTCGTGGGAGCGGTCGTGGTCGCCCTGGTCGCTGGGGTCGCCCTGCTCGGGGTGGTGAGGCGTCTCGGAGTGGTCGGCCTGGTCAGGCTTGTGGGAATCGTGGGACTGGTCGGCAGGCGCGTGGTCCCGGTCCTGGGAGTTCTCCTCCGGGGTGGGGGAGTGGCCGGCGGTCTCGGGACGTTCTGCGTCCTGGGGCCGCTGGGCGTCGTTGGGTCGGTCGGAATCCGGCGTGGGCGAAGTACCGGCGGTGCTGGGGGCGCCTGCCGGGTGCTGCGGGTTCTGGAAGTTCTGGGGCTGGGGGTAGTGCGGTGCCTGCTGCTGGTACGGGTTGGGCTGCTGCTGCGCGTACGGCTGCGGCTGGTACGGGTTGGGCTGCTGGTTGTAGGGGCCCGGCTGTTGCTGATGCGGCTGCTGCTGGGCGTACGGCTGCTGGTGGGGCTGCTGCGCGTACGGGTTCGGTTGCTGCTGCTGCTGGTGGGGCTGGGCGTACGGGTTCGGCTGCGGGTGCTGCTGGTACGGCCCAGGCTGTTGCTGCGGGGCCGGCTGCTGAGCGTAGGGGCTCTGCTGCTGGTACGGCCCGGGCTGCTGCTGGTGCGGCTGAGGCTGGGCGTACGGGTTCGGCTGCTGCTGGGGCTGCGGCTGCTGGGTGTACGGGTTCGGCTGCTGCTGCTGGTGGGGCTGCGGCTGTTGGTTGTAGGGGCCCGGCTGCTGCTGTGGCTGTTGCTGGGCGTACGGGTGCTGCTGGTACGGGCCGGGCTGCTGCTGGTGCGGCTGCTGTTGCGCGTACGGGTTGGGCTGCTGAGCCTGCGGGCTCGGCTGCTGCTGGTGGGGCTGGTTGTACGGGCCAGGTTGCTGTTGCTGCTGGTGGGGCTGGGCGTACGGGTTCGGCTGCTGCTGCTGGTGGGGCTGAGGCTGGGGGTGCTGCGGCTGCTGTTGCTGCGGGTTCGGGTGTTGCTGCGGCTGCGGCTGCGGCTGCGGCTGTGCCTGCTGCTGGGGATTGGGCTGCGGCTGCTGCGGCTGTTGCTGCTGAGGCTGGGGGTGCTGCGGCTGTTGCTGCGGCTGTGCTTGCTGCTGGGGGTTGGGCTGGGGCTGTTGGTTCTGCGGCTGCGGCTGCTGTTGGGGCTGGGGGGTTTGCTGCTGTTGCTGGTGTGGCTGCTGGGTCTGGGGGGTTTGGTTTTGGTGGGTGGCGGGGTCGAAGGGCTGGCGGTTGGCGTCCAGGACGAGGTGCCAGACGCCGTCGGCGGCGGTGTTGATGGGCTGGTGGCTGACCTCGCCGGTCTGGCTGTCGACCCAGACGACCTTGCCGTTGTGGTTGACGGCGTTGAAGACGTGGGCGCCACCGCCGGAGCCGTCGGGGTTCTTCGGCCAGGTCACGAGGACGGCCGCGGCCGCGCCGGGGCCGGCCTGGCGGAGCTCGTCGGCTATTCGGTCGTAGCCGTCCTTGGAGTTCGGGCCCGAATTGCGGAACTTCGCGCCCGTGTACTCCTCGATGTTGCGGGTGCCCTCACGCTCACCTGAAGCGCGGTCGATGCCGCCCTTGCCGTCCGGGTCGTACGTGCGGACCGCGGACACCTGCGGGTTGCCGTACCAGGACTCCATGAAGGAGCGGGTGCAGTCGGCGCAGTTGTTGGAGCGGCCGAGAACGCTGGGGCCGCCGTCGTTCTGGAGCTGGGCCCAGGGCTGGAAGGGGTCGTTGAACGCGCGCGGGGTCCCGTCCGGGTTCCGCGGGAAGTTCGACTCCAGAGCCTGCTGGTCGTGGGGGAACGGCGAGTACAGGCCGCTGGGCTGGTGGTTGAGGCCGACCCGCACATCGGTGTGGCTGCGGAGGTTCGCGGGCTGGGGGATCGGCGGCTGGTGTTGTTGCTGGGTGGGCTGCTGCTGGTGAGGGGTGGGCTGGGCCTGGTTCTGGTGGTGGGGGGACTGTTGCTGGTGGGGTGCCGGGACCGGCTGTTGGTGGACGAACGGCTGTTGCTGTTGCTGTGGGTGGGGTTGCTGCGGCTGCTGGGTCTGCGGCTGCTGCTGGTTCTGGGGCTGGGGCTGAGGCTGGTTTTGCGGGGTTTGTTGCTGCGGCTGCTGCTGTTGCTGGTTTGGCTGCTGGGCCTGGGGCTGGGGCTGCTGCTGGGGGTTCGGCTGCTGCTGCGGCTGCTGATGGGGGACGTTGGGGGTGGGGGCAGCGGGAGTCTGGGCGCCGGGGGTGGTCGGAGCCTGCGCGGGGGCATCGGTCCGGGGGCGGTCCGAGCGGTTGGGGGCAGGCTGCTGCTGTCCGTCCTGCGGGCGTGACGCGTCGGGACGCGATGCGTCGGGACGTGACGTCTCTGGGCGTGACGCGTCCGGGCGTGTGGCGTCGGGGCGGGTGGCGTCCGGGCGTGCTGAGTCCGGGCGGGGGGTGTCGTTGCGGGGGGTGGGGGCGCCCGGGGTTTCGGGGCGGGTGGGGTCGTCGCGGCGGGGGCCGTCCAGGCGGGGGTTGTGCGGGGGGCGCTCGGGGCTGGGCTGTTGGGTGTGGTCCTGGACGATCTGGGAGCCGTCGGGGCGGCGGTTGGTGCCCGGCGGCGTGGAGGGGGCGTCCTGGCGGGGCCCGTCCAGACGGCTGTCGTGCGGGGGTGGCGTCTGGTCGCGGCGGGGGCCGTCGAGGCGGGGGTTGTAGGCGGGGCGGTCCGGGGCGGGCCGCTGGGTGTGGTCCTGGACCGCCTGGGAACCGTCGGGGCGACGGTTGGTGGGGCGTGCGGAAGCGTTTCCGCCGGTGGGGGAGGGGCTGGTGGGGTTGGTGGACGGAGTGCTGGTGCGGGGCGGGGTGGCGCTGGGCGGGGTGCTGGTGGCGCGGGGTGCGGTGCCGGCCGTCGGGGCACCGCCCTGATGGGGGACTCCGCCCATCATCATCGGGCCGTTGGCCTGGGGGGAGTTGGACGGGGCCTGGGGGGTGGTGGGGCTGCTGGGGGCCGAGTTGGTGGGGTCGGCGGTGTGCTGGGTGGGCGGGGGGAGGGTGGCGGTGCCTGCGGACTGGGTGGTGACGGTGGTGTCGTCGCTGCCGTCCACGGTCGGCATGGGGTCACCGGGGGCCGGGTCGCGCTGCTGGATGGGCTGGCTCGACGGCGCGTGCTGGACCGGGGCGCCCTGCGGGGTGCTGAGGTGCGGTACGGAGGGGCGGCCGCCGGCGCCGCTGCTGGAGTTGTCGCCGTTGGTACCGGAACCGTCGTGGGAGCCGGGGGAGTTGTCGCCGTACGAGGGCGGGTTGCCGGCTACCGCGTCGGTGGCCGGGGAGGGTGCCGCGGGGGTGGGCTGGGTGCCGACGTGGTCGCTGTCCGGGCGGAGTGCGTCGGGCGTGGTGTCCCGGGCGGGCTGGGTGCTGATGCCGTCGGGGTCGGGGCGGGCCGCGTCCGGGGTGGTGTCGTGCGCGGGCTGGGTGCTGATGCCGTCGGGGTCGGGGCGGGCCGCGTCCGGGGTGGTGTCGTGCGCGGGTTGGGTGGTGATGCCGTCGGTGTCCGGGCGCGCGAAGTCGGGCGTGGTGTCCCGGGTGGGGTGAGTGCTGACGCCGTCCGTGTCGGGGCGAGCTGCGTCCGGGGTGTTGTCGTGCGTGGGCTGGGTGCTGACGCCGTCGGTGTTCGGGCGGGACGAGTCCGGGCGGGCCGCGTCCGGGGTGTTGTCGTGCGTCGGCTGGGTGCTGACGCCGTCCGTGTTCGGGCGGGAGGTGTCCGGGCCGCCGTCGGGGGTGTGCGAGGGGGACGAGCCCTGGGAGCTGCTGTCGTTGCCGCCGGCGTAGCCCTCGTCGAAGGGGGAGCGCTGGTCCGGGGGCGGCAGCGGCTGGGCCGGGGGGACGTCGTGCCTGGGCTGCGAGCCGTTCGGGGAGGAGCCGGAGCCGTCGGAGGGCTGGGAGTTGCCGGAGTGAGGGGAGTTGCCCGCGTCACCGGAATGACCAGCATCACCGGAATTGCTGGAGTTACCGGAATTGCCGGAGTTGTTGTCGGAGGTCGGGGTGGTGTCCGACGGGCGGGGGGTGTGGCTGCCGCCGCCATCGCTGGGGCGGTTGCCGTCCGAGCCGCCGTTGCCCGAGTCGTTGGAGGAGGAGTGGCTGCCGGAACCCGCGCCGCTGGAGCTGCTGCCGGCACCCCCCTCGCTGGAGCCGCCGTCGTGCGACCCGCCGGATCCCGACCCGGAGCCGGATCCCGACCCGGAGCCGCTGCCCGACGACGAGCCGCTGCCGGAGCCCGAGCCCGAGCCCGACCCGGAACCCGACCCCGAGCCGGACCCGGAACCCGACCCCGAGCCGCTCCCGGAATCGTTGGAGTGGCTGCCGCTATCACTGCCGCTGTCGCTGCTGCCGTGGTCGCCGTCGCTGCCGTGGCTGTTGCCGTGGCCGGCGGCGGAGTCGAGGCCGCCGCGGGCTCGGTGGCCGGCTCGGTGGCCGGCGCCGTCGCGGAGGCTCTCGCCGAGGGACTCGCCGGTGTTCTTGATCGCGTCGGTGGCGGCGCTCTGGCCCTCCTTGAGGGTCCGGCCGAGGTTGTAGCCGTTCTGCGCGCCGAAGTTCTGGTTGACGGTCTGGGCGATGATGTCCGAGACCATGGCCTCCAGGGCGGAGATCACCGGCTCCTTGGCGGCCTCCAGGATCGCGTCGAGCAGCTGCTTCGCGACCTCCTTGAGGATCTTGCGGACCATCTCGCGGGTGGCCAGGGTCGCCGCCGCGCCGCCGATTTCTGATAGGCCCAGCGTGAAGGGTGCCGCGGCTTGCGCGGCGATGATTTCGGCCGCCAATATCGCCAATTGGACGATGACGGCGATCTTCATGCCGATGACGAGGGCGGCGGCGGCCTCGAAGGTGAAGGCGATGACCTCGGCCGCTTCACGGGCGTCGTTGAAGTAGCCCGAGCTGCCGCCGAACTTGTCCCATGCCTTGCTGAAGCCCTCGATGGAGTCGCCGGCGTTCTGGCTGAGCACGTTCGACGCGGCGGTCGTGCCGGTGGCCTGGTGGCCCTCGACCTCCGAGGCGAACGTACGCCAGACATTGGCGCACTCGATCAGCTTGTCCTCGTCGGCGGTGGGCCAGTTGAAGCCGAGCATCTCGAGGACCCACTCAAGAGCGTTCGGCAGCATCATGGACAAGGTGGAGCTCCCCCGTGAAATGTGCGCATATCGGCGTGGTGCGGATGAGGGCCTCGCGGGGAGGCTCTCGTCAGAAGGGCGTCAGGAAGGCGTCAGCAGGGCGCCGGAACGGCGGGGCCGGCTGGGTGTGCGGTCCGGCCAGGCGGGTGTTCCGGCTGGTGGGCTCAGTTCTTGGCCGGGTACCAGGCAGTTCTGACGACCTCGTCGGGCTGCTGCTGCTTCGTCGGGTCCTGCCAGGCCTGTTTGTTGTCGACGTGCTGCTTTATCAGCGCCTCGTTGAAGTCCTCGTTCTCCGCGTGGTTCTTGGACATATCGGTCAGTGCCTTGCCGATTTCCTGGAGCTTCGCGGAAAGGTGGCCCATCGACTCGTACATGCCGTCACGTACGCCCTCGTAGGCCACGCCGAACTTCTCGCCGAGGTCGTCGTCACCCCACGGCGGAGCGCCGTCCTTGCTGTCGAAGGTCGTCAGTCCGCTCATGAACTGCTGGCCGAACGACTTTTCCTCCGGCTTGGGCGCATTCGAGGGGTCGGCCGGCGGGCCCGCACCCAGCGCACTCAGGCCGTTCATCAGCCGCGCCACGGACTGGTAGAAGTCCTCACCGAGCTTGGTGAAGTTCGTGCCCTCGGACTTGAGGGACTCCACATCGGTCTGAAAACCGCCTGCCCCGGCCACAACGCCCCCCGCGTTCGTAATGGTTACCCAATGAGATATTCAAGGTAAAGCTTAACTGCCGCCACTGACATGCCGACAGGTGCTGACGGTCCAGCCCTGTTCTGGCCTTGTCCCGGCCGTGGCCCGGTCCTGTCCTGCCCCGGTCCTGTCCTGCTCCTGTCCTGGCCCGGTCCAGGCCGTGGCCTGGTTCTCTCTTGGCCCGGTCCCGTGCCGGTCGCGCGTCAGGCCTAGGCGGACGGGCGGTAGATGCGGTGGTAGAGCTTCTCGGCCGCGGCCGGCGGGAAGTTGGGCAGGAAGGTCACATCGCCGTTCTCCTTGTTGATGACGATGTTGCTGCCACCGGGTGAGGCGGGTGGGGCGGTGGGGTCCTCGGGGAGGGGCCAGCCGGCGTAGATGAGGTAGCCGAGGTCGAATTCGTGGACGTGCAGGCTGGCAGGACCGTTGGGCGAGCCGACCTCGGGGAAGTGCTGGCGGCCGATTTCGAGCGCCTCGTCCGCATTCGCCGGGACGGGCCGCGGCCCCTCGTCCGCCGCCTGCGGGGGCAGCGGCGGAGGCGTGGGCGGCAGCGACGCGTTGCTCCCCGTCAGTCCGTTCCCTGCCGGGGTGCCACCCGCCGGGGTGCCGTCTGCCGGGGTGCCACCTGCCGGGTTGCCGCCCGCCGGGCCGCCGCTGGCCGTCGGGCCGCCTGCCGTCGGGTCGCTTCCCGTCTGATCGGAATCGGTCATGTGGCTGTCTCCTCGGCGCTGATCCTGTCGGTGATGGTCAACTTAACTCACGCGCTGAAGGCTTGATTGGTTCGCCCGGGGTCGTGACCGTCCGCCGGTTGCCCGGGGTGTCCGCTGCGCGGATGCCGAACGGAGACCCCTCGGAAGGCCCCTCGGAAGGCCCTCGGAAGCCCCCTCGCAGGCCCCTCGCAGGCCCCTCGGAGGGGCACCAGAGGGGCAAGGGAAGCTCAACAAGTTCAACGGATGCTCACTCGAAGTTGACCAGAGACAGCCAGAACTCCAGCAGGTCCGCATCGCCGGTGACGGTGAAGCCCTCCTGGTCGAAGGACCGGCGGCCGTAGATGAGGAGCAGGAGGTCGGTGAGCGGGGCGCTGACGGAGACGGCGGCCGGCTCCTTGGCGCGTCGCCAGGCCAGGGCGTCGCCGGTGAGGTCGACGAGCCAGTCGGCGGCGGCCTCCGGCGGGGTGTCCGTGGCGTGGAAGTGGAGCGTGCGGCCGGGGGCAAGGAGGGCGCGCCGGTCGGGGTGGTAGTCGAACATCTCGGGCAGTGAGCCGAGTTCCATCCACTCGTCGAGGGCGTCGAGGGCGACCGGCTGGGTGACGGAGAAGTCGGTGTTCAGGGCGAGGGTGGCGTCGGCCCGGTGGATGACCGTCTCGTGGCACATACGGCGCGCGAAGAAGCGAGGGCTCCCGGAGGGCAGCGGGGTCCAGATCCTGGCGTCGGGGCCGGCGGTGCGGAGTGTCGCGGCGAGCAGCTCCGCACCGTCGATGAGCCAGCCGGCGAGGGCGGCGGGCGGCTCGGTGGTGTCCCGGGAGAGGACGCGCAGGGCGGTGTCGGGCGGCGGTGCGGTGGCCCGGGTCCGTACGACCTCCGCGACCCAGCGGTGGGCCTCGCCCAGGTGGCGGACCAGCTGGGCGAGGTTCCAGTCCGGGCAGGACGGTACGAGGGGGCTGAGGTCCGTGTCCTCCGTGAGGGCGGAGCCCAGCAGGAGGGACTGGGTGACGATTTCGGTGCAGTGGCTGTCGTAATCCATGGCTGGAGGCATGACGTCACCGTAGGCGGCATTACTGGCTACGCCCGGCTACGACGTCACCGGGGCGGTGGGTCCTGGCGGTGCTCCGACACGCCACCGTTCGTCAGCCCTGAAGCGGGCACATGCGGGCACATGCCGCACGGCCGGATCCCGCGCCTCCCATGTCCGCTTTCCGGCGCCCGTGTCAACGCCACGTCATCGGCGCGTCAAGGTTGGGAGCGGCCGCATCAGTGCCCTGTAAACGCCTGGGGAGGGCCCGGTGCACCGCCCTAGCGTCGAGGCATGGGACGGCGACGGGGCCTGGGGCCCGGCTTCACGAAGGACGGGGACGGCGGGGGCGACGACGGAGGACGACGGGTCGTGTGGCGGCTGCCGGCCGCCCGGTCGGCGGTCCCCCCGCCGTTGCCCGCGAACGGCACCGTTCACGACCGGACCTGGCTGCCCGAGGTGCGCGCCACGCTCTGCTGCACGGCCGGGCTGCTCGTCGTCATGCTGCTGGTCGACCTCGCCAACGGGACGCTCACGCCGTGGCGCGCCGGGTGCTGGGTGGCCGTGGCGCTGGTGCTGTTCGCGGTCCTCTTCCCGCCACGGGTGACGGCCGGGGACGGCTGGCTGAGGTCCCGTGGGCTGGTGCGCGGGCACCGGGTCGAGACCGACCGGCTCGTCGTCGTGCGGCGTACCGACGGGATGGCGCCGCGGCTGGTGCTCCGCGACGCCCGCGGCGGCCGGGTCGAGCTGGATCCCAAGGTCCTCAGCGCCAACCCCGTGCTGTGGCACCGTCTCGACCAGGGCGTCCGCCGGTCCCGTGAGCGCGGACTGCTGCGCTGCGGCGCGGCGACGCTCCAGGTGCTGGCGGACCGGATCGATCAGGACGGCGCACGGGCGGTGTTCGAGGCGTCCGGACTGGAGTGAGCGCTCAGTCGGTCGGCAGGGGCCGGGCTGGAGTGAGTGCTCAGCCGGTCCACACGGGTGGACCGGACCGAGTGCTCAACTGGTCGACGCGGTCGGGGGAGTGGGCCGGAGTGGGCGCTCAGTCGCTGCTCAGGACCCGCTGAAGTCGTAGTGCACACCGGTCAGTTGCTCCGAGGCGGTCCAGAGGCGCTCGCCGTTCGCGTCCTTCTTCGTCCAGGGGGCGCGGAAGGACTGCGCCGGGGCGCCGCGCAGCCCGTTGCGCGGGCCGACGAAGGAATCCGGCCGCATGTGCGGGGCGGTGGCCGCGCAGAGGGTGCCCAGCGCGCCGCCCTCCGCGGGCTGGGCGATCAGGCGGTTGCCCAGCTCGATGACCCGTTCCGCCGCGTTGCGGCCTTCCATCCGGGCGCCCGCGGTCTGCAGGTTGGTGGCCGCGTAGCCGGGGTGCGAGGCGGCCGCGACGAGCGGCGAACCGGCCGCCGCGAGCCGCCGGGTCAGCTCGTGGACGAAGAGCAGATTGGCGCTCTTGGAGCGGCCGTAGGCGATCCAACGCCCGTACGAGCGCTCGCTGTTGAGGTCGTCGTAGTCCAGGTCGGCGAGCGCGTGCAGCATGCTGGAGACGGACACGATGCGGGCTCCCGGGGTGGCCAGCAGCCGGGGCAGCAGCAGTCCGGTGAGCGCGAAGTGGCCGAGGTGGTTGGTGCCGAACTGCATCTCGAAGCCGTCGGCGGTGGTGCGGTACGGCAGTGCCATCACGCCCGCGTTGTTGATGAGCAGGTCGAGGCGGTCGCTGGTGACGTCGTCGAGGGTGGCCGCGAAGTCCCGTACGGAGGTCAGGTCGGCGAGGTCGAGCGGCCGGAACTCGGCCTCGGCGGTGGGGACTTCGGCGCGCAGCCGGTCCAGGGCCGCCTTGCCGCGCGAGGCGTCGCGGCAGGCCAGCACCACGCGGGCACCGCGCCGTGCCAGTTCGCGCGCGGTGATGTAGCCGATGCCGCTGTTTGCGCCCGTGACCACCGCCGAGCGGCCGGTCTGGTCGGGGATGTGGCTGGTGTTCCACCGGGTCACGCCTGCACTCCTCCCTAGGGGGCCGGCGGCCGGGGGCGTGGGGCCAGCGGCCGACGAGCCGACGGATCATCCACCCTACGCCCGAGTAGCCTGACCCGCGGCGGCGGGCCCGGGGCCGCCCGCGCGGGGCTCCCCGGGCCGCAGCGAAGCGCGGTCAGTCGTCGCCTTGCCCCCGCTCCTGCGCCCGCACCCGCACCCCGTACACCGGGACCGACGCCGACGGATCGTCGAGGCAGCCGCCCGACTCCAGGTCGAAGCGCTGCTTGAGCAGGGGCGAGGCCACGAACGGGCGGCCGTCGAGGCTGCCGGTCAGACCGCGGGAGAGGACCTGGGCGCCGGTGAACGGGTCGCGGTTGCCGATCGCGTACGGCCGGCCGGCCCGGTCCGCGAAGAGCGCGGCCTGGCTGCCGTCCGGGAGGAGGGCGGCCACTCCGCGCCCCGGAGTGAGGTCCTCCGGCGCGCAGACCGGGAGCCAGCCGCCCTCCGGGCAGCGGATCTCGACGAGGGCGGCCGCCGTCCCGTCGGACGTGCCGGTGGCGGTACCGGTGGCCGTGCCGACGGTGGCTTCCGGCGGAACGGGAGCTGCTTCGGACGAAACGGTGGTGGTCATCAGGCTCATCGGGCAGAGGTCCCTTCCAGAGTGCGAACGGGCAGGGTCGGTCCGGCCAGCAGCGTCAGATCCGGCTTGACCTGGTCGCGCTCCGGGACGAAGCGGACCGACGGGTCCGGCGCGCCGGGCGCGTTGACGAACGAGACGAACCGGCCGAGCCGTTCGGGGTCGGCGAGGGTCTCGGCCCATTCGTCGCGGTAGTGGGAGACATGGGCGGCCATCAGCGCCTCCAGTTCGTCGCACAGCCCGAGGGAGTCGTGCACGACGACGTCGCGTACGTGGTCGAGGCCGCCCTCGATCCGCTCCAGCCAGGCGGAGGTGCGCTCCAGACGGTCGGCGGTGCGGATGTAGAACATCAGGAAGCGGTCGATCAGCCGGATCAGCTCCGCGTCGCTCAGGTCCTGGGCGAGCAGATCGGCGTGGCGCGGGGTGGCACCGCCGTTCCCGCCGACGTAGAGGTTCCAGCCGCCGGCGGTGGCGATCACGCCGAAGTCCTTGCCGCGGGCCTCCGCGCACTCCCGTGCGCACCCGGAGACCGCGGACTTCAGCTTGTGCGGTGCGCGCAGCCCCCGGTAGCGCAGCTCCAGATCGATCGCCATCCGGACGGAGTCCTGCACGCCGTAGCGGCACCAGGTCTCGCCGACGCACGACTTCACGGTGCGCAGCGCCTTGCCGTACGCGTGGCCCGACTCGAAACCGGCATCCACCAGGCGCGCCCAGATGGCCGGCAGCTGGTCGACCCGGGCGCCGAAGAGGTCGATCCGCTGGCCGCCGGTGATCTTCGTGTAGAGGCCGAAGTCGCGCGCCACCTCACCGATGACGATGAGCTTCTCCGGGGTGATCTCACCGCCCGGGATCCGCGGCACGATCGAGTAGGAGCCGTTCCGCTGGAGGTTGGCGAGGAAGTGGTCGTTGGTGTCCTGGAGCGCCGCCTGCTCACCGCCCAGTACGTAGCCGTCGGCGCCGACCGCCGGGGCGAGCGAGGCCAGCACCGAACCGACCGCGGGCTTGCAGATCTCGCAGCCCTCGCCGCCGCGCGCCTCCTGGCGGCCGTACGCGTCCAGCAGCTCGGCGTACGAGGTGATCCGGCGGACCCGGACGATCTCGTAGAGCTCGGCGCGGGTGTGGGGGAAGCAGCCGCACAGGCCCTGGTCCTCGGACTGCGGCAGCAGCTGGCCGATCAGCTTCACACAACTGCCGCACCCGGTACCGGCCTTGGTGCACTGCTTGACCTCGGGCAGCGTGGCGCACGCCTGGATGGCGTCCTTGGTGACGTTGTGGCAACTACAGATCACCGCGTCGCCGGGCAGCGCGTCCGGGCCCAGTGCGGCGCCGCCGCCCTCCGCGAGCCCGGCCGGCAGCACCAGCTGCTCGGGCGCCACCGGGGGCACCGTGCCGGTCAGCGGACGCAGCGTGCCGTACGCGTCGGCGTCGCCGACCAGCACCCCGCCCAGCAGCGCGCCGTCGGCGCCGATCACCAGCTTCTTGTAGACGCCGCTGCGGGCGTCGGAGTAGACCACGTCGAGACAGCCGTCGGCGGCGCCGTGCGCGTCACCGAAGGAGGCCACGTCCACGCCGAGCAGCTTCAGCTTGGTGGACAGGTCCGCGCCGGTGAAGCCGGGGCGCTCCCCGGCGGGCTCCGTCGGCCCGTCGGCGAGGGCGGCGGCCTCGGCCAGGCGCCCGGCGAGGTCGGCGGCCGCCACCCGGGCCATGTCGTAGCCCGGCGCGACCAGCCCGTAGACCCGGCCGTCGACGGCCAGCGCGCACTCGCCGATGGCGTAGACGGCGGGGTCCTCGGTGCGGCACTGCGCGTCGATGACGATGCCGCCGCGCTCCCCGACGGGCAGCCCGCAGTCCCGGGCGAGCTGGTCGCGCGGGCGGACGCCGGCCGAGAAGACGACCAGGTCGGTGTCGATGCGGGAGTCGTCCGACAGGCCCATGGCGGTCACCGCCCCGGCCCCGTCCGCGACGATCTCCTTGCCGCCGACGCCGGTGTGGACCGTGAGGCCCATCTCCTCGACGGTACGGCGCAGCGCGCGGCCGCCGCCCTCGTCGACCTGGAGCGCCATCAGCCGCGGCGCGAACTCCACGATGTGGGTGCGCAGTCCGAGCCCCTTGAGCGCACCGGCCGCCTCCAGGCCGAGCAGTCCGCCGCCGACCACCACACCGGTGCGCGCGTTCTTGGCGTACTCCTCGATGGCCAGCAGGTCGTCGAGGGTCCGGTAGACGAAGCAGCCCGCACTGTCCTTGCCGGGCACCGGCGGGACGAACGGGTACGACCCGGTGGCCAGCACCAGGGCGTCGTAGCGCACGGTCCGCCCCGAGCGGGCGGTGACCGTGCGGGCGGCCCGGTCGACGGCGGTGGCCGGGTCGCCGAGGAGCAGTTCGATGCCGTGCCGGGCCAGGAAGTCGGGATCGGTCAGGCTCAGATCGTCCGCGCTGCGGCCGGCGAAGTACGAGGTCAGCTGGACCCGGTCGTAGGCCGGGCGGGTCTCCTCGCACAGGACGACCACCCGCGCCCGTGCGGTGACGCCGCGGTCGGCGAGCTCTTCCAGGAAGCGCTGGCCGACCATGCCGTGGCCTACCAGGGCGATGGTGGGGGCGGTGTCCGGTGAGGTGGCCGGTGCGGTGTCCGGGAGCGAGGGAGTGGAGGTCATGGTCGTCAGCCTGCGGGGCCGCTGTTACCCGCCGGCATCTGGTCTGTTTCCCGGGCGGAACGCCTGCCTCAGTGCGGGGGTGGCGGGCGTGTGAGGCACGGTCCCGGTTCTCGCACCGGGGTTGCGGCCCGGTGAGTACCCCTACTCATGCCGCCCTCGGGTCCGCCCGCCATCATGGGCGCATGAAGATACCGGGGACACCCACGGCGGCCGCCGCCGTGCTGCCCGTGGCCTTACCGGTCGCGGTGTGGGGGCTGCTGGGGCAGGACGACTACCAGGGCGTACCGCCGTCCCGGCTGGACTATTTCGTCCGGCCGCCGGAGCTGCCGCCGGGCCTGGACACCGCGCTGGGCGTGCTGGCCCTGACGGCCGTGGTGGTGAGCGCGGTGACGCTGGCCCGCGCCACCTGCCACCACGTCTTCGACCGGCGCTGGTGGCAGGTGCTGTCCCCGCTGCTGGCGGCCGGGCTGCTGGCCGGCTGGGGGTGGCGGGTGCTGACCGCCGGGACCATCGGCGCGAACATCGGGGCGGGCGTGGTCCTGATGGCCTTCGGCCCGGTGGTGGCCGCGCTGGTGCTGGCCGCCGCCGGCCGCGGGATCTGGCTCGCCCGCCACTCCGCTTGAGTACGGCCCTGCCGGGTGCCGCAGGCTCCACGGGCCCCGCGCCCCGGGGCCGTCCCCTGCGCACCGTCCTCACCGCGCCCTTCACCCCCCGCAGCCTGGCGGCCGTGGCCCACGCCCTGCTCGCCGCGCCCCTCGCGCTGTGCGGACTGGTCCTGGTGCCCGGCGGGCTGGCGCTGGGCGCGGTGCTGTCGTGGACCGCCCTCGGGCCCTGGCTGCTGGCGCTGACCGTACGCGGCGCCCTCGGCCTCGGGCGCATCCAACTGGCCCTTGCGCGGCGCCTGTTGGGGGTGGCCATCGAGCCGGCGGGGCGTCGCGCCGCGCGTGGGGCGTTCGGCTGGCGGCGCGCGCTGCTCGGCGACCCGGCCGGCTGGCGGGCCGTCGCCGCCGCGCTGCTCGCCCCCTTCACCGCCCTGCTGCCGCTGCTCACCGTCCTGGTCGGCTACGTCTACGGGCTGCTGGCGCTCGCCCACCCCGTCCTGCGCCGCTGGAACTATTCCACCCTGCGCGGCGCGGACGGCTCGGTGCGCCGGGTGTCGCTGCAGATCCACGGCGTCGAGTTCGACAGCTGGCCGCGCTGGACCGTGGTGGTCGCCGCCGGTGCGCTGCTCGTGCTGCTCGCGCCCTGGCTGGTGCGCCGGGCGGGCGCCCCGCACCGCCTGCTGCTGCGCGCCCTGCTGGGGCCGAGCGCCGCGGAGGCCCGTATCCGCACCCTGGAGGAGACCCGCGCGCACGCCGTCGACGACGCCGTGGCCACCCTCCGCCGCATCGAACGCGATCTCCACGACGGCACCCAGGCCCGGCTCGTCGGCCTGGGCATGCACCTGACCCTCATCCGCGAACTGATCACCCAGGACGCCGACCGGGACCGGCTGCTCACCGTGGTGGAGACGGCCCGGAGCAACGCCACCCAGGCCGTCACCGATCTGCGCCACCTCGTACGGGGCATCCACCCGCCCGCGCTCGACCAGGGCCTTGCGACCGCCCTGGCCACCCTCACCGCGGACACCCCGCTGCCGGTCGCCCTGCACACCGCCCTCGGCCCGCGCCCCTCCCCGGCCCTGGAATCCCTCGCCTACTTCTGCGCGGCCGAACTGCTCGCCAACGCCGTCAAACACAGCGGCGCCTCCCGGGTGACGGTCGAGGCGCGGCACGAGCCCGCGGACGCCGGGCCGGAGGGCGCGGCCCTCCTGCTGGCCGTACGGGACGACGGGTGCGGCGGTGCGGTGGTCGGCGCGGGCACCGGCCTGACCGGGCTGCTGGGCCGGATCCGTACCGTCGACGGCACGCTGACCTGCGACAGCCCGCCCGGTGGCCCTACGGTGATCACCGTCCGCCTTCCCTACCCGGCAACCGGCCGGGCACCCACGTGAAGGGCGCCCGCGGGAGGGCGGACGGGGCAGACACGACGACCAACGACCCGAACGACCATGACGGGGTACCCATGCGCATCGTCATAGCCGAGGACTCCGCGATCCTGCGCGAGGGCCTGGTCCAGCTGCTGGAGCTGCGCGGGGTGACCGTCGCGGCCGCCGTCGCGGACGCCGAGGCGCTGCTCGCGGCGGTCGCCGCGCACCGCCCGGACGCCGCCGTGGTGGACATCCGCCTGCCGCCCGGCCATACGGACGAGGGCCTGCGGGCGGCGGTGCAGCTCCGCCGCGACCACCCCGGTACCGGCGTGCTGATCTTCTCCCAGTACGTGGAGACCGCCTACGCCGACCGGCTGTTCGGCGCGGGCTTCGCCGGCGTCGGCTACCTCCTCAAGGAACGGGTGATGGACATCGGCGAGTTCGTGGCCGCGCTGGAACGGGTGGCGGCCGGCGGCACCGCGCTCGACCCGGACGTGGTGTCCCAGCTGTTCGGCGCGAGCCGCCGGTCCCGGGCGCTGGACGCGCTGACCCCGCGCGAGCACGAGGTGCTGGCCCTGATGGCGCAGGGCCGCACCAACCAGTCCATCGCCACCGCCCTGACCGTCTCCGAGCGGGCGGTGGAGAAGCACGTCGCCCATGTTTTCGCCAAGCTCGGCCTCCCGCCCTCGGAGACGGACCACCGCCGGGTGCTCGCGGTGCTGCGTTACCTGGAGGCCGCGGGCCCCGCCGGCGTGAGCTGAGCCGGGCACAGCCGGCGCGGCTGCGCGTCGGTGCGCAGCCGGGCGTCGACGCAGCCGCCCGGCAGCCCGTCGTGGGCCGTGCGGCCGAAGTTGGCGGTGACGGTCAGGGTGCCGTTGCCGAAGACCGTGCGCTGGACGGTGCGGTCGCCGGTCAGCCACCGGAAGGACGTCATCCGCTCGGTCCCCGCGGCCCGGTGCAACGGCGCGAAGTACCGCTGGAGAGCGGCGAGTTCACGCCCGTGCTCGGCCAGCGAGGGCCCGTCCAGTACGTAGTTCAGCGGCGTGTTGTAGAGCATCGCCAGCAGCGCCCGGGTGGTCTTCTGCGCCGGCAGCTTCTCGTACGACAGCTCCCAGCGTTCGGCGTTGACCAACGAGCCGTGCAGCGCGGTCTCGTACAGCGGCACCCGGTACTTCGGGTCGTACATCGCCTTCGCCACCTCGGCCGGCAGCCGCACCGGCTTGAAGAACGCCTTCGGCGCGTTCTGCGGGTAGTAGCCGCCCCAGGACGGCTTGTCGCGCTCCAGCTTCCACAGGCCGTCGGCGACCGGCGTGCCCGAGCCGTGGTCGTATGCCAGCACCTCGTTGGCCCACGGCTGGGCCGACTCGGAGCCCAGCACGAAGTCCCGGGACAGGCGCCGCATCCGGGCCAGCCGGTCGGCCCGGTCGCCCGCCTTCGTCATCTCGTGTCCCGCGGCGTGGTCCCGGAAGACCTCCCCGGTCGCGTCGACGTCGAGGAAGTAGCTGTCCGCCCCGTTGGCGGTCATCGTGCGCGTACGGTCGGCCAGATAGTGCTTCGTCGGCTCGGCCTTCTCGAAGGCGCGCGAGCTGAGGTAGCAGCCGCGGCCGCCGAAGCCGGTCTCCGGGGTGCCGTCCGCCTTTCGTATACAGAAGTCGGGATACACCCGGTCCGGCCAGGCCGAGGTGGGACTGTCGGCGGTCTTCGGGTCCTGCCCGTTGGCGAACGAGTCGTACGGGCCGACGAGATAGCCCGCCTTCTTGGCGGCCCGCACCGCCGCGGCATCCATCGCGCCGGGGCCGGAGTCGTACCCGAGCCACATCCGCCCCACCCCCAACCGCTGGAGCTTCTCGACGCCGGCGGCGGTCCGCGCCTCCCCCCACACATACGCGTGGAAGGCTCCGAGCAGCTTGGCGGTGGCCGGGTTCCGCCGGATCTTCCGCCCCAGACTGCCGAGCTGCCCGCGCTGGGCCAGGTACGCGCGGTAGTCGTTCGCCGGCGCGACCGGATCGCCGTCGGTGAGCGCGAACGACACGTCGTACTCCCGGGTCCCTTCCCCACCGTCGAACGCATGGACGGCGGTACTCCGCAACCGCCCGCCTACGGAAGCGAACCGCAACGACGTCCCGATGTCCGTCGGCACGAGATAACTCACCCCGTGTCCCTGCCCGTCGCCCTTGCCGCCACCACTACGGCCGCGGGAGCCGTCCAGTGCATACCCCCACAGCGGCAACGCCAGCTCCGCCCCCACATCGACGCTGCTCCCGGCCAGCCCGCCCTTCTCCGACTCCCCGTTCCAGAAGGCGTCCCGCACGGGAATGTCCAGCCCTTCCCCGCGCGGCAGTTGGACGGACGAGGCGGCCCGGTCCGTCCCGGTCACCGGCCAGCTGACCGACCCGTCCCGCTCCGCCCGCAGCCGGATCCGCAGCCGCCCGTGCTCCACGCCGGCCGTCACCGCCAGCCCCTTCGCGGGATAACTCCAGCGCGCCCCGTCCGCCGTACGCGTCACCGCCCCCGGCTTCCCGAGCCCGCCCCCGGCCGCCGCGGCTGCCTCGGACAACACCATCCGCCGCCCGTCCCCGGCCCGCGCAGTCACCGCGAGCGTCCCGGTGTCCACGACGGCGGTACCACCCGCCACGGGCAGCTCCAGCTTGCTCCCGTGCAGCGTCCCGGCGGCGGCCCGGTCACATCCGGTCACACCGAGCGCGGTCGAGGCGAGAGCGAGGGAGGCGGCGAGGACGCGAGTCGTCCGGGCCCGGGAGAGACGACGGCGACGCGGGCCGCCCGTGGGGGAGTTGACGCCCCGGGGGATCGTGAATGATGAGGTCATGCCCCCTGGATAGTGAGGGCTTTTAAGAGCCTTCTAAGAAGCCTTCCGAGAACCGCTCACCGAGCCTTGCTCGTCGTCCTGCTCCGGCTCGCCCGCAGCGCCTTCCGCTGCCCTCGAAGCCCGTTCCCGCATCCACCCGAGCAGGGCCGTGCCCCCGACGACCATCCCGATGGCGATGATCCGGCCCGCGCGGTAGTAGCCCATCGCCTGCCCCTGCGCATCCTCGGGCAGCCGCAGGAACGACCACACGGCCCACCCCACCCCACCCACGATCAACACCACGGCCCCGACCGGCCCCAGCCCCGCCCACCAGGGGCTGGAGTCGTAGACCTGGTCTTCGGGGCGGTGCGGGGTGTCGCGTGGGGTGGGGGTCATGCCGGAGCTCTCCGTACGGGTTTCGTCAGGCCGGGGCCAGTCGCCGGGCCGCCAGTTCAGCGTAGACGGCGGCGCCGTCCGCCAGTACGGCGTCGTCGAACTCGGCGAGCGGGGAGTGGTTGTTGGGGCTGCGTTCCGGGTCGGCGCCGCGAGGTGGGGCGCCGAGGAAGAGCATGGCGCCGGGCACCTCGGCGAGCACGCGGGAGAAGTCCTCCGAGCCCTGGAGCGGCTGCGCCTGCGGCACGTAGTGCTCCTCGCCCAGTGCCTCGCGGATCGCGCCCGCCGCGAAGTCCGCCTCCGCGTGGTCGTTGACGGTGACCGGGTACATCTCCACGAACTCCGCGTCCACGGCCACCCCGTAGGCCGCCGCGATGCCCCGGCACACCTCCACCGTGCCGTCCTTGACGCGGGCCTGCGCCGCGTCCGAGAAGCTGCGGACCGTCGCCTCGAAGACGGCGGTGTCCGGAATGACGTTCTGCTTCGTACCGGCGTGGAAGGTGCCCACCGTCAGAATCACCGGGTCGAAGACGTCGAAGGTGCGGGTGATCCACGCCTGCAGCGCGGTCACCATCGCGCAGCCCGCCTGCACCGGGTCCTTGGCGCGGTGCGGCATCGACCCGTGCCCGCCCTCCCCGCGCACCGTCACCCGCAACGTGTTGGACGCGGCCATCGCCGTCCCGCCGCGGGTCCGGAACACGCCGCTGGGCAGCCCCGCGGAGAGCACATGGATCGCGTACGCCGCCGCCGGCCGCTGCCCGGACGCGTCCAGCAGCCCCTCGGCGAGCATGTGCCGCGCCCCGTCGTAGCCCTCCTCGCCCGGCTGGAACATGAAGAGCACGTCCCCCGCGAGCCGGTCACGGTGCGCGCTGAGCAGCCGCGCGGCGCCGGTGAGCATGGTGGTGTGCAAGTCGTGACCGCAGGCGTGCATCCGCCCGTTGTCGGCGGCGAAGTCCAACCCGGTCCGCTCGGCGACCGGCAGCGCGTCCATGTCGCCGCGCAACAGCACGGTGGGCCCCGGGCGTCCCCCACGCAACACCGCCGTCACCGAACTGAGCCCGTCGCCGGTACTGACCTCCAACGGCAGCCCGTCGAGCGCCGCCAGCACGGTCTCCTGCGTGCGGGGGAGTTCGAGCCCGGTCTCCGGGATGCGGTGCAGCGTACGGCGGAGCTGGATGAGGTCGTCGGACAGCGCCCGGGCGTCGTCACGGAGGTTCACGGGCTCGTTCCCTTCAGGCGCCGAACGTGCCTTGTTTGACGGCGGAGATGAACGCGGTCCAGTTGGTGGCGGGGAAGAGGAGGGCGGGGCCGTCGGGGTTCTTGCTGTCGCGGACGGGGACGAGTCCGTGGGGGTGGGTGAGGGTGCGGCTGAATTCGAGGCACTGACCGCCGTCGCCGTCGCTGTAGGACGACTTGGTCCAATCGGCGTCCGTCAGATCAAAGTCAGTGCTCATGGTTCGTACTCCTTCAGCAGGGACTTTACGAGGGCCAACGACCCTTCGGGGGACAGCGCGTGGGCCCGCAGGCGATCGTAGCTGTCGAGGTGCAACCCGATGGTCTCGGCGGAGTCATACACCTTTCCTCCCTGCGGTCCATCCGTGTAAAGCACAGTGGGGGAGCTGGCAAACGTCAGGAGCGTGAAGGGCCTTGTATGCGCCCCTGGGGCGCCTGCTGAGAACGGCAGTACTTGAAGCACGATGTGAGGTGAGCCAGCTGCCGTGAGTAGGTACTCAAGCTGCCCAGTCATCACCTCGATGCCACCTACGACTGTCCGCAGGCACGCCTCGTGCAGGATGACCCAAAGAAGCGGCGGATTGTCCAGATCGAAGAGCTCGCGGCGCCGTAGACGTGCGGCGACCCGGCCTTCGATGAGGTCCGCATCCTCGCGCGGGTGGGACGCTCTGAAAACTGCCCGCGCGTACGCCTCGGTCTGGAGGATCCCCATCACGAGGTTCGCGGAGTAGTCCAGTATCCGCGACGCCTTCCGCTCCAGGTTGAGGTACGGAACGAACCACGACGGGTGGTCGCCCTCGTCGATCCTCCGCAGCAGGCCGGTGAATAACTCGCCCGTCCCGAACGCGGTGTCGCAGCCCTTGGCGAACTTCTCGCTCGGCCGGGGCAGCAGGGTGCCGGATTCGACCTTGCTGACGTAGCCCTCGGAGTAGCCGGTGGTCTTGCCTAGGTGCTTCTGCGTGAGCTTGCGGGCCAGGCGAACCTGTCGGACGTCGCGGCCGAACCGCTGGAGTGGATTCAAGTGCTCGGGTGGAGTTGTTTCGTCCAACGCAGTGGCCTCTCGTCATGTGGGCATACGGCGATGTCATGGCAGATCGTGACCTTGAACGCTGCCCGTTCAACCGCCTCGATTCTATTGCCCGTCGCGTTGTCAGCGTGACCGAATGACTACATCCGGTTACGCGACAAGGGAGCCCCAGGAGGCCGACGCATGACGGACGAAACCCCCACTCACACCCCCACCCCCCGACTCCTCCCCTGGACGAGCCCAGACGGGAAGCCCTGCCTACTCCTCGGGGACGGCGACGGCTTCGTCTCGCGGCTCGCCGACGACATCGAGGCCGAGCAGCTCTGCTACAGCACCGAACTGCGCAAAGAGGCGCGGCGGATGCTCGACGGGCGGAGCTGGACGACCGGGGAGCTCCAGTTGCTGACCGTGGAGCTCGCCGAGGCGCTCGACGCGGTGCAGCGGATCGCGGAGAGCCGGGGTGAGCGGCTGGCTCTTAACCAGCGGTCAGGCCACAGCCTCCCGGCCCCGCAGGCCGCGCCCTGAAGGTGAGGCCACTGATCGTGGAATGCAGTCGCAGGCGTACTGGGGACTCGGTTACGGTCCCGCCATGTTCGTTGTCACAGTGACCTATACGGCGCCCCTGGCGGAAGTGGACCCGTGGAGACCGGCCCACGGCGACTGGCTGAAGGACCTCATTTCGCGGCGGCTGCTGCTGGCAGTCGGGCGCCAAGTCCCTTTGGTGGGTGGCATCTACCTGACCGCCAAGATGCCCGTCGAGGACCTCGACCAGATCCTCGCGACCGATCCCTACGTGCTCAACGGCGTTGCCTCGCACAGCGTCGTCGAGTTCGAACCCTTGCTGGTCGCGCCCGGTTTGGAGGACCTCAAGCGCCATGGGTGAGTGCGCCCTCGGCAGCAGTGGCGCGAGCACCGCCCCCACGCACACGCAGACACACCGATTCACACCGAGACACACCGAGGCACTTCGGGGGACGCCGTGTACAGCTTCTACGTGTTCGAGGGCTCGCTCTGGCAGGGCGGCGGTGGTTGGGAGCACCTTGAGGTGTGCAGCGACCTCGAAGAGTTCGACGCCTCGGTCGCGTACTACGTGCGCACGGGTTCGTGGGCGGCCGGCGATGCGTTCGTTATCAGGGTGTACCAGCGCGGGGAGCTGCTGGCGGAAAGGGAGCTGGGCCCGTTCGTGACGGTGAAGGTCCCCGGGCTGACGGCGATGCGGTCCGGGGCGGACATGCGGACCAGCGGCGGTGTACCGGAGCCCGGTGGGCGGTACGACGGCATGGAGGAGTACGCGATCTGGGAGGACCTGCCCCAGGACATGTACGAGATCGCGACGGAGTCTCCCGAGCGCATCCAGGTGAGCGTCGACCGGGACGGCCTTGCTCTGCCGGCGCTGGTCCCGCCCGTACTGCCGCCGGGGGTCGGTGTCGTGATCGACGGGCGCGAGTTGCCCTACGGCCGCACCTCGACCCTGGACGGCTGCCTCTGATCCGGCGGACGTACGCCCCTCCCGCGGACGCACGTCCCTCCCGCGGACGTACGTCCCTCCCGCGGACGCACGTCCCTCCCGCGGACGTACGTCCCTCCCGCGGACGTACGTCCCTTCCGCAGACGCATGCCCCCGTCCCGGCGGCGTTCGTCACAGCGGCCGTAATTCCGGGCCCGGCCCGCAAGCCGCTTCTTAAGATCAACCGGTGCCCGCTGACATATCGCTCTTCGCCCTGACCCTGCTCTGCCTGGCCGCGCTCGCGGCGGGCTGGATCGACGCCGTGGTGGGCGGGGGCGGACTGTTGCTGCTCCCGGCCCTGCTGGTCGGCCTTCCGCACACGCCCGCCGCGTACGTCCTCGGCACCAACAAGTCCACCGCCATCGTGGGCACGACGGCCGCCGCGGTCACCTACGTGCGCAAGGCGCCGATCGATCTGCGGACCGCGCTGCGGATCGGGCTGGCGGCGGTGGCCGGCTCGCTGGGCGGGGCGTTCTTCGCGGCCGGGATCAACAGCGAGGTGCTGCGCCCGCTGATCATGGCGGTCCTGCTGGGCGTGCTCGCTTTTGTCCTCTTCCGCCCGGCCTTCGGGACCGCACCGGCGCCGTCCGGACCGGTCTCCCGGCGGCGGGTGCTCGCCGCGGTCCTCGTCGCCGGTCTGGGCATCGGCTTCTACGACGGCCTGATCGGGCCGGGGACCGGCGCGTTCCTGGTCATCGCGCTCGCCGCGGTGCTGCACATGGACCTGGTGACCTCGTCGGCCACGGCCAAGGTCGTGAACGTCTGCACCAACGTCGGCGCGCTGACCATGTTCGCCGTCCAGGGCACCGTGCTGTGGCAACTCGGCGCGCTGCTGGCGCTGTTCAACCTCGTGGGCGGCCTGGTGGGTGCCCGGATGACGCTCAAGCGCGGGGCCGGGTTCGTCCGCGGGGTGCTGGTGGTCGTGGTCGTCGCCCTGCTGTGCAAGCTGGCGTACGACCAGTGGATCGCGGTCTGAGCGACGCGATGCGAGCGGCGACGGGGGCCCGGAAACGACAGTGGCGGACGGGGGCCCCGGAGCCGGCCGTGGCGCGACAGCGGGCTCAGAACCGGCAGTGGTACAGCCGCCAGGTGTTCCGTACCGCCGGCACCTTGGCCGCGGCCCTGGCGGCCAGCCGGGAGGCGGGCGGCAGTTGCTCGATCCCCGGGAGGTCCAGTGCGCTGACGTCCTCGACGATCCGCAGGCGCGGGCTCAGCGCGGCGATCCCCGCGCGGTCGGTGCCCCAGCGCACCCGGGCCCCGGTCTTCCTGAGCACGCGGCTGAACCGCTGGGTACGGATGGCGAGGCCGCTGAAGGCGTCGAAGGCCGCGGCGCCGTGCGGCGCGTGGACGATCAGCCGCCGCAGCAGCGCGGTGGCGTCCGCCTCGGTGAGGTACATCAGCAGCCCCTCGGCGACGATCATCAGCGGCCGGTCCGCGGGCACCTGGGCGATCCACGCCGGGTCGGTCACGGACGACGGGACGGCCGTGTAGTCGGCCGCCGGCTCCGGGTACAGCTGGCGGCGCAGGTCGATGACCTCGGGGTGGTCGACGTCGAACCAGCGCACTCCGGGGCCCGGGTCCAGCCGGTGGACGCGGGTGTCGAGGCCGCAGCCCAGATGCACCACCACCGCGTCGTCGTGCCGGTCCAGGAACTCCGCCGTCCAGCGGTCCAACTGGCGTGCGCGCAGGGCCACGGTGACGGCGTCGCCGGGGCTCAGCCGCATCGCGCGGAAGTCGTAGTCGATCCGGCGGACGGTGTCCAGGGCCATGGTGTCGCCGAGGATCGGGTCGGGGGAGAGGCAGTCGACGGCGCGGGCGTAGAGCGTGGGGAGCAGGGTCTCCTTCTCGCCGGTCAGCCGCACCTTGATGCCCGGCCCGCCGCGGGCGGGGTCCTCTCCGGCGGGGCCGTCACCGGGCCTGGAACTCGTCATGCTCCTCAAGCTACATAAGATTCAGAAGTACGTGAAGGTCGTGGACGTGTGGCGGGCACCTGTCGCGGGCCCTACCCCCGCGCCGCCCCCGCCGTCTCCGCACCGCGGACGTCCTCGCCCTTGAACTCCGTGACGGACGTCAGCAGCACTGCCGAGTCCTCGACGGCCTCCACGCCGTGCCGCTCCTGGAGCACGGCGATCTGACCCGCTTTCAGCTCGGTGCCGTTGCCCGGCCCGGTCAGCCGGACCCGTCCCTTGAGGACCTGAAGGCTCGCCGCCGGTGGCGCCTGGTGCTCGTCCAGCGAAGCCCCGGCGATCAGCGCGATCACGGTCTGCCGCAGCGGACCGTCGTGGAGGAAGAGATGGGCGCTGCGTCCGTGCGCGGAGGCCCTGGCGTCGTCGAGCTGCTGGCGGGTGAGTGCGTCGAGGTCGTCCATGGTGCTGGCCTTTCGATGCGTGCCGGCGGCTGGCTCCCTTCCATCGTTGCCGCTGTACCAGCGGATGCAACCGGGGAATTCGGCCCCGTGCGTCCGGGTGCGTGCCCCTGCGGGGGGCGGCCCGTCAGCTGAGGGATGATCATCCCGGTCCGTACGATGCGGGGAGCGTCCGTTTGTCCCCCCACCGGGTGCCCACCACGTGCCCCCGCCATGTCCCCCACCATGAAGGATGCCACCGTGGCCGATCCCACCGACCCGACCTCCCGACCTGGAGACCCCACCTCCCGGCCTGGTGACCCCACCTCCCGGCCTGGTGACCCGGCCTCTCGCCGGGGTGAACCGCCCGTATCCACCGAGTTCCTGACCGTCATGACCACCACGGACAGCGAGGAGGCGGCCGAGCGCCTGGCCCGCGGTGCGATCGAGGGCCGGCTCGCCGCCTGTGCCCAGGTCGGCGCCCCGGTGACCTCGGTCTACCGCTGGAAGGACGCGGTGGAGACCGCGCGGGAATGGCAGGTCTTGTTCAAGACGTCGCAGGTGCGCTACCCGGAGCTGGAGCGGTACCTCCTCCAGGCGCACGACTACGACACCCCCGAGATCATCGCCACCCCGATCACCCACGGCGGGGCCGGCTATCTGTCCTGGGTCGCAGAGGAGACGAGCTGACGTGGCGCGACACGCGAGGCGGCGGACCCCGGGCCCGCTGCGCACCCCCCTGCTGACCCGCGGCGGCAAGGCCGTGACGACGGCCCTCGGCATGGCGTTCTGCCTGGCCGCGGCACCGGCCGTGCACGCGGCAGAGAGCACCCGGGGCAGTGCCGCCGCCGGTGACCTGCCGACCCGGGCCCCCGACGCGCCCTGGACCAGCCGGGACGCCGCCGCCTACTGGACGCCCGAGCGGATGGCCGCCGCCGCACCGGCCGCGCACGCCACCCCGGTCGCGACCAAGTCCGCCTCGGCCGCCCAACCATCCGCTGCCGCCGCCCGACTCCCCGCCACCGCCCGGCACTTCGACGGCGTCCCGACCGTCGGTGTGCTGTTCTCGGTGGACGGTGACGCCCGGGCCCACCACTGCACCGCCAGCGTCGTGCACAGCCCGCACCGCAACCTGATCCTCACCGCGGGGCACTGCAACCCGGGCGACCGTGCCGCATTCGTCCCGCAATATCGTTCCGGCGCGCAGACCCAGCCGCACGGGGTGTGGGCGATCGACGAGTCCTTCGCCTACCCGGACCGCGGTACGACCGGCGACGGGGCCGACCTCGACTTCGCCTTCGCCACCGTCGAGCCCGACGCGGACGGCCGCGCCCTGGAGGACGTCACCGGCGGCAACGTCCTCGCGCCGACGCCCGGTTACACCAACGACGTCACCGTCATCGGCTACCCCAATGTCCGCAACGACCCGGAGGACCGGGCGGTGCGCTGCGCCACCCGGACCTCCCGGCTCACCGGCACCGACCAACTCCGCATGGAATGCGGGGGCTTCTACGGCGGCACCTCGGGCAGCCCCTGGCTCGCCGGCTTCGACGAGCGGACCGGGACCGGCCGGATCATCGGGCTGATCGGCGGTCTCAATGGCGGCGGCCCCAAGGGCCCGAACAGCGACCGGGTCTCCTACAGCCCCTACTTCGGGGCGAAGATCCTCAGCCTGTACGCCCGCGCGGCCAAGGCCGGAGACCGGGACTGAGACCGGACTGAGACCGCGCCTGAGACCCGGATTGAGACCGGCACCGGGACTGAGACCGGGACCGGGACTGAGACCGCGCCTGAGACCGGCACCGGGACTGAGACCGGGACCGGGACTGAGACCGCGCCTGAGACCGGGACCGGGAGTGAGACCAGACCGGGACAGGGGTCAGAGGCGGAGGCGCGCGCCGGCCGTGGCGTAGCGCCTCCGCGGCCTCAGCGCAGCGCCTCCGTCACGCCCTTCTCGCGCGGGCCGAGGAACTGCGGATCGGGCCGCAGCAGCGCGTCCGCCGCCGCCTTCCCGGCCGCGAAGATCTCCCGCACACCGCCGTACGCCCAGGTCACATCGCGCTTGGCGGCGACCCCGACCCCGTAGGAGTCGATCCCGGCCGCCGTGCAGAGCGCGAGCGCGCGCCGGATGTGGAAGCCCTGGCTGACCAGCACCGCCCGGTCCACGCCGAAGATCCGGCGGGCCCGGCTGCAGGAGTCCCAGGTGTCGAAGCCCGCGTAATCGCTGACGATCTTCCGGGCCGGGACGCCGTGGTGCAGCAGATAGCCGCGCATGGCGTCCGGTTCGTCGTAGTCGTGGCGGCTGTTGTCGCCGGTGACCAGGAGGGCCCGGACGGTGCCCCGCCGGTAGAGCGCGGCGGCCGCGTCCAGCCGGTGGGCGAGGTACGGGGACGGTTTGCCGTCCCACAGGCCCGCGCCGAAGACGATGGCGACCGGTGCGGCGGGGGCGTCGGCGACGGTCCGCACCCGGGGGCCCGCGGTGGCGTTCAGCCAGGTCGCCGGGGCCAGCGCGAGCACCGTTGCGGCCACCAGGGCCTGATAGGTGCGGCGTTGCCCGCGCCGGGTCCGCGGCAGCCGCAGCCGGGACACCCCGCCCCGTATGCGCCGCACCAGCCCTGCCACCGGCTCTCGCATGCCGCCCCCGTCCCCGTTCCCCTCCGCAAGTGATCGCTTCTGCTCACGACCGATTGCGTGCGATCGCGTCTGATCGCGATCGTGTCTGCAGGCACCGACGCCCACCGGCCGATGATGGTTGCAGGGCCACCTGGCATCGTGGCCGACGACGCACCGCCCGCAGCCGCAGGCCCGACGCCGAACGGCCCCAGCGAGGACCCCACCACCGGGAGGACCGCGCCCCATGACCACCGAGCCCGAGCCCGAGCGCCTGCCCTTCTTCGTCTACGGAACGCTGCTCCCCGGCCAGGCCAACCACGCCTGGGCGCTCCGCGGCCGGACCGCCCACGAGGAACCGGCCCGGATCGCCGGCGCGCTGCTCTACGACGGCCCCGGCTACCCGTACGCGATACCCGGGCCGCCGGAAGCGGTGGTGCACGGCGCGCTCGTCCACCCCCGGGCCGCCGATTACGACGCGGTGCGGACGGTGCTGGACCGCCTGGAGGACTACGCGCCCGGCGACCCGCGGAACCTCTACGAGCGGGTGGTCACCGACGCGGTCCGCCCGGACGGCCGGACCGTGCGGGCCTGGGTCTATCTGGCCGCCGAGCCGCTCGCCGCCCGCCTGCGCGCGACCGGCACCCCCATCGAAGGCGGCGACTGGCTGGCCGCCCCCGCCGAGCGCGTCCCCCGCCCGGTCGGTTCCGGGGCTCCCCACCACCCGGTGGCCCCCGGCACTCCGGCGACTAACCTGGAAGATCCCTCCTGTAGTACCGAGGGCCCTTCACCTACCGCAGAACAGGTCTGACCAGCGTGGCTTCCTCCCCGAACCCCTCCACCGACCGGCCGGCCGCCGGGCCGCTGCCCAAGGCGGAACTGCACCTGCACATCGAGGGCACGCTGGAGCCCGGACTGGCCTTCGCGCTCGCCCGGCGCAACGGCGTGCGGCTGCCCTACGCCACCGAGGACGAGCTGCGCCGCGCCTACTCCTTCGAGGACCTGCAGTCCTTCCTGGACCTGTACTACGCGCTGATGGCCGTGCTGCGCACCCAGGACGACTTCGCCGACCTCGCGCACGCCTATCTGGCCCGCGCCAAGGAGCAGGGCGTACGGCACGCCGAGATCTTCTTCGATCCGCAGGCGCACACCGCGCGCGGCGTCGCGATCGGCACGGTGATCGACGGTCTGGCCCGGGCGCTGGACGCCGCCGAGGAGACGTACGGCATCAGCACCCGGCTGATCATGTGCTTCCTCCGCGACGAGAGCGCCGAGTCGGCCCTGGCCACCTTCGAGGCGGCCCGGCCGCACCTGCACCGGCTCACCGCCGTCGGGCTGGACTCGGCCGAGGTCGGGCATCCGCCGGTGAAGTTCCGGGAGGTCTTCGCGCTGGCCAAGGAGGCCGGGCTCAAGTGCGTGGCGCACGCGGGCGAGGAGGGCCCGCCGGCGTACGTCTGGGAGGCCCTGGACGTCCTCGGTGTGGACCGGATCGACCACGGGGTGCGCTCCATGGAGGACGAGCGGCTGGTCGCGCGCCTGGTGGCGGACCAGGTGCCGCTCACGGTCTGCCCGCTGTCCAACCTCCGCCTGCGGGTGGTCGACGACCTCGCGGACCACCCGCTGCCCGCGATGCTGGACGCCGGACTGCTGGTGACCGTCAACTCCGATGACCCGGCGTACTTCGGCGGCTACGCGGACGACAACTTCACCGCCGTACGCGACGCCCTCGGCCTCGACGAGGCGACGCTGCGCACCCTCGCCCGCAACTCCTTCCGCGCGTCCTTCCTGGACGGGCCGACGCGTGAGCGCTACCTGAAGGAGATCGACGCCCACGAGGCCGCCGCCCGGCAGGGCCACGCGGCGAGCGGCGGGCACGGCGCGGAGGACGGCGCGCACGGGGCGTAACGCCGATGCCCGCGGGCGTGACGCCGTCGCACACGGCAGGTAGCGCCGGCGGCAGGCACCCGGAACACGGAGTTCCCCGCGAAGAAACGGCAGCGCAACGCCCGGCTGCCAGGCTCGGATCATGACGGTGCCGATACCGCAGCCCTCCGCCTCCGCCTCCTCCGCGCCGATCGGCGCGGGGGAGCTCGCCGCCGAGATCACCGCCCAGCTCAGCAGAGGGCTCCGCACGGTCCGGCTGCACGGCTTCCGCCCCCCGGGCCCGGCCGCCCCCACCCTCGTCGCCGTCGCGCACGGCAGCCGGGACCCGCGCGCCCTGCCGGCCGTCCGTGCGCTCCTCGACCGCGTCCGCGCGCTCCGCCCCGGCCTCCCCGTACGGCTCGGGCACATCGAGCTCAACCACCCGCTGCTCGCCGACACCCTCGCGGACCTCCGTGGCGACGCCGTCCTCGTCCCGCTGCTTTTCGGCCACGGCTATCACGTCACCCACGACCTGCCCGCCGCACTCGCGGCCGCACCCCATCTGACCGGCCGGATCGCCGCACCGCTCGGCCCGCACCCGCTCCTCGCCGAGGCGCTGCACGGCCGGCTGCTGGAGGCCGGCGCCGCCGCCGGGCTCGGGAGCACCGCCGTGGTCCTGGCCGCCGCGGGCTCCCGGGCCGCCCGCTCCGCCCGGGACACCGAGCACACCGCCCGCCTCCTCTCCGCCCGCCTCGACGGCCTCCCGGTCGTCCCCGCCTACGCGTCCGCCGCCGCCCCGACCGTCGCCGAAGCCGTCCGGACGCTGACCGCCGCCGGCCACGAGCGGATCGCGCTGGCCGGCTGCTTCACCGCCCCCGGCCGCTTCGCCACCCAGTGCGCGGCCGCCGCCCCCGGCGTCGCCGCCGCGCCCCTGGGGGACCACCCCGCGCTGGCCCGCCTCGTACTGCACCGCTACGACCAGGCGCTCCTGACCCGCACCGGATCCGGTCCCGAAAGCATCAGGGCGGCTACCGTCGCTGTATGACGGGCACACGACCGACCATCACCGGCTACACCGCGGCCGATACCGAACGCTGGGTCCCCGAGCCCGACAAACGCCCGGGCCGCACCGCCTTCCAGCGCGACCGCGCCCGGGTGCTGCACTCCGCGGCGCTGCGCAGACTGGCCGGCAAGACCCAGGTCGTCACCCCCGGCACGCTCACCCACGCCTGGGACGCCAGCCCGCGCACCCGGCTGACCCACTCCCTGGAGTGCGCCCAGGTCGGCCGGGAACTGGGCGCCGCCCTCGGCTGCGACCCCGATCTGGTCGAGACCGCCTGTCTGGCGCACGACCTCGGCCACCCGCCCTTCGGGCACAACGGGGAACAGGCCCTCAACGAAGTCGCCGCCCCTTGCGGCGGCTTCGAGGGCAACGCCCAGTCGCTGCGGCTGCTGGCCCGTCTGGAGCCCAAGCGGTTCGTGCCCGCACCGGACGGCACGGCGGTCAGCGTCGGCCTCAACCTCACCCGCGCCGCCCTCGACGCCGCCACCAAGTACCCCTGGCCGCGCGGCGCGCACCCCACCGACCCGGACTCCCCGAAGTTCGGGGTCTACGAGGACGACCGGCCGGTCTTCGCCTGGTTCCGGCAGGACGCGCCCGACGCGGCACGCAGCTTCGAGGCGCAGGTCATGGACTGGTCCGACGACGTGGCGTATTCGGTGCACGACGTCGAGGACGGGCTGCACGCCGGCCACCTCGACCCCAACCTCCTGCTCGCCGACGCCGAGCGCGCCGAGATCTTCGCGGTCGCCGCCGAGCGCTACGCCCCGGGCGCCGGCCCCGAGGAACTGGCCGCGGCCCTGGACCGCCTGCTGGAGCAGGAGTGGTGGCCGCACGGCTACGACGGCAGCGCGCTCGCCCAGGCCCGCCTCAAGGACGCCACCAGCCAGCTGATCGGCCGCTTCTGCCTCGCCGCGGAGGGCGCGACGCGGGCCCGGTGGGGGAGCGGTCGGCTGACCCGGTACACCGCGGAGCTGGTGGTTCCGGCCGAAACGCGGCTGGAATGCGCCGTTTTGAAAGCGGTCGCCGACCGGTACGTGATGCAGCGCCCGGACCAGGAGGCCCTCCGCGCCGACCAGCGCATCGTCATCGCCGAACTGGCCGAGGCCCTGCTCGCCCGGGCCCCCGACGGCCTTGACCCACAGTTCCGTTCGCTGTTCGAGACGGCCCCCGACGACACCGCACGGATGCGGGCCGTCATCGACCAGATCGCGGCCTTGACGGACACGACGGCCCGCTCCCTGCACGCCCGTCTCACCCGACGGCCCGGTAACGCGCCGGGCAACCCAGGGTGACCCTAGGGGGGATGCCCCTCTTCCCCCCTCACGCTCCGTGCGGGACGCTCGAACCCGACCGTTATCGAACGGCGACCAGAGAGAACCCCGCCAACACCGCACACATCTACGAGGGAAAGCACCACCGCCCACACCTACGGGGACAGCACACCGGGACAGCGCATCGGGACAGCACACCCGGTCAGCACACGGGGGAAGGCACACCGGAAAAACCACACCGGGGGCACATCGGGGGCGTTTACGGACGCGGACGCGGACGTACGGCACCGCAACGAGGAGGAAGCAAGTGGTCGACGCACACCAGACGTTCGTCATCGTCGGGGGTGGCCTGGCCGGGGCGAAGGCCGCGGAAACGCTCCGTTCCGAGGGCTTCACCGGCCGGGTGATCCTCATCTGTGACGAGCGCGACCACCCGTACGAGCGCCCGCCGCTCTCCAAGGGCTACCTGCTCGGCAAGGAGGAGCGCGACAGCGTCTTCATCCACGAACCCGCCTGGTACGCCCAGGCCCACATCGAGCTCCACCTGGGCCAGCCCGCCGTCCACCTGGACCCGGCCGGCCGGACCGTCCGCCTCGGGGACGGCACCCTCATCGCCTACGACAAGCTGCTGCTCGCCACCGGCGCCGAACCGCGCCGCCTGGACATCCCCGGCACCGGGCTGGCCGGCGTGCACCACCTGCGCCGCCTCGCCCACGCCGAACGGCTCCGCGGCGTGCTGGCCTCCCTCGGCCGCGACAACGGCCGGCTGGTCATCGCGGGCGCCGGCTGGATCGGCCTGGAGGTCGCCGCCGCGGCCCGCTCCTACGGCGCCGAGGTCACCGTCGTCGAACCCGCCCCCACCGCCCTGCACGGCATCCTCGGCCCCGAACTCGGCGCCCTCTTCACCGACCTGCACCGCGAACACGGCGTCCGCTTCCACTTCGGCGCCCGCCTCACCGAAATCGTCGGCCAGGACGGCATGGTCGTCGCGGTCCGCACCGACGACGGCGAGGAACACCCCGCCCACGACGTGCTCGCCGCGATCGGCGCCGCCCCGCGCACCGCCCTCGCCGAACAGGCCGGCCTCGACCTCGCCGACCCCCACACCGGCGGCGGCATCGCCGTCGACGCGGCGCTGCGCACCTCCGACCCGTACGTCCACGCCGCCGGTGACGTCGCCGCCGCCGACCACCCCCTGCTCGACACCCGCATCCGGATCGAGCACTGGGCCAATGCCCTCAACGGCGGCCCGGCCGCCGCCCGCGCCATGCTCGGCCAGGACATCAGCTACGACCGCGTCCCATACTTCTTCTCCGACCAGTACGACGTCGGAATGGAGTACTCCGGCTACGCCCCGCCCGGCTCGTACGCCGAGGTCGTCTGCCGCGGCGACGTCGCCAAGCGGGAGTTCGTCGCCTTCTGGCTCGCCACCGACGGCCGACTGCTGGCCGGCATGAACGTCAACGTCTGGGACGTCGCCGACACGATCCAGCAACTCATCCGCAGCGGTGCCCCGTTGGAGCCCGCCGCGCTGGCCGATCCGGATGTTCCGCTCGCCTCGCTGCTCCCGTAGCGTGCGCATATGACGCAGAGCCCCACCGGCCCCAGCGGCCACCCCCGCCCCGTCGATCCCGCCGGCCCCGGCGCCCCGGACACCGTCACCCTCGACGACGTCCGGGACGCCGCCCGGCGGCTGGCGGGCGTGGCCCACCGCACGCCCGTCCTGCGCTCCCGCACCCTCGACGCGCTGGCCGGCACCGAGGCCCACCTCAAGTGCGAGAACTTCCAGCGCATCGGCGCCTTCAAGTTCCGCGGCGCCTACCACGCCCTCTCCCGGCTCGCCCCCGACCAGCTCGCCCGGGGAGTGGTCGCGTACTCCTCCGGCAACCACGCCCAGGCCGTCGCCCTCGCCGCCCGCGAACTCGGCAGCCACGCCGTCATCGTGATGCCCGAGGACTCCCCGCGCTCCAAGACGGACGCCACCGCCGGCTACGGCGCCGAGATCGTCCGCTACGACCGCTACACCGGCGACCGGGCCGCCCTCGCCCGGCAGCTCGCCGAGGACCGCGGGCTGGCCCTGATCCCGCCGTACGATCACCCGCACATCATCGCCGGCCAGGGCACCGCCGCCCTGGAACTGCTGGAGGAGACCGGCCCGCTCGACGCGCTCCTGGTGCCCGTCGGAGGCGGCGGCTTGATGGCCGGCTCGGCCACCGCCGCCACCGCCCTCGCCCCCGGCATCCGCATGATCGGCGTGGAGCCGGAGGCCGGCGACGACACCCGCCGCTCCCTGGCCGCCGGCCACCCCGTCACCATCCCCGTCCCGCGCACCATCGCCGACGGCCAGGCCGTCGACACCCCCGGCGCCCTGACCTTCGCGATCAACCAGCGCCTCCTCGACTCGGTGGTCCTGGTGACCGACGACGAGATCCGCGCCGCCATGACGTTCGCCTTCGAACGACTCAAGATCGTCACCGAGCCCAGCGGCGCCAGTGCCCTGGCTGCCCTCCTCAGCGGCAAGGCCGGACCGCTCCCGCCCCGCACCGGCGTGATCATCTCCGGCGGCAACATCGGCCTGGACCGGTTCCTGGCGGTGATGGCGGGCGCGGGCGGGTGACGGCCCGACCGCGGTGCGCAAGGAATCCGGCCCCCGCCGCGGTGACCTGGCCCGATGTCCGCCGCCCCGCGCCCGGCCGGCCGGTCCCGACGCTCGGGCGGCCGGGACTGTCCGACCCCGGCCGTAGAATTCACGCGTGGCAGGCAGGATCAACGATGACGATGTGAAGGCGGTACGGGACGCGGTCCCGATCGACGCCGTCGTGTCCGAGTACCTCCAGCTCCGCAACGCCGGCGGTGGCAACCTCAAGGGCCTCTGCCCCTTCCACGACGAGAAGTCCCCGTCCTTCCACGTCAGCCCCGCCAAGGGCCTCTACCACTGCTTCGGCTGCCAGGAGGGCGGCGACACCGTCGACTTCATCATGAAGATCGACCACCTCTCCTTCGCCGAGACCATCGAGCGCCTCGCCTCCCAGGCCGGCATCACCCTGCGCTACGAAGAGGGCGGCTACACCCCCGGCCGCCAGCAGGGCGAGCGCACCCGCCTGGTGGAGGCCCACAAGGCCGCCGCCCAGTTCTACGCCGAACAGCTCGACAGCCCCGAAGCCGAGATCGGCCGCCGCTTCCTCGCCGAGCGCGGCTTCGACCAGGCCGCCGCCCAGCACTTCGGCGTCGGCTACAGCCCGGCCGGCTGGGACCACCTCACCCGCTTCCTGCGCGGCCGCGGCTTCAGCGACAAGGAGCTGATCGTCTCCGGCCTCTCCCAGGACAGCCGCAGCGGAAAGCCCATCGACCGCTTCCGCGGCCGCCTGATGTGGCCGATCCGCGACATCGCCGGTGAGGTCGTCGGCTTCGGCGCCCGCAAGCTCCGCGACGACGACAACGGCCCCAAGTACCTCAACACCCCCGAGACCCCCCTCTACCGCAAGTCCCAGGTCCTCTACGGCATCGACCTCGCCAAGAAGGAGATCGCCAAGGGCAATCGCGCCGTGGTCGTCGAGGGCTACACCGACGTCATGGCCTGCCACCTGGCCGGCGTCACCACCGCCATCGCCACCTGCGGCACGTCCTTCGGCGAGGGCCACATCAAGATCCTCCGCCGGCTGCTGATGGACAACTCCGGCTCCGAGGTCGTCTTCACCTTCGACGGCGACGCCGCGGGCCAGAAGGCCGCCCTGCGCGCCTTCGAGGACGACCAGAAGTTCGCCGCGCAAACCTCCATCGCCATCACCCCCGGCGGCATGGACCCCTGCGACCTGCGCCTCCACAAGGGCGATGACGCCGTCGCCGACCTCGTCGAGTCCCGCACCCCGCTCTTCGAGTTCGCCCTGCGGCACGTCGTCTCCCGGCACAACCTCGACACCGCCGTCGGCCGGGCCGCCGCGCTCGACGAGGCCGCGCCCATCGTGGCGAACATCAAGAACAGCTCCATCCAGCACGAATCCGCCGTCCAGCTCGCCGGCATGCTCGGCATCCTGGACACCCAGTTCGTGGTCAAGCGGGTCGCCCAGCTCGCCCGCTGGGCCCGCGAACGCGGCCGCGACGGCACCGGCCCCGACCAGGGCCGCCGCCCCCGCCCCGGCGCGGCCCCGGCCGCCGCCGAGGCGCCCCACCCGGCCGTTCCGCGCGGTCCCGCCCTCAACCTCCGCAGCCCCGCCCACCGCGTCGAACGCGAACTCCTCAAGCTCGCCCTGCAGCGCCCCGACCTGGTCTCCCCGGCCTTCGACGCCTACGGAGCCGACGAGTTCACCGCGCCGCCCTACGCCGTGGTCCGCCAGTGCATCGAGGAGGCCGGCGGCGCCACGGCCGGCGCCGCCGACAACGGCTACATCGCCCGGGTACGCGAGGCCGCCCCCGACGACACCGTCCGCGCCATGATCACCGAACTCGCCGTCGAGCCCCTGCACACCCGCCGCGACCCCGACGAGGCCTACGCCGGCGTCCAGTTGGTCACGGTCCGCCTCGCCGCGGTCAACCAGCGCGTCACCGAAATCCGCGGCACCCTCCAGCGCCTCGGCCCCCGCGCCGACCCCGAGCACCTGGCCGCCGTCCAGAACGAACTCTGGGTCCTCCAGCAATACGGCCAATCCCTCCGCGAACGCGGCTACGCGGCGCTGTAGGACGCGACTACACCGGGAAACCCCTCTGGGACGCCGGAGCCGGAGCCGGAATACCCCACCACCCCGCCATGTTGTGGCCCCGCAGGGGGCCCTCGCGACCCCTAGGGGATGCGTTCGAACGCCCCCTAGGGTCCGGCAGACCCCATCGCGCATTCCCAACGGCCCCCGCCGCCGCATCCCCCACCGCGTCCCCACACGCCCCCGCCACCCCGCCCCCGGCTCCTCCTGGCCGCCACCCCGTAACACCCCGTGGTAGCCGTCCGGTCACGGACCGGACTCAAAAAGTGGTCGCACGCCCCTCGTGGCGGGAGTGTGTCGTACTCCACACTGAGGAGCGGTGCCTGAGTCCTCGGAGCGCGGCGGGTCCGGTCGTACGCCCCCGGAAACCCCCGCGGAACCGCTCTTGACGTACGGGACGGACGGCGGCTCGGCCGCAACCGTCCCCGGCCTTTCTGCCGCCACCGCAGCGATCACCCTGGAGGTCGCCCCCGTGCAGACCCAGACCCTCGCCGACGCGCCGGCCGCCGCCCCCACGCTCCCGCCACCCGTCCCGCCACCGGCCGCGGAGCCGGTCGCCGGGCCGCTGCTGGAAGCGGAAGCGAAGGCGGAAGCGGAAGCCGACCCGGAGGCAGAGGCAGAGGCAGAGGCCGAAGCCGACCGGGAACCGGAGGCACAGCCCGAGCCCGAGTCCGAGCCCCCGCCCGAGCCCGGACCGGTGCCCCGTGCCGACACCAGCAGCAGCCCGTCCTCCGACCTCTTCCGCCAGTACCTCCGCGAGATCGGCCGGATCCCGCTGCTCACCGCCGCCGAGGAGGTCGAACTCGCCCGCCGCGTCGAGGCCGGCCTGTTCGCCGAGGAGAAGCTCACCAGCACCCCCGACCTGTCCTCCCAACTCGCCTACGACCTCGACCGGTTGGTGGTCCTCGGTCGGATGGCCAAACGCCGGCTCATCGAGGCCAACCTCCGCCTCGTGGTCTCCGTCGCCAAGCGCTACGTCGGCCGCGGCCTGACCATGCTCGACCTCGTCCAGGAGGGCAACCTCGGTCTGATCCGCGCCGTCGAGAAGTTCGACTACGCCCGCGGCTACAAGTTCTCCACCTACGCGACCTGGTGGATCCGCCAGGCCATGTCCCGCGCCCTCGCCGACCAGGCCAGAACCATCCGCGTCCCGGTCCACGTCGTCGAGCTGATCAACCGCGTGGTGCGGGTCCAGCGCCGGATGCTCCAGGAACGCGGCTACGAGCCGACCCCCGAGGAGGTCGCCACCCACCTCGACCTGACCCAGGAACGCGTCAGCGAGGTGCTCCGGCTGGCCCAGGAACCGGTCTCGCTGCACGCCCCGGTCGGCGAGGAGGAGGACGTGGCGCTCGGCGACCTCATCGAGGACGGCGACGCCGCCTCACCCGTCGAGTCCGCGGCGTTCCTGCTGCTCCGCGAGCACCTCGACGCGGTGCTGTCCACCCTCGGCGAACGCGAACGCAAGGTCGTCCAGCTCCGCTACGGCCTGGCCGACGGCCGCCCCCGCACGCTGGAGGAGATCGGCCGGATCTTCGGCGTCACCCGCGAACGGATACGGCAGATCGAGTCCAAGACCCTCAACAAACTCCGCGACCACGCCTTCGCCGACCAGCTCCGCGGCTACCTGGACTGAGCCGCCCCCTACCCGGCCGCCCGCCGGCCCGGGCCGTGGACGGAGCCATGGACGGACCGTGCACGGCCCCGCGCGCCCCTCACCCCTCCCGCTGGAACGCCCCCGGATGGACCTCGTCCCGCACCGCCGCGTACTGCTGTCGCACGGCCTGGCCGACCGGGAGTTCGTCGCCCGGTTCGAAGACCTGGCTCGCGGCGGCCGGCCACTGCGGCGGATCGACCCAGGCGGACCCGCTGCCCGGCGCGGCCGGTGCCCCGGCGGCCGGCGCGAGCGTGCCGTGCGCCACCCCCCACGCCCAGGCCGCCTGCCGCGCCGCGCCCAGCGCCGCGTACTCGGCCGGCTGCGGCACCACGACCTGCACCCCGAACAACGCCGGCGCGACCGTCTGCACCGCCGCCAGCTCCGCCGCCGCGCCCAGCAGGAACACCCGGCGCACCGCCACGCCCCGCCCGCGCAGGACGTCCAGCGCGTCGGCGAGCCCGCAGAGCATGCCCTCGACGGCGGCCCGCGCCAGATGCTCCGGCTTCATCGACTCGCGCCGCATCCCGTGCAACGACCCGGCGGTGTGCGGCAGATGAGGCGTCCGCTCGCCCTCCAGATAGGGCAGCAGCACCATGCCGTACGCACCGGGCGACGACTTCAGCGCCAGGTCGGACAGGCCCTGGAGGTCCGTCCCCAGCATCTCCGCGGCACCCCGCAGGACCCGCACCGCGTTGCTGGTGTGCACCACCGGCAGATGCCGCCCGGTGGCGTCGGCGAACGAGGTGATCGTGCCGCTCGGGTCGACCAGCGCCTCGTGATGGATCCCGAACACCGATCCCGAGGCGCCCAGCGACATCACGGCGTCCCCCTCGCCGACGCCCAGCCCAAAGGCGGCGGCCATGGTCTCGCCCGTACCGGCCGAGATCAGCAGCCCCTCCGGGGTGAATCCGGCAGTCCCGGACGGACCCAGCACCTCCGGCAGCCGCACCTGATGGCCCAGCGCCAGCTCGACCAGATCCGGCCGGTACGAGGCGGTCGCCGCCGACCAGTACCCCGTGCCCGAGGCCGCGCCCCGGTCCGTGGTCCGCCGCGCCGGCCGCCCCAGCAGCTGCCAGACCAGCCAGTCGTGCGGCTGCATGGCCTCCGCCACCCGGGCCGCGTGCTCCGGCTCGGTACGCGCCAGCCACCGCAGCTTGGTCACCGGGTGCGCGGCCTGCGGCACCGCCCCGACGGCCTGCGCCCAGGCGGTGCGGCCGCCCAGCGAGTCCAGCAGGTCCGCCGCGGCGCTCTGGGCCCGCTTGTCGTTGCCGACCAGCGCCGGCCGGACGAGGTTGCCCTCGGCGTCCAGCGGCAGCAGTCCGTGCTGCTGCGCCGTGACCCCGATGGCCTGTACGCCCTCCAGCAGCCCGTTTCCCGCGGCCTCCCCGAGTGACATCAGCCATGCCTGCGGGTCGGCTTCCGGTCCCTTCTCGACCGGGTGCGGGGCATACCCCTGCCTGATGACGGCGCCCGTGTCCGCGTCACAGACGACGATCCGTGTGCTCTCGGACGAACTGTCCAATCCGGCGACTATCCCCATGGACCCAGATGATGCCCCATGGGCCGCATAGGGAAAGAGTCAGGGTTTGCCCCCGGCGACCGCCGCCCGCCGGCCGCCCCGGATGCCCGTCGGGCCCGCCCCTTCAGGTGTTACTGGTTCCCCACTCGTCCTCGTCGGCGGAACGCTGCTCCCGCAGGGAACGGACCCGGTCGCTCACGGACGCCGGAAGCCGGTCCTCGACCTTGGCCGAGACCTTCCCGAACGCCTTGGCCGCCGCGTCCCGTCCGGTCAGCGCCACCGACTCGGCGCTGTTACGGACGGCCGGATTCTGCGTGACCCGCTGGGCGGCCTTGCGAAGCTGCTCGTACCGTTCCCGGCCGGCCCGTGCACCGAGCACGTAGCCCGTGGCCAGTCCCGCAATGAAAGTGAGCCGGTAGCGCATCGCTCCACCTTTCCCTGTGTTCGGTCCCGTCCGGTGTCGGTACGCACCGGGATGCCGGGCTGTGCCGCGCGCCTACCCTCCGGGGCCGGAGATCACCCGAGGTGACCTGAGGCGATACCGATTGGCGGAGCACCCCCCTGCTTGCGCTAATGTATGTGTCGCAGCGAGCGCCCGCCGTCCGGAGGCCCGGACAGCGACGCATTCGAGGCACACAGAGCAATCCCCTGTAGCTCAATTGGCAGAGCAGCCGGCTGTTAACCGGCAGGTTACTGGTTCGAGTCCAGTCGGGGGAGCTCAATCCCCTGTAGCTCAATTGGCAGAGCATTCGGCTGTTAACCGGAGGGTTACTGGTTCGAGTCCAGTCGGGGGAGCAGAGCGAGGAAGGGTCCCGGAAGGGGCCCTTTTTCGTGCGCCGTGGAACCGAACCCCCGGTGATCGAGGTCTTCTTGGGCGTGCATGGTCGCGGAACGGCAGCCCTCACGGGCAGCAGATCGTATGAGCGGCTATGCTGCGGCAGACGGCGCGCACAAATGTGCGCGACGCGCCGTGAGGGGGCGGTAGCTCAGCCGGTTAGAGCAGCGGACTCATAATCCGTCGGCCGTGGGTTCGAGTCCCACCCGCCCCACCACACGGCAAGGTCTGGAGAAGCGCACTGGCCAGCGTGTAGCTGGTCAGAGGCGTGGACGGTAGGACCGTGGTGACGCGCCTCGATCAAGATCTCACGATCGTCAGGACACATGCGGGACGCCGGCCACGTGGCTGGCCGCAGACCCTCGTCCGAGCCATCGCCGCGATCGCCCTCCTCGGCCGCGCCCCGCCCCTGGACAGCGTCACCTGGCCTCGTCCGGCCTCGTCGCGGAGACTGCCTCTGGGGCAGCGGCACGACCGCATGCGTCGATTCCGCCTCGGCGGACAGGGCGTCAGCTGCGGCAGGACGCTTGTGTACGTGTCGGAGGCGATCTGGCGGGAGCTGGGCCCCAACCGCTCTACGAGTCGGCTCAGGAACGACCTGAGGGTGGCCGTTGACGCGGCGCATCGTGGTGGCGCTGGTGATCTTCGACAGCGACGTCGATGCCGCGCCTGCATCCGCTCCGCAGTCGGCCACCGCGGAGGACACCTGCACGTGACCACCGGTTGTGGTCCTGCTCTTGTCGCGAGGCAGGGTCATGGGGGCTCAGCGTTGAATTCCAGCGTCACTTCCACATCACCACCTTAATCCTGACGTACAGGGGATTAGCCGGATGCGGACCCACGGAATCAACGGAAAATACGCCGATCGCCCCTTCGGTTGAAGCGAAGCAAAATGTGCCGATGGGTTGATTTCCTCGCCATACGTCGACCCATTCTTCCTCCCGAGCCGACGTCGGCAGCTGCGCAACGCAGGTGTCCCTGTGCACGGTATCCGCAGTCCCTGCGACTTCGACCACCCGACCGCTGTTGACAACGATCGCCTCGGAGACGGACCAGCCCGTATTGAGATCGGCCCCGACGCTTACCAGTGAGGGATCAGGCTTATCCACGTCCAACCCAAGATCCGACACGCCGTCTCGCTCCAGTGGCAGATCAGCCTTACCCTCCCACCGTTTCGCAGCGGGCGGATCGGGCTTGGGGGATTTCGTCGGGGCGCCTGACGCCGACGGCGAAGTGGTCGGCGTGGTCTGGCCTGACGTGGCGGGCGATGGGGGCGATGCAGGAGGAACCAGACGTGAGGGGTCGGATGTCACTGGTCCGGGGGGCGGCGAAGGCTCCTTTTTGTCATCGCTCGTTGCCAGCCCGAAAATACCAGCGACAATCGCCGCGATAACGGCCGCGCCGGCAGGAATGCTGGCAAGTACGAGCGCACGCCGATGTTTTTCGCGCTCATTCGATGGTGGTGAGTCGGGAGAAGCCCCTGCCCCGTTATGAGAAGAGTTTTGGTCGCTTTGCGCCATCAAAGCCCCCTGTTGCGCGACGCTGCTCACCGCACAGAGTAGAGGGCCAGCGGTCCGGGGTTATGACACTTGTCAGTGCTACCAGCTAGTAGTCGCGAACCCTTCAACTCGCGCTGGAATAAGGGGTACAGCCGGACAGGCTGATGCGGCAGGGTTCGAGCCCCTCCCCCTCACGAACGAGCGTGGACAGACAAGGGCTGCCAAGATCCTCAAAGGACTCATAATCCGTCGGCCGTGGGTTCGAGTCCCACCCGAATCGAAGTGATCTGCCGCGAGCTGTGCCCCAGCCGCCTCCTGGACAACCTCGAGGTCGTTCCCCTGGAGCAGAGAACGGCTTGCGGAGCTGCGCCGGAGGGCGACCCATCGGACACCGCCCGGATGTCTCGCGTCCGGCCCCGCACCGTGGCCGGAGCTGTGGGGAGGGCATGTTTGACCTCCCTGAGAGTCGTGCTTACGCTCGAAAGTGACATCTGCTTGAGGTTGCAATGATGTCCGCGCAGCAGGTTTCCGAGTCCTGCTATGTCGCCTCCCTACGCTGCGTCAGGGTCTCGCGCGTTCCCGGCGCACAGCGGTGAGGTCAGGGGAACTCACATCGACATGCCGATGCATCGGCAACGCACCAACCCCGAGAGGGACGATCATGCGCGCGAAGATCAGGTCCCACCGCATAGTCGCGGCACTGTGCGCAGTGCCCTTCCTCGTGCTCGCCGGAGCCGGCGCCGCCAGCGCGGCTCCCGCCGCCGCACCGGCGGCCGCACCCACCCACGCCTCCGCCCACGGATGGAGCTGTGACGACAACTGGCGCTGGGGTGGGGACTGCTACGACCACTTCGGCTACGACCACGGAATCAGCGTCATCATCATCGGCTGACCATCCGAGCCGCTGGACGCCCGAAGACCTCCTACCGCAGGGGGCCGGCCCGCACGCCGGCCCCCTGTCGTCGTGCCGGGCCGCCGGACGTTGGGCGACGCGTGCGGGCAGCGCCGATCGCGTTCCGCTCGGCGGTGGCGGACGGGCCTGACGTCAGGTGGCCTGTTGCAGTCGGTACAGGGAGGCCACCAGCTCATCCACGTCGGGGCGTCAGATGATCGGGGGGCGGCCGAGGCGGGTCATGCGCCAGACCGTGCGCCAGCGCATCGGGCGGCGCGGGCCGCAGGGGGTGCGGACGCCCTCGGTGAAGCCGGCGGCCCAGGCCCGTAGACCGGCCACCGAGCGGCTGCGGGCGGCCGTCAGTGCGGCCCATACGCCGAGGTAGACCGGCACCAGGAGGGCCGGGAGGTGGCGTTTGGCGAGCCAGACGCGGTTGCGGGCGACCATGCGGTGGAAGACCGCGTGCCGGGTGGGGGAGGTGTACGGGTGCTGGAGCACGAGCTCCGGTGCGTAGCGGATGTGCCAGCCGTCGTCCAGGGCGCGCCAGGCGAGGTCGGTCTCTTCGTGCGCGTAGAAGAAGTCGTCCGGCCAGCCGCCGATGCGGTCCAGCATGCGCAGGGAGAGGGAGTGCCCGCCGCCGAGGAAGGTGGTGACCAGGCCGCCGCGTGCGGGGTCGCCGACCCGTAGGCGGGGGACGTGCCGGCGCTGCGTACGGCCCCGCTCGTCGGCGATGCGGAAGCTGACGATGCCCAACCGCGGGTCGGCGGCGTGCAGTTCCGCGAGTCGGCGGAAGACGTCGGGGCTGATCAGCAGGCCGTCGTCGTCGAGGTCGACCACCAGGTCGATGTCCCCGAGCTTGCGCAGTTCGTCCAGGGCCACGTTTCTGCCGCCGGCGATGCCGAGGTTCTCGCTCAGCTCGATCCCCACGGCGCCGTGCGGAAGGGGCGGCAGCGGCGTTCCGCTCCCGACCACCACGATGTGGGCCGGTGCGAGGTCCTGCTTGGCGACCGAATCCAGCAGTGCCTGGAGTTCGGCGGGGCGGTTTCCCATGGTGAGGATGGCGACGCCTACGCGCAGATGGGGCACGGGGCGAGACTCCGTTCTCGGCGGCCCCCGGAGGGTCCGGAATGTGGGCTTCCGTTCCGGTGGTCCCGGGATGGTCCCGGGGTGGTCCCGACGGGTCGGTCCGGGGTTTCCGGTGGGGCGGTCCGGGGCGGTTCTGGTGGGGCGTTCCGGGCGAATCGCTCCGGATGCTAGCCGTCGGGCGGGGCGGCTGCGGGCCACGGCACCGGTGTGGCGACATTTCGTCCGGGGGAGCGCGGGCGCACGATGGAAGGGGTGGGGCAATCCGGGAACGACAGGGGGCGGAGGGAGGCAGTCCTCATGATGGAGGTCAAGCCGATCGACAAGCCCGATGAGCGGCGGGACTTTCCCCGGGGCCACCTGGAGGCCCTGCACCTGACCGGCCTGGACTTCGCCGTGGCCACGTTCGAGCCGGGCTGGCGCTGGTCGGAGTCGGTGGCGCCGATCGCCGGGACGGACAGTTGCGAGGTCCACCACAACGGCTTCGTGGTCAAGGGGCGGATGCGCGTCCGGATGAACGACGGCGCGGAGACCGAGGTGGGGCCCGGCGACGTTTTCGTCTGCCCGGCCGGTCACGACGCCTGGGTGGTCGGAGACGAGCAGGTCGTGGTGTACGACTTCGCGGGCAGCATGGCGAAGAGCTATGCGAAGGAGGGTGGGTGAAGCGTCGGCTGCTGAACCGCTGGGCTGCTGAACCGCCGGACTGCTCGACCGCCGGACCGCTGAACTGGCGGGCTGCTGAGCTGCTTAAGGGCTGGCCGTCGGTGGTTCGCTGGGCGTGATCGTGATCGTTTGGCGCCTGGCTTGGTTTCTCTTCCTCTCGGGATGCGGCATTCTGTTTCCACTTAACGGAATGTCGTGTGGGGAGGCTGGGGCAGGCGTATGGCCATGAGTGGGAGTGGGACCGGGAGCGGCGACGGCGGGCGTGCGGCGGGGGACTCCGGGATGACGCGGGAGGAATTGCGGGGGGCGCTCGATGCGTCCGTGGCGCGGCTGGCCGGCACCGTCGCGGCGCTGACCGACGAACAGGTCGGTGGGGCGACGCTGATCCCGCCGTGGACCCGGGGGCATGTGCTCACCCATCTCGCGCGGGCCACCGACAGTCTTTGCCGGCTGCTGGAGGGCGCGCGTACGGGAGCGGCGGTTCCGCAGTACCCGAGCATGGCGGCCCGCGCGGCGGAGATCGAGGCCGGGGCGGACCGCACGGTTGCCGCGCTGGCGGAAGACCTGGCCGCGAGCACGGAACGGTTCGCGGCGGCCCTCCGGGCGCTGCCCGAAGCGGCCTGGGAGGCGCGGGTGCGGATGCGTACGGGGGAGACGCGGACGCCGGCCGGCCTGATGGAGACCCGGCTGCGCGAACTGGAGATACACCACGCGGATCTGGACGCCGGCTACACCTTCGCGGACATCCCGGCGGCCACGGCGCGCTGGATCCTGGACGACGTCGTCGCGGCCCTCGCCCGCCGGGCGGCGGATGCGGACCCGGGCCCGGGCGGGGACGGGGGCGGGGACGGTGCGGGGCGGCCGTCGGCGGTGCGGATCGAGGCGACGGATGCGGAGTTCGCCCGCACCATCGGAAGCGGTCGCGGTGGTCCGGTCGTGCTGGGCCGATCGGCTGATCTGCTGGCCTGGCTGACGGGGCGCAGTCCGGCCGGGGCGGGGCTGGCCACCTCCGGGGGAGAGGGCGTGCCGACGCCGCCGTATTGGATATGAGGCCATCGCTACCGGGGAGGCGGGCGCCGGCGTGTGTCTTCCCACGGGGATCGGGATGTCTAGGAATGCTGTCGGTGGGCAGGGGAGCGGGGCGGTCCGGCGTACGGATGCGTCGCGGTGTACGGAATACGTGGCGGGGCGAATCCGTTTCCGCAGCCGGAGACCGTGCGAACAGCAGCACATCCTCGACAGAAGCAGGGACATACATGAGCACCGTTGAGCTCACCAAGGAAAACTTCGACGAGATCGTCTCCGGGAACGATTTCGTGCTGATCGACTTCTGGGCCGAGTGGTGCGGCCCCTGCAAGCAGTTCGGCCCGGTCTTCGAGCGCTCCTCGGAGAAGCACGACGACCTGATCTTCGCCAAGGTCGACACGGAGGCGCAGCCCGAGCTCGCGCAGGCCCTCCAGATCCAGTCCATCCCGACGGTGATGATCGTCCGGGACAACATCGCGGTGTTCGCCCAGCCGGGTGCGCTGCCCGAGGCGGCCCTGGAGGACGTGATCGGCCAGGCCCGTGCGCTGGACATGGACGAGGTCCGGGCGTCGGTCGCGGAGGCCCAGAAGGGCGAGCAGGCGCAGGGCGGGGCGGGCCAGTAGGCTCAGGGCTCGTGAGCGAGCTACTTCTGGTCCGGCACGGCGAAACCGAGTGGAGCCGGGACGGTCGGCACACCAGTTGGACCGATCTGCCGCTGACCGCCGTCGGCGAGGAGCAGGCCCGCGCACTGCGGCCGCTGCTGTCGGGCCGGAAGATCGCGCAGGTCCACGCCAGCCCGATGGTGCGGGCACTGCGCACCGCCGAGCTGGCGGGCCTCCCGCAGCCGCAGATCGACCCCGACCTGCGGGAATGGGACTACGGCGGCTACGAGGGCGTGGCCACCGCCGACATCCACCGCAGCCGGCCCGGCTGGTACCTCTTCTCCGACGGTGTCGTGCCCGGCCCCGACGGGCACCCCGGTGAGTCGCCCGAGCAGGTCGGGGCGCGCGCCGACCGGGTGCTGGCCCGGATCGCCCCGGAGCTGCGGGCCGGCCGGGGCGATGTGCTGCTGGTGGCACACGCGCACTTCCTGCGGGTGCTGGCCGCCCGCCGGCTCGGCCTGCCGGCCGCCGCGGGTGGGCTGTTCACGTTCGAGACGGGCGCGGTCGGCGTCCTGGGGGCGGAGCACGACCGCCCGGCCGTGGTGGCCTGGAACACCCGCAATCCGTAGCACCGCGCGCTCACCGCTGTTCCGGACGACGCCCCTACGGCGCCATCGGGTCCAGGTGCAGCGGCTGCACCTTGCCCTCGATCATCGCGCCCAGCCCCATCACCGCGCAGGTGTCGGGACGGTCCGCGGTGTGCACCGGCATCGAGGTGGCCTGATGGATCATCGGCTCCAGGCCGGGGATCAGCGCGCTGCCGCCGGCGAGCATGATGCCGCGCTCGCCGAGGTCGGCGACCAGGTCGGGCGGGCAGCGGCGCAGTACGGCACCGATCCCGTCGAGGATCGCGGTCAGCGGGGCGGTGATGGCGTCCCGTACCCGCTCGGTGTCGACGTGCACCGAGCGTGCCATGCCGCTGACCACATCCCGGCCGTGCACCTCGGTGGAGCCCGGGGTGAGCCCGTCGCCACCGGTGAGGATCAGATGCAGCGGGCGTACGGACTGGCCCGCCAGCATCAGTTCGTGGTGCCGCCGCAGGTGCTGGACCACCGCGTGGTCGATGGCGTTGCCGCCCACCGGTACGGTCTCCGCGGCCACGATCGAACCGAGCGAGAGCACCGCGACCTGCGTCGTTCCCGCACCGCACACCACGATCATGGTCGCCTCCGGCTGCTCCACCGGCAGCCCGCAACCGACGGCGGCGGCCACCAGGGTGTCGACCAGTTCCACCCGGCGCGCGCCCAGCCCGGTGAGCGTCTCGACCGCGGCCCGCTGCGCCAGCGGCTCACTCCCGTACGGCAGGCAGACCGCGGCCCGCATCGTGGGCCGGCGGCGCCAGGACTTGCGCAACTTGTCGCCCACCAGGGTGCGCAGCAGCCGCTGGGCCATGTCGATGTCCACGACGGTGCCGCCGGAGACCGGGCGCACCACGCGGATGTAGTCCGGGGTGCGGCCGTCCATCACCTCCGCCTGGGCGCCGACGGCCAGCAGCGCACCGGTGCGGGTGTTGATGGCGGCGACGGTCGGTTCATCGACCACCAGCCCCTGGTTCTTCACGTACACCCTGGTCCGGGCGGCACCGAGGTCGACGGCGGCCGAGCAGCGCCGCAGTTGGGCGAGGCTGATGGTCATGGGTGATTCCTCCCCGGTGGGCCGGTATGAACGAAAGGGCTCGGACGGCCCGTTCACCGGACCGCTGATACGGCCCGATCACACGGACCGCTCGTGCGCCATCCTCCGAGCGCCCGCACAACTCCGCCCGCCGAGAGCGTCCGGTCGGGGGACGGGCCGGGGTGGAACGGGGCGAACGGGTGACCGCGGAGCGGTGCGCGGACCGCTCAGTCGACCCGCCGCTGATACAGCCCCCAGGTGAATTCCGCGACGAGATCCTGGGCCGCGCCGTCGGGCCCGGGGGCCTTGCAGGCCAGGCGCCAGCGGGTCGGGGCGCTGCCCTCCATCGGGCGGGCCGGAGGGAACGCGCGGGCGACCTCGTCGACCGTGCACGACCACGGAGCCAGGTCCGCGGTGGTGCGCAACTCGGGGGCGGCGGCTCCGGGTGCGCGGACCAGCCAGGCGTTCCAGACGGTGCCCCGGGCGGCGGTGAGCACCTCGAACCGCAGATCGGGCCAGAGCGGGACCGGCCAGAGCAGCGCCTCACAGGTCAGATCGCCGATGCGGCGAGGGGTGACGGACTCGGGCGCGCCCAGCAGCGCCCGGTACGGCTGGACGCCGCCCGCCCGCGGGGCGTGCATCCGCGCCTGCCAGCGACGGTTGGCCTCCCGCATCTGCGCCCGCGAGGCCCCCAGCTCCCGCAGCGCGTCCTCGACCAGGCCGGGGTGGTGGTCGGCCATCCGGCGCAGCAGCACGAGCTGGAACGCGAGCGGTCCGGGCAGGTCAGAGGGGGTGCCGGAGCCGGCGGGCGGGTCGTTGTCAGTGGTGGGGTTCATGATGGACATGGTCGTGGACGACGGGGGCCGCGGGAGGTCCGGGGCGCTCGCCGTCCGGAAGGAACAACACCGAATTGACGTAGCGGCGGTGCGGGGCGAGGGAGCGCCTCAGCAGGCCGTGTTCGGCGACGTGGGAGGTGCGGGACTGATGGGCGGACAGATCGAAGTCGGCCAGCGGGAGCCAGCGGTCGTGCGGCAGGACCCAGCCGCGATAGCCGCGCGCCGCCGTCCAGTCCAGCACGGGCCGGAGCGGCTGGATGCGGGCCTCCAACTCCACGAAGAGCGCCGGGAGTTCGCGCTCGACGGTCCGCGCGGCGCCGCGCAGCACCGCCAGCTCGGCCCCGTCCACGTCGATCTTGATGAGCGTGACGGACGTCAGATCGAGCGCGTCCAGCGGCAGGCAGGGCACGTCGAGGGCGGCCGTGTGCAGGTCGCGGCGGACGAGCGAGGAGACCCCGCGGTCGCCGCGGCCGTCCGGGGGCAGCCAGAGGGTGGCGCAGCCGGCGTGGTCGGTGGCCGCGGCGGAGAGCACCTCGACGTGAGGGGGCGTCACGGCCGCGAGGACACGGGCAAGGTGGGGTACGGGCTCGAAGGTGACGACCCGGTTCGCGCGCCGGGCCAGCCGCCGGGTCCAGGGGCCGTACCACCCGCCGACGTCGACGGCCGTGCCGCCCGGCGGGCAGAAGTCGCCGAGGCGCCGCAGCTCCGGCTCGAAGCGCGGATAGAGCCGGGCGGCCAGCGCCGACACCAGCCGGGCGGGCAGCCGGGGTCCCAGCCGGGCGGCCAGCGTCACGGCCGCGGCTCCTGGTCCGTGAGGCGGCGCAGCAGACGGGCGTGTTCGGCGTCGGTGACCTGTTCGCCGGAGGAGGGCAGGAGCTGGGGGATGCCGTCGAGGATCGGATAGCGGCGGCGCAGCCGGGGGTTGTAGAGGGCGCCCTCGGGGGTCAGGAGGGAGAGCGGCCCCTTGTCGAGCGGGCAGACGAGGATCTTGAGCAGCGGGTCATCGGGCTTCATGGCTCAACTCCTGGAAGTTCGGGGGAGGTTGCTGCCGAGCTGGGGGCTGAGGGCTGGGGGCTCGGGGCTCGGAGTTCGGGACGGGGGGTTGGTGCGGCGGCTCGGCGTGCTCGGCGGCTCGGGGGATCGGGGGGCCGGGAGGCGTGTCATGGCGGGGGAGGGCGAGCAGGACGGTCACCGCGACGGCGGTGCCGCCCAGCCGGAGCGCCAGCCGTAGCGGATCGGCGGGCAGTGGCTCGCCGAAGGCGACGGTGCCGCAGACGACGGTGAAGACGCAGGTGACGGTGGTGCAGACGGGGACGATCACCGAGGCGCGGCAGCGTTGCAGCGCGGTCTGGGACAGCACCAGGCCGGCGGCGCCGGTGAAGAGCAGGAGGTAGGGGTACGGCGACCGGAACAGCTGCCCGGCGGCGGCCGGGACGTCATGCGTGGTGAGCAGGCCGGAGACGCCCTTGATGGCCAGTGAGCTGACGCCGTAGAGCAGGCCGACGGCCACCCCGTAGGGGACGCCGGTGGTCGGCAGGCGGTGGCGGCGCCGGGCCCGCCGTTCCGCCGAGCGGTAGAGCAGCAGCCCGGCGGCCAGCGAGGGTACGGCGATGACCAGCAGCGTCGCCGGCGGGGCGGTGCGGGCGACGGCCCGTGCGTCCTCGCCGCGGAGGGAGGCGACGACCAGGACGAGCGCGACGAGGATCGCCACGATGCTCTGCCGCTCCCGGCCACTGGTCCGCTCGCCGAGCACGACCGAGGAGAGGAGCAGCAACAGCACCAGGCCCGAGACGAAGATGCCCTGCGCGGCGGCGAGCGGCAGGGTGCGGTAGACGGCCAGCTGGGCGGCGAACCCGGCGGCCAGCGCGAGCGAACCGCCCAGCCACAGCGGACTGGACAGGAGGTGACCGACGACCCGGACGGGCTGCCGGGTGCTCAGCGCGGGCAGCGCCGCCAGTGCCCGTTTCTCCAGCACGAAACCGGTGCTGTACAGGACGTTGGCGAGCAGCGCGGACGCCACGCCCCACCACGGCATCGCCCTACTCCCTTCTCCGGCGGGCATGGGCGAGCAGGATGGAGGCCAGCGACGGGAGGTGGCACGCGGCCCGGTCGAGGGGGCGCAGCGGGCGCGGTACGTCGTGGTACGGCGCACCGGCGATCCGTACGACCTCGAAGCCGGACGCGGCCAGGAAGCCGCGGAGAGCGCGGGCGGTGTAGAGGCGCAGATGGCCGACGACCTCGGTGCCGGGCCGGCCGTGGATCCGGCGCATGCTCACCTCGGAGAAGACGGGCTGGACCCCGGCGAGCAGGAGCCCGCGGTTGTACCAGGCGGCGAGATTGGGGGTGGAGAGCATCAGATGGCCGCCCGGGCGCAGTACCCGGTGCAGCTCGTCCAGCGCGGCATCGGGGTCGACGAGGTGCTCGACGACCTCGCTGAAGAGGACGGCGTCGGCACAGCCGGTCGCGAACGGCAGCCCGCCGTCGGTGAGTTCCCCGCGTACGACATGCGGAATACGGGCCTGGGCGCGGCGCAGCGCGTCCTGTGACCAGTCGACGCCGATGAGGCGATGGCCGGCCAGGACCTCCGCCGCGGTGGCGGCCGCGGTGCCGTCGCCGCAGCCGATGTCCAGCACGGTGGCGCCCGGCGCCCCGGCCCGAACGGGGCCCAGGGCGTGCGCCAGCAGCCGCGCCTGCCGCCGGCTGCGCCCGGCCCCGGACGCCACCGGCACGGCGGGATCTTCGTAGAAGTCCCGCAGGCCACCTACCGGGCTCACCGAGCTCATCGAGCTCACCTGCTTCATGGAGCGCACCGGCTTTGTGGGGCTCACCCGCCTCAGGGGGCTCACCGGGCGCCGCCCTCGGCCGGGGGCGTGAGCGGCGGTGGGTCGGGCGGCGGTGGTGGCGGGGTGGGTGGGCTTGGGGGAGGGGGCCCAAGGACCGCCGTGGCTCCCGGCCAGGCGGTGGCGGCGAGGGCGGTGCGGAAGAGGCTGGCGAGGCGGGCGCCGGCGGCCTCGTCGAGCAGGGCGTGGGACCAGCGGAGCGCGAGTTGGATGCGGCCGCCGACCGAGACGGTGGTGACGGTGAGTCCGCGCGGCATCCGGGCCGGTGCGGAGAACCACACCGCGGTCGGCCGGCCGGCGTCGCCGAAGTCCAACGGGTAGGGGAGCCGCCCGATGTTGGAGAGCAGGGTGGTGGTGGTCCAGGGAGCGGCGGTGCGGCGCAGGGCACGGGTGACCGCACCGCGTACGCCCACCGGCAGCACCGGGGCGGTCAGTACGGTCCCGGCGAGGCCGAGCGGTGGGCCGGGCGGCGCCGCCTTGAGGGCGCGGGTGCGTTCGGCCGTCCGCCGCAGCAGCCGGGCCACCGCGTCCGGGTCGGGTGACCCGGAGGTGAGCAGTGCCGCCTCCCGGCGTTCCTCGGGGCCGAAGCGGACCGGGACCAGCCGGGTGCCATTGCCGATGGGCATCTCGGCGCCGCGCGGCCGGTCGTCCATGGGCATGGTGATGACGACGGGTGCCGGGCGGGCGCCGTGCAGCCGGTTCCAGCGCGCCACCATCAGGCAGGTGGCGACGAGGAGTTGATCGTTGACGGTGTACGGCGCCCGGCCGCCGGTCCGTGGCGGACGGGCCGGTACCGGCAGTTCGGTCAGCAGCATGCCGTTGCCCTTGCCGGGACCGGAGCCCTTGGCCCCGCCGCGGCCCTGGTGATCGGCGGCGACCCGGGCGGGACGGGCGGGCCGGGCGAGGCGGGCCCGGGTGCCGCGCGGCCGGCCGCCGTCCTGGCCGCCGTCCGGGTCGCTGTCCTGGCCGCCCGTCGGGACCGTGCCCTCCCCGCCTGCCGGGCCACCCACGGCACCCGTCCCCGCCCCCGCGCCCCCGTAGAGCTCCGCCGTGGTGGCCAGTACGCGGAGGCAGGCCGGGCCGTCCAGCGCGGTGTGGTTGAGGGTGAGCAGCAGTACGGTGCCGCCGCCCGGCACCGCGGGGCCGAGGATCTCCAGGCGTACGGGCGGTGAGCAGTCCAGCGGCGGGCAGTCGGTGAGGGCCCGTTCCCTGGCCCGCAGGAGGGCATCGGGACCGGGCGGCGGGACGACCACCGGATCCCGGTCCGGGCCGGCGGTGAGGTGCCAGGTGTACGAGCGGTGCCACCAGCGCGTCGGCGCCTGCCGCATGAGGATGCGCGGATGCCGGGTGAGCGCCTGGTGGAACGCGGTGCGCAACCGGGCGGCGTCCACCCGTCCGGGCAGCTGCACCTCGATGTGCACGGTCTCCGGTTCGTCGTCGTCCAGGCAGTGCCGGGCGATCTCGTCGACGGCGGGGAACGGTACCCGGCCGAGGGCGCGTTGACGGCCGACGGCGGCATCGGTCCCACCGGGGCCGCCGGGGCCCCCGTGCGGTGCCGGGGCCCCGGCCGTCGGATGCAGTGCGGTCATCGGGCAGTACCCTCCCCCTCGTCCGACGCCTTGCTGTACGTGTTGCGGTACGTGTCGCTGTACGTGCGGGACGGCAACGCCCGGGACCCCACCGGCCGGGCCGGCGGCGCCGTCACCACCGCCGCGGTCAGTGCCAGCAGCGCCAGCGCCTGTGCGGCGCCGCTGAACGCGCCCCGGCCGGCGGCGACCGGGTCGCCCGCGCCCACCGCCGCGATGACTCCGGCGCCCGCCATCGCCACCAGCGCGAGCGGCCCGAGCAGGGCGGGCCGGAAGCGGGCCGCCAGCGCGAGCAGCGGCACGAGCACGGCGTACGGCCCGGCCGCCAGCACCATCACCCCGGTCAGTGCCACCACCCCGAGCACCCACGACGGTGCGGGCGGCGCGGGTTCGGCAGGCGGCCCGGCCTGCGAGGTACGGCGCACCAGCGCGCAGACGGCCAGCAGCGCGACGGCCGCCGCGCCGCCGATCAGCCCCGCGTCGTACAGGCCGGCGGGTGCGTAGGAGAGCTCGACCGTGCCGCCCGCGCCCGCCGGTACGAGGAAGCCCTGTTGCCAGCCGTCCACCCGTAGCGGGGTGAGCCGGTGGCCGTTGAGGGTGGCCTGCCAGCCGTCGTTGGCGTTCTCGTACATCTGCAGGTAGACGGCCCGACCGGGGCCGATGTGGACGGTGCGCCGGTCCCCCGACCAGTCCTGCGCGGTGGCCGTGCGGTCCGCTGCGGCCGCCCGGGTACCGACCGTTCCACTCCTCTCCGCCGTCGCACCCGGCGGTTCCCTCTCCGCCGTCGCACCCGTCGGCCCCCTCCCCAGCGTCACGTCCGTCAGCGCCAGCGGTCCCTGGTCCCCCGACTCGACCCGGTGGCGGCCCGCGGCCAGCTCCAGTCGTCCGTCGCGCGCCTCACCGGCGCACAACTGCACCGGGACGGGGCGCCGTTCGGTCAGGTCGCGGACGTGTCCCGAGGCTTTCGTCGCGTGCAGAACGCCGTCGACGGCGAGCATCGGGCCCTGGCCGCAGCCGAGCGTGAAGCGGGCGCCGGCCGGTGGCCGCGGGGTGCGGTACGTGTCCAGGGCCGGGAGGTAGACCTCGCTGAGGCCGACCGGGAGTTGCAGGGCCTGCCCGGCGACCGGGTTGTGGAGCGTGAGTTCCTTCACCTTGCTGAGGGTGATGTCGAGGCGGTCGGTGGTGATCGGGTCGAAGCGGGCCTGGCCGTTCTCGTCGACGCCCGCGGTGGCCGCCCCGTCGGGGGAGTTGATCAGGATCTGTTCCGGCCGGGTGGAGATTCCGCCGGCCGCGGCCAGCACGATCTGGTCGATCTTCTTCTTGCCCGGCCAGCGCAGGTGCAGGACCGGTGTGTCGCCGGCGATCCATGCGGTGGTCAGATCGCCGTCGACGAGGTTGCGGGGGCTGAGCGACCGGCCGAAGCCGAAGCTGGTGGAGTCGGCGGTGGCGGTGATCCGGTCCTTCTGTTCCGGGGCGATGCGGTCCAGCAGCCGGTCGAGTTCCGGGCCGGGCACGGGCAGCGCGGTGCCGGAGACCGCGTAGGGCGCGGGTGAGCCGGTGCGGAACTGGCGGTGCAGTCCCACCTCGGCGGAGACCGGCGACAGTCCGCCCGGGTCGCTGCCGCGGTGCAGCGAGATCGTCTCGGCGGGGGCGCCGGATCCCTGGGCGTCGGTGGGGAGTTGCAGCAGCCGGGTCACCTGTACGCCCGGTACGCCGATCTCGGCGAAGCCGGCACCGGACAGCCCGGCGCGCGGTGTCTGTGAGCCGAGGATCGTCACCTTCAGCCATTTCGTCGGCCCCGCGGGGGCCTTGACCTGCTGTTTCGTCCCGTCGGGGCGGAGCGGGGCGTCCGTGCTGCCGCGGTCGGTCCCGATCCGTACGGAGGTGGGGGCGGCGCGCAGGCCGTCCCCGGGGAGCGGGGTGAGGGACAGCGTGGCCGGGAGGGTGGTGCGCCGGGTGAAGGTGATCTTGATCCATTGGCCGACCGGGTCGCCGGCGCTGCCCTCCGCCCAGGCGGTGCCGGGGTCGCCGTCGAAGGCGTTGACCGGGTCGTACTGCGGCAGGTGGAACAGCCAGTTGCCGCTGGTGGAGGCGGTGACCGAGGCGGCGCCGCGGAGCACGGCGGTGGTCTGGTGGCCGATGCCCGGGGTCGGCAGGATCTGCCGGGGTGGCCGGCCGGGGTCCTGCACGCTGTCGGGGTGGTTGGTCTCCGAGGCCGTGTACGTGTAGGAGGTGTTGCTGTTGACCAGCCCGAAGCGGGTGTCGGCGCGGCGCAGTCCGTCGGCGGTCAGCTGGAGCGGTGGGGTGCCGAGCCCGGGGTGGTTGTCGCCGGTGAGCACGGTGGGCCGGCGGCGCAGCGCGGGGTCGGCGGACAGCTGGAGGAGGGCCTCCGGGCCGCCGCTGAGCTGGGCGGTGTCCGCGACGGCCCGGGCGGTGACCGGCCCGGGGGCGGGGGTGTCGGTGGGCCGGTAGATCTCGACGGCGCGTCGGCGCGGATAGAGGCCCTGGACCTGGAGCGGGGTCTCGGCGGGGATCCGGCCGCCGGTGGTGAGCGGGCCGAAGGCGGCCGCCTTGCGGTAGCCGGACGCCTCCAGGGTGCGGGTGACGGTCTGCGGCGGGACGTAGCCGATCTGGTCCGGGTCGAGGTCGTTGCGGACGACGACGTCGTGCAGTCCGGCCCGGTGCAGGTAGTCGCGCAGGCCGGGGACCTCGGCGCCGGTCAGCAGGGCCTGTTCGACGGCGTCCAGGGCGCGCCGGGCGCCGGGGGTGCCGAAGGGGACGAAGTCCCGTTGCGTCCATGGCGAGTTGGCCAGGACGTCGAGGGGTTCGTCGATGGGGGAGCCCCAGGTGTAGATGCCGTGCGCGGTGGCGGGAACCACCAGGGCGCGGCTCTGCGGGGAGTGCGCTTTCAGCCACCGGGCGGTCTGCGTCCAGTAGGCGGGCAGCTTGGTGAAGGCGCCTGGCTGGAGGACGGTGCCGGTGAGGAACGGCAGGGCGAGCGCGGGCAGGACGAGGAGCGCGGTCAGCAGGGGCAGCCGGTGGCGGGCGGGGGTCCGGCGGGTGGCGTGCCGTCCGCCGGCGGCCGCGAGCAGATGCGCCAGGCCCAGGGTGAGCGCGAGCGCCAGGCCGGGGGTGAACTTGTAGATGTTGCGGAACGGGCGCAGCCAGCCGTTCAGCCAGTCCTGCCACAGCCCGTGCAGCGGCCCGCCGAGCGCGCCGCCGTATCCGGCCAGCGTGATCAGCGCGACGGACAGCACGGTCAGCAGCAGCCAGCGCCGCTCGGGCAGATCGCGGCGGGCCAGGCCGGCCAGGCCGAGCGCCGCGGCCAGTGCCGAGCCGAGGACCGCGTACGGCCGGGCGGTCAGCGTCCAGCCGGCCGGCAACCACGGTTCCCCGAAGTTCAGATAGCCGACCCAGTTGCCGGCGCCCCGCAGCATTTCGGTGGCGGACATGGTGCCGGTGGTGGTGTCGGCCTGCTCGATGAACGGCATGAAGTTCTCGCCGTGGAGGCCCAGCAGGAGCAGCGGCACCACCCACCAGGCGGTGGCCAGCACGACGCCGGGCAGCCACCAGGCGAGCAGCCGGGTCCGGCGCGGCCCGGTGCGGGAGAGCAGGTACAGCCCGGCGGGCAGCAGACAGGCCAGCGTCGAGGCCGCGTTGACGCCGCCCATGAACGGGATCAGCAGCGCCGAACGGGCCGCCGCGATCCGCGGGTTGACCTGCGTGTTCGTCAGCGGCAGCAGCACCCACGGCAGCATCGCCCCGGGCAGCGCGGCGGCGGAGGTGGAGCCGATGACGAGGGTGAAGGTGGGCCACAGCGCGTAGCAGGCGGCGGACAGCAGGCGGGAGGCCGGGGAGCCGCACCGCAGCCGTTCGGCGAGCCGGAGGGCGCCCCAGAACGCGGCGGTGACGATCAGGGACATCCACAGGCGTTCGGCCAGCCACACCGGTAGGTGGGCGAGGTGGGTCAGCCCGTAATACGGGAGGGCCGGGAAGGCGTAGCCGATGTACTGGTCGGCGAGGCCGCCGAGGCCGGCCCGGTCGTGCCACAACTGCCCGAGGTCACCGAGGAACCGCCAGGGGTCGGTGGTGACCCCGAGCTTCGTCTCGAACGTCATCCTGCCCGGCGCGGGCGCGAGGAAGCCGATCAGGGTGAGTGCCCAGAAGGCGAGCAGCCAGCGCCGGGACCGCGGCCGCCCGGGCGACGGGGCCGGGACGGGCGCGGTCCGGCCGCCGGCGTCGGGCGACCCCGGGGACGGGGAGGGCCTGAGGGTCTGGGTCATGGCAACCGCCGCAGGATGAGGAGGAGGTTCCAGGTGGCGACCTCCCGGATGCCCGGGAGGCGGGGGACGGCCTCGGCGAGGAACGGTGCGTAGCGGGAGCGTGCGCTGATGAGCGCGACGTCGTCCCGGGCCCGCACCTGGCGCAGGGTGCGGCCGACGTGCACCGCGAACAGGTTGACGCCCAGGGTGTGTTTGGCCGGTCTGCCGGTGCGCCGCCGGTAGCGGCGGCGGGCCCGCTCGGCGCCCAGGTAGTGCCAGGGTGCGGTCTCGTGGCCGCCCCAGGGGGAGAACCAGTTGGTGAAGGCGACGTAGACGAGCCCACCGGGGCGGGTGACCCGGATCAGTTCGCTGAGGAAGGTCTGCGGGTCGGCGACGTGCTCCAGGACGTTGGACGAGAAGCAGACGTCGGCGGCGCCGTCGGCGAGCGGCAGCAGATAGCCGTCGGCGATCACCGCGCCCTCGGGCCGCCGCCCGCGGGCGGTCAGTTCGGCCGGATCGGGCTCGAAGAGATAGCCGTGGGCGCCGCGCCGCCGGAACTCCTCGGTGAAGTGGCCGCAGCCGCCGCCGACGTCGGCGACCACCGCGCCGTTCAGCGGAAGATGGCGTTCGACCTGGTCGGCGGCGTCCCGCGCGAGCAGCCGGTAGCAGTGCTCGGGATCGTCCTGCTCCCGCAGGAAGGCCCGGAACAGGGCCCAGGACCGGCGCAGTGAGGGATCGCGCACGTCGGGCCTCACCGCCCGGGGGACGCGGTGCGGAAAGCCTCCGCGGCGACCGCGCGGAAGCTGCGGACGGTGTGGCTCCACCGGAAGCGGGCGGCGCGCTCCTGTGCGGCGAGCCCCAGGGCGGTACGCCGCCGCGCGCCCAGCCCGAGGGCGCACCAGTGCGCGGCGAAGGCGCTCTCCCCGCGGGCGAGCAGACCGGTGACGCCGTCCTCGACGGAATCCCGCAGTCCGGGGATGTCGAAGCCGAGCGCCGGGGTGCGCCGGGCGGCCGCCTCCATCACCACCAGGCCCCACCCCTCGACCAGCGACGGATGCAGCAACAGCCAGGCGGAGCAGAGCAGTTCGTGTTTGCGCCGTTCGGAGATCCGGCCGGTGAAGGTGACGCCCGGGCCGGCCAGCGCGGTCAGCCGGGCGCGTTCCGGCCCGTCGCCGACGATCACCAGCCGGCCGCCGGTCACCGGCCGGACCCGCTCCCACAGCCGCAGCAGCAGATCGATCCGCTTGTACTCGACGAGCCGGCCCATGGCCAGGAACAGCGGCTCGGGCGCCTTCGGGACCAGCGGCGCCGGTTCCTCCACGCCGTTGTGCACCAGCCGGATGCGCCCCGGGTCCACGCCCAGCTCGTGCAGCGCGGCCGCGGTCGAGCCGGAGACCGCGACCATCAGGTTGCGGCGGTGCGCGCCGGCCAGTGCCCAGTGCTCCAGTTGCCGGCCCAGCCGGGCGGCCGGTCCCGGGTAGCGCAGCCGCCACAGATCCGTGTGGACGTGGTTGACCAGGCACAGCGTCGGTCCGCGGTGCCACAGCGGGGCGAGGTACGGCATGCCGTTGCAGACCTCGACCAGCAGGTCGCAGCCGCCGACCCGGCGGTCCAGGTGGCGCGGCGCGCGCAGGAAGTGGCCGGCGTCGCCGCCCGCGGACACCACCCGGTAGTCCCGGTCGAAGGCGGGCCCCCCGCACACCAGGGTGACCTGGTGACCGTGCGCGGTCAGGCCCTCGGCGATCCGGTCCACCAGCAGCTCGGAGCCGCCGGCAGCCGGATTGCCCAGGTCGCGGCGGGCGAGGAAGACGATCCGGCGGGGGAGCGGGGGCGGGCCGCCGGCGGGGGGACCGGCGTCCGCGGCCGGGGCGAGCGAGCGGGCGGGGGAAGCGGGCCGTACGTGTGGGGGCATGGGCGGATCCAACTCGTCTCAGGGTGCGGTACCGGGGGTGGGGGACGTACTGCGTGCTGAGTCGTGCGGGCCGTGCTGCGCCATGGGGTGGACAGTTTTGGGCCGGGCGCCGGGGCGCGGCTACTCACCGGGGTGACAAAATCCGCGCGTTGTTGAACTGACGGTTCATCACTTCACTCAAGGGGCGTCGCTCCGGCGGGCGCCGCCCGTCATGCGGTGCTGTCCGTGCGCCGCCGTCCCCGCGCCACCCGGAGCGCCCCGCCGGCCGTCAGCAGCCCGCCCGCCACCGCGGCGCCCACCGGCAGCGTCCCGCCCACCAGCGCCAGCTTGCCGCTGTCCGCCGCCGCCAGCCGCAGCTGCGCCCGCCGCGTCGCCGGCGTGAACCGCAGCCGCTCGCCGCGCAGCAGGGTCACCGCGTCGTGCCGGCCGCCGGGCGCCCGCAGCGTCTTGACCGGCGAGATCACCGCATCCACGATCCGGCCGGTGCGCTGCTCGGCGACCAGCTCGATACCGGAGTTGGCGTACCACTCCTCGGCCTGGATCTGGCCCTGCCGCGGCCGGCCGACCAGCCGCCCGGGGACCTGCCGGCCACCGGTCCTGGTGGCCGGCACGGTCCCGGTGAAGCGGTAGAGCACGAGCCCCCCGGCCCGCCGTTCACCGGCGAAGCGGAGCGGTACGGCGGCGCCCAGCGTGTTGTCCCACCAGCGGTATCCGGTCCGCCGCAGATCGAAGGGGAACTTCAGGTAGGCATCGCCGTCGAAGCGGGTCGGGGCCTCGCCGCAGCAGTGCACCGGGGCGTTGCTGCGCCGGTCGGTGACCCAGCGCTCGGTGGTCCACTGGAACGCCCGGCGTGGATCCTTCAGAGCCAGCGTCTTCGGGGTGTCGACCGTGGTGGAGACGTCCCACACGGCCCGCCCGCTCTTCCCGCTCGCCGCGACGTCGCCCAGTACGTGCCGGGTGAGGGTGATCCGCTGCCGATCCCTGGTGCGCAGGGCGTCGGTGTCGAAGTAGCTGCCGGTGCCGGTGAAGACGGTGGTGACGTCGACGTCGACCGGGGTGACCTTCGCCCGCGGCGTGACGTACCAGGTCAGCAGGGGGGCGAGGACGAGCAGGAAGACGCCGAGGCCGAGCAGCGCCAGGGACATCGGGGCGGCGGTGCGGGCGCCGGTGACCGTGGTGGCGGGGGCCGGGGGCGGGGCGGAAACGGAGGTGGGGGAAGGCATACGGGCACTCCTGGAAGCGGTGGGGGATCACGCTCTGGTGCACGTGCGGAAGGGGCGGGCGGCCGTCCCGGGAACGGCGTCGGACGGGCCGGGCGCCCATGGGCCGGGAACGTAAGGGAACTCTTGACAGACCGTCAATGCCCTTCCACACTCGGCAGTCACCACGACCGAGTGGTGCCGCGCTGTGGGACGCGGTACGAGCCGGACCCCGCATCGCACCCCTGGGGACCGCGCCGTGTGCCGTACCGACCCGACGGAGACCGCTTGAGGTCTCCGGCCCCGACGAAGGGCTCGCCGCGCCATGCACCGGATGCTCGCCGCCGCACTGACCGCGCTGACCGCCGCCGCCCTGGCCGTCGGCGCCGCGCTCGGTATCGCCGCGGCGCTCGACGCCACCCCCGAACAGCCCAATGTGCCGCTGGTGACCTTCGACCGGGCCGGCGAGTAGGCGGGCGGTATGCGCAGCGCGGCCGGCCGCCGCGTACGAAGGAGGTCCTCGGCATGGTGACCGCCGTCCGCTCGGCCTGGCGGGACGTCCCGTCCTACCAGGTACGGCAGTTCGCCACCCTGGCGCTGGCGGAGGTGCCCACGCTGGCTCAGGACATCCTGCGCGAGATCCGCCATGAGTACCCCCAACTACCGCTGGTTCCGGACGAGTTCGGGGAGCCACGGGCGCTGGTCGGCATCCGCCAGTCGCTGGAGCACTTCGTCACGCACCTGACCACGGGACCGGACCGGCCGCACGTCCACCCGCGGGTCTTCCAGGAGTTCGGCCGCGGCGAGGGCGTCCAGGGCCGCAGCCTGGACGCGCTGCAGGCCATCTACCGGCTGGGCGTACGGCTGGCCTGGCGGCGGCTCGCCGAGATCGGCCAGCAGGTCGCCATCCCCGCCCCGGCGATGTACGAGCTCGCCGAGTCCGGTTTCGAGTACCTCGACGGGCTGGTGGCCGAATCCGTCCGCGGCTATGCCGAGGCCGCCGCCCGCCAGGCCGGGGAGCGGCTGCGGCAGCAACGCCGCCTGATGGAGCAGCTGTTCGGCCTCGCGGCCACCCGTACGCGACGCAACGGAAGCGGAACGGCCGGTCCCGGGCCGGCCGGAACCGGCGGGGTGCCGGCGGCGCTCGCCGAACGCGCCGCCCGGCTCGGCTGGCCGCTGCCCGAACGCGTCGCGGTCGCCGTCCTGCTGCGCCCGGACCGCGCGGCGGTGGCCCCCGCCGTCGCCCCGGACGTCCTGCTGGACATGGAGTGCGAACGGCCGCGGATGGTGGTGCCGGAACCGGACGCCCCGGGCCGGCGCGAGCTGCTGGGCCGGGCCGCGGCCGGCTGGTCGGGCGCGCTCGGCCCGGTCGTCCCGCTGCCGGCCGCCGCAAAATCGCTGCGCTGGGCCGGGGCCGCGGCCGACCTGATCGAGGGCGGACTGCTGCCGGCCGGGGAACTGCTGCAGTGCACCGAACACACCGAGGCGCTGGTCCTGCTGCCGCCCGAGGAGCTGATCGACGACCTCACCCGCCGCCGCCTCGCCCCCCTCGACGGCTGCGGGCCGACCCACGGGCGGCGGCTCGCCGAGACCCTGCTCGCCTGGCTGGAGACCCGTGGCGGCGCCCCGGAGATCGCCGCCCGGCTCGGCGTCCACCCCCAGACCGTGCGCTACCGGCTGCGCCAGATTCGGGAGTTATGGGGACCGGAGGTGGACGATCCGGACCGCCGCTTCGAACTGGAACTGGTGTTACGGGCCAGACGGCTCCGTGGGGAACTCAACTGAGCCCAGGGCCTTGCCCGTTGCCCCGGCAGACGCCCCTACCCGGCTCCGCCTTCGACCAGTACCGCCATGCCGTCCAGGAGACGCGCCAGACCGAACTCGAACAGCGTCTCGTGGTTGAAGGAATCCTCCGGGGCGCCGGAGACCGCCGCGTACATGGGGTACGCACCGGACTGGAAAATGCCCTCGAACTCCGGCTCCAGCGCGGCCATCCACTGGTCCTGGTCCATCCCGGTCTCCTGCTCGGCCTCCAGGTCCTCCTCGAAACCGGCGGCGGTGGACATCACGAAACCGACCAGCGTCACGGCCATGTGGAGCTGCGTCACCGGGGTCATCCCCTCGACCCGCCCCACGGTCCACTCGATCAGCGCCATCGCCCGCGGCATCGGCTGCGGGCGGCTGATCGACAGGTACTTCGCCAGCCACGGGTGCCGGCGGTAGAGCGCCCACTGCAGCCGCGCCCCGGCCTCCATCCGTTCGCGCCAGCCGTCCGGTGCCGGATCGGGCAGTTCCACCTCCGCGAACACGGCGTCCGCCATCAGCAGCTCCAGCTCGTCCTTGCCGGCCACATGGCGGTAGAGCGCCATCGACGACACCCCGAACTCGGCGGCGACCCGGCGCATCGACAGCGCGCGCAGCCCCTCGGCGTCGGCGACCTTGATCCCGGCCCGGACGATCCGCTCCCGGCTCAGCCCGCTGTCCGCGTCCCGCGGCCGCCGCTCCCGCGGGGCCGGACCGGGCGCCGTCCGGGGCTGCGGCTGCGGCTCGGCCACGACCGTCCCCACGCCCGGCACCGCCCGTACGGCCCCCTCCTGACGCAGCGTCGTCAGCACCTTCGTGGCGGTGGCCATCGCCACCCCCCATTCCTGGGTGATCCGCCGGGTCGACGGCACCCGGTCGCCCGGCGCCAGCTCGCCGGCGTCGATGCGGCGCCGGATCTCCGCGACGATCCGGCGGTAGGGCGGTGCGCTGGGCTGCGCCACAGGGCGGCCTCCTCCGTATTGGTGCCGTATCAGCTCGGTGCCGTATCGGCGCCTCTCCCTGCCGTACTAGTGCACCAGAGCCTCTCCACTGGCGCCGACCCTAGCAGCGCGGTGCATCCCCAGCCCGCCACCTGCGGCTCTTCGACCGCGTGCACTAGGCAGGTGCACTAGTGTGATGCACCTCCAATTCCCTTGCTATCCCTGATGTTTGCACCGTAAGCCGTGCGTGCTTACTGTGTCACTCATGTCGTTTACCTCGTACACATCCCCTGCCCCTGCCCCTGCCCCCGAGCCGCGGGCCGGCCGCCGGGAGTGGATCGCCCTCGCCGTCCTCCTGCTGCCCTGCCTCCTGGTCTCCATGGACGTCTCGGTGCTCTACTTCGCCGTGCCGTTCCTGACCGCGCAGCTGGAACCGAGCAGCATCCAGCAACTGTGGATCCTGGACGTCTACGGATTCGTCCTGGCCGGCCTGCTCATCACCATGGGCGCGCTGGGCGACCGCATCGGGCGCCGCCGGCTGCTGCTGTTCGGCGCCCTGCTCTTCGCCCTCGCCTCCGGGGTCGCCGCCTACGCCCGCAGCGCCGAAATGCTCATCGCCGCCCGGGCGTTGCTCGGTGTCGGTGGCGCGACCCTGATGCCGTCCACCCTGGCGCTGATCCGCAACCTCTTCCACGACGCCAAGCAGCGCGGCAAGGCCATCGCCATCTGGTCGGCCGCGACCATGGGCGGGATCGCCGTCGGACCGGTGCTCAGCGGGCTGCTGCTGGAGCACTTCTGGTGGGGCTCGGTGTTCCTGATCAACACCCCGGCGATGGTGCTGCTGCTGGTCTCCGGGCCGCTGTTGCTCCCGGAGTTCAAAAACCCGACGACCGGCCGCTTCGACCTGCCCGGCTCGCTGCTCTCCCTGCTCGCCATGCTGCCGATCGTCTACGGCATCAAGGAGATGGCCCGCAACGGCGTGTCCGTCCTGCCCGTCCTCGCCCTCGTCGTCGGCCTGCTGGCCGCCGCGGGCTTCGTGCACCGCCAGCGCACCGCCCGCCACCCCATGCTCGACCTCGAACTCTTCCGGCACCGCGGGTTCAGCGTCTCGGTGCTGATGAACCTGCTGGCGATGTTCGCGATCGTCGGCTGCGCGGTCTTCTTCACCCAGTACCTGCAGACCGTACGGGGCATGAGCCCACTGGAGGCCGCGCTGTGGAACCTGCTGCCGACCCTCGCCGTGGGCGGCATGGCCGCGGTGGCCACGGCGCTCGGCCAGCGGATGGACCGGGCGCACGTCATCGCCCTCGGCTTCGTCCTCGCGGCCGGCGGCTTCGTCTGGCTCTCCTTCGTGGAGCCGGGCTCGGCACTCTGGTACGTCCTGGTCGCCTCGTCGGTCTACGCCTCCGGCCTGGTGATGGTGGCGTCGCTCGGCAACGAACTGGCCCTCGGCGCGGCGCCGCCGGAGCGCGCGGGCTCCGCCTCGGCCGTGCTGGAGTCCGGCACCGAACTGGGCGGCGCGCTGGGCATGGCGCTCCTGGGCAGCATCGGCAGCGCCGTCTACCGCGGCCACATGGACGACGCCCTGCCGGCCGGCCTCCCGCAGGGCGCGGCCGACGCCGCACGCGAGACGCTGGCCGGCGCCGCCGCGGTGGCCGCACACCTCCCGGCGCAGGCCGGCCGGGCGGTGCTGACCGCGTCCCGCGCGGCCTTCACCGACGGTCTGCAGACGGCCGTGCTGAGCGCCGCGGGCGTGATGCTCTGCGCCGCCGTACTGGCCGTGGCGCTGCTGCGGGGCGTACGTCCCGCGCCGGCGGAAGCTCCGGCGGACACGGCCCCTGCCCCGGCCCCCTCGGGAACGGTCAGCTGAAGTCGAACTCGCCGGTGCGGGTCCGCTTGAGCTCGAAGAACTTGTCGTAACCGGCGAGGAGGCGGGCGCCGTCGAAGACCCGCACCGCGTCCTCGCCGCGCGGGATCGCCATCAGCACCGGCCCGAAGAAGGCGACCCCGTCGATGTGGATCGTGGGCGTCCCGACGTCCTCGCCGACCGGGTCCATGCCCTCGTGGTGGCTCTTGCGCAGCGCATCGTCGTACGCGTCGCTCTCGGCCGCACGGGCCAGCCCGGCCGGCAGCCCGACCTCGGCGAGCGCTTCCTCGATGACGGCCGCGGTGTCCTCGCGGCCGTTGTTGTGGATACGGGTGCCCAGCGCGGTGTAGAGGTCGCGCAGCACGCCCTCGCCGTGCTCCTGGGCCGCCGCGATGCACACCCGCACCGGGCCCCACCCGGAGTCCAGCAGCTCGCGGTACTTCTCGGGGAGGTCCGTGCGGCCCTCGTTGAGCACGGACAGGCTCATCACGCGGAACCGCAGGTCCAGCTCGCGGTGCTGCTCGACCTCCAGGATCCAGCGGGAGGAGATCCAGGCGAACGGGCAGATGGGGTCGAAGTAGAAGTCGACGGAGTGGCGGGAGGCGCTGGGCTGTGTCATACCGCGACCCTAAGCCGCCACCGGCCCGCCCGCCCGGTCCACCTGGCCACGGTGATCGTGGGCCAATTGCCGCGTCTCCTGCGCGTCTCCTCCGCGTCTCCTCCCGCCTCCTCCGGCGTCTACTCCGCGGTGCCGCCCAGCATCCGCTGCAGCAGCTCCTTCAACAGCGTGCGCTCGGCGATCGTGAGCTTGCCGAGCGGCTCGCGGGCGAAGTGCAGCGACGTCCGCAGGGCCTCGGCGGTCCGCGCGCCCTCGTCCGTCGCGGCGGCGAGCTTGACGCGGCGGTCGTCCGGGTCGGGCCGGCGCTCGACCAGGCCGCGGGACTCCAGGCGGTCCACGATGCCGGTGACGTTGGACGGCTCGCACTTCAGGCAGTTGGCGATCTTGCGCATGGGCTGCGGCCCGACCGCGAGCAGGCTGAGGACCCGGGCCTGCGTGCCGGTGAGGGAGTGCTCGGCCGCGGCGTGCTCGTACTCCTCGTGGTAACGGGCGACGACGGTGCCGATGAGATCGACGACCTCGACGGTCAAGGAGTCTGGACGCGGTGTCATGCGGACCAGGATAGCCGATTACTTGACATCATGAAATATCGAGTCCATGGTTGTTTCAGCACCTGAAGCATTAGGAGGATGGCTCTCATGTCCGCACTGCCCACGACCAGCCGCGAATGGCACCTCGTCGCCCGCCCGCACGGCTGGCCCACCCCGGAGGACTTCGCGCTGCGCGAGGCCGCGGTGCCCGAGCTCGCCGAGGGCCAGGTCCTCGTCCGCAACCAGCACTTCTCCGTCGACCCGTACATGCGCGGCCGGATGAACGACGTGAAGTCCTACGTCCCGCCCTTCCAGCTCGACGAGCCGATGGACGGCGGCGCGGTCGGTGAGGTCATCGCCTCCCGCGCCGACTCCCTCGCCGTCGGCGACCACGTCCTGCACGGCCTCGGCTGGCGCGAGTACGCCGTCGTGGACGCCAAGCGGACCGCCAAGGTGGACCCGTCGCTGGCCCCGCTCACCGCCTACCTCGGCGTCCTGGGCATGCCGGGCCTGACCGCCTACGCGGGCCTGCTGGAGGTCGCGTCCTTCAAGGAGGGCGACGCCGTCTTCGTGTCCGGCGCGGCCGGTGCGGTGGGTAGCGAGGTCGGCCAGATCGCCAAGCTCAAGGGCGCCTCCCGGGTCATCGGCTCGGCCGGCTCCGACGAGAAGGTCAAGCTCCTGGTCGAGGAGTACGGCTTCGACGCCGCCTTCAACTACAAGAACGGCAACGTCACCCAGCAGCTGAAGGAGGCCGCGCCCGACGGCATCGACGTCTACTTCGACAACGTCGGCGGCGACCACCTCGAAGCGGCCATCAGCGCTCTCAACGTCCATGGCCGGGCGGCCATCTGCGGCATGATCTCGATGTACAACGCCACCGAGTCGAGCCCCGCGCCGCGCAACCTCGCCATGGTCATCGGCAAGCGGCTGCGCCTCCAGGGCCTGCTGGTCAGCGACCACTCCGCGCTGCAGCCGCAGTTCGTCGAGGAGGTCTCCGCCTGGATCCGCTCCGGCGAGCTGAAGTACAGCGAGACCAAGGTCGCCGGCATCGAGCGCGGCGTGGACGCCTTCCTGGGCCTGCTCCGCGGTGAGAACACCGGCAAGATGATCGTGAGCCTGACGGAAGCCTGAGCGATCACCGGCGGCGGCCGCCGGACGGCGAGCCCTCCTCGCCGTGCCCTTGCGCGGGCCCGTTAGGCTCGGCGGCAAGCCGTCGCGATCCGTGGGCGCGAGTCGCGGCGAACCACAGGAGGATTTCCTATGTCCATCCAGACCGTCGACGTCGTCTACACCGCCGTCGCCACCGCTGAGAACGGCCGTGACGGCCGCGTCGCCAGCGACGACGGCAAGCTCGACGTGGTCGTCAACCCGCCCAAGGAGCAGGGCGGCAGCGGCGCCGGCACCAACCCCGAGCAGCTGTTCGCGGCCGGTTACAGCGCCTGCTTCCAGGGCGCGCTCAGCGTCGTCGCCCGCCGGGAGAATGCCGATGTCTCCGGCTCCCGGGTGACCGCCAAGGTCGGCATCGGCAAGACCCCGGACGGCGCCTTCGGCCTCACGGTCGAGATCGTCGCCTCCATCCCCACGGTCGACGCCGCCACCGCCAAGGACCTCGTGGAAAAGGCACACCAGGTGTGCCCGTACTCCCACGCCACCCGCGGTAACATCGACGTCAAGCTGACGGTCGCCTGACCATCGTCTGACGGTCGTCTGGCGGTCGTCCGACCGACCGCCGCGGCGAGTCTCCTGCAGAGGCGTCTTCCGCAACGGCATCTCCCGTGACGGCATCTCCCGTCACGGAGCCTGCCGTACCGGCATTTCCCGACGGCGATTCCCGTAACGGCGTCTCCGTCCACGTGCCAGGGGCCGCATCCCGGACCGACCCGGGGTGCGGCCCCTTTCATCTGCGGAGCCTGCCTGTCGAGTTGCGTATGCCGAGCCTGGACGCCGAGCCCGTATGCCGACCTTGGGCGCCGAGCCCGTATGCCACGCCGCGTCACGCCCCCTCGCATGACCTCATAGGCCCGCCGCGCACCCCCCATGTGGCGCAGGCCACACGTACCGAACCTTGACGCCCCCGCCATGTAATCGATTTCGTAGCCCTCACGACACCTCGTGAAAACGATTACACGCCGATGGCGAGAGTCTCCCCACCCGAACGGAACAGAACAGAACGGAACGGCAACGGCGCATGGCGAACATCAAGGACGTGGCAGAGCGGGCAGGGGTCTCCGTGGCCACGGTCTCCCGGGTCCTCAACGGGCACAGCCCGGTCGCCGAGACCCGCGACCGGGTGCTCGCCGCCGTAAGCGAACTGGGCTACCGCCCCAACAACGTCGCCCGCGCCCTGCGCACCGCCCGGACCGGCGCGCTCGGCCTGATCATCAGCGATCTGACCAACCCGTTCTTCACCGAGCTGGCCGACGCCGTCGAGGACGCGGCCCGCAGCCTCGGCTACAGCCTGGTCATCGGCAACGCCGGCGAACGCCCCGAGCAGCAGGACGACTACATCCGCACCCTGCTCGACCGCCGGATCGACGGGCTGCTGGTCAGCTCGGCCGGTACCGGTTCGGCGATGCTCCGCGAGGTCGTCGCCTCCGGTACCCCGCTGGTCCTGCTGGACCGCAGCGTCCCCGGCATCGACGCCCCCTGCGTACGCGCCGACGGCCGCGCCGCCCTCACCGAACTCGCCGGCCATCTCGCCGCGCTCGGCCGCCGCCGCCCCGCGATCATCGTCGCCCCGGCCGGCACCCCCACCGGCGACGAGCGCCTCGCCCTGTTCCGTACGGCGCTGGCCGACCACGGCATCCCGCTGCCCGACGAACGGGTCGGCGCCACCCCCGACCTCCAGCCCACCGGCGGCCGCCAGATGATGCGCGGCTTCCTCGACCTCCCCGAGCCACCGGACGCGGTCCTGGCCACCGACAACCTGATGGCGCTCGGCGCGCTGGACGAACTCCGCGCCCGCGGACTGCGGGTCCCCGACGACATGGCGCTGGTGGTCTACGACGACGTGCCCTGGTTCGCCCACACCGATCCGCCACTGACCGCCATCGCCCAACCCACCCGCGACCTGGGCCGGGCCGCCGTCCGCACCCTGCTCGCCCGGATCGAGGGCCGGCCCGCCGAATCGGTACTGCTCCCGGCCCGGCTCGTGTCCCGCCGCTCCTGCGGCGAACCGCCGGTCGGCTGACGGGTGGGCGGCACGTATGCCTCCGACCCGCGGACGGCACGTACGCCTGCCCCCGTGGACGGTACGTACGCCTGCCCCCGTGGACGGTACGTACGCCTCCGACCGGCGGCATCCCGCCTCGATCGACTCCGGTCCCCGTGCTTCGCAACAGCCAGACCAGAGAGCAGCCAACGCCAGCAGCCAGTAGCCGGCAACCAGCAACCAGCAGCCATCAGCGAAGTCGCACGAGGACGAGAGGGGCAGCGCATGACCGGCGTCAACGATGACGTTCCGGACGGCATACCGGATGGCGTGCCGGACGGCATACCGGCCGATGTGCGGGGCGGTGCACCGGATCGCGTATCGGCCGAGGTGCCGGACGACGCACCGGCCGACGTTCCGGACGGTCGCGAACTGCTGCGTGTGGAGGGGGTGACCAAGTCCTTCCCGGGAGTGCGCGCGCTGGACGGCGTGGACCTGAGCCTGCGCGGCGGCGAGGTGCACGTCCTCCTCGGGGAGAACGGCGCGGGCAAGAGCACGCTCATCAAGATGCTCTCCGGCGCCCACCGCCCCGACCAGGGCCGCATCCTCGCCGCCCCCGGTACGGAACGGCCCGACGCGGGGCCCATCACCAGGCCCACCAGGCCCCGGACCAGGCCCGGCACCAGGTCCACCACCAGGCCCGGCACCCGGCCCGACGCCCCGCCCGGCGGCCTGCGCGAGGTGCACATCCGCTCGGCCCAGGACGCCGAGCGGCTCGGCATCGCCACCATCCACCAGGAGTTCACCCTCGTCCCCGGCCTGACCGTCGCCGAGAACCTCTTCCTCGGCCGCCAGCCGCGTACCCGCCTCGGCCTCATCGACAAGAAGACGATGCGGGCCCGCGCCACCGAACTGCTGCGGCGCGTACGCCTGGACGTCTCCCCGGACACCCCGGTCGCCGAACTGGGCATCGCCCGCCTCCAGATGGTCGAGATCGCCAAGGCACTCAGCGTCGACGCCCGGGTGCTGATCATGGATGAGCCGACCGCGGTGCTCACCTCCGAGGAGGTGCAGACCCTCTTCGGGATCGTCCGCGAACTGCGCGCCGCCGGTGTCGGGATCCTCTTCATCACCCACCACCTGGAGGAGATCGGCGCGCTCGGCGACCGCGTCACGGTGCTGCGCGACGGCCGCTCGGTCGCCCAGGTGCCGGCCTCGACCGGCGAGGACGAACTGATCCGCCTCATGGTGGGCCGGGACATCGCCGAGCAGTACCCGCGGCAGCGCCCCGACCGGCCCGGCCCGCCGCTGTTGCGGGTCCGCGGCCTGACCCGCCACAGCAGTGGGACCGGACCGGTGTTCCAGGACGTCGACTTCGAGGTGCGGGCCGGTGAGGTCGTGGGCCTGGCCGGACTGGTCGGCGCCGGCCGTACCGAGGTGGCCCGGGCCGTCTTCGGGGTGGACCCGTACGACGCCGGCACGGTCGAGATCGACGGCGAGCGGTTGGCCCGCGGCGACGTCCGCGCCGCGATGCGCGCCGGGCTCGGCCTCGTACCGGAGGACCGCAAGGGCCAGGGCCTGGTCCTGGACGCGTCCCTCCAGGACAACCTCACCCTGGCCCGGCTCACCCGCGACACCCGCGGCGGGCTGGTGGACCGCGGCGCCCAGCGACGCCGAGCGGCCACCGTGGCCGAGCAGTTGAAGGTCCGGATGAGTGGCCTGGCGCAGCCCGCCCGGACGCTCTCCGGCGGCAACCAGCAGAAGATCGTCATCGGCAAATGGCTGCTCGCGGACACCCGGCTGCTGATCCTCGACGAGCCCACGCGGGGTATCGACGTCGGCGCCAAGGTCGAGATCTACCAGCTCATCAACGAGCTGACCGCGTCCGGCCGGGCGGTCCTGATGATCTCCAGCGACCTGCCGGAGGTGCTCGGCATGAGCGACCGGGTGCTGGTGATGTCCCAGGGCCGGCTGGCCGGTGAACTCACCGCCGAAGAAGCCACCCAGGACGCCGTAATGGAACTGGCCCTCCACACGGCCCACGACACCGACCGCACCAGAAGCCACGACACCTACCGCGACCGGGACCGCGGCACCGATCGCGGCAGGGCCCACGGCACGGACGGAGGCAGGGCGTCCGACACCGACAGCGGGAGGGCGTCCGACACCGACCGCGCCCAGGGCGCCGACCGACGCAGGGCGCCTGACACCGGCCCCGTCACGGCCCCCGACACCGACCCTGGCACGACCGATGACACCGATCGCGGCAGGGCCCACGGCACGGACGGAGGCAGGGCGTCCGACACCGACAGCGGGAGGGCGTCCGACACCGACCGCGCCCAGGGCGCCGACCGACGCAGGGCGCCTGACACCGACCCCGTCACGGCCCCCGACCCCGGCACGACCCACGACACCGACCGCGGTAAGGGCGCCTGACACCGACCCTGGCACGACCGATGACACCGACCGCGGCAGGGCGCCTGACACCGACCACCGCACGGCCCCCGACACCGGCCACCACAACCACCCCGACAAGAGCGCGACGGAGGGCTCTGATGTCCGCTGAGTTGAAGACAGGAGCCGCCGCTGAGGCGGTGGGACGGGCACCGGACCGGCACCCGGGCGGCCGCCGGCCCGCGGAGTGGTTCTCCCGGGCGGTCCTCAAAAACGGCCCGCTCGGCGGCCTGGCCGCCCTGGTCGTGGTGATGGCCGCGCTCTCCAAGGACTTCCTCAACGGCCAGAACCTCCTCAACGTCGGCGTCCAGGCATCCGTCACCGCGATCCTCGCCTTCGGCGTCACCTTCGTGATCGTCTCGGCCGGCATCGACCTGTCCGTCGGATCGGTCGCCGCGCTCGCCGCCACCGTCGTCGCCTGGGCCGCCACCGGCCAGGGCCTGCCCGTCTGGATCGCCGTACTGCTCGGCCTCGCGGTCGGCGCGGGATCCGGACTGCTCTCCGGCGCACTGGTCGCCTACGGCAAACTGCCCGCCTTCATCGCGACGTTGGCGATGCTGTCCGTGGGCCGCGGTCTGGCCCTGGTCATCTCCGGCGGCTCGCCGATCCCCTTCCCCACCTCGGTCAGCAGGCTCGGTGACACCCTCGGTGGCTGGCTGCCGGTACCGGTGCTCGTCATGATCGGCATGGGGCTGGTCGCCGCGCTGATCCTGGCCCGTACATACGCCGGCCGCGCGATGTTCGCGATCGGCGGCAACGAGGAGGCGGCCCGCCTCTCCGGCATCCACGTCAAGCGCCGCAAGCTCGTCATCTACGCGCTGTCCGGACTGTTCGCGGCGGTCGCCGGCATCGTGCTCGCGGCCCGCCTCACCTCCGCCCAGCCCCAGGCGGCCACCGGCTACGAACTGGACGCGATCGCAGCCGTGGTGATCGGCGGGGCCAGCCTCTCCGGCGGCTCCGGCAAGGCATCCGGCACCCTCATCGGCGCGCTGATCCTGGCCGTGCTGCGCAACGGCCTCAATCTGCTGAGCGTTTCGGCCTTCTGGCAGCAGGTGGCCACCGGCCTGGTCATCGCCCTCGCGGTCCTCCTGGACACGCTGCGCCGCCGGAGCACGCGATGAGGCCGGGGGCATGGGCGCGGACGGCCGCGAAGGGTGCCCGCGGGGAGGGCCGTCGGGACGCCCGGAGGGGTGCTCGTAGGGAGACTCACGGGCGTGCCCATAGTGGGAGGACGCTCGCGACGGCGACGGCGATGGCGGCGACCCTCACGGCGGCCCTCGCGCTCACCGGCTGCGACCGCGGCGGCAACACCGACCTCGGTCTCGCGCTGTCCACGATGAACAACCCGTTCTTCGTCGGCATCAAGAAGGGCGCACAGGCCGAGGCCGACGCCCGCGGGCTGCACATCAACATCACCGATGCCCAGAACGACCCCACCCAGCAGATCAACCAGATGGAGACGTTCACCAGCCAGAACGTCAAGGCCGCCATCATCAATCCGGTCGACTCGGACGCCGCCGTCCCGGCCGTCGGTGTCGCCAACCGGGCGAAGGTGCCGGTCATCTCCCTCGACCGCGGCGTCAACGGAGGCACGGTCGGCTCGACCATCGCCTCCGACAACGTCGCCGGCGGCCGGCTCGCCGCGAAGACGCTGGCCGAATCGCTCGGTGGCAAGGGCAAGGTGGCCTTCCTCGAAGGGCAGCCCGGCACCTCCGCCGCCCGCGAACGCGGCCGCGGCTTCGAGGAGGGCCTGAGGAAGTACCCCGGCATCCAGGTCGTCGCCCGCCAGCCCGCCGACTTCGACCGCACCAAGGGCATGGACGTGATGACCAACATGCTCCAGGCCCACCGCGACCTCGCCGGTGTCTTCGCCGCCAACGACGAGATGGCGCTCGGCGCCGCCAAGGCACTGGGCGGCCGGTCGGGCAAGGACGTCAAGGTGGTGGCGTTCGACGGCACACCCGAAGGCATCACGGCCGTCCGCAACGGCACCCTGACCGCCACCATCGCCCAGCAGCCGGAACTCCTCGGCAAACAGGCCGTGGACTGGGCCCTGAAGGCCGCCCACGGTGAGAAGCTGCCGCAGTCGGTCAAGGTCCCGGTGGTACTGGTGACCCGTAAGAACGCGGCCACGTTCGACGGCGGATGAGGCCCAACCCACCCCCAGTCCCGAACAGACCCGCCACGGTGACCGGACCCACTCCCCACACAGGACAGCAACGACAGGCACTACAGCAACAGCACGCGCGACAACGACAACACACACGCGAGAGCAACCCACGGAAAACCACACGCCACAACCACACACGTGTCAGCAAAAGCCTCGACAGCAACATCGTCGACTGCGCCAACCTGACAGCAACACCTCAACTGCAACAACACGACTGCAACCACACGACCAACGCACCACACACGAGAACAGAAAGAGAGCGGCGCATGGACAGCCACCGGCAGGACCGGGCGACGCTCGGAAACGGGAGAACGGCGCATGTATGACGTCCTGGTGGTCGGCTCGGCCAACGCGGATCTGACGGTACGGGTCGAGCGGCGACCCGGCGCGGGGGAGACCGTGCTCGGCACGGACCTGGTCGAATCGGCCGGCGGCAAGGGCGCCAACCAGGCGGCCGCCGCGGCCCGGATCGGCGGGCGCACCGCGCTGCTGGCCCGGGTCGGCGGCGACGCCTACGGTGAACTGCTGCTGCACGCCCAGCGCGAGGCGGGCACCGATGTCACGCCCGTCATCGTCGACGAGACGGCCCGCACCGGCACCGCGATGATCATCGTCGATCCGGACGGCGACAACAGCATCGTCGTCTCCCCAGGCGCCAACGCCGCCCTCACCCCGCAGGACGTGGCCGCGGCGAAGCACACCATCGCCGCCTCCGCGGTGGTCTCCCTCCAGCTGGAGATCCCCATGGAGTCCGTACGGGCCGCCGCAGCCACCGCCGAACAGGCCGGTACCCGCGTCGTCCTCAACCCCTCCCCGGCACCCGAGACGGCCCTTACCCCGGAACTCCTCGCGGTGGCCGACCCGTTGGTGGTCAACGAGCACGAGGCCCGCCAGCTCTCCGGCCGCGCCGACGGCACCCCCGTCGAGTGGGCTCGGGCACTGCACGACCAGGGTGCCCGCTCCGTCGTCGTCACCCTCGGCGGCGACGGCGCACTGGTCCTGGACGCCGCCGGAGCCACCGAGGTGCCCGGCGTACGCGTCAAGGCCGTGGACACCACCGGCGCCGGCGACGCCTTCACCGGTGCCCTGGCCACCCGACTGGCCCGCGGCGACACCCTCCCGGAGGCCGCCCGCTTCGCCGTACGGGTCGGAGCCGCAGCGGTCACCAAGCCGGGCGCCCAGCCGTCCTATCCCACCCGCGCCGAACTGGAAGCCATGGTCCCGGAAACCGCCCAGGACACGGGTGACGGCAGCTAAGGCGCGTGCCGGCCTGAGGCGGCCACCGTCCCGGCTGGGCCGGCGTGCGGCCACCGCCCCGGGCCGTGGCGACCTGAGGTCACCGTCCCCGGCCTTGCCGGGGACGGCCCCGGCCCCCTACCTCATGGGGCGGCAGGACCGGGCGACCGACTGACACCTGCCCTCTTCTACCTCTCCTAGCTACCCCTCCCTCACTAACCCTCCCTTGCTACCTGTCCTTTGCTACCGCTCCTTTTGCTACGAATCCCTGGTCACCAGCCCTTTCACCCTTCCTCCCTCAACTCCTTCGGCCCGTACAGCGCACGGTCCGCGCCGGTCGCCACTGCCCAGTAGCGGTCGCCGTAGGACCAGTGCCACCACTCCGTCGGATAGTTGACCAGCCCGGCGGCGTTGAGCGCGGCGCTCACTATGCGACGGTGCTCGCGCGCCGCGGGGGACAGGCCCGGCGCGGCCGTGTAACAGGCACCGTCGCTCTCCTCCGGGGAGGCGTTGATCGGTGTCCCCATGTCGACCTCTTCGCCGTCGGCGGTGACGAGCGTGAGGTCCACCGCACCCCCCGCACTGTGCGGGGCTATCTCCGGCGGGGACACATACCGGCTGGCGGCCTCATGGACCCGCGCCCCGTCCCAGTCCGGGTGCGCGGCGCGCAGTTCGTCCGCGTACTCCTCGAAATAGCGTCGCTGGAGGCCCGGCGGGCGGTACCCCTCGACGAACTGCAGCCGCAGCCCGTCCGGCAACGTCTGCTGCGCTTCCAGCAGCCGCCGCAGTACCCCCTCCCGCAGATGCGCGAACGCACCCTGCTCGTCGCCCCGGTCCGCGGCCACCAGCAGGCCGGGCGCCGCGGTCCGTACGTCCACCAGCGGCTCACCGCACTCCTCGACCGGTATCGCCGCCACCGCCGGGTCCGACATCAGCGTGATCCGGTCACGGGCGTCGCTCAGCACCAGCTCCGCACCGTCGCCCGGCACCGGCGCGGTCCACTCGGCGGCCGCCGCCACCCGCTCACCCGACGGCAGCCAGACCCCGCTCAGCCCGCAGGCCGGCCCGGGACTGCCGACCTCCATCCCGTTGGCGAGCACGACCAGGAGTCCGTGCTCGCGGGCCATCTCGCCGTACCGCGCCACACGCTCCGCCGAATCGTGGAAGGCGCTGGAGAGATACACCCGGCAGCCGTCCGCCGCGGCCCGCGCCGGCACCTCGGGGAAACTGTTGTCGAAGCACGTCGCCAGCGCGAACCGGATCCCGCCGAGGAAGAAACGCCCCGCAACGCTGCCCCGCGCGAAGACCTTGCTCTCGTCCTCGGACACATGGACCTTGTCGTAGCGGGTCAGCAGAGCACCGTCCGGCCCATAGACGAACGAGGAGATCGTCGGCCGGCCACCGGGCTCCACGGCCCGGCCCGCAGCGTTCACCACCGCCGCCACCCCGCTCGCCCGGCAGGCGTCCCGGACCGGCGTCAGCCGGGCATCGTCGGGAGCGACCGTCAGCCGGTCCGGATCAGCCGCTATGAGCCGCAGGTCGTAGTGCGTCAGGGCGAGTTCGGAAAAGACCACCAGGCCGGCGCCACGGCTGGCGGCCTCCCCGATGAGCGCGGCCATCCGCGCGGCGTTGGCCTCGATATCCCCTGGCACGGGGGCGAACTGTGCGGCTGCGGTGATCATTCCCCCATGATGCCCGCCGTGACCCCGACGCGTGCGGGCCTGTGGATAACTCTTCGCAGGCCCGCACGCGCCGGCTGTTCGCCCCCCCCGCCCCCCTCGTCCCCTCCTTTCGCTACGAGGTACCGGCCTGCGCGCCGCCCGCCGAGTCGGCCGCAATCGTCACGATCTCCCGCACCTGCCGGGTGATCGCCATCCGGTTCTGCACCAGGACCGGGTCGGTGACCTGCCCGTTCGTCGGATCCGTGTTGTCGGGCCCGAACTCCAGGACGGGGGTGTGCAGATGCCCGCCCGGCAGCGTCGGACGCCCGACCGCATCCCGCAGCAGTGTCGCCCGATAAGCGATCTCATTGGACAGATAGTCCCCACCGCCCCCGGCCCGGGCGGTCGATCCCGGAGTCGGCCCGTCCGGCCGCTCGACCGGCGCCGTGCCGCCCGCCGGGATCTCCGTCACGGCGGTGTGATCGACCACTGGGTACGGCCCGGTACCGGCCGCCACGATCCGCGCGTACGGCAGGCTTGTGGTCGTCCACTGCGGCTGCGGCGTCACGGTCGGTACCCCGGGAGGAATCGGCACGGTCTCCGTACGCGACTCCCGCACATTGTCCGGATAGCCGCCCCGCCACGCCCCATTGGTCCGCTCCACGTCGAACCGCCCGGGCCGCCCCTGGCTGATCGTCGTGAACAGGTCCACCTGCCGCGGCCCGCGCCGGAAATACGGTGCCAGGGTGCGTTCCACCGTCCCCCGCGCGAAATCGGCCCACCGTACGGGGAAGACCGCGGCCTCGATCCGGGCCGGCTCACCCGACGCGGTCCGAATCGTCGTCCCGTCCAGCGCGAGCGCCGCCGCTCCCGACGGATTGCTCCGCCGCGGATCGGCATCCAGCTGGAACGGGTCGAACCCGGTCACCACGATCCGCAGCAGGCGCTTGCCCGCAGGCAGCACGATCGAGTCCTGGCCACGTGAACCGCGCTCCAACGCACCGAGCAGCGCCTCCCGTTGAGCGGCCGACAGGTCAAAGCCCGGCCGCCACTGCCGCAACTCCTTCGACATCCCCAACCGCGCCCAATACAGCGGACGGTCGTCGTCCCGACTGAGATCGCCGCCCGCGGGCCCACGCCCCTGTGCCCGGTCCACGGCACGCCGCCACAACGCCCGCCCCTCCGTCTCCACATACCGTCTGGCCTGCGGGTACGTGCTCATCTGCGCCAGCCCACGGGCGAACTCTCCTGGCCATACGGCAAACCCACTGCGCCGCAGGATCTCCTGAGGGGCGGCCTGCGTCAGTCGGCCCTCCTCCACGGTGAGGTCCGTCGTCGTAGCCGTATTGGCGGCGGTTATGGGTCTCGCGGAGGCCCTGGGCGCTCGGGAGGTTATGGAAGCTGCGGTGGGGGTGGCGACGGCAGTGGTGGCAGCGGTGGCGGTGGTGGCGGTCGTTGTGGTCGCCGGGGTCGCTGCGACCGATGGGCTGGGAAGGGACAACGGAACGGCGGCCAACAGCGCGGCACCGAGCGTGCGCAGCCCAGCAGTTGAGCGCCCGGGGTTCGCCATGGGTGAGGGGTTGAAGAGCGATCTCATGGGGTGAGTAAAGCGGGGGAGCGGGACGCGAGGGTAGAGGGCGGGTGCAAGGCCCTGCGCGGCCACGGATAGGGTTTCCCGTCCGGTTCCGGTTCCGGTACCCGCCCGGTTTCGGCCCGGTTCCCGCCCGGGTTCGGCCCGCTCCCGCGCGGCAAGCGCTCGTCGGGGCACTGTTTTCGACTCGCTTGCGGGCCCTGACCGGGCTCGATGCCGTACATGACAGGGCATGTACGTGCTTGTGCTCCACACAACTCAGGGGGATCTCTGTGGCCACCCCGCCACCACCGCACGGCCCGCACCCGTACGCTCCGCCGCCGAGCCAGACCGGCTCGAACCCGTACGGCCCGAACCCGTACGGCCCACCGCCGGGTTACCCGGCATCGACGCCCGCCCCGGCCCCGATCCCGGCCGCCCAGGCACCGCACGCGTACGCGCACCCTCAGCAACCCCCGGCGCCCCAGCAGCACCCGCAGTACCCGTCTCACCAGTACCCACCCCAGCACTCACCCCAGCACTCACCCCAGTACCCGCCCCACCAGCACTCGGATCCGTACGCCCAGCCGTATGGTGTGGCCGCCGCCCCCGCCCCCGCCCCCGGTTGCGTGTTCTGCGGTGCGCAGCCGGCCGTCCAGGCCACCGTGCGAGGCCATCAGGGCATCCTCTACGTCATGCGGTTCCTCAGTCGCAGCGGCATGTTCTGCCGTTCGTGCGGACTGGCCACCTACCGGGAGATGTCGGCGAAAACCCTGTGGCAGGGGTGGTGGAGCCCGCTCTCCGTGGCCATCACACCGCTCACTCTCCTGATGAATCTCGGCCCCCGGGCCCGCTTCCGCAAACTGGCACCTCCGATGGGGGGCTTCCGGCCCGCGCTCGATCCGGGCAAGCCGCTCACCCGCCGCCCCGAGGCGATGCTGTTTCTGGTGCCGATGGTGCTGCTCGCACTGCTGCTGCCGGTGCTGTTCGTCATCGGCCTGCTCGCAGACGACCCGTACGACAGCTCGTCCACTACGGGAGGGGAGAAGGCACAGACCCTCATCGTCGGCGACTGCGTACACAATGACGGCAATTGGCACGACCAGGACCTGCGGACACTGGACTGCGGATCGGCCGATGCACAGTTCAAGGTGACCCGCACCCTCGACTCCTCGGGGGACCAGTGCGCCGACGGGGACTACCTGGCCGACACCAAGTACAGCTCGGACGGGATGACGAGCTCCTGCCTCACCCCCCTCCGGTAGACGTCCGGCGGCCCTCCCGTCCGCCGACCCGCCCGTCACGTCCTCCGCCGGGTACTTTCTCCCTCGCTCGTGCCGTCGCCCCGGTCGTCGCCCGTTCCGTGGCCCGTGCCGTCACTCGTCCCCTCGCCCGTCCCGTCGCCCGTGTCGTCACTCGTCCCCTCGCCCTCCCCACCCCGGAGCAACGCCACAAAGTCCCGGAACGCCGCCGGCATATCGACGTTCTCCGGGTCCAGCAGCCACTGCAGTTGGAGCCCGTCCATCACCGCGACCAGCAGCGGAGCCGCGCGCTCCGGCGTCAGGCCGCCGGGCAGCCGGTCCCCGAACTCGGCCCGCAGCGCCGCCGCCATCGCCGCGCGTACGGTCCCGAACCGGGACTCGAAGAAGGCGCGGGCCGGGTGGTCCTCGGTGACGCTGTCGGCGGACAGGACGGTGTAGGTCTGGACGATGCCGGGGCGGGTGGCGTTGTAGTCGACGAGCTGGGCGAGCGTGTCGGTGCGCCAGGTGCCGGACGCGGCGGCGGACGACGCCAGATCCCAACGGTCGCGCGCCTCCAGCACACCGACCAGCAGCAGTTCCTTGGTGGGGAAGTGGTGCAGGAGCCCTTGCTGGGTCAGCCCGGCGCGCTCGGCGACGGCGGCCAGCGAGGTGCGGCGGTAACCCCGCTCGGCGATGAGTTCCATGGCGGCCTCCAGGATGGCCTCGCGCCGCTCCGCGCGCTGGGCCTCCCGTCCGCCACCGCCCCGCCGCGGTCCCGTCCGACCGTCGCGGGAGGCGCCCTGATCTCGTGCAGTCACCGGCCGAGCGTAACCCCGGAGTGGAGAACTCGTACGGGCGAGGTAACGGACAGGTCACAATGCCTACCGTTCGGGAGGTTGACGGATCAGAATCCGGCCAGGGGACGCCACATGACGTCCCGGGCGGGGCAGTAGATCGCACAGGTCCCACAGGTCCCACAGGCCCCAACAGCCCGACAACCCCAGCAGCCCAACCGCCCCGCCAGCCCCTACAGGCCCGCCAGCCCCAACAGGTCGAACAGGATCAACAGCGAGACCGGAGAGCTGTATGACCGACGCCCAGTCAGACCGCCCGTCCCGCGACAACCGCCCGTCCCGCGACGCCACCCCCGTCCATGCCTCCACTCATGCGGATTCACACACCGAGATGCACGCCGACGACCACACGGAGGCATACGGCGGGATGCATGCCAGCGACCACACGGAGTCATACGGCGAGGCGCGCTGCGGCGACCACACGGAGGCATACGGCGAGACGCACCCCGGCGAGCACGAGAATGCACTCGCAGCCGAACACGCCGCGGCCGTCGAACGCGCGCTCACCGCGCTCGACCTCGACACCAAGGTCCGGCTGCTGTCCGGTCAGGACATGTGGACCCTGCCGGCCGTCCCCGAGATCGGCTTGCGGTCGCTGGTGATGTCGGACGGCCCGATCGGCGTACGCGGCCAGCAATGGAGCGCCGAAGACCCCTCGGTCGCCCTGCCCAGCCCCACCGCCCTGGCCGCGACCTGGGACCCCGAACTCGCCCGCCGCGCCGGGCACCTTCTCGCCCAGGAGGCCCGTCGCAAGGGAGTGCACGTCCTTCTGGCGCCGACCGTCAATCTGCACCGCTCCCCCTTGGGCGGCCGGCACTTCGAGTGCTACTCGGAAGACCCGCTTCTCACCGGCGCGATCGGCACCGGATACGTACGGGGGGTGCAGGAGGGCGGCGTCGCCACCACGGTCAAGCACTTCGTCGGCAACGACGCCGAGACCGACCGGCTCACCGTCGACAACCGCATCGCTCCCCGCCCGCTCCGCGAGCTGTACCTCGCGCCGTTCGAGCACATCGTCACCCACGCCCGCCCCTGGGGCATCATGACCGCGTACAACCAGGTCAACGGCTCGACGATGACCGAACACCGCTACCTCGTCCAGGACGTCCTGCGCGGCGAATGGGGCTTCGACGGCTGCAACGTCTCCGACTGGACGGCCGCCCGTGACACCGTCCGGGCGCTGCGCGGCGGCCTGGACGTAGCGATGCCCGGCCCGCGCACCGTCTACGGCGCACCGCTCGCCGAAGCCGTCCGAGCCGGCGAGGTGGCCGAGAACGAGGTGGACGACGCGGTCCGCCGCGTACTCCTGCTCGCCGCTCGTACGGGATGCCTCGCGGGCGTACCAGCCGCCGTCGCCCCGGCCGACGTCCCCCAGTATGTCGACGGCCCCGCGATGGCCCGCGAAATCGCCCGACGCGCGTTCGTCCTGCTCCGCAACGAGCCGATCGCCGGTGAACCACTGGCCGACGCGCCGGTAGCGGACAAACCAGCGACCCAAGCGCCGGCAACCGAGACGTCGGCGACCCAGACGTCGCTCACCCATGCGTCGGTAGCGGATGAGGCGATGACCGCCCCACCAGTGGGCGCCGCCCGCCGAGTACTGCCCCTCGACCCAACGACGATCCGCTCCCTCGCCGTCATCGGAGCCACCGCGCGCGACGCCCGCGTCCTCGGCGGCGGATCCGCGACCGTCTTCCCCGACCGGATCGTCACCCCGCTGGACGGGCTACGCGCGGCCCTGCCCGACGACGTCGAGGTCACCTTCGCCGTCGGTGCCGACCCGCGCACCCGGATCCCCCACGCCCGTGCAGGGTTCACCCTGCACGCCCGTTACCTCGACGCGAACGGCAACCTCCTGGCCGAAACTCCGCAGTTCGACGGGAAAGTGCAGGTGATGGGCCGCTTCCCCGACGGCGTCACCCGGCACAACCTCAGCGCCGTCGAACTGACCGGCACCTACACCCCCCACCTCGGCGGCGCCCACACCTTCGCCGTCGCCGGCACCGGCGCCCTCCGGCTGACCGTGGGTGGCATGGTCCTCTTCGACGACACCGTTGTACCCGAGGGCAGCGACCCCTTCGAGGCGTTCATGAAACCCGCCGAGCAGCAGGTGACGGCGGAACTGGCAGCGGGGGAGCGGGTCGACGTCACCCTGCGGTTCGTACCGCGCAGCCTCGGGCTGGGGGAGGGGCTGGACGCGCTGAACTTCACTCTCGGCCACAACGCGCCGCAGCTCGACGCGGACGCCGAGATCGAGGAAGCGGTCCGCGCCGCGGCCGCCGCCGATGTCGCGGTCGTGGTCGTCGCCACGACCGAAGAGGTCGAGTCGGAGGGCTTCGACCGACGCGATCTACGGCTTCCCGGCCGCCAGGACGAGCTGGTCACCCGCGTCGCCGCGGTCAACCCGCGCACCGTCGTCGTGGTCAACTCCGGTTCCCCGGTGGAACTGCCCTGGCGCGAGCAGGTAGCCGCCGTCCTGCTGAGCTGGTTCCCGGGACAGGAGGCAGGCACAGCACTCGTCGATGTCCTCCTCGGGACCCACGAGCCCGGCGGTCGACTCCCCACCACCTGGCCGGCCCGCCTCGACGATGCCCCGGTCACCACCGTCACCCCCACCAACGGCCAACTCACCTACTCCGAAGGCCCATTCATCGGCTACCGCGCCTGGCAGCGCTCCGCGTCCCTCCCCACCCCCGCCTACCCCTTCGGCCACGGCCTCGGCTACACCGACTGGGAGTACGAGTCCCTGGACACCACCCCCGACTCGGTACGCGTACGCCTGCGCAACACCGGCCCCCGCCCCGGCCGCGAAACCGTCCAGATCTACCTGGCCCCCACCCCCACCACCCCGAACGGCGCTGAGCCCACTCCGACCGCAACCGCCGACGCCACCCCGCCCACCCTTCACGGCATCGAGCTCGCACCGTACACCGCCACGTCCGGCACTGGCCCCGCCCCGATGGCGACCGCCGACGCCACCCAGGAGGCACCCGAACGACCGGCCCGCTGGTTGGTCGGCTTCGCCGTCGTCGAGGCCGGTCCCGGTGAGTGCACCGAGGCCGAAATCCCGCTCCCGGACCGTGCCTTCGAGATCTGGGACGAGGAGGCAGACGACTGGCGCCGCATCAAGGGCGTCTACACCGTCGAGGCGGCCCACAGCCTCACCGACTGCCGCCTCACAGCGGAGGTCACCGCCGCTTGACAGCCGAGAAGCACCGCGCCCTGGCAGCCCAGGTCACCGCCACCAGCCCAGGTCACGGCCACCTGACAGCCAGGGCCGCCGGTCACCGCCGCCTGGCTCAAGCCCCGGGCCTGGGCCCCGCCCCCGCCCCCCACCTCCTCCTCCCACGGTGTTCCTTTGCCAGCCCACGCGACATGCAGCGCGTCCACATCGCGGCACCCTGCCTACAGCGCGTCTACATCGAGGCACCCCGGATGCAGCGCATGCATATCGCAGCCCCCTGGCTACAGCGCATCCATATCGCGGCACCCTGGCTACAGCGCGGCCACAACACGGCACCCCGGCGCGCTGCACCCACTCGCCCTGCCGGTGCAGCACCGCGCACGCCCGCTCGAGCCCACCTCCCTGCCAGGAATCCGCATCAGCCCTGGGTCGGTATCAGCCCGGACCGCATCGACACCAAGAGGTGGAGCCGACAGGCCGCGACAGGTGCCCACCAGCGAAACAGGTGCCCACCAGCGTCGACAGGTGCCCGCAGGCGACGACAGATGACAACAGGTGACGACAGATGGCGACGACCAGTGGGCGATGAGAAGACCGCGACCGCGATCGCGACCGGTCCTTAAGAGGTCTGCACCGACACATCGCCTCCGCTCGTGTGGGCCGTCACCTTGTGCGGGGAGTGCGGGTCCGTCGGTACGGAGACCTTGCTGGTGCCGCCGGAGGTTGTGGCCTTGACCGCGTAACTTCCCTTCGGGAGGCGGACGGTGACGTTGCCTCCGCTGGTGCGGGCCGAGATGTCGTCTGGCATCGTGGTCAGCGTCAGGTCCACGTCTCCGCCGCTGGTTCTGGCCTGGGCTCTGCGGGCCGTGGAGTCCGCGATGGTGACGTCACCGCCGCTGGTCTCCGCGTCGATGGCGCCCGAGGTGCCGCGGATGGTGACGTCTCCGCCGCTGGTGTGCAGACTGACGGAGGCATCGCGCGGCAACAGCACCCGGAAGTCCACCTCGCACTTGCGGCCCATGCCGCAGTCCTCGGCCTTCAGGGTCAGCCGGCCGTCCTTGACGCTGTGTGCGGGAGTTGGCTTGCGGTCGTTGTAGCGGTACTTCTCCGTGACCTTCACCGAGCCGCCGGCCGCGACCGGGACCACCTCGATGTCCCCGCCATGGGTCGTCGCCGAGAGAGCAGTGATCTTTCCGTCCACGGTGTACGTGCGCTTCGCCTCTTTGGTCGGGCCGAAATCGGAGAGCGAGCAGCCGGCCACCAGCGCGGTCAACGCCGCACAGGACAGGACGATATGAGGAGCGCGGAGGCGGGCCATGGTGATACGTCTCCCGAGACGAAGGGAAGGGGACCGAAGCGGTTCCGGCCGGGTGGGCCGGACACTGATCATCTTCGGGTATCGCGAATCGGGAATCGTCACCGCAGGGTATGACCTTTGGCATCACCGCACGGTATGAGAAGCCCCTAGGGGATGGCCCCCAGGACCCCTAAGGGCTGCCCCCTGGGCTGCTCTCTGGGGAGGCCCGCAACAGCCCCCGGCTCACGCCGCGCCCTCCTCCCGTGGGCGTACCGAGAAGCGGTACACGGTCTCCGAGTGGTAGACCTCGCCGGGGCGCAGGACGGTGCTGGGGTAGTCCGGGCGGTGGGGAGAGTCCGGGAAGTGTTGGGTCTCGAGGGCGAGGCCGGCCGCCGGTCCGTAGGGCAGGCCGGAGAAGCCGGTCAGGGAGCCGTCGAGATGGTCGGCGGTGTAGAGCTGCAGACCGGGTTGCGTCGTGGCCAGCTCCAGGGCGCGGCCGGAGGCCGGGTCGTACAGCTCCGCGACCGGACGCGGGGTGGTGGTCACGCCGCCGTCCAGCACGAAGTTGTGGTCGTACGGGCCACCCACCGCGCGGGCGGTCCGGAAGTCGAAGCGGGTGCCGGCGACCTCGGCCGGAGCGCCGGGCAGCGGAATGCCGGTGTCGTCGACGGGCGTGTAGCGGCTCGAGGCGAGCCGCAGCTCGTGCCCGGTGGCGCTGCCGCTGCCGTCCCCGCCCAGGTGGAGGTAGGTGTGGTTGGTGAGGTTCACGACGGTGGGGGCGTCGGTGTGCGCGTCGTAGGAGAGGTGCAGGGCGCCGCCGTGCGGGCCGGGGGAGAGGGTGTAGGCCACCCGCACGTCCAGGTTGCCGGGGAAGCCCTCCTCGCCGTCGGGGCTGACCCGGCGGAGCTCCACTCCGTTCTCGATCTGCCGGGCGTCCCACACCACGCGGGAGAAGTTGCGCGGCCCGCCGTGCAAGCTGTTGCGCCCGTCGTTCGCCGTCAGCGGGTACGTCCTGCCGTCGAGGGGGAAGGCAGCCCCGGCGATCCTGTTGGCGTAGCGGCCGACCAGCGCGCCGAAGTGGGAGCCGCCGTGGGCCACGTAGGAGGCCAGGTCGCGGAAGCCGAGCGCCAGCTGGCCGGACCTGCCGTCCCGGTCCGGGGCCTCGACGGTCTGGACGATGCCGCCGTACGTCAGGATCCGCACCCGTAGTGCGCCCGGTCCGGTGCCCGCCTCCAGGGTCCAGCGGTCGACGCCGGTTCCGTCGTCCAGCGTGCCGAAGGGTTCCCTGCTGACCTGCGTCTTCATGGGCATGAGCCTATGCCTGGCCGGAAGTGGATGCCTGGGTGGAGGCGTTCTGCCGCGCGCCCACGGGACACGTGTTGCCCACGTGCGCACCGTCCGCACCACGTGCAGACCATCCGCCCCACGCCGCAGACAGTCCGAACACACCATCCGCCCCCGCCGCACACCGCCGGCCCAACACGCCGAACCCCACCGCCCAATGGGACGGGCCCGCCGGACGGGCCTGCCGGACAAGCCTGCCGAACGGGCCCGCCGCACGAGCCTGCCGAACAGGCACGCTAGGCCGCCCCGCTGGACCGACCGACCCGCTGGCCCCACCGCCCCGCTGGACCCGCCGCCCCGCTGACCAGCCCCGCTACCCCTGCCTGCGCGTGATGGTCCGGAACGCCAGCTCCGCCAGTTCCTTCTGGCCGCCGGCTCCCGGGTGGAACCAGTCCCAGGTGCTCAACTGGCGGCCGGTGAAGCGGTAGTCGAAGACGGCGGGGTCGAAGCGGCACAGCGGGTCCTTGCCGCAGACCTTGGCCAGCACCGAGTTGTAGGCCATGACCCGCTCCCGCACCTTCTCCCGCCGGTCCTGGGCCGGCTTCGTCAGGTCGTCCGGGTGCTGCAGCATCGAGCCGCAGATGCCGAGCTTCCAGACTTCCTTGCCGAGCGGGTTCTTGCGCCCCTCGGACCACAGCCGCAACAGGTCGGGCACCGACGCGACATAGACCTGTGTGTGCGGCAGAGAGCGCCGCAGCGCCTTAAGGGAGCGCGTGAAGTCGGCGCGGAAGGAGGCGGTGGGGGTCATCGCCCCGACGTTGGGGCGGCAGGCGTCGTTGGCTCCGATCAGGACCGTGACCAGTTCGGGCTTCCGTACGGCCGCGGCGGCTACCTGGCCGGGCAGGTCGTTCATCAGGGCACCGGCCCGGGCGAAGTTCCAGCTGTGGGTGGCGGGACGTTTCAGCAGGCGACTGGCGAGGCTGTCGACCTTGGGGTCGGTGCCGGTGGACCAGGAGACCTCGGGGCACTCGGAAAGGATGGTGCAGGCGTTGAAGCCGACGGTGATCGAGTCGCCGAGCGCCGCGATCGAGCCGGGGTGGGTGCGCCAGGCGGGCGCCTGTTTCGCCTGGCGGCCGGTCGACGGGCTGGAGTGGGGACGTGCACCGTCGCCGGCACTACAGGAAGCGAGGGCGAGCAACAGGGTGGAGACCGCGGAGACGGCGGTGACGGTGCGTGTGCGACGTGCGCGACGACTGTGGCGACGGAGGCGAAAGGGCCGATCGATCTGGGTCATCCCCTGTCCCCTCCGGCGTGCGAGTGATATCTCTTCGGGTACCGACGGTACGTCACCCCCTCGTCCGGCACCGCGCGGTAGCTTTGCCCCGTGCCTGCCGGGCGGTGACCCAAAGTGGCACGTGCGGTCGGCACAGACAAATTACATCACGTCATTTCCTGTCCCTTTTGCGGCAAATTCCGCCTAATGGTGTTTACTGTAGGTCACCTCGCAGGCTGGTGCCGAAGTGATCACTGGGGCAGAATGACAACTGTCCCGGCCGCAACCGGAACGGGCACGAGGCCGCTGGGGAAGGCGAACCTCGAACCGCACTGGAGGTCCCGGTGACGACACGTGGAGTTCTGTACGTCCACTCCGCTCCGCGCGCGCTGTGCCCGCACGTCGAATGGGCCGTGGCGGGCGTCCTCGGAGTGCGCGTCAACCTCGACTGGATCCGGCAGCCGGCGTCGCCGGGCACGTGGAGAGCGGAGTTCTCCTGGCAGGGCGAGGCCGGTACGGCCTCCAAGCTCGCCTCCGCGCTGCGCGGCTGGCACCTGCTGCGCTTCGAGGTGACCGCGGAACCCTGCGCCACCGCTGAGGGGGAGCGCTACAGCTCCACCCCCGACCTGGGCATCTTCCACGCCGTCACGGGCATCCACGGCGACATCCTGATCCCCGAGGACCGGCTGCGCGCCGCCGTCGCCCGCTCCGCGCGCGGCGAGACCGAGCTGGCCGCCGAGGTCGCCAAGCTCCTCGGCAAGCCCTGGGACGACGAACTGGAGCCCTTCCGGTACGCCGGTGAGGGCGCCCCGGTGCGCTGGCTCCACCAGGTCGTATGAGCGGCGAGGCACCCGTGCGCTGCGTTCCCCAGGTCGTATGAGGAGTCAAGCACCCGTCTGCCGCCTCCACCAGGACCTTCACTAGGACGCTGCCTCCATCAGGGCGCCTGACGCCCCGCCGCCGCGTCCGGAGGGCGACACACCGCCCCGGTTGTCCTGGAGTGCGCTCGAAGACTTAGCGTGCCCTCATGGCCGACAACAACTCTCCCGACACTCTGTCAGTAGCCGTCCTGGGCACCGGAATCATGGGCACGGCGATGGCCCGCAACCTCGTCCGGGCCGGGCTGGACGTCCGTGCGTGGAACCGTACCCGGGCCAGGGCCGAGCCGCTGGCGGCCGACGGGGTGCGGATCGCCGACACGCCCGCGGAGGCGGTGGGCGGCGCCGATGTGGTGCTCACCATGCTGCTCGACGGGGACGCCGTCCTGGACGCGGTGCGGCAGGCCGCCCCGGCGCTGCCCGCCGGCGCCCTCTGGCTCCAGATGAGCACGGTGGGCGACGAGGCGCTCGACCCGCTCGCCCGTTTCGCCGACGACCACCGACTGCGGTTCGTCGACGCCCCCGTATTGGGCACCAAGGCACCTGCCGAGAAGGGTGAGTTGACGATTCTGGCGGCCGGCGCGCCGGACGTGCGGGAGCGCGCCGAGCGGGTCTTCGGGATCGTCGGCAGCCGCACCCAGTGGGTGGGCGAGGACGGCGCGAGCGGCGCAGCCAGCCGGCTCAAACTGGTCGTCAACAACTGGGTGATGACCCTCATCACCGGCACGGGGGAGACCATGGCGCTGGCCAAGGGGCTCGGCGTGGACCCGCGCGAGGTGCTCGCGGCGGTCGCCGGCGGGGCGCTGGACGTGCCGTATCTGCGGATGAAGTCCGACCTGATCCTGTCCGGTGAGTACCCCGCGAGCTTCACCGTCTCCGCCGCCCGCAAGGACACCCGCCTGATCACCGAGGCCGCCCACCGGGCCGGCGTGCGGGTGGATCTGGCCGAGGCGGCCGCCGAGCGCTTCCGGCGGGCCGAGGCGCAGGGGCACGGCGACGAGGACGGCGCCGCGGCGTACTTCGCCAGCTTCGACGACTGAGAGCACCCGACCGGGAAGACGGAGGGCCCGCCCGGTGAATGTCACCGGGCGGGCCCTCTCACGCGTCCAGCGGCGCGCCTCAGACCGTGCGGAAGGCGAGCACGACGTTGTGGCCGCCGAAGCCGAACGAGTCGTTCAGCGCCGCGATCGTGCCTTCGGCCGGCAGCTTGCGGGGCTCGCCGCGGACGATGTCCGCGTCGGCCTCCGGGTCGAGCTGGTCGATGTTGATCGTCGGCGGGGCGATGCGGTTCTTGAGCGCGAGGATCGTGGCCACCGACTCGATGCCGCCCGCGCCGCCCAGGAGGTGGCCGGTCATCGACTTCGTGCTGGTGATGGCCATGTGATCGACGTCGTCACCGAACGCCTTGCGCAGCGCCCTGAGCTCACCGACGTCACCGGCCGGGGTCGACGTCGCGTGCGCGTTCACGTGCACGATCTCCGCCGGGTTGAGACCGGTGTTGTCGATCAGGTTCGTCAGCGCCGCCGCGATGCCGTTGCCGGACGGCTCGGGCTGCGTGATGTGGTGTGCGTCGGCGGAGATGCCCTGGCCGATGGCCTCGGCGTAGATCGTGGCGCCGCGGGCCTTGGCGTGCTCCTCGGACTCCAGGACGATCACGCCGGCGCCCTCGCCGAGCACGAAGCCGTTGCGGTCGACGTCCCACGGGCGGGAGGCGCCCTGCGGGTCGTCGTTGTTCTTGGACATCGCCATCATGTTGCCGAACGCGACGATCGGCAGCGGGTGGATGGCGGCTTCCGTGCCACCGGCGACGACGACGTCGGCGCGGCCCGAGCGGATCATCTCGATGGCGTAGCCGATGGCCTCGGCGCCCGACGCGCACGCCGAGACCGGCGTGTGCACACCGGCGCGGGCGTTGAACTCGATGCCGACGTTGGCGGACGGCGAGTTCGGCATCAGCATCGGCACGGTGTGCGGGGAGACGCGGCGTACGCCCTTCTCCTTGAGCACGTCGTACTGGTCGAGCAGGGTCGTCACACCACCGATGCCGGAGGCGATGACGGCGCCCAGACGGTCGGGGTTGACCGACGTGTCCTCGCCCGCCTTGGCGGTGAAGCCCGCGTCCTTCCAGGCTTCCTGGGCCGCGACGAGCGCGAACTGCGCCGAGCGGTCCAGCTTGCGGGCCTGCGGCCGCGGGATGATCTCGGACGGCTCAACGGCGATCTGCCCGGCGATGCGGACGGGCAGCTCGGCGGCCCAGTCCTGTTCGAGGGTGCTCACGCCGGAACGTCCGGCGAGCAGGGCCTCCCAGGTCGAAGCGCTGTCGCCACCCAGCGGTGTGGTTGCGCCGATACCGGTGACGACCACGGTGCGATTGGTCGCGTTCACGGGAATTCTTACTCCACGGGTAGAGGGGTCTGAATCGACGGCGCCACCGCGGGGTGGCGACATGCGCGGGAGCTGGATCAGCTCTGGTGCTTCAGGATGTAGTCGGTCGCGTCGCCGACGGTCTTGAGGTTCTTGACGTCGTCGTCCGGGATCTTCACGTCGAAGCGCTCTTCGGCGGCGACGACGACCTCGACCATGGACAGCGAGTCAACGTCCAGGTCGTCGGTGAAGGACTTGTCCACCTGGACGTCCTCGGTGGGGATCCCGGCGATCTCGTTCACGATCTCGGCGAGACCGGCAACGATCTCTTCCTGAGTGGCGGCCATGATGGCGCTCCTTCGGTCATTTTAAGGGGAAACTGCGTTACTTGCGGTGAAGATCCGTGCGGCGCCCGGCACGTCCGGAGACGGACGGTGCTGCGCAGATCTTGCCTAGGGGAGGGTAACGACCGTCGCGGCGTACACGAGACCCGCCCCGAAGCCGATGACCAGCGCGGTGTCGCCGCTCTTGGCCTGTCCGGTCGCCAACAGCCGCTCCATGGCGAGCGGGATGGAGGCGGCCGAGGTGTTGCCGGTGGTCTCCACGTCGCGGGCGACCGTCACGCTCTCCGGCAGCTTCAGAGTCTTCACCATCGAGTCGATGATCCGCATGTTGGCCTGGTGCGGGATGAAGACGTCCAGGTCGTCCGGATTGACTCCGGCCGCGTCCAGCGCCTGCTGGGCGACCTTCGCCATCTCGAACACCGCCCACCGGAAGACCGCTTGGCCCTCCTGGGTGATGGCGGGGTACCGGATCTCCTCCAGGGCGGGGCGCGCCTCGGGTCCGTCGCCTCCGGGGGTCGGCGTGGAACGGTAGACGTCCCAGCCGAGGGTCTGCTTGATCGTTTCGGCCTTGTCGCCCTCCGAGCCCCAGACCGTCGGGCCGATCTCCGGCTCGTTGGCCGGGCCGACGACCACCGCGCCGGCGCCGTCACCGAACAGGAAGGCCGTCGCACGGTCCTCCAGGTCGGTCAGGTCCGACAGCCGCTCGACGCCGATGACCAGGACGTACTCCGCCGAACCCTCCGTCACCAGGCCCTTGGCGAGGGTCAGTCCGTAGCCGAAGCCCGCGCAGCCCGCCGAGATGTCGAAGGCGGCCGGCTTGCCGGCGCCGATGCGGTGCGCGATCTCGGTCGCGATCGCCGGGGTCTGCTTGAAGTGCGAGACGGTGGAGACGATCACGGCGCCGATCTGCTCGGGCGTGATGCCGGCGTCGGCGATGGCCTTGCCGGACGCCTCGACCGACATCTGCGCCACGGTCTCCTCGGGGCCCGCCCAGTGGCGGGTCGCGATGCCGGACCGCGAGCGGATCCACTCGTCGGACGAGTCGATGTGCTTGAGGATCTCCTCGTTGGGCACGACACGGGTCGGCCGGTAGCCGCCGACGCCCATGATCCGGGCGTACGGAGCGCCCTTGGAGGGCTTGATCTTCGAGGTCATGCGCTTCGGACTCCTATTCGACCGGTGCCGAGCCAGCTGCGGTGGCGGCGGACGCCTCGGCGATCAGCGTGCGGGCCGCGTCGAGGTCGTCGGGCGACTTGAGGGCGAGGGTCCGCACGCCGGGCAGGGCGCGCTTGGCCAGGCCGGTGAGCGTGCCGCCGGGGGCGGCCTCGATGAGCGCGGTGACGCCGAGCGCCTTGAAGGTCTCCATGCACAGGTCCCAGCGCACGGGGTTGGCCACCTGGCCGACCAGCCGCTGCACCAGTTCCTGGCCGGAGGAGACCAGCTGCCCGTCCTTGTTGGAGACGTAGCGGGTGTGCGGATCGGCGACCGACAGCGAAGCGGTCGCGGATTCCAGCGCGGAGACGGCGGGTGCCATGTGGTGAGTATGGAACGCGCCGGCCACCTTCAGCGGTACGACCCGGCGAGTGCCTTCCGGCTTGTTCTCGACCAGCGCGGCGATCTGCTCGGCGGTGCCGGCCGCGACGATCTGGCCGGCGCCGTTGACGTTCGCCGGGGTCAGGCCCAGCCGCTCCAGATGGGGGAGCACGACGGCCTCGTCGCCACCCAGGAGGGCGGCCATGCCGGTTTCGGTGACGGCGGCGGCCTCGGCCATCGCCAGGCCGCGGCGGCGTACCAGCCCCATCGCGGCCTCGTCGGAGAGCGTGCCGGTCAGCGCGGCGGCGGCGAGCTCACCGACGCTGTGGCCGGCCGCGGCGCCCACCTTGGAGGAGAAGTCGTCGGCCGTCGCGAACAGCTGACGGGTGGAGATCAGGGCGGACGCCACCAGCAGCGGCTGCGCCACCGCGGTGTCGCGGATTTCCTCTTCGTCCGCCTTCGTGCCGTAGTGAACCAGGTCGAGGTCGATGGCGGCCGACCACTCACGGAGCCGGTCTTCGACACCGGGGAGGTCGAGCCAGGGGGTCAGGAAGCCGGGCGTCTGGGCGCCTTGGCCGGGAGCGACGAGTACGAGCACCCTCACACTCTCTCTTGTGGGTGGTTCCGCCCGCCCGTGGGGACAAGGACGAAGAACCATCGGGGGAATTGTTGGTCTCCGACAAAAGTCTAGAGTTGCGCCTCACCGTCAGCCAGACGCCCCAGAATCAGTGCGATACGGAGGGTGAAGGCCGAGCGCACATCGGAGGGTGACCACCCGGTGACGTCCGTCACACGTCGCAGCCGATAGCGCACGGTGTTGGGGTGCACGAACAGCATCCGGGCCGCGCCCTCCAGACTGCTCGCCTGCTCAAGATAGACGCTCAGCGTCTCCAGGAGCGCCGACCCGGCTTCCTCCAGCGGTCTGTAGATCTCCTCCACCAACTGCTCCCGCGCGACCGGGTCCGAGGCCATCGCGCGTTCCGGAAGCAAATCGTCCGCGAGCACCGGGCGCGGCGCGTCCGGCCAGGCCGCGCACGCCCGCAGACCGGCCGCCGCGGCCTGTGCGGAACGGGTCGCCGCCAGGAGGTCGGAGACCACCGGGCCGGCCACCACGGGACCGGCGGCATACGGGCCGATCAGCGCCTTCGCCGCCTTGAGCGGATTGTCCGAACCGCCCGCGATCACCACCAGGCGCGAGCCCAGCACCCCGGTCAGCACCTGCAGCTTGGCGTGCCGGGCGGCCCGCCGGATCGCCTCCACGGTCAGCTCGCTGTCGCCGTCCGGGGCGGTGCCCAGCACCACGCACACGTGCTCGGGGGAGTTCCAGCCCAGCGCCGCCGCCCGGGAGACCGCGCCCTCGTCGGCCTCCCCCGAGAGCACCGCGTTGACCACCAGCGACTCCAGGCGGGCGTCCCAGGCGCCGCGGGCCTCGGCGGCCTGCGCGTACACCTGGGCGGTGGCGAAGGCGATCTCCCGGGCGTACACCAGGAGCGCCTCGCGCAGCACGGACTCGTCGCCGGGGGCCGCGACCTCGTCGATCGCCGCCTCCATGACCTCGATGGTCGTCCGGACCATCTCCACGGTCTGGCGCAGCGTGATCGCCCGGGTCAGCTCGCGCGGCGCGGTGCCGAAGACGTCGGTGCTGATCGCCTGCGGGGTCTCCGGATGCCGGAACCACTCGGTGAACGCGGCGATACCGGCCTGGGCGACCAGGCCGATCCAGGAGCGGTTCTCCGGGGGCATCGCGCGGTACCACGGCAGCGTGGCGTCCATGCGGGCGATGGCCGCGGCCGCCAGCGTGCCGGAGGAATTCTCCAGGCGCCGGAGGGTCGCGGAGTGCGGGTGCGCGTCGCGCGATGCGGGTTCAGACACGGGACAAGCCTGCACTATCGGGGCGAGGAGGTGAGGGGGCGGGGCTACCGTGGGCCCATGATTCAGGTGCGCAGGGGCGAGGAACGCTATCGGGGCGGCGATCCGGACGCGGGGATCGAGTCGCTGCACGCATTCTCCTTCGGGCCCCACTTCGACCCGGACAATCTGCGCTTCGGTGCACTTATCGCCTGCAATGAGGAGCGGCTGGCGGCCGGTGCCGGCTTCGACGAGCATCCGCACCGCGACACCGAGATCGTGACCTGGGTGATCGAAGGTGAGCTGACCCACCGCGACTCGGCCGGACACGAGAGCACCGTACGGCCCGGCGATCTCCAGCGGCTCAGCTCCGCCGGCGGCGTGCGGCACGTGGAGCGCAACGCGGGCGGGGCCCCGCTGCGCTTCGTCCAGATGTGGCTGGCCCCGCAGGAATTCGGCGGGGAGCCGGCGTACGAGATCGTCCGCGGCATCGCCGACGGCACGCCGTACGCGGTCCCGCGGGCCGGCGCCCTGCTGCATGTGCGCCGTCTCACGGACGGCGAGCGCACCGCCGTCCCGGACGCGGAGCGGGTGTACGTGCACGTCGTGCGGGGAGCGGTCGGGATCGGCGGGCAGCGCCTGGAGGCGGGCGACGCGGCGCGGATCACGGACCGGACCGGGCTGGAGCTGACGGCGCTGGCGGCCGCGGAGTGCCTGATGTGGGAGATGGGGCCGGAGCCGGCCTACGGGTGAGCGGGCGGCAGTGGCGGGGCCGGGCGGGCGCGGTTCCGCTTCGTCGTCCTACGGGGGCGCGCGCCCGGCCGCCGGCCGCGTCAGACCGCCGCGTCAGACCGCCCGCGCCAGCTCGTCCAGCACCGCGTCGGTCAGCTTCGGCCAGACCTCGATCGCCCACGGCCCGAAGGCCCGGTCGGTCAGCGCCACACAGGCGGCCCCGGCCTCCGGGTCCACCCACAGGAACGTCCCGGACTGCCCGAAGTGCCCGTAGGTGCGGGGCGAGGACCCGGCGCCCGTCCAGTGCGGCGACTTGCCGTCGCGGATCTCGAAACCCAGCCCCCAGTCGTTCGGCTTCTGGTGGCCGTAGCCCGGCAGCACGCCCGTCAGCCCGGGGAAGGCCACCTGCGTCGCCTCCGCGAGCGTCTGCGGCGCGAGCAGCCGCGGCGCCTGCAGTTCGGCCGCGAACCGGATCAGGTCGGCGACCGTGGAGACGCCGTCCTTGGCGGGCGAGCCGGGCAGTTCCGTCGCGGTCATGCCGAGCGGCGCCAGCACCGCCTCGTGCAGATACTGCGGGAAGGGGATGTCGGTCGCCTTGGCGATGTGGTCACCCAGCACCTCGAAGCCGGTGTTGGAGTAGATCCGACGGGTGCCGGGGGCGGCCATCACGCGCTGCTCGTCGAAGGCGAGGCCCGAGGTGTGCGCGAGCAGATGACGGACCGTGGAACCCTCCGGTCCGGCCGGCTCGTCCAGCTCGACGGCGCCCTCCTCGACGGCCAGCAGGGCGGCGTACGCGGTCAGCGGCTTCGTCACCGACGCCAGCGGAAACCTCTGCTCCAGAGGGCCGTACGATCCGGCCACCGACCCGTCGGCTCGTACGACGGCGGCCGCAGCGGTGGGCACCGGCCAGTTCTCGATCATCCGCAGGCTCTGCATGCTCCGAGCCTAACCTCCCCAAATTCAGGTCAAGTCTGCGCCCGATCCGCGCTTGCTTGGAGTGCGCTCGAACTCTCTAGCGTTGAAGACGTCGCAAGGCATCCGGCGCAAAGCCGTGAGGTCCGCGGCGAAGTCGAGAGCAATCCGGCGAAACAGGGGAGACGGTGCATGACGGTCACGCAGAGCGAACCGGTCACGAGCAGCGTGGCAGCGACCGCCGAACGGCCGGTGAGGGCCCGCAACTGCGGCTCCCCGCCGCCCCCGCACCCCAAGCCCACCGGCCAGGACCGGTACACGATCAGCGAGGTCTCGGAGCACACCGGGCTCAGCGCCCACACCCTCCGCTGGTACGAGCGGATAGGCCTGATGCCGCACGTGGACCGGACGCACACCGGGCAGCGCCGCTTCCGCAACCGTGACCTGGACTGGCTGAGCCTGGTCAGCAAGCTGCGGCTGACCGGCATGCCGGTCGCCGACATGGTCCGCTACGCCGAACTGGTCCGGCAGGGCGAGAGCACCTTCGCCGAGCGTGAGCAGCTGCTGACCGCGCACCGCGAGGACGTGCGGCAGCGCATAACGGAGCTGCAGAGCACGCTGGACGTACTCGACTACAAGATCGACATCTACGCCGACGCCCGGCGGGCATCCGAGAGGTTCTGAGGTTTCATGGGTAGCGAGAAGATCGAGACGGTCGAGCTGGGTACCGGCGGCCCCCGCGTCGGGGTACAGGGCCTCGGCTGTATGGGCATGAGTTTCGCCTACGGGCCCACGGACGCCGACGAGGCGCGGGCCACCCTGGAGCGCGCGCTGGAGCTGGGCGTGACGCTGTACGACACCGCCGACATGTACGGCAGCGGGGAGAACGAGAAGTTCATCGCCCCCTTCATCCAGGCGCACCGCGACGAGGTCGTCCTGGCCACCAAGTTCGCCATCTCCCCCGACCCGGACGCCCCGGACGACCCGTACCGGCGCATCATCCGCAACGACCGCGCCTACATCCGCCAGGCCGTCGAAGGCAGCCTCCAGCGGCTGGGCGTGGACGAGATCGACCTCTACTACATGCACCGCCGCAATCCGGACGTCCCCCTGGAGGAGTCGATCGGGGCGATGGCCGAACTGGTCACCGAGGGCAAGGTCAAGCACCTGGGGCTGAGCGAGGTGACCGGCAGCGAACTGCGCGCGGCGCACGCCATCCACCCGATCGCGGCCGTCCAGTCCGAGTGGTCCCTCTTCAGCCGGGACATCGAGGCCGGCGTGGTGCCCGCCGCGGCCGAGCTCGGCGTCGGCCTGGTGCCCTACTCGCCGCTCGGCCGCGGCTTCCTGACCGGCGCGTTCGTGCACGCCGACCAGGAGCTCAGCACGGACGACTTCCGTCGGACCCAGCCGCGCTTCACCGGCGACAACGCGGCCGCCAACGCCGCACTGCTGGAACCGGTCCGGACGGTCGCCGACGCCCACGACGCCGCGCTCGGCCAGATCGCCCTGGCCTGGGTGCAGCAGCAGGCCGCCGTACACGGCCTGGCCGTCGTCCCGATCCCCGGCACCCGCAAGCGCCACCGCGTAGAGGAGAACACCGCCGCCACCCGCATCCGGCTCACCCACGAGGAACTGGCCCTCCTGGAGCCGATCGCCGACAAGGTGGCGGGCGAGCGCTACGCGGACATGACGCACACGTCGGCGGGGCGGGAGTAGCTCGCGGTCGGGGCGGGTCCTCACGGGGCGTCCTCACGGGGCGGGCGCTCACGGGGTGGTTCGCTCGGGGGGTTGGGCTCCTCATGAGGGGCCGCTCATCGAGGGGCCGCTCACGGGGGTGTCCTGCTGGGGCGTCGTCCGGGTGTCCTGCTGAGGCTTTCGGCCGGGGCGTGCTGCCTGGGCGTTCCGGTCGGTCCGTGGGCTCGGGTGGCTCGGTGGCGTTCCGGGCGGTCCGTGGGGTCCGGGCAGTTCGACAGGCACGGCCCCCGGGCTGCCGCGCCCCGGCCCTACGCCAGCCCCAGCGCGAACGCCGCGAACGCGGTGGCCAGGAGCGCGGCGAGGGCGCGGCGGGCGCGGGTGACGTCCGTCCAAGGGGCCTCGAAACGGCGGGTGCTGCGGGCGATCAGCAGCAGCGCGACGGCGAAGACCGGCAGCCAGGCGAGCCGGACGAGGATCCACCCCGGCGTGACGGGTGCGACGGTCAGACCGGGCACCGCTCCGAGGAAGGAGGCGGGCACCGCCGCGGACAGCATCGCCGTCTGGTGCCAGCACAGGATCGTCATCGCCGACAGGTTGATGACCACGACCGGCGCCCACAGGGCGGGCCGGCGCAGGAGGCGGGCGATCCGGTCCCGGAGCAGGATCGCGGCACCGGACTGGGCCGCCGCCAGCGCCAGGACCAGCAGCGACGGCGGATGCGAGTTCGTACGGTCCTGGCCGGGGACGCCCACCATGCTCGCCGGGTAGTGGAAGAACAGCAGCAGCGCCGCGAACAGCGCCGCCCCGCCGAACAGGAGCGTCCAGGCGGCCCGCCGACCGAGCCGCCGCTCACCCCACGAGACGCCCAGCTGGTAGGCGAACATCCAGCCGGGGAGCAGATTCAGCAGGCTCAGCCAGGACGGCATGGCGTCGGCGAACGGCCCGTAGCGCAGGAAGTCCACCGCCGCCACGGCCACCAGCAGCGGCGCGGCAGCCCAGGCGCCCATACGGCCCGCCGCGCGGACGCAGTACGGCGTCAGCGCGGTGATCGCCGCGTACACGCCGACGAACCACAGCGGCTGGATCACCAGCGTCGCGCCCGTCCGCAGGGTCGCCTCCGGCACGCCCACGCTGTACAGCAGCGGCAGCAGCGCCGCCCATACGGCCGTGACGCCGAGCACCGGCCGGCCAAGTCTGACGAGCCGTCCGCGCAGCCAACTGCCCACGGACTCGCCGCGTCCGGTGGCGCGTCGGTAGGACAGCACCGAGGCATAGCCGCCGACCAGGAAGAAGATGCCGAGCATCTGCAGCACCCAACTGGCGGGCGCGAGTAAGCCCAAGGCGGTCAGCGGACTGGCGTTGTGCAGCGCACCCTCGGCGTCCAGGGTGAAGCCACCGAGCAGCCAGTGGCCGGTGGGTACCGCGAGCAGCGCGAGCGCCCGCATCCCGTCGATCGCCCGGTCCCGTTCCGCGGGGGTGCGCGCCTCGATCGCGCGGACGGCTGAACGGACTGTGGAGGTGGTTTTCATGGGTCCTTGGCCTCTGCGTCCTGAAGGTGGATGGTGCAGGGAGGTGCCGGGTGGTGCAGCGGTGCCGTGAGGGTGGGCCGTGCAGTCGTGCCGCGAGGGTGGTGGTGCGGGGGTAAGCGGCGGGGTGCCTCGGCGCCGTGCCGCGCCGGGCTGCGACCTGCCACGCCATGCGGTGCCGTGCCGCGCCCCCGCTTGTGCGCGTCAGCTGACCCGGCCGTACCGGCCCAGCACGATGGCCGCGAAGTTCTGGAGTGAGTCCGTCCCGGGGGCGAGGTAGCCGGTGTGGCCCTCGGCCCGCTTCGCGGAGACGTGCCGGGCGCCGAAGGCGGGGTCGGTGGGGTCCTCGCCGTGGCCGAGGCCCAGCAGCTCGACGTTCGGGATGTCGCCGATCCAGTCGGACGCGTCCCGGGCCGCCCAGACCCGGGCCGAGGTGTGCAGTTCCGCCACGCCGTCCCGCCGCATACCGGGGGAGCCGAAGACGATCAGATCGGCGACGCGACCCTGACCACCCAGCCGCGGCACCGCCAGTCCGCAGACCACCGAGCCGTAGCTGTGGCACAACAGGGCCGGTGCCGGCACGCCGGTGGCCGCCAGCCCGGACAGGAAGCGGGCCAGCCGGGGCGCACCGGCCTCGGCGAGCCGGCCGGTGGCGGCGTCCGGACCGATGCCGACCGGGGTGGTGTACCCGACCCAGGCGATGACGGCGGTACGCGTCCCGGGCGCGTCGGCGGTCATCTGGGTACGCAGCGACCTGGCCATCCCGGTCGGCGTGCCGTACGGGTCCCTCGCGCGGTCGAACGACGCCAGGTCGATGTCCGAGCCCGGCACGATCACGGCGGTGTGCTCCGCGGCAGCCAAGTCGCCGTAAACCTCCGCCACTTGACCACGTCCCCGCGGGTCGAAGGCGAGGATCCGGTGGCCGGGCTTGAGCAGGGCGGCACACCGGTCGGCCGCCTTCCTGGCCTGCTGGTGGTCCTGGAGGGTGCCGGCCGGATCCGTGGCACGGGCCAGCTGACGGGATCGTTCTTCCCTCAGGGCAAGGGAGTTGGCCGTGTACCGCAGCGCGATCGGGGCGCCGTCGAGATTGCCCACGGTGAGCGGGTGCCGGACGGCGAGAGCCTGCTGCTGGGCGTCGGTCAGCGAGGCGAAGAAGCGGGCGACGGCGGCGGGTCGGGCGGTCGCAGGGTCCGGCAACCGCACGCCGAGGGAGTGGTCCGCGCGCCAGGCGGCGGCGCCGGGCGGCGGGCCGGTGACGGCGGTCTGCGCGGAACCTGCCGCCCAGCCGCCGGTTCCGGCGGCCACGGTCACCGCGAGCGCGGCGGCGATCAGCGTGCGCTTGCTGCGTCGTGCGACGGTGCGCAGCACGGACATGGTGTGTCTCCCTCTCCCGTTGGTGTGGCGGAGGAAAGGTAAGGAGACGGTGTATGACACGGCGTCACACCGCGGAGCCAACTCCGGGGTGATACCGGGGTAGGGGGTCCGGCACCGCGCTCGTCCTCAGGAAGGAGCGCGCGAGGGGGCTGTAGGGGGAACGTAGGGGGCTGTAGGCGCAACGTAGGGGGCGTAGGCGGAACGTAGGGGGCGGCGTACGGGTTGCGGTGGGCGGGAGGGGTACGCGAATCGCGTCAGGGGCGGGCGACGGGCCACGGTGCCCCAGCCACCGGCCCGAAGAGGACCGGCAACCGTGACCGCCTCTACCGAGGGCTGTCGCCCCACCGCTCCCACTGCAACGCCAACGCCAACGCCAGCTCTAGCTCCAGCTCCAAGGAGAGCTTCAACTACAGCTCCCTCTACTGCTCTAGTTGCCACTCCCCGGCGCCACCAGCCCCGACTCGTACGCGAAGATCACGGCCTGCGCGCGGTCCCGCAGTTCCAGCTTGGCCAGCACCCGGCCGATGTGGGTCTTCACGGTCTGCTCGGCGAGGATCAGCGCCTCGGCGATCTCCTGGTTCGACAGACCGCGGGCGATCAGCTCCAGCACCTCGGTCTCCCGCGGGGTCAGGCCGTTCAGCCGCAGCGAGGCACGGTCCTTGCGGGGGGCCGGCCGCTGGCGGGCGAAATCGGCGATCAGCCGCCGGGTCACCGACGGTGCCAGCAGGGCTTCCCCCGCCGCCACCACGCGCACCGCGGAGATCAGATCGGCAGGCGGGGCGTCCTTGAGCAGAAACCCCGAGGCTCCCGCGCGCAGCGCCTCGTACACGTAGTCGTCGACGTCGAAGGTGGTCAGCATGAGCACCTTGGGGCGGTGGGTGACTCCGGGCGGCGGCGCGAGCAGTTGCCGGGCGGCCTCCAGCCCGTCCATCTCCGGCATCCGGACGTCCATCAGCACCACATCGGGGTGCGTCCGACGGCTCAGCTCCACCCCTTGCACACCATCAGGAGCGTCGCCCACCACATCGATGTCGCTCTGCGCGGCGAGCAGCGCGGCGAACCCCGCCCGCACCATGGCCTGGTCGTCGACGATGATCACGCGCGTGGTCATGAAGAGGCGGAATCCTTCGCTGAGAGGGGAGATGCCGAGGGGGAAGCGGCGGAGCCGGACGCGGGGGAACCGGGTGCTGGAGAACCGGCTGCTGGAGAACCGGGCGCGGGCGTGAGGGGCAGCTGGGCCGCGACCCGGAAGCCGCCGTCGGGCAGCGGGCCGGTGTCGAGCGAACCGTCCACCAGCCGCACCCGCTCCCGCATCCCCACCAGGCCGTGGCCGGTCCCGGCCGTCTCCAACGGCGCGGAGGGCGCGGACGCCACGGGCGGGGCGGAGTTGACGATCAGCACCGTCAGCCGGGTGCGGTCCGCGGTCGGGATGACCGACACCCGGGTCTGTGCGCCGGGGGCGTGCCGCACCACATTGGCCAGCGCCTCCTGCACGATGCGGTACGCCGACAGATCCACCGCCGGTTCGAGCACCACCGGCTCCTCCGGCAGCACCAACTCCACCGGCACACCGGCCCGTACGGTCCCCTCGACCAGCTTCGGCAGCATCGCCACCCCGGGCTGCGGGGTCTTCTCAGGGCCGCCCTGCCGTTCCGTCTCCTCGCTGCGCAGCACGCCGAGCAGCCGGCGCATCTCCGTCAGGGACTCGCGCGCGGTCGCGGCGATCGACCCGAACTCCTCCTCCGCCTCCTTGGGTATCCCGCTGATGCGGTACGGGGCGCTGTCCGCCTGGACCGTGATCACCGACATGTGGTGGGCGACCACGTCGTGCAGTTCGCGGGCGATCCGGGTGCGTTCCTCCAGGAGCGTCCGGCGGGCGCGTTCGGCCTCGCTGATGGTCTCCTGCTCTATCAACTTCCGCTGTGCGTCGCCCCGTTCCCGCAACGTGGCGCCCATCAGCAGCATCACGCCGGCGAGTACGAACATCAGCACCCAGGTGCTCTGGCTGCGCTCCGGGGTGATCGCCTCGGAGAGTATTCCGGCGAAGCCGGTCGTCAGCCAGACGGCTATCAGGGTGCGCCGGCGCTCGCGCAGGGACAGCGCCAGCATCAGCGCGAGATAGCCGACGATCGCCGGCGGAGTCCAGGGCCAGGCGCGGTCCGCCACGCCACCGGCCCCGGTGAGGGCGAGGGCGCAGACGACATCCGCGGCGAAGATCACCCACCAGGCCTGCAGCGGCCGGGTCACGGCCATCATCAGGGGCACGGTCTGGGCGGTGGCGAGCGCGCCGGCCAGGCCGCCGTTCATGCCGTAGTCGTTGCCGAGGACGTTGATGGTCGTCGGCAGCAACGACACCGTGAACGTGAAGGCGACGAGATACGGCACCCGGCGCAGCCAGCGGTTCTGGACACCGGCGAACAGCGGGATGCCGGGTTCGGTCGGGGTGCCGAGCTCTACGGCGAGGATGCGCAGCGCCTGCCGTGCGGCGCGCAGCGCTCTCGACCGGGCCGGCTCGCGCTCGGCGCTGCGGGCCGCCTCGGGGGCTGGGGTGGGGGATCGTCCGTTCATCGCGGAGTCAATGTAAGCGGACGGCCTGGGCCCGGGCGTCATACCACGGGTCGGCCTTCGGCCCCGTACCACGGTATGACCCACCACCGCACGAGACCGCCGCACGAGACCGCCGCACGAGGCCGCCGCACGAGGCCGCCGCGCGACACCGCCGGTCGGCAGCCGGCCCGCGGTGAGCCGCGAGCCCTACAACTCGGCCAGCAGCTCGGCCTTCTTCGTACTGAACTCGTCGTCCGTCAGCAGCCCGGCGTCGTGCAGCTCGCCCAAGTGCCGTATCCGGTCCGCGATGTCCGCGGGGTCCCGGCGGGCGTCCCCGGCCCGGCGGCACACCGGTTCGCGCTCCGCGCTCTCCTGCTCCGGCTCGGCGGCGCGCACCGCCTGCAGTACCGCGGCGGCGAACGGCAGCGACTCGTGGACCGGGCCGTACCCCAGCCCGAACACCACAGCTGCCGGGTCCTGGTCGGCCTCGCCCTTCCCTGGTTCGGCCGCCCCGCGTTCCAACAGCCGCAGGTAGCCGTTGAAGACCTCCGGCGAGCGCCACTCGACACCGGCCAACTCGCCCACCGTGAAGCTCTGGTCGCCGCACTTCCACTTCGCAGACGACGCCCCCGTCCAGAACCAGCGGAACGCGACCGAACGGCCGTCGAAGGACGCCTTGCCGTCGTACGCCTTGAAGTGGAGCGGAGGTTCCGGTGCGGTCACCAGATGACGCTCGGCCGGTTCCTTGGCGTCGGGGCCGAACGCCGTGCGCAGCTCGTCCGCGTAGAACTCCGCCAGCGTCTCGCGTTCGGCCGGCAGCACCAGCCGGTACGGGTCGGCCTCCTCCTTCAGCTGCCCGTTCGCCGCCTCCATCAGGGGGTCGGCACCAGGCCGGGGCACGGCGTGCAGCACCACCGTGCCGCGTCTGCCCTCGGACAGCTCGACGGAGCTCAGCGCCTCGTACGGAATGCGTCGCTCGCCGAGCGCCTGGAAGAGCTTCGGCCTGCGGATCCCCCGTTCGAAGCGGATGAGTACGGAGTCCGTGTCGAACTCCCAGACGGCATGAAAACCGGCCAGCACATCACCCATGCGGCTCATCGTATGCGGGCGGTTGCCCGCCCGTCCCCCTTCCGGACACCTCGGAGGCGCCTGCCAGGACTACGCGCGTCACGCGCCTTCGGCCCGGCCGCTTCCGGCCCTTGTCCCATTGACGCGCTCGCCACCGGGGACGGTTCCCGTCGGCACGGCCCGTCCCCGGGCGCCGGGCCGTGCCGGCGGGAACCGGCCATATCTGCGCGGGAGATCAGGCCAGGCCCGTGCTGCAGCGCGGATCGTCGGTCGCGCAGTCCACCGAGTCGAGCGCCCCGACCCCGACCAGGGCGAAGTTGCGCAGGCTGCGGGTCCCGGGCGCGAAGTAGCCGGCGTGCCCGACGGCACCGTCGGCGGACAGGATCCGGGAGCCGAAGGACGGATCGACCGGGTCGGCTCCGTGGCCGAGGCCGCCGACCTCCAGGTACGGCACGTCCTGGATCCAGTCGTCGGAGTCCCGCATCGCCCAGACCCGGGCGTGCGTGCCGAGCCCGGAGAGGCTTTCCGCCCGCATGCCGGGGCTGCCCGCGACCGCGATGTCCTCGACGTTCGCCGGCAGGTGCCGGGCGGCGACGCCGCACACCACGGAGCCGTAGCTGTGGCAGAACAGCGAGACGGTGTCGGAGGACGGCAGTGACTTCACCAGGGCGCGCAGCCGGACCGCGCCGGCCTCGGCGAGGTTCCCGGTGACGGCCTGTACACCGAGGCCGGACGGCGTGGTGTAGTCGGCCCAGGCGATCACGGCCGTCCGCACACCCGGTTTGGCCGTGCGCTCGGCGTCGTAGAGGGAACGCGCCATGCCGACGGGCGCCGCGGTGGCCCGTACGGTCCGTTCGAAGGTCGACAGATTGGTGTCGACGCCGGGCACCACTACGGAGATCCGCTTTGCCGCCGGGAGGCTGCCGAAGACCTCCGCCGCCCGCCCGCCGCCGGCCGGATCGAAGGCGAGGATCTGTCGCCCGGGGCTCATCATCGACTCGAAGCGGTGCATCAGCCGGCCGGCTTCCTGGCGGCCCACGGGCGTGAGCCGGCGGTCGGCCATCCGCCGCTTCTCCACGGCGCGGGCGTCGTCGAGCGCCATCCGGTTGGCCCGGTAACGCAGTGCGGCGGGCGCGCCGCCCATGTTGCCGACGACCAGCGGATAACGGTTGGCGAGCTGCTGCTGCTGGGCGCCGGTGAGCGCGGCGAAGAAGGTCCGCAGGGTGGCCGGGGAGCCGTTGGGGTCGGGCAGCGGACGCCCGAGGAAGGTGGCGTGCTTCCAGGCGGTTCTGGCCGTGGCCAGGGGGTTGGCGTCGTCCTTGGTGCCTCTGACGGCCGTCCAGCCGGTCATGGCGAGCATCACGAACACCACCGCCAAGGCGAGTGCCGCACGCCAGGCGGTGGACTGCAGAAAACCGGAGGAGGGGCCCAGGCCCGGGAAGGAAGTCACCGCGGGCCACCCTAGGAGACCGGGAAGGCCCGCTGCCGGGCCCGTGAGTGATCTCACGTTTCGCGGAGGGTATTTCGACCAAAACGGACATGAATTGCCGATTTCCTGCGCTCAGTCGTGCGGAAGTGGTCTCATCATGCGGTTAATGGGTTGCTCAGCGGCGGCTGTCCGTTACGGGCAGTTGCGGTGGGTTCGACCTCAGCGGGCGAAGCGCCAGTCGCCGCCGATCGCCGGCTGGATGTGGTCGAGATAGGACTGGGTCAGCTCGCGAATGGACGCCACGCTGCAGTCCGGACCCTCGCCCCACACCTTGCCGGCCACCCGCATCACCCCGCAGAACGCGGCGACCAGCACCCGCGGCCGCGGATCGGCATCGACGTCCAGCCCCTCGCGCCCGGCGATCAGTCCCGCGATCCGCTCCTCCAGTTCGGACGAGCGCCGCAGATGGGAGGCCACGAGCGTCGGCGTGGACTCGATCATCCGGTACGTCCGCATGTACAGCTCCACCGGGACCACGGACTCGATGGCGCTGCCGATGTCGTCCCACGCCACCATCACCGCGCTGCGCAGCGCCGTCAGTGGATCTTCCGAGGCGGGGCGTGCGGTCAGCTCGTCGAGGAAGCGGGCCTCGACCATCTTCTGGACCGCGAAGGCGACGTCCTCCTTGTTGGCGAAGTACCGGAAGTACGTCCTCTGGGAGACGTCCACCGCCTCGGCGATCTCGTCGACGGTCGTCTCTTCGTAGCCCTGCTCCGTGAACAGTTCGAGCGCGGCGCGGATCAGGGCGTCGCGGGTGCGCTGTTTCTTGCGTTCGCGCAGTCCGCCTCCGGGGGCCGTCTGCGGCGTCGAGGTGGCCATCCTGCGCCGCCTTTCCGTGGTGTTCTCGCTGCTCAGGTTACCTGTGAGGGAGATGACAGTTACCGACTGATGAATTGCTTTGTCAACTGTCAGTCGCTGACATTAGCCTCGGGGTATGAGTTCCCAGACCCCGGTCGCCCACGCCGCGCCGGAACTTCCCGTACCGGAGCCCCCGCGGGGGCTGCGAGGCCATCCGTGGCTGACCCTCTTCTCCGTCGCCATCGGCGTCATGATGGTGGCCCTGGACGGCACGATCGTCGCCATCGCCAACCCGGCGATCAAGGATGACCTCGGCGCCTCGTTCGGCGACGTGCAGTGGATCACCAACGGCTACATGCTCGCGCTGGCCGTCTCGCTGATCACGGCCGGAAAGCTCGGTGACCGCTTCGGTCACCGCCAGACCTTCCTCATAGGCATCGTCGGGTTCGCCGCCGCCTCCGGAGCCATCGGCTTCTCCAGTCAGGTCACGCTGGTCATCGTCTTCCGCGTGTTCCAGGGCCTGTTCGGCGCGCTGCTGATGCCCGCCGCCCTCGGACTGCTGCGCGCCACCTTCCCGGCCGAGAAGCTCAACATGGCGATCGGCATCTGGGGCATGGTCATCGGCGCCTCCACCGCCGGCGGCCCCATAGTCGGCGGACTGCTGGTCGAGCACGTCAACTGGCAGTCCGTGTTCTTCATCAACGTCCCGGTCGGCGTGCTCGCCCTGATCCTCGGCCTGGTGATCCTCAAGGACCACCGCGCGGAGAACGCCCCCCGCTCGTTCGACATCCCCGGCATCGTGCTGCTCTCGGCCGCGATGTTCTGCCTCATCTGGCCGCTGATCAAGGCGACCGACTGGGGCTGGGGTGACATGAAGACCTGGGGCTTCCTCATCGGGGCCGTGGTCCTCTTCGCGCTGTTCGCCCTCCTGGAGACCAAGGTCCGCGAACCGCTCATCCCGCTGCGGATGTTCCGCTCCGTGCCGCTCACCGCCGGCACGATCCTGATGGTGCTGATGGCCTTCGCCTTCATGGGCGGTCTGTTCTTCGTGACGTTCTACCTGCAGAACGTCCACGGCATGAGCCCCGTGGACAGCGGCCTGCACCTCCTCCCGCTCACCGGCATGATGATCGTTGCGTCGCCGGTGGCGGGCGCCCTGATCACCAAGTTCGGCCCGCGCATCCCGCTGGTCGGCGGCATGGTCTTCACCGCGATCGCCACGTACGGCATGGCCGGCCTGGACACCGGCACCGGCACCGGCCCGATGTCCGTCTGGTTCGCACTGCTCGGCCTCGGACTCGCGCCCGTCATGGTCGGCGCCACCGAGGTCATCGTCGGCAACGCGCCTCTTGAGCTCTCCGGCGTCGCCGGCGGCCTCCAGCAGGCCGCCATGCAGGTCGGCGGCAGCCTCGGTACGGCCGTGCTCGGCGCGGTCATGGCCTCCCGCGTGGAGAACGACCTCCCGGGCAAATGGCAGTCGGCGGGCCTCCCGCCGATCCCGCCCGCCCAGATGCCGAAGGTCTCGGACGCCGTCTCGGCCGGTATCGCGCCGGTCCCGAAGCACACCCCGCCGGAGTTCGCGCAGAAGATCACCTCGGTCGCGCACGACACCTTCGTGTCCGGAATGGGCCTGGCCTTCACCGTCGCCTGCGGTGTCGCGGTCGTCGCGGCGATCGTCGCGCTCTTCACCAAGCGCGGAGCGAACGCCGAGACAGGTGCCGGCGTCGGCCACATCTGACCCTGGCGCCGAGGGGCTTTGAGCGCCCCAGGGCCACCCACAGCACCCGGCGCGCGGCCGGTCGAGGCACTCCTCGGCCGGCCGCGCGCCGTCGCGTAACCAGCCTCGCGTGCACCGCCGTTGCCTACGCCACCGTCGTGCGCCCGCCGTCGCCCGGCCGCGGCGCGGAGCCGCCGGGCCGGCCGCGTCAACCACCCGGTCCGGGGCCGCCGCACGGCCCACCGGCCAAGCACCAAGCGGCAGTTGACCCCTTCCGGAACACCGAATCCCTCATCCTGGTGAGCCGTGCCGGGAACCGCCCCGGCCCCTGCGCGCATTACAGGTGACGCCCCTGCCGCCGCCCCCGCCGGGCGGCCGCGAAGAACGGTTTCCGCGACCCGTCCGGCCGGCCCGCACCGCGTCAACCTCGTGCGCCGCAGCCCCGCTTCCGGCCGGTCTGCTTGTCCACATACCTGATCCGGGTGGTGGACCCGGCCGGGCCTTGGCAATCGCACCGCGGCCCGGCGAAGGTCGATGACGAACCCGCCGCGGGCAGCCCGCCCGCCGCGGCACATCACGTACCTCACGGGGGAGAGATTCCAATGCGTCTGCGTCTGCGCACGTCCGCCACCACCACCGCCACCGCCCTGTTCACCGGCCTCGCCACCCTGGCCGCCGCGCTCACCCTCCCGACCGCGCTCGGCACCGTCCCCGCACACGCGGCCACCACCGGCCGCCACGCCGCGGCCTCGGGCGAATGCGCGGCGGGACAGCTGTGCCTCTGGCCGAGGGCGGACTTCGCCGGCAAGCGGCGGACCTTCGAACTGTCCGACACGGACATCGAGAGCTGCATTCCGCTGCCCAAGGGCGTCAGCGCCGCCTCGTTCGCCAACCGGATGGGCCGGCCGGTCACCACGTACCAGAGCGCGGAGTGTGCCGAGACCGCCGAGTACAACACCTACCCCGGCGGCGGCACCTGGGTACCCCGCTCCCCTTACCAGGTAAGGGCGTTCAAGGTGTGGGAGCGATGAACCGCGCAGCGGCGGTCCCCCGCGAGGTGCCGGCCCGCCGGGCTGCACACCACCGCGCCCCCCGGCCGGTGGAGGACACCGGCCGGGGGGCGCGACGGAAGCGGTGCGGCGGCAGGCCGCGGGGTGATCAGGCGTCGCCGCCGGCCTCACCCGCGTCGGCGGCCGCGACGTCCAGGAGCTGGTAGCGGTCGATGGCCTGCTTCAGCAGGGAACGGTCGACCTTGCCCTCCTTGGCGAGCTCGGTGAGCACGCTCAGGACGATGGACTGCGCGTCGATGTGGAAGAAGCGACGGGCCGCCCCACGGGTGTCCGCGAAGCCGAAGCCGTCGGCGCCCAGCGACTGGTACGTACCCGGGACCCAGCGGGAGATCTGGTCCGGGACGGAACGCATCCAGTCCGACACCGCGACCTTCGGGCCCTCGGCGCCCTGGAGCTTCTGCGTCACGTACGGGACGCGCTGCTCCTCCTCCGGGTGCAGCAGGTTGTGCTCCTCGACGTCCACCGCCTCGCGGCGCAGCTCGTTCCAGGAGGTCGCCGACCACACATCAGCCTTGACGTTCCACTCGTCCGCGAGGATCTGCTGGGCCTCGACCGCCCACGGCACCGCGACGCCGGAAGCGAGGATCTGAGCCGCGTGCTCGCCCTTCTCGCCGGCCTTGATGCGGTGCAGACCCTTGAGGATGCCCTCGACGTCGACGTCGGCCGGCTCCGCGGGGTGCTGGATCGGCTCGTTGTAGACGGTCAGGTAATAGAAGACGTCCTCGGCGTTCTCGCCGTACATCCGCCGCAGACCGTCCTTGACGATGTGCGCGATCTCGTAACCGTAGGCCGGGTCATAGGCGACACAGGCCGGGTTCGTCGAGGCCAGCAGCTGGGAGTGGCCGTCGGCGTGCTGGAGGCCCTCACCGGTCAGCGTGGTACGACCCGCGGTCGCGCCGAGCACGAAACCGCGCGCGAGCTGGTCGGCCATCTGCCAGAACTGGTCACCGGTGCGCTGGAACCCGAACATCGAGTAGAAGACGTAGACCGGGATCAGTGGCTCGCCGTGCGTGGCGTAGGCGGAGCCCGCCGCGATCAGCGAGGCCGTGCAGCCCGCCTCGGTGATGCCGTCGTGCAGCATCTGGCCGGTCGGCGACTCCTTGTAGGCCAGGAGCAGTTCGCGGTCCACCGACTCGTACTGCTGGCCCAGCGGGTTGTAGATCTTGGCGGACGGGAAGAACGCGTCCATGCCGAAGGTGCGGTACTCGTCGGGCGCGATCGGCACGAAGCGCTTGCCGATCTCCTTGTCCCGCATGAGGTCCTTCAGGATGCGGACGAACGCCATGGTCGTGGCGATCTTCTGCTGGCCCGAGCCCTTCTTGGCGCCCGCGTAGGCCTTGTCGTCCGGCAGCTGCAGCGGCTCGGCGCGCACGACCCGGGTGGGTACGTACCCGCCCAGCGACTTGCGCCGGTCGTGCATGTACTGGATCTCTTCGGAGTCGCGGCCCGGGTGGTAGTACGGCGGCAGGCCGTCCTCCAGGTCCTTGTCCGGGATCGGCAGGTGCAGCCGGTCGCGGAAGCCCTTGAGGTCGTCGACCGTGAGCTTCTTCATCTGGTGGGTCGCGTTGCGGCCCTCGAAGTTCGGGCCGAGCGTCCAGCCCTTGACGGTCTGCGCGAGGATCACGGTCGGCTGGCCCTTGTGCGCCTTGGCCGCCGCATAGGCCGCGTAGATCTTCTTGTGGTCGTGACCGCCGCGGCCCAGGTGCAGGATCTGGTCGTCGGTCATGTTCTCGACCATCGCCCGCAGGCGGTGGTCGTCGCCGAAGAAGTGCTCACGGATGTACGCGCCGGTCTCGGTCGCGTACGTCTGGAACTGGCCGTCGGGGGTGGTGTTCAGCTTGTTGACCAGGATGCCGTCGCGGTCCTGCGCGAGCAGCGGGTCCCAGCTACGGTCCCAGACCAGCTTGATGACGTTCCAGCCGGCGCCGCGGAACTGCGACTCCAGCTCCTGCATGATCTTGCCGTTGCCGCGGACCGGGCCGTCCAGGCGCTGCAGGTTGCAGTTCACGACGAAGGTCAGGTTGTCCAGGCCCTCGCGGGCGGCGATGGACAGCTGGCCGAGCGACTCGGGCTCGTCCATCTCGCCGTCGCCGAGGTAGGCCCACACGTGCGACTTGGAGGTGTCGGCGATGCCGCGGGCCTCCATGTAGCGGTTCATCCGGGCCTGGTAGATCGCGCCGAGCGGGCCGAGGCCCATCGAGACGGTCGGGAACTCCCAGAAGTCCGGCATCAGCCGCGGGTGCGGGTAGCTGGACAGACCGTTGGGAGCCTTGGACTTCTCCTGGCGGAAGGCGTCCAGCTGGGCCTCGCTGAGCCGGTCGAGGAGGAACGCGCGGGCGTAGACACCGGGCGAGGCGTGGCCCTGGAAGAAGATCTGGTCGCCGCCGTCACCCTCGTCCTTGCCCCGGAAGAAGTGGTTGAAGCCCACGTCGTAGAGGGAGGCGGAGGACGCGAAGGTGGCGATGTGACCGCCGACGCCGATGCCGGGGCGCTGGGCGCGGGACACCATGACGGCGGCGTTCCACCGGGTCGCGTTGAGGATCTTGCGCTCGATCTCCTCGTTGCCGGGGAAGAACGGCTCGTCCTTGGTCGCGATGGTGTTGACGTAGTCCGTGCTGCGCATCTCCGGCACGGCCACGCGCTTCTCGCGGGCCCGCTCGATCAGCCGGAGCATGAGATAGCGGGCACGTTCCCGGCCTCGCTCGTCGACGGCCGCGTCGAGCGAGTCGAGCCATTCCTGGGTCTCTTCGGGATCGAAGTCCGGGACCTGGCTGGGAAGGCCGCCAATGATGATCGGGTTTCGATCGGATCCGGAAGCCACGCTGTTCCTTCGTGTTCGGGTCGTGTCGTGCTCCGCACGTTATTCATGCCGTGCACGGGACGAATGCTGTCTCTGCCTTGGTGTCGCGCCGTCTTCCATCGTGTACCGAGCCACAGCGATACGTCACCTCTACCGATGGGTAACCATCCGCTGAGAGATGGCGCTGAAAAGGCCGATTTCTCAGGTCGGCCAAATCGCAACCATACGCCCACGTCGAAAGTGCTTCGCGTACGGACGTACGCCCTTCGAAATGAGATCCGGTACCGGGCCCGGCCACCCCCCGAAGGGACCAGCCGCGCGCGACTACCCGATAAACCCCGCAGAACGCTGTGGTGTGAATCACTTCACCCTGTCTTCCGGGGGTCGCGGTTGCGGCGAGACGCCGCGAAACGTCACCGTTTCGGCGGTCTGGACCGCCGGGTACTTGCGCGATCCGCCCGGCCCGTGTGGACTACGCCCAATGCTCCGCGCACGCGCGGGGTCCCCGAGCATTTTCCGAAACATGACAGGAGGCAATCCGTGAGCGCGACCGCGGACCACGCGGAGGAGCGGACCAACCCTGCCGCCAGGCTGGGGTTCGAGCCCGGACAGGTGGTCCAGGAGATCGGCTACGACGATGACGTCGACCAGGATCTCCGCGAAGCCATTGAGACCGTGATCGGCCAGGATCTCGTCGACGAGGACTACGACGATGTTGCCGACGTCGTTCTGCTGTGGTTCCGCGATGAAGACGGCGACCTCACGGACGCGCTGGTGGATGCCATCGGTCTGATCGACGAGGGCGGCCAGATCTGGCTGATGACGCCCAAGACCGGCCGTGACGGCTACATCGAGCCCAGCGACATCAACGAAGCCGCGCAGACCGCGGGTCTGTCGCAGACCCGGAGCATCAACGCGGGCAAGGACTGGACGGGCAGCCGGCTGGTCACGCCCAAGTCCGGCAAGCGCTGAGCCGCAGGCCCCTCACTCGCCACCGAGCCCCCTCCGCCCTGTTCCGGAGGGGGCTCGGCCCCGCTCAAGACCGGGTCCCCGACGAGGCGCCCCGGCGCGTAGGGTGGTCGCGTTCTGTTGAGCGTGAGCGGAAGGGATGCACCCCCATGGCGATCGAGGTCGGCACGAAGGCTCCGGATTTCGAGCTGAAGAACCAGCACGGCGAGCTGGTCAAGCTCTCCGACTTCCGCGGCGAGAAGGCCGTCGTCCTCCTCTTCTACCCGTTCGCCTTCACCGGCGTGTGCACCGGCGAGCTGTGCGCCCTGCGCGACGAGCTGCCGAAGTTCGTCAACGACGACGTCCAGCTGCTGGCCGTCTCCAACGACTCCCCCTTCTCGCTGCGCGTCTTCGCCGAGCAGGAGGGCCTGGAGTACCCGCTGCTGTCGGACTTCTGGCCGCACGGCGAGGCCTCCCGCGCCTACGGCGTCTTCGACGAGGAGAAGGGCTGCGCGGTGCGCGGCACCTTCGTCATCGACAAGGAGGGCGTGGTCCGCTGGACCGTCGTCAACGGTCTGCCCGACGCCCGCGACCTGAACGACTACGTCAAGGCCCTCGAAACCCTCTGAGCCGGGGCGCGCTCCCACCCGCCGGTGCCCGCCGCGCCGACATCCGCAGCGATCCAGGTGCGATATCTGCAATCGGTGGGAACCGGTCACTAGGATCAATTCGTTGATCCGATGCCATGCACGATGGGGGCGCAGATCTCTACGTACCCCTCGAATCTACGGGAGGACTCGTGGGAGTCAGCCTCAGCAAGGGCGGCAACGTCTCGCTGACGAAGGAAGCCCCCAATCTGACCGCGGTCGTCGTCGGTCTGGGCTGGGACGCGCGTACCACCACCGGTACGGACTTCGACCTGGACGCCAGCGCCCTGCTGACCAACGACCAGGGCAAGGTGGCCAACGACCAGAACTTCGTGTTCTTCAACAACCTGAAGAGCCCGGACGGTTCGGTCGAACACACCGGTGACAACATCACCGGCGAGGGCGAGGGCGACGACGAGCAGATCAAGGTGAACCTCGCCGCCGTGCCGGCCGATGTCGCCAAGATCGTCTTTCCGGTGTCGATCTACGACGCCGAGACCCGCCAGCAGAGCTTCGGCCAGGTCCGCAACGCCTTCATCCGCGTGGTCAACCAGGCCGACGACAAGGAGCTGGCGCGCTACGACCTGAGCGAGGACGCCTCGACCGAGACCGCCATGGTCTTCGGCGAGCTGTACCGCAACGGCGCGGAGTGGAAGTTCCGCGCCATCGGCCAGGGCTACGCCTCCGGCCTGCGCGGCATCGCCCAGGACTTCGGCGTCAACGTCTGACCGGCCCCGAGCCGATCGCCGACGTTCGGCCGGGCGGCCACCGCGGTGGCCGCCCGGCCAGGAGAGTGACCGCGCCCGGCGCCGTACGCCCCTGTCCGGGGAGTGCGGCGCCGGGCGCGCGTGAAGGAGCCGGGCCGCGCCAGGGCGGGCCCGTACGACACCGGGGAGGAAGCGAACGATGAGTGTCACGCTCGCCAAGGGGGGCAACGTCTCGCTGTCCAAGGCCGCGCCGAATCTCACCCAGATCACGGTCGGCCTCGGCTGGGACGCACGGTCCACGACCGGCGCACCCTTCGACCTCGACGCCAGCGCGCTGCTGTGCCAGTCGGGCCGGGTGCTGGGCGACGAGTACTTCGTCTTCTACAACAACCTCAAAAGCCCCGAGGGCTCCGTCGAGCACACCGGTGACAACCTCACCGGTGAGGGCGAGGGCGACGACGAATCGATCCTGGTGGACCTCTCACAGGTGCCCGAGCAGGTCGACAAGATCGTCTTTCCGGTCTCGATCCATGAGGCGGATCTGCGCGGCCAGAGTTTCGGCCAGGTCAGCAATGCCTTCATCCGGATCGTCAATCAGTCCGACGGCAGTGAACTCGCCCGTTATGACCTGAGCGAGGACGCGTCGAGCGAAACCGCAATGATCTTCGGTGAGGTGTACCGCTACAACGGCGAATGGAAGTTCCGGGCGGTAGGACAGGGGTACGCGTCAGGGCTGAGGGGCATCGCTCTAGACTTCGGGGTCAACGTTTCGTAAAGCGCCGCGCGCTGCGCGCGGGGGACCCACACAGCGAGGGATTGGGTAGGCAGTGCTCCTGAAAACCTTTGGCTGGTCGTTCGCCGTCACGGTGGTCGGTCTTGCCTTGGCCGGCGTGCTCTGGGGGTGGCAGGGGCTCGCGATCGTCGGGATCCTGTCCGTTCTGGAGATCTCGGTCTCGTTCGACAACGCCGTCATCAACGCAGGCATCCTGCGCAAGATGAATGCCTTCTGGCAGAAGATCTTCCTCACCGTCGGCATTCTCATCGCGGTGTTCGGCATGCGGCTGGTCTTCCCGGTCGTCATCGTCGCGATCACCGCGAAGCTGGGGCCGATCGAGGCGGTCAAGCTCGCCCTCAACGACAAGGCGCACTACCAGGAGCTGGTCACCAGCGCCCACCCGGCCATCGCGGCCTTCGGCGGGATGTTCCTGCTGATGATCTTCCTCGACTTCATCTTCGAGGAGCGCGACTACAAGTGGCTGTCCTGGATCGAGAAGCCGATGGCCAAGATGGGCAAGCTCGACATGCTCTCCGTCATCATCGCGCTGGTCGTCCTGCTGGTGACCGCGATGACGGTGGCCACGAACGTCGCGCACGGCGGCGGTGACAAGACCGCCACGGTCCTGCTGTCCGGTGTCGCGGGCCTGATCACGTACCTCGTCGTCGGCGGCATCTCGGGCTACTTCGAGGACAAGCTGGAGGACGGCGAGGAGGAGGACGGCGAGGAGGCCACCGCGGCCGCCGCGCCGCCCGCGACGCAGGGCGCCGGCCCGGCGCTCGGCCTGGCCGGCAAGGCCGCGTTCTTCCTCTTCCTCTACCTCGAGGTCATCGACGCGTCGTTCTCCTTCGACGGCGTCATCGGCGCGTTCGCCATCACCAACGACATCTTCATGATGGCGCTGGGCCTGGGCATCGGCGCGATGTACATCCGCTCGCTGACCGTCTTCCTGGTCCGCAAGGGCACCCTGGAGGACTACGTCTACCTGGAGCACGGCGCGCACTACGCCATCGGCGCGCTCGCCGTCATCCTGCTCATCACGATCAAGTACGAGATCAGCGAGGTCATCACCGGTCTGGTCGGCGTGGTGCTGATCGGCCTCTCGTTCGCCTCGTCGGTGGTCCGCAACCGGCGCGAGGGCAAGCCGGGCGACACCTCCGGAGCACAACCGGAAGTCGTGTCCGGAGTGTGACGCGTCGCTGAATGAGGAACGCTCTCTGCGGGGCGGCCCGGGGTACGGACCCCGGGCCGCCCCGCGGTAATTGGGGCCGAGCAATGGGGTGGGCAAGGTGTCGTTCCTGGGGAACCTGTGGCGCGGTGGCGCCCAGAAATTCGACTTCGACAGCGGCGGGGCGTCGTACGTCGTCGAGCTGACGAAACGCAGTCCGGTCATCTCGCTGACCAAGCAGGGCGCGGCGGCCGGTCATCTGCGGGTCAATCTGCACTGGCAGATGCGGACCTCCGACTTCCACGAGCGGGGCGGACAGGGCAGGGGCGGGCTGCTGCGGCATCCGGGCAAGCTGTTCAAGCCCGAGATCGTCCAGGCGCAGGGACCGGCTGTGGTCAACGTCGACCTGGACCTGGCCTGCCTGTACGAGCTGAAGGACGGCACCAAGGGCGTGGTGCAGCCGCTGGGGAACTTCCTCGGGGACCTCAACGGCCCGCCGTTCGTCCAGCTCAGCGGGGACGACCGGTTCGGTTCGGGCTCCGGTGAGACGCTGTACATCAACCTGGACCACCGCGACGAGATCAAGCGGTTACTGATCTTCGTCTACATCTACGACGGCACACCGGCGTTCGACCGCACACATGCGGTCGTGACGCTCTACCCCAGCAGCGGACCGCGGGTGGAGGTCAAGCTGGACGAGCGGGCGCCGCAGGCCCGGTCCTGCGCGATCTTCATGCTGGAGAACACCAAGGGTGAGCTCACGGTGCGCCGCGAGGTCAAGTACGTCTACGGCTTCCAGGCGGAACTCGACCGGCTGTACGGCTGGGGGCTCCAGTGGGGGCGCGGGTACAAGTCCAAGGTCTGACCCGCACCCCGCCCGGTCGGCCGGCCGCCGGCTACCGGCGCTGGAACTGGGGGCCCTGCGGCGGCAGCACGAAGGACGGGTCCGGCGCGGGGTACTGCTGGGTCGGGTAGCCGTACGCCGGCGCCGGGGCCGGCGGTTGCTGCGGATAGCCGTACGCGGGCGGCTGCTGCGGTGCGTACTGCGGCGGCGGGCCCGGGTAGCCGTAGCCGGGCTGGGCCGGAGGCTGGGTGGGCGGCGGCGGGACGTGCGCCGGGTAGCCGTACCCGCCGCCGGTCGTCGGCGCGGGTGCCTGGGGCGGGACGCCGGCCGGGGGGAGCGGGGCGGCCGAGAACGGCTCGGGCATCGCGTCCGCCACGTGCTGGGTGACGGCCTCCGGGTCCGCCAGCGGGTAGTCCTCCGCGTCGCCCGCGGCTCCCGGGCCGGACGCCCCTTCGGGCCAGGTGCTCGGCGGCGGGGTGACGGCGCCGGCACCGGTCGGCCCGCTCGGCGGGGGCGGGCCGACCGCCGTCGTGGCGGCCGGGGCGGACGCCGCTGCTTCCGGTGCTGCTGCGGGGGCCGTTGCCCCGGCATCCGCGGGCGCGGCGCCGCCGGCCGCTTCGTCGTTCTCCTCCACGGAGATGCCGAACTCGTTCGCCAGGCCCGTCAGGCCGCTCTCGTACCCCTGCCCCAGGGCGCGGAACTTCCAGGAGTCGGCACGGCGGTACAACTCCCCGCAGATCAGCGCGGTTTCGTCACCGGTCTCGGGCACCACGTCGAAGACCGCGAGCGGCTCCCCGTCGCCCGCCGCCGCGTCGTACAGCAGAACCCGCAGGTCGGCCACGCCCGCGAAGGCACCGCCGTCGGACGATGCGGCCAGCACGACCCGTTCGACCGAAGGATCCAGGTCGGCCAGGTCCGCCTCGATGGTTTCGGCCAGACTTTCGTCGAGCCGGGCCTTGGGCAGATGCCGCACCAGACCGCTGGGATGCCGCGGCTGGTTGTAGAAGACGAAGTCCTCGTCGGAACGCACGCGCCCCTCGGGCCCCACCAGCAGCGCCGAGGCGTCGACGTCGGGGACATCGGCGCCGGGCGTCCAGCGCAGGACGGCCCGGACGGCCGTGGCGTCGAGGGGTACGTTCGACCCTTTCAACATCGCGTGCGTCATGCCGCAATCCTGCCTTCCCGGAGGTGGCAGGGACAACGCGGGGCACGCGAGCCGGTGCGTCGGGCGTCCGCCCCGACACCCGGGTGCCTCATGAGGGTTACGCGATTTTCACCCACGTGGGAACCAACCCCACCCCGCCGGACGTACGATTACCGGCTGGATCCAGACAGCGAGACGCAGCGGGGGTGCCCGGGTCCCGCAGGTATCGGGGAGTTATATGCGGCATTTTGGGCATCTTCCGCCCGCAATCCGGAAGACACTGTTCCACCAAGAGCCGGTGGAGTTCACCGCCGATTCCCCGGCCCGCACGCTCGCGGTCGCCCTCGGCGCCACCCTCTACAGCCCCGCCACCCGGCCGCGACTCGCCGCCGACGTCCTCAAACAGGCCGGGCGCGGCGTGCTGTCCATGGTGCTGTGCCTGGAGGATTCCATAAGCGACGCGGACGTCGCGGCCGGTGAGGAGAACCTCGTACGGCAGCTCGGCCTGCTCGACGAGGCGGCCGAGGCGGGCACGGACCTCCCGCTGCTGTTCATCCGCGTACGAGCGCCCGGGCAGATACCGGATCTGATCCGCCGTATCGGACCGGCCGCGCGCCGGCTGTCTGGATTTGTACTTCCGAAGTTCACCGAAGAACGTGGTGTGCCCTTCCTCGAAGCGCTGACCGCGGCCGAGTCCGCAGCCGACCGGCGGCTGTTCGCGATGCCGGTACTGGAGTCCCCGGAACTGCTCCACCTGGAGAGCCGCCCCGAGACGCTCCAGGGCATCGCCCGCACCGTCGACAAATACCGGGACCGCGTCCTCGCCCTCCGGCTGGGCGTCACGGACTTCTGTTCCGCCTACGGGCTGCGCAGGGCGCCCGACATGACCGCGTACGACGTCCAGATCGTGGCCTCCGTGATCGCCGACGTGGTCAACGTGCTGGGCCGGGCGGACGGCACCGGCTTCACCGTCACCGGGCCGGTCTGGGAGTACTTCCGGCTGCACGAGCGGATGTTCAAGCCCCAGCTGCGCCGCTCACCGTTCCTCGGGCGCGCCGAGGAGCTGCGCACCGCGCTGATCGAGCACGACATGGACGGCCTGCTGCGCGAGATCGAGCTCGACCGCGCCAACGGCCTGCAGGGCAAGACCTGCATCCACCCCTCGCACGTCGCGCCGGTGCACGCCCTCTCGGTCGTCAGCCACGAGGAGTTCAGCGACGCGGTCGACATCCTGCGGCCGGAACGCTGCGACGGCGGGGTCCTGCGCTCGGCGTACACGAACAAGATGAACGAGGTGAAGCCGCACCGCGCCTGGGCCGAGCGCACCCTGCTGCGCGCCGAGGCGTTCGGCGTCGCGAGGGAGGGCATCGGGTTCGTGGAAATGCTGACGGCGAGCCTGCCGCAGACCTAAAGCACCACCTGGGACACGGCACACCACATGAACGGTACGACGGAGGAGACGGAACGCGTGGTCTGGACGGGAGAATGGGTCGCCGGCCGGCTCGGCGTCTCGCTGAGCGGCGGGGACGAGCTGACCGGCCTGCTGGGGCTCGCGCTGCGGCGCAACCCCAAGCGGGCCCATCTGCTCGTGTCGAACGTGCTGGGCAAGCACGTGCCGCAGCGGCCGGACGTGGTGCACGGCGCCGGCCTGGGCCTGGGGCGCCGGGTGCGCACGCTGCTGGGTGACGAGGCGGCCGCCCGCGCCGTCGTTCTGGGCTACGCCGAGACCGCCACCGGCCTCGGGCACTCGGTCGCCGACGGCCTGGCGCTCGCGCCGTACCTGCACTCCACCCGCCGGCCGGTCGAAGGGGTGGCCCACCAGGCGGGGTTCGAGGAGGAGCACAGCCACGCCACCTCGCACCTCTTGCTCCCCGAGGATCCGCAACTCCTCGCGGGGGACGGGCCGCTGGTGCTCGTCGACGACGAGTTCTCCACCGGCCGGACGGTCCTGAACACCATCAGCGCCCTGCACGCCCGCTTCCCGCGCGACCACTACGTCGTCGTCGCCCTGGTCGACATGCGCTCCGACGCCGACCGCGGCCGGCTGGAGGAGTTCGCGGCGGAACTGGGCGCCCGGGTCGACCTCGTGACGCTCGCCGCGGGGGGCGTACGCCTTCCCGAGGACGTCCTGGCCCGCGGGCAGGCGCTCGTCGCGGAGTACGAGGCCCGCACGCCGCCGGCACCGGCGGTTCCGGAAAGCCCGCCCGGCCCCGGAGACGAGGGCCGCGCGGCCGCCGTACGCGTCGATCTCGGCTGGCCCGCCGGGCTGCCGGACGGCGGGCGGCACGGCTTCACCCCGGCGCACCGCGCCCGCCTCGAAGCCGAACTCCCCGGCCTGGCGGCCCGTCTCGCCCCGCATCTGGACGGCGCCCGCCGCATCCTCGTCCTCGGCAACGAGGAGCTGATGTACGCGCCGCTGCGGCTGGCCGGGGCGCTCGACGCCCACCTCGGCGCGGACGCGGAGGTCCGCTTCTCGACCACCACCCGCTCACCGGTCCTCGCCGTGGACGACCCCGGTTACGCGATACGCACCCGGCTGTCCTTCCCCGCCCACGACCGGCCCGCCGACGGCCCGGGGGAGCGGTACGCCTACAACGTCGCGGCCGGCAGCGACCCGGCCCGCCGCTTCGACGCCGTCGTCGCCGTGGTGGACTCGCACGGCGACCGCCCCGAACTGCACGCCCCCGGCGGGCTGCTGGACCGGCTCGCCGGCCACACCGACCGGCTGCTGCTCGCCGTCCTCCCCTCGTACGCCCCGCAACCCCAGGCCGCCCCCATGCCCCTCCCCGAGCCGCTGCGCGGCCCCGCCTTCTCCTCCTACGACGCCGACGAGGTCGGCTGGCTGCTGCAGGACCTCTCCGACGTCACCCTGGAAGCGCCCACCGAGGAACGCGAGGAGGCGATCCAGCGCGGCGGCGCCCACTACGCCGAGTCGCTGCCGGTCGAATACCAGCCGAGCGAGCGCTACCAGGCGCTGTTCCACAGCGCACTGCAGAGCTCCGCGCACCGGATCGCGCGCGCCGTCGGTACCGTCACCGAGACCGTGCTCGCCGAGCGCAGCCCCCGCCCCGTATTGGTGTCCCTGGCCCGGGCCGGCACCCCCGTCGGCGTGCTGATGCGCCGCTGGGCCCGGCACGCACACGGCCTCGACCTGCCGCACTACGCCGTCTCGATCGTCCGCGGCCGGGGCATCGACACCACCGCACTGCGCTGGCTGGCCGCCCACCACGACCCCGCGGACGTCGTCTTCGTCGACGGCTGGACGGGCAAGGGCGCCATCACCCGCGAACTCGCCCAGGCCGTCGCCGACCTCCCCGGCTTCGACCCGCGGATCGCCGTGCTCGCCGACCCCGGCGGCTGCGTCGAGACCTACGGCACCCGCGACGACTTCCTCATCCCGTCCGCCTGCCTCAACTCCACCGTCTCCGGCCTCATATCGCGCACGGTCCTGCGCGACGACCTGGTCGGCCCGGACGACTTCCACGGCGCCAAGTTCTACCGCGAACTGGCCGGCGCCGACGTCTCGCGGGCGTTCCTGGACACCGTCAGCGCCTGCTTCGACGAGGTCGCCGAGGACGTCACCGCCGAGGTGAAGGAGCTGGCCGGCGCCGACCGGGCCCCCACCTGGGAGGGCTGGGCGGCCGTCGAGCGGATCAGCGAGGAGTACGGCATCCACGACGTCAACCTCGTCAAGCCCGGCGTCGGCGAGACCACCCGGGTACTGCTGCGCCGGGTCCCCTGGAAGATCCTGGCCCGCCGCGGTGCCGGGACCGATCTCGACCACGTCCGGCTCCTGGCGGAACAACGGGGCGTGCCCGTCGAAGAGGTCGACGAACTCCCCTACAGCTGCGTGGGTCTGATCCACCCGCGCTTCACCCGCGGCGCCACCGGCACCGACGGCAAGGCGGTGGTCTCCTCATGAGCGGCCGGCCCCTCGCCCACCACCACCCTTCCCCGGAAGCGCTGCGCGCTGCCCCTCTTTTGGTCGCCAGCGATCTCGACCGCACCCTGATCTACTCGGCCGCGGCCCTCGGCCTCGCCGTGCCCGACGCCGAGGCCCCACGGCTGCTGTGCGTCGAGGTCTATCAGGGCGCACCGCTCTCCTACATGACGGAGACGGCCGCCGGGCTGCTCGCCGAACTCGCCGCCGGCACCACCTTCGTGCCGACCACCACCCGCACCCGCGAGCAGTACGGCCGCATCCACCTCCCCGGCCCGCCACCGGAGTTCGCGATCTGCGCCAACGGCGGCCATCTGCTCGTCCGGGGCGAGTCCGACCCGGACTGGCGGCGCACCGTCGCCGAGCGACTCGCCGCGCAGAGCGCGCCGCTGGAGGAGGTCCGGGAACACCTGGTCCGCACCGCCGATCCCGCCTGGCTGCTGAAGGAACGGGTCGCCGAGGACCTCTTCGCCTATCTCGTCGTGGAGCGGGCGCTGCTGCCCGACACCTGGGTCAAGGAGCTGGCCCGCTGGGCGGAGGAGCGCGGCTGGACCGTCTCCCTGCAGGGCCGCAAGATCTACGCGGTGCCCCGGCCGCTGACCAAGAGCGCGGCCGTGGCGGAGGTGGCGCGGCGCACCGGGGCGTCCCAGGTGCTCGCCGCCGGTGACTCCCTGCTCGACGCGGACCTGCTGCTGGCCGCGGACCGCGGCTGGCGGCCGGGCCACGGCGAACTGGCCGACTCCGGCTGGCGGGCCGACCACGTCACCGCGCTCGACGCCTGGGGCGTCGCCGCGGGCGAGGAGATCGTCCGGGCCTTCCTCGGGGCTGTGGATAACCGCTTGGCGGCACCGGACCTCGGCTAGTCTCGCGATGGCGGTCGGCCGCACTTCCGGTGATCGGCCGACACCCGATCCTTGACCCGGAGGAGAGCCAGTGGCCGAGTCCAAGAGCACGCCGATCACGGCGGAGATGTACGACTACGTCCTCGCCCACAACCCGCCGCTGAACCCCGCACAGCGCGAGATCGTCAACCTCACCCACCAGAAGTTCCCCGAGGCGGCGGGGATGCAGTCGGCCGAGGAGCAGGGGGCGCTGCTGGCGTTCCTGGTGCGCCTGATCGGGGCCCGGCACGTGGTCGAGGTCGGCACGTTCACCGGCTTCTCGGCGCTGTCCATGGCCCAGGCGCTGCCCACGGACGGCACGCTGATCGCCTGCGACGTCTCCGAGGAGTGGACGGCGTACGGCCGGGAGGCGTGGGCCCGCGCCGGCGTCGCGGACCGCATCGACCTGCGGATCGCACCCGCCCTGGAGACACTGCGGGCGATGCCGGCCGAACCGCACATCGACCTCGCGTACCTCGACGCGGACAAGGGCGGCTACATCGCGTACTGGGAGGAGCTGGTACCGCGGCTGCGGCCGGGCGGCCTGATCGTCGCGGACAACGTCCTCTATCACGGTGAGGTCGTCAGCCCGGCGGCCACCGGATCGGCGCTGGCGATCCGGGCGTTCAACGACCATGTGCAGGCGGACGCCCGGATGGAGGCGGTGATGCTCACCGTGGCGGACGGGGTGACGCTGGCCCGCAAGCGGTAGGGGGGACGAGCGGGGGCCGGGGGGCCGGGGGCTGGTCGGCGGGGGAGGGGAGGGGAGGGGAGGGAGGGGGGAGGGGGAGGGAGCGGCAGGCAGCTGATCGGCTGTCCGCTGACCGGCTGCCGGCCGACGGCATGGTGCGGGTCCGCGGTGGTGCGGACCCGCGGTGGTGCCGGTCCGCGGTGGTGCGGGCCGTGGCGGGTCAGCCGCAGCAGCCGCCTCCGCAGCAGCCGCCGCCCCCGCCGCTGGGCGCGCTCCGGGCCGGGGCGGCCGCCGAGCCGCCGACGGCGACCGTGGAGAGCAGCTTGACGGTGTCCTTGTGACCTTCCGGGCAGACGGCCGGGGCGGAGGACTCGGCCATCGGCCGGTTCAGCTCGAAGGTGGAGCCGCAGGGGCGGCACCGGTATTCGTAACGAGGCATGGCCACAGATTAACCGCGGTGCCGGTCAGCGCACGACGGTGCCGGGCGGCGCGTCCAGCAGGCCCAGCTCCGCGCGGGTCGGCGCACCCTCCCAGTCGCCGTGCGAGGCGACCGCGAACGCACCGGTGGTGACGGCCCGCTCCAGGCGTTCCGCGGGCCCCGCACCGTCCAGCAGCGCCGAAAGATATCCCGCCACGAACGCGTCCCCCGCGCCCACGGCGTCCACGGCGCGGACCGGTCTGGCGGGCCGGTGGAGGGGCTCCTCGCCGGTGAAGACCGCTGCCCCGTCCGCGCCCAGTTTCGCCACCACCTCGGCGACGCCCAGTTCCAGCAGCGGCGCGGCCCGCTCGGCGAGCGCGGCGACCCGCCCGGCGCCGGAGCCGTCTGTCGGGCGTGCACCGGGCCCGTCCACACCGCCTGCCCTTTCCGGCAGGCAGAGCGGAAGCTCTTCGTCCGAGGCGATCAGCACGTCCACGAACGGGATCCACTGCCGGAGCACGGCGGCGGCGTCCCCGGCGGTCCACAGGCGGCCCCGGAAGTTGACGTCGAGGCAGATCAACGAGCCGTCGCGGTGGGCCAGTTCGAGGGCGTGCCGGGCCGCCGCGAGGGCCGCGGGGCCGAGGGCCGGGGTGATGCCCGTCAGATGGAGGATGCGGGGCGGGGCGGCGGCGAAGGCGGCCTCGACCGCGTGCGCCGTGAGCCGGGAGCCGGCCGAACCCGCGCGGTAGTAGTGCACCCGAGTGACGTGGGGCAGCCGCGGCTCGAACATCACCAGGCCGGTGGGCGCACCAGGGTCGACGGTGGCGCCGGACACCGCGACGCCCTCGGCCCGCAGCGTACGGAGCACCAACTGCCCGGCCTCGTCGTCACCGACCGCGCCCGCCCAGCTCACGGCGTGCCCGAGCCGGGCCAGGCCGATCGCGACGTTGCTCTCCGCCCCGGCCACGGACACCTGCATCGTGCCGCCGAGCTTCAGCGGGCCGCTGCCGCGCAGCGCGACCATGCTCTCGCCGAAGGTGAGGACGTCGGGCCGGCCGGGCTGCGCCGGGGGAAGCGGGCGCGCGCTTGCCTCCGCTTTCGCCGTCGTCCCCGTCCCCGTCCCCGCCTCTGCCGGTGGTACCGCCACCGGCCCCGGGCTGCCTGCTTTCTCTTCCGCCCCCGCCTCCCTTGCCACCGGGGCCTCCCCCATCACCGGGGTCTCCGCTTCCCTCGGGGCTTCCCCTGGGGCATCCCTCGATGCTTCCCCCGGGGTCGCTCCCGTCATCGGGCGCATACCGCCCGGAACTCCGCCGCGCGCTTGCGCAGCTCGTCCAGATCACCGCCGTCCGCCGCGTCCCCGACCAGCGGTGAGCCCACCCCCACGGCCACCGCCCCGGCATCGAAGTACGCCTGCGCGATCGCCGCGTCCACCCCGCCGACCGGCACGAACGGCAGCTCGGGGAAGGGCGCGCGGAGCGCCTGCAAATACGCCGGACCGCCCGCCGATGCCGGAAACAGCTTCAGCGCCGAGACGCCCAGCGCCTCCGCCGCGATCACCTCGGACGGCGTCAGCACCCCGGCGAGCGTCGACAGCCCCTGCCGGACGGATTCCTCCAGCCCGGCCCCCAGGCCGGGCGTGACGATGAGGTTCGCCCCCGCCTCCGCGGCGCGCCGGGCGTCGCTGCCGGTCAGGACGGTGCCCGCGCCGATCCAGGCGGCGTCGCCGAGCTCGGCGCGCGCCCGCCGGATGACGCCCAGCGCGTCCTTCCCGCTGAGCGAGATCTCGACCAGCGGCAGCCCCGCCTCCGCGAGGGCCATGACCGTACGGAAGGACGCCTCCGCGTCACTGCCCCGGATGATGGCGACCAGCCGCTCGGTGCGGAGCGCTGTGCTGAAGTCCATGGCGTTTCCTACTTTCTCCCGTTCCCGCCCGGCAGATGCCAGGCGGGCGGGTCGTCCGGTCGCGCGGGTGCTGCCTCCGCCTCCGATTATTCCGGTCCGGACTGACAGACGCGCCGGACCTGCGGCGCCTGGTTGGGTCACCGGTCGGCGCGGTGGGCGAGCCAGTATTCGTCTCACCGGGCGGGTCACGGTGCGGCCCGCTGGGCGGGTCACCGTTCGTCTCACCGGGCGGGTCAGCATTCGGCTGACCTGGAGGGCCAGCGTTCAGCGCATCTGGAGGGCCGGCGTTCAGCGCATCTGGAGGGCCGGCGTGCGGTTCACCGGTGAGGGGCGGGATCGGGTTCACCATTCCGCGAACGACCCGTCCTCGTGGCGCCACACCGGGTTCCGCCAGGCATGTCCGTGCGCGTCGGCGGCCCGTACGGCAGCCTCGTCGACGTCCACGCCGAGGCCGGGACGATCGGTCCGCAGCAGTGCGCCGCCGTGGAAGTGGAACGGCTCCGGGTCCACGACGTAGTCGAGCAGCTCGGCGTCCCGGTGGTAGTGGATGCCGAGGGACTGCTCCTGGATGAGGAAGTTCGGGGTGGTGAAAGCGACTTGGAGGCTGGCGGCCAGGGCGACCGGCCCGAGGGGGCAGTGCGGGGCGAGCTGCGCCCCGTAGGTCTCCGCGAGCGCGGCGATCCGGCGCAGCTCGGACACGCCCCCGGCGTGCGAGATGTCGGGCTGGAGGATCGCCACCCCGGCCTGAAGCGGAGCCAGGAACTCCCGTCGGGTGAAGAGACGTTCACCGAGCGCGAGGGGGATGTTGGAGGCGTTGACGAGATCAGGGAGGGCTTGCATGTAGTCGGACAGCACCGGCTCCTCGACGAACATCGGTGCGTGCTCGGCCAGCAGGGGGAGGAGCCTGCGGGCGTTGGCGGGGGAGACCCGGCCGTGGAAGTCGAGACCGAAGTCCCGGTCGTCGCCGAGGACTTCACGTGCGGTCTCGGCGCGTCGCAGGCATGCCCGTACCTCGGCGCGGGTCGCCACCGGGCTCATCCGGCCGCAGCCGTTCATCTTGACGGCCGTGAAGCCGGCCTCGGTCTGCGCGGTGACGGCGTCGCGGATGGCTTCCGGCTCGTCGCCGCCGACCCATGCGTAGGTGCGGATCCTCTCCCGGACCGGCCCGCCCAGCAGCTGGTGTACGGGCAGGCCGTGCCGCTTGCCCTTGATGTCCCACAACGCCTGGTCCAGCCCGGCGACGGCGGACGACAGGACGGGCCCGCCGCGGTAGAAGCCGCCCTTGGTCATGACCTGCCAGTGGTCCTCGATCCGCTCCGGTTCCTGCCCCAGGAGGTACTCGGCCAGCACCTCCACGGCCGCCCGCACCGGCTCCGCCCGCCCCTCGACCACCGGCTCACCCCAGCCGACCAGACCCTCGTCGGTCTCGACCCGCACGAACATCCAGCGCGGCGGGGCGAGGAAGGTCTCGATACGGCTGATCTTCATGAGGGACCTCCGGAGCTGTGGGCCGGCCTGAGGGGGCGGGGTGGCGAGCTGCGCCGTCGGTGGTTCTCGCAGCGGTGGCTTCGCAGGGGTGGCTTCCGCAGCGGTGGCTTCCGCAACGGTGCGTTGGTGAGTCCTGTAGCGGTGGTTTCTGTGACGGGGGCTTCTGCCCCATGGAGAGGGCGTCGTAACGGGCCGCCGGGACGGTGACGGGCGGTGACGGGCGGCGGCGGGCGGCGGCGGGACAAAGGGGAGCCGCGTCACCGCATGCAGCTTCCCCGTTCGCCTCGCCGCCACAACCGTGCTCAGGGATGCTCGCGCGCGGACTTGTCGAGCAGTTCGAGCATCGCCATGTACGCGCCGTCCACGTCCCGGTCCCGTACCGCGTCGCGGACCGTGGCGTGCACCGCGTGCGGGTGCTCGAAGGCGCCGTCGGCACCGAGCACCGCCCGGTCACGCTGGACGAGCACCGGCACGATCACCCGGTGCATCTGCGCGTAGAACCGGTTGTTCGACGCGATCAGCAGCGCCGTGTGGAAGTCCGCGTCGGCCCGGACGAGCAGCTCCGGGTCGTCGTCGGTCGCGGCCATGGTGCTCAGCGCCGCGTCGAGGGCCGCCAGATCCCCCTCGGTACGGCGTTCCGCGGCGAGCGCGGCCGCGGCCGGCTCGATGGAACGCCGCAGTTCGAGCACGTCCGCGAAGAAGTCGGAGGACACGCCGGCCGCGAGCTTCCAGCGCAGTACGTCCGTGTCCAGCAGGTTCCACTCCGAGCGGGGGAGGACGAACGTCCCGCGCTGCTGGTCGGTGCCGAGCAGCCCCTTGGTGGTCAGCACCTTGACCGTCTCGCGCAGTACGGTCTGGCTGACGTCGAGCTCCGCCATCAGCTCCGGCATGACAAGTGATTCGCCCTCACCGTGGGCTCCCGTGAGGATCCGCTTGGCGAGCGCTTCGACCGCCGCGTGCTGCACACTGCTTCCCGCGGCGGGGGCGGGCTGCCCCGACCGGTTCATGCTGCCACTCCCTGCTTCCTGCTTCCGACCCCCGGTCCGATGCACGCACGACGTCACCGATGCTCCCGACGCCGAAAGCACCCGAAGCGCCCGAAGGCCCGACATCCGATGCGTGCGACTGCTGCTGCGTGCGGCTGCTGCGTGCGACGTCTTCTGCATGCAACGGCTGCTGCATACGACGTCAGGGCGTGCCGAACCCCGATCCCTCCTCGGCACGCCCTGACGCCTCCGCGCGACGCCGGCTCACGGTCGGCTCACGGCTCGTCGCCGCCGGAACCACTCGCGCCGCCCGCCTTACCGGACCCACTCAGGATCCACTCGTTCCGCTCGACCGGCCGGACGGCCCCGAGTCGCCGCCGCTGCCACTACTGCCGCCGCTGCCACTGCCTCCGGCGGGTCCGTGCGCCTCGGTGCCCGTACTGCGCCGGATGCCACTCCCACTGGTCCCGGGCCCGAACGAACCGCGCCCGGCGTGCGACGCACCCTGGATCTTGACGACCATCGCCTGCCGTCCGGCCGTCATACCGGGCACGGGATGCCACTCGCCGCGGTCGAAGCGCTCCGCTTCCTCCGGGTGCCGGGCGCGCCAGTACGGGTTGTCGGACGGGAGGCCGCCGCTGACCCGTCCGTACATGCCGAAGACCATCAGCATCAGGCCCACCACGAAGCTGAACAGCACGTTCTGGATCTTGAACGCCAGGAAGTTCGCGTCGGTCTGCAACAGCGCCAGGTTCACGAACCCGCTGAGGAGGAAGAGGATGCCGAAGGTGAGGTTGAGGTTCGAGGCGAAGTTCCCGCCGATCACCATGCCGACGAAGAGGATCACGCCGACGACGATCGAGAGCACGCTCAGGGCGCCATTGGTCTGCAGCCCGGCCACGGTGTCGCCGCCGGTGTCGAAGTAGCCGATGTGGTGGGTCAGTCCGAGGATGCCGAATGCGAGCAGTACCAGACCCATCAGCCCGGCGCCGATGCGGTAGACCCTGCTCAGCCCGTGGTCCACGGGCAGATGCTCATCGAGCCGGGTGCGTCGCTTCGCCCGGTGGAACCGCCCCCCGGGCAGAGCCTGGCCAGGAGCCCCAGTAGCCATGTCCGGCCTCCTTTGCGCAGAGGTGCCGACTGGGCCGTACTCAATCCAATCTCCAGGATCCGCCCACCTGCCGCATCACGCCATCGCTCCCGCGGGGGCCCGGCCGGGGACGACGCCAGGGGAGCGCACTGGGAGCGCTGTGGAGCGCGACTGGGCCCGTCGTGAAGGGCATGGGAAAGGCATGGGAAAGGGATGGATCAGGTGTGCCGTCGCTCCGCGCAACGGCAGGCAAAGAAGAGATACGGCCACCAGTCGCCCAGCCGCGGGCGCGACGCCAACCCAAGGGCCCGACGCCAGCCGCAGGCCCGGCGTCAGCCGCCCGTCCCCGTCCCCGTACCGCCCCGGCCCTCACGAATCTCCTGCACCACCCGGGCGGCCGTCTGCCGTACCGCCTCGGTCTCCGTCAGGAAGTGCCACCAGTCCGGATGCCGCCCCTCCAGGCCCGCAACCGCACGGTCCAGCCGTGCCACCGCGTCGTCCAGGGGCTGCGCGTGCCGGGGGTCCGGGGTGCTGCGCCCGGCCATCGCCAGCCGCTGGGCGTCCCGGATCGCGAAGCGCGTCCGGTCGACCTCCTTCTGCCGGTCGAACGAGACCGCATCGAGCCGCTGCAGCCGGTCGCCGGCCGCCGACACCGCCTCGTCGGTGGTGTCCAGCAGTGCCCGTACGGTCGCCAGCCGGCTCGTCGCGTCCGCCCAGCGCTGCTCGTCCCGCGCCTGCTGCGCCTCCCGCAGCTTGACCTCGGCCTGCTCGACGGACTGCGCGGCCCGCTCCGGAACGTGCTGGAGGTCCTGCCAGCACGCCGCGCTGTAACGCCGGCGCAGCTCGCTGACAATCGGCTCGACCTTCCCGGCCCGCGTCGTGATCGCCTGCGCCCGGGTCCGCAGCGACACCAGCCGCTTGTCGATCTCCGCCGCTCGCGCCGGCAGCCGCTCGGCCTCGGCGCGGATCTCCCCGGCCTTGCGCTGTACGTCGTCCGCCCGCCGGATCGTCTCCTGGACACCGTGCTGCCCGGCGCCCTGATTGAGCTTGGTCAGCTCGGGTCCGAGCGCCGCCAGCCGGGCGGCGAGCTCGTCCGCCCGCAGACCCTGCGCGCGGACGGTGTCCAGCGCATCGCTCGCCGCCATCAGCGCCTGCCGAGCCCGCTCGACGGCGGGGGCGAGCTGCGCCAGCTGGGTCTCGGCCGACTGCAGCAGCGGCGCCAGCCCCTGCGCGAACCGGTCGAGCTCGCCCTTCACCCGGTTCAGCTCGTCCTTGGCACGGGTCAGATCCGCCCGCGCCCGCGCCACCGCACCGCCGTCCAGATCGTCCCGGTCCAGGTCATGGGAGTCGACCGCGGTGATGTAGGCCTGGCTGACCTCGTCGATCCGCCGCCCGAAGTCCTCGTAGTCCTGCGCGGCCTGGCGCGCCCGCGGCGAACTGTCGACCGCGATGATCGTCTCTATGGTGATCCGCAGATCCCGCTGCGCGGTGTCCAGCTCGTAGAACGCCGCGGCCGCGGCATCCTTCGCGGCCTGCGCGTCGGCCCGCTGGCTCTCCCCGCGCCCGAACCACCGACGTGTGCCGCCCCCCGCGAACGACATCGTCGCCACCGCCGCCACCAGCGGCAACGGCAACAACATCAGCCCCACCACGTCACGGACCGGGCCACCCCGCGCACGACGACGTTCTCGCTGCTCAAGCGGCTGCGTATGTGTCGCCGTCACTTCCCTCTCCCGACCGGATCGCCCCAGAACCGAATGTCATTCTCGCACCCACCGGAAACGAACACACCGGCCGGTAAGTTCGCACTTCGCCCACTGGTTTGCAGAGCAACCCCGACGGCAAGGTAGTCTGTCGGCTCGGCCAGGGCGCATAGCTCAGCGGTAGAGCGCTGCTCTTACAAAGCAGATGTCACAGGTTCGAATCCTGTTGTGCCCACCAGCGAAAACGCCCCCGCGGAGTCCCCTCCACGGGGGCGTTGACGGTAGATCTTGACGGCAGTCCCTACTCCGGACACACCCGACGTCGCCGCAAGAGCCGATCCATGTGTCCCACCGCCTCCCGCCGTGAGTCCTCCGAGACGTGGGTGTAGACGTTCATGGTCACCGCGATCTGGGAGTGCCCGAGGATCTCCATCACGACCCGCGGCTGGACGCCAGCGGCGAAGAGGAGAGACGCGCAGCCATGTCGAGCGTCGTGCAGCCGAATGCGGGGCAGGCCCGCGGCTTGTCCGATCCGCTCGAACGACCGGCTGAGGTTCCGGGGCTCGATCGGTCGTCCTGTACGCGTTGTGAAGATGTGGTCACCCTCGCTTGACCAATCATCTCCGGCGGCGAGTCGCTGAGCTTCCTGCCGTAGGCGCTGCCACCGCAAGGGAGCGACGCACATCAGGGGCAGGGGGATAGTCCGGCTCCGGCGGTTCTTCGTGGAGTCCGTGTACAGCTCCTTCTGTACGCGCTGGAGCTGAGTCCGCACCGACAGAGTCCGGCGGTCAAGGTCGATGTCGCACCAGCGCAGCCCCAGGATTTCGCCCCGCCGCAGGCCCAGCGATACGGCCAGTACGAACGCTGTGTACAGCGGGTCCCTTCGCGCTGCCTCCAGGAATGTGGCGGTCTCGTCCACGGTCCACGGCTTCAGCTCCCTGGGCTGGACGCGCGGGGCGGGCACCAGCTGGGCCACGTTCCGGTTGATCAGCTCCTCCCGGCACGCGGCGGCGAGAGCCGACCGCAGGACCCGGTGTGACTCCTTGGCCGTGGGCGCCGATACCTGACGCTGCACGGCGGTAAGCATGCGGCGCACGTCGGCAACGCCCAGGGTCTCCAGCCGCTTCACGCCGATATGTGGCGTGAGGTAGAGGCGCACGTGCGTCTCGTACTTGGCGTACGTCGTCTTCTTGCGCTCGGGCCGTACGTACTCCTCCAGCCAGAACGGCAGCCACTCGGAGAGCTTGGCCGACCGGGTGGGCGTCGGGATGCCCTGCCGGTCTCGGCGGACCAGCTCCTGACGCTTGGTGTCGCACTCTTCCCAGGTGACGCCGTAAACGGTCTTGCGCTTGCGGGTGCCGTCGGGCTGCGGGACGTAGACGCGGGCTTCGTAACGGCCGTCTTTGCGCTGCCAGATGCTGCCGGCACCGTTCGGGTTTCTCTTGCGCGCCATCAGGCGGCCTCCTCGATGCGCTCGGACATGAAGGTTCGAAGGGAGTCGGCAGCGATCCGGCGGGACCGGCCGACGGTGAAGCTTTCGAGCTGACGGGAGCGGATGAGGTCGTAGACCTTGCTGCGGCTGATGCGCAGCGCCTCCATGACCTCCGGCACCATCAGCGACTCGATCGAGGTGAGCGGAGCTTTGCTCACGGCTGCCTCCACGGAACCGGGCTCTCTGCGAACGGGTTGGTATCGGTCTCCTCGGGGCCGGCGCCTGTCCGAGGTGCAGATTTCTGCGTCATCGCGTCACGCACGTCATTTGTGGCTCCGAGCTGCGGTTATGCGGTGACGCGGGCAGCTCGGGGCGTGTCACGGGGCGGGGCGGAGTTCTGTCACCCGTGACGCGGGTGACGCGGGATGACGGAGGTTTTGCCGTCTGCGTCACCGCTGTCGCCGCTGGTCAGAGGCCGGGTTCGGGTGTCTGGTGACGTGGGTGACGCAGGATCTCTTCTGTTAGGAAAAAGAGGGGTGGTGTCTGTGGTGGTGCGCGCGGCTCAAGACGTGAAGAAGGAGCCGCTTCGCGGCGCGCCTTGCGCAGCGGCGGCAAGCCGCCGGAACAGCAAGAGGAGCACGCCTCATCGCGGGGGTGCTCCTCTTGCTTGTTCGGTGTGGTGCCGTGATGGCGCGGGTCAGAACGCCGCTTCCTGCTGGTTTGGGGTCAGTGATGCGTGGCGGGTCATCTCGATGTAGCGGGCGGCGCTGGTGCGGCCCCAGTCGATGAGGACGCCGCGTGCGGCGAGGGTCGGCTCTAGCCGCTTGAGGCGGTCGGAGAGGACCTTGCCGGTGGTGGGCCAGCCCTTGGGCAGCGGCCGGCACTCCTCGCCGCTGTAGAGGCTTGTGAGGGAGTGCAGCCACTCCGAGGACGTCATACGGACTTCCGCACCCGCGTCGAGTCCAGCCGCGTGCTTGAGAACCGTCTGCGCCAGCAGGTCACCTTCGATGACGTCGTCGTTGAGGTCATCGAGGCTGGCCCGGTACGCGGCCAGCGAGCCAAAGCCAGTAGCAGTGTCGAGCTGCGCGCACAGGTGGGCGAAGTCCGCCATCCGCAGGTCGGTGGGGGTGTCAGCCTGGGCGGCACGTACCTTGACCGTCAGGTCCAGCAGGGAGCCGAGCACGGTCGGCAGGATCTCCGCGTACTCCGTCCACAGCTCTGCCTCGGTTCGCCGCACCCGGGGCCGCACAAGACGGAGCGGCAGGAGGCGTTCGGCAAGGTCGGGCCGGATGACGCCGACGTCGATGCCGGTCAGGAGCATGGGGCGCCGGTAGCGGGAGCGGACGACGTCGCCGTCGGTGAACAGGGCGCGCTTGATGCTCTCGGCGCCGGTCACGATGCAGCACATGAGGTCGGACAGGTCCGGGGGCAGGTGGGAGAGGTTGTCCAGGGCAGTGACCCATCCGGCTGCAACGGCCGTGATCATGTTCTCCTCGTCCTTCGGCGCCCGCCGCAGGTCACCGCTCATCCCCTCGATGATCCGCACCAGCATCCGGCCGCCGGTGGACTTGCCCGCCCCTTGGGGGCCGGTGAGGAACGGGGCCGGCACGGGCACGGACGGCTCCAGGCAGCCGATGAGCCAGGCGAGGGCCAGGCATTCGGTCTCGGCGCTGGCGAAGTTGCACAGGCGGAGCAGTTGGTCGATGCCCTTGCCGTTGGTGTCCTTTTCGGGCAGGGGGAGTTCGCCGGTGAGCTGGGTGCGCCGCCAGCAGACTTCCTGCGGGTCGGGGGTGAGAATGTCCCAGCCGGTGGGGTGGATTCGGACGGACTGGCCGTCGTCGCGCCCCAGGTCGAGCCAGGTCGCACCGTCGAATCCGGGCGCCACGCGGATGTGGGTGGGCTGTACGTCCTCGGTCAGTGCGAGTGCCTCGATCAAGTCCAACGCCTCCTTGAGTGCTGTGCCGTTGAACACGCCGGCCCCGTCCCTGTACAGGCCGACCATGAGTTCCTGACGGTGGCTTCCAGTCGTGCCCTGGGAGCGGATGGGCCGGGCCACGGGGTGGCCGTTCTGCTGCGCGTACACGGTGCCGTCGATGGTGCGGAAGTACCGGAAGTGCGCTTGCGCGTAGTCGGTGATGATCTGGCGGGCCGGCGTCTTCTCGTCGTCGGCCACGGTCACATCCCCAACTTCGCGCGGGCGTTGGCCCACGCGTCGGTGCAGTGCCGGGGCGATTCGCCCTTGGCCTGAGCGGCGGTGAACAGGCGCGCGATGTGGGCGTCGGTGAGGCAGCCGCACCGGCCGTGGGCGGACAGCACGGCGAGGAACGTCTGGTAGACGGTGGTGTGGACCGCGCTGCGGGCCTCGGTGATGCGCTGCTCGGCCATGGCGATGCCGCGCTCCAGGTAGGTAGGCATGCGGTGACGGCACTCCCCGCCCCCGGGCAATACGGGCACGGTGATGGCATGCGAGGTGCGCCGGCCCGTGTCCTTCACGATCAGGGCGCGGACGGCGTCGGGGAGGGGGGCCGAGGTGCCGGTGCCGGGCCCGAGCCACCGGGCGTAGGCCATCGTGGACTTGATGTCCACGTCGGGGCGTACGCGGTTTGCGGAGGACATGGCGCCGCGGTAGATCCAGTGCTCACCTCGCGTGGTCGGCACGGTCCGCGTGACGGGCAGGGTCTCGCGGGCCCAGGCGACGGCGGCGGCGTTGTCGAGGTCGAGGACGGTCAGCCCGGCGCCGGCCGGGTGGTAGGCGACCGCCACGGCGTCCCGCCAGGCTGCCGCCCACGGCTGGGAACCGAGGACGGCGGGGTCGGTGGTGGCGGCGGCCCAGCCGTGGCACGGCCTGGGGCACCGGCAGGGCCCCTCGTCCTTCATGTGCGGGCGGCCCCCGCAGGCATTTGCCGTGCAGGCGGCGCAGTTGCCGAAGGGACGCTTGCCCCGCCGCAGCGGCAGGACCGGGATACCGCGGGTGGCCAGCGTCAAAGCGGTCGTCAGGTGCTCGCTCACGCGGCCACCTCCAGGGCGGTGCGGGTGAGGAAGGCGTTGGCGAGCCAGCGGCCGTAGGCGGGCGGGATGGCCTCGGCGATTTCCTTGCGTACGTCGGTCCAGGTGATGCCCATGGCCTGCTGCCACTGGGCGACGGTGCCCTTGCCGCCGCCCTCGCCGTAGACGGCGAAGTACGGGCCGGAGTACCACTTGCCGTGTCGCATGCCGGCCACGCGGCCGCGGTGCGGCCGGTGGGTGGGCTTGAGCGTGGTCCAGTGGCCGAGTTCGAAGTTGCGGTGGCGGATGACGCCGAGCCCGAACATCTCCCCGCACAGCGTCACGTCCACCCGCATCCGCTTCGAGGCGCGCCCCGGCGGCTGTTCGATGGCGTAGGGGCGACCGGTGGCCTTAAGTGCCGCCCGGGTGGGCTCCAGCAGGTCGGGGTAGGTGGAGCGCTTGGCGGCGTTGGTGCCGGCGGTCAGGGTGCAGTCGAACTGGCACGGCGGCCCGGCGTGGATGAAGTCGTACTCGTGGCCGTGGGCGCGGATGTACTCGACCGCGTCGCCCTGGTGGAAGGCGTCGCCGATGTAGCGGGGTTGGGGGGCGAGGTCCACGCCGGTGACGTGGCAGCCGGCAGCGAGGTAGCCGGCGGTGTCGCCTCCGACACCGCAGAATGCGGCCAACACCCGCGGGCGGGCTCGCCGGATCGAGACTGCGTGGGTCATGCTGGAGGTCTCCTGTTCTGTGCAATGGACGGAGAGCCAGGGCGGCCGCGGATCTTTGGCGAGAGGAGCGGCCGCCCTGGGCGTTGCTAGCTGTGGGTGCTGGTCCGCGGGTCGTTCGTCTGGTCGGCGGCCCAGAGGGCGTACTGCTGGCGGACGTAGGCGCGCGGGTCGCAGCCCCGGGGCGCCTGGTCGATGTCCAGCAGGACGATGGCGGTCGCCTCGGCGTCCTCCGCGGCGCAGGTGTCCTGGTCGGGGTCATCGCGCAGGGCGACGCGGTCCAAGAGCGCGGCGTGCCGCAGGTACCAGTCCCGGTCCAGCTCGTCGGCGGAGGCGTTGGCGGTGCTCTTGGTCCACGCCTGCTCGTAGGCGATGGCCGGGGCGTCGGCGTACGCCTCTTCGGGCGTGGGCCACTTCTGAGCCAGGCGACGGGCCGCTTCGTAGGTGTCGGCGGCCATGTCGTCGAGGGCGACCAGCAGTGCGTCGAGCTGGCGGCGGGTGATGTCGCAGGTGTGGGGCTTGGTCCAGCCCGGGCAGTCCAGTTCGACGGTCACGATCTCGTTGTCGCTGAAGTTCACGTCAGCTCTCCTAGCGGTGGTTGATGGTTCCGTTGGCGCGGCCGAAGAAGCCGGTCGCGGTGATGTTCTGAGTGATCTGTGCAGGTGCAGGGCGGCGGCAGCGCTTGAGCAGGGCCATCGCGGCTCCGCCGCCGGCGGCGATGAGGGCGACGGTGGCCCACAGGGCGTGGCTCATGGCGATCAGTCCCGGTGCGGCGTAGGACAGGCCAACTCCGGCGGCACCGATGCCGAAGCCGGTGGTGGGCACGAGCAGGGCGGTGGTCTTGGCCCAGGCCGGGACCGGCTGGGCGGCCGGAGCTGCGGTCACGGGCGGCGGGGTGGGCTGGGTGTAGGCGAGGGTGCGGATGCCGCTGGGGAGGGTGACCAGCTCGACTCCGGGCGGGATCTCGTGGAGCGGCATCGGTTGTGTGGGTCGGTGCTGGAGGTAGGCGGGCGCCTGGTGGGTTTCGGCGGTGGTGATCGTGTACGTGGGTCGGGGGTCCACAAGTCCTCCTCCTGCTAGGCGGTGAGGTGGGTGAGGGTGTCGGCTACGGCCTGGCACAGGTTGTGGATGGGCTTGTAGGCGCCGGTGCCGGCGACGAAGAAGCCGAAGAGGAACAGCACCAGCGCGTTTCCGAAGCTGACGTGTCTGCCGCGCAGCAAGACGACGGCGAGGAGGCCGAAGAGGACGGTGGCGGAGAGCGTCAGGGCCACAGGTGTTCTCCTGTCGGTACGACAGTGGGCGGCCCTTCCAAGAGGAAGGGCCGCCCACGCGATGGTCACGGTGTGTAGCTGTAGTGGGTAGTGAGTACTGGGTAGTGGGTAGTGGGGCGTCTACTGGGGAGGGCCTGGTGAGAACCCACAGGTGGACGGTTCGCGGGGTTAGTGGGTAGTGGGGTGTCGCGCCCCACTACCCACTACCCGGTAACCGTGTGTGAGGTCAGGTGTGCTCGGGGTGGACGTAGACCGAGTGCGGTCCGCGGTCCCGGTAGACCAACTCGCCGCGTTCGGCGGCGGCTTTGAGGGCTTCGCGGACGGTCTTTCGGTCCCGGCCGACAAGGTCGGCGATGGCGGCCGGCTTCATGCCCATCGCCCCGGCGGACTCGATCGCGTCGATCGCGGTGGGCAGCCACTCCGGCCCGGCCGGTGCCGCCGCGGCGGCCTCCTCGTCCGCAGCGGTTTCGGCGGCCTGTTCGGTGATGCGCTCGAACTCCTCCAGGGCCCGCGCGATTGCAGCGGCCACCTGCGGGTCCTCCTCACCACCGCTGGAGCCTCCGCCGGTGGCGGGCTCGGTAGCCGGGGCGGTGGGCTCCTGCGGCAGTTCGGCCTGCGGGTTCTTGGCCTTGTCGATGTAGTACTCGATGGGCTTCATCGGGGTGAGCGTCCCGATGCCCCCCGCCTGTCCCGGTGCGCTGTTGCCGCCCGCGGCGCTGGTCCCGCCCGCCGCGGTGCGGGCGCCGGTGCCGGCCGGGGTGGGCAGGCCCAGGGCGTCCAGCAGCCAGGCGATCCGCTCGGGGTTCGACCAGCGCTCGTGGTAGCCGAACGACGCGGCGTCCTCCTGCGCGGCCTGGTCCAGGTCGGGGCGGATGTCCCAGCGGGCCACGGCCAGCTCTTCGATGTCGTGGCGCGGGGTGCCGTCGGCGTGCTCGTCTTCGTCGTTGGCGAAGTAGACCTTGCCGCGCTCCGGCCCGATCCCGCCTTCCTGTGCACGGGCCTGGTCGAGGATGTAGAGGGCGCCCTTGCCGGGGAGCTTGGACAGGTCGACTTGCTGGTAGTGGCCGGGGAAGACGAACTGGCCTTCCTGCTTCTTGGCGAAGCGCATGCCGATGGTGATGTCGTACTGCGAATCGACTTCTCCGCCGCCGGTGTTGGGGCCGGTGCCGCGCTGGACGGCGTCGACCACGTCCACGGCGGCCTTCCGGCCCTTCTTCAACAGTCGGATCTTCGCCTTCAAGGCTTCCGGCGTCCACGCCATCAGGTCGGAGTTCTCGTCCGACAGCACGATGACGGCGGGTTCGCTCTCCTTGGGCTGGATCTTCCCGCCCTTCATCCGGCGGGCCCGGCCGTCGGCGATGGCCAGGGCGGCGTTCAGCAGCCGCACCGCCTCGGCCGGGTCGGTGGCCACCCAGTCCAGGATCGGGCGGTCGATCAGGCGGCCGTCGGTGTCCTTCCACTGCTGGGCCCAGGGGCGCAGCCAGCGCTTGGCGGTGTTGCCCTGTGCCATGTCGATCATCCAGATCACCGCGTCGGTGCAGCGGGTCAGCAGGGAGATGATGACGTGGAGCAGGACGCTCTTCCCGGACCCCTTCATGCCCGCGATCATGATGCTGACCTGGCGGAAGAGGATCTCGATTGGCTCCCCCGACTCCAGCAGGCCCAGGGTCAGCGGTTCCCGGATGGTCAGCGGGTGGGCCTCGTCGGGCAGGTCGATGGTCTCGGCCAGCACGTTGCGGGTGGTGACGTGCAGCATCGCTTCGGAGGCAAGGCCGGATTCGCTGCGGACCAGGCGGAGGGAGCCGGGGCGGATGTCGCCCTTGCGGGTCTCCAGGGCGGGCAGCATCGTGAGCAGCTGCTCGTAGGAGGTGCTGGTCAGTCGGAGCGGCATGGCGTAGCCGCCGCGGGTGCGCTGGCTCTTGCCGACCTCCACTCCCTTCGCTCCGACCTCTTCGAACAGACGTGCCCATTCGGCGCGGTCCCCGTAGCCGGTGCCTGCTTCGGCGGCCCACTGGGCGGTGATCTCCTCTGTTCGGAGCCCCCGGTCGATCGCATAGAACGGGGTGAGGGCGGCGGTGGCGGCGCCGACGACGGCCGCGGATGCCAGGGTCCAGGGGCTGTTGTGGGCGGTCCAGTTGATCCAGGCGTAGGCGGCGCTGGTCCAGGTGGCGGTGAAGCCGGTGTGGAACCAGCGGCGGAACTTCGACTGGCCGGAGGTGCGGATGAAGCGGGAGGTGGCCGCGGCGACGATGCCGGTGAGGGAGCCGACGCCGATCCAGCCCAGCGGCAGCGCGGCACCAGCGTCCGCGGCCAGCCCGAGGCCGAGGCCGCCGGCGTAGACGGTGGCGGCGGTGAACAGCGGGGTGGACACCACGCCGTGCCGCCAGGGGATCGGCTCGTGGTTGCTGGGACGGCTCAGCATGAGCAGGGTCTCCGTTCGATCGGTCGAGGTGAGCCGGGAAGGCCGCAGGCCAGGCACCGGCGGTCGGTGCCCGGCCTGCGGCGATGACGGGCAAGCGGGTTACTGCCAGTTGGCGGACTGGTCCCACTTGGCGCCCTGGATCGTGGGGTTCTCGATGTTGTCGATCTGCTCGGCGTGGATGATCCGGTACAGCGTCGGGATCGAGTCCAGGCGTCCGGCCAGGGCGTGGGCGTAGACGGCGGTGTCGTCGTACGCCTCGGGGATGGCCGCGTTGACCTTGAAGCTCTCCCGGCTGGAGTGCGCGGCCATGGCGATCACGTCGCCGATGGCGCGCTGGATCTCCGCCAGGCTGTTGATGGTGGCCTCGTAGCCGACCATGTTGCCGGCCGGGTTGAGGACCATCATGGCGCCGGCGGTGCGGACGGCATCGGCGGCGTACTGCAGCGGCAGCGCGGGTTCGATGGAGGACACAGGAACTCCGTTCGTCGCGGGGGTGGTGATGCGGGTCGGGCTGTGCACCGCCCGGTGCGCTCCGGCCGTCCGGCCGCCGGTCGGTGCCGTGCGGCGGGTCTTGGGCGGGGTGAGGGTGGTTCCGGCGCCGGTGTGCCGGTACATCCAGCGGTTCAACCAGCCCCAGGTCCCGGCCCAGGCAAGGGCGCGGGCGGCGGGGGTGGTCAGGGTGTGGAAGACGCGGGCCAGCGGGCGCAGCCAGTTCGGCCCGACGGTGGAGAAGCGGACCGAGCCCAGGGCCAGATGCCCGTTGAGCAGGGCGCGCGAGCCGTAGCGCCAGGCATGGGCCAGCAGCGGCGAGCCGTGCCGGGCCACCAGGCGGGCAGTGGCCCGCAGCGGGGTGGCGGCCTTACGCAGCCGACCCCGGGTCAGGGGGCTGAGGTGCTGGCGCAGCTTCCGCCCCACCCAGTACGAGCCTTGCTTGGTCAGGCGCGAGCCGTGGCGCAGCCCGCGCCAGGCGCCCCGCAGCTTGGACGTGGTGTGCCCTGCGTTGCGCTTGGGGCGGCTCTTGAGCTTGCCGGGGTTGGGCTGCTTGCCCGACTGCCCCCGGTTGCGCAGGGCAGCCTGGGTGAGGGCTTTCGCGGCCTTCCGGGCCCGCCCGCCGGCCGAGGTGGCGCTCTGCTGCGGGGCGGGCTTGTAACCGCCCTTGCTGTTGCCCGGCTGCTGCCGGCCGCCGCTCTTCGGCTGCTTGGCACCACCTGTTCGACGCGCCCCGCCCTGCGGGGTGTTGACGCCGGCCGCGGTGGTGGGGGACTTGCGGCTGAACGTCCGGGCCAGCCTTCCCGCGGCGCCGGAGAGCGTCGGGGCGGCGCCCCCGCCCGTGTGCTTGCGGAGCGACGCGCCGCCGGTCGGCTTGGGTGCCGTCCGCGGCGCCGCGCCGCTGGGGGTGGTGCGGCGGCCCGGCCCGCCCAGCGCCGCCGCGTTCCGTCCCAGCGCGCCCGGCTGATGACCGGAAAGATTCGGCGTGGCCGCGCCCAGCGGCTTCGGCTTCGCGGCCAGACCACCGGGCTTCCGTGAGGTGCCACCGGCGCGGCCGACTGCCGACGGCGTGCCGCTGGGCGGCTTGCGCAGGGACGGTCCGGCCCCGGACCGGGCGGCAGGAACCCTCCCACCGCCACGTCCCGCAGGGCCGGAGGCAGCACCGCCACGGTGGCCGGTGCCTGGTGCGCGCAGCGAGGCACGCCCCAGACGGCCCGAGCCTGCCCGCCGAATGCGCCGCCCGGCCCGCACGGCCAGCGTGGCTGTGGCGACCGCGGAGCAGGCGACGATGGCCAGGAGGACGGCGGGCAGGCCGAATTGATGGCAGAGCCAGCAGAACCCGATCAGGCCGGTCAGCGCTCCGCCGGGGATCAGCACCCCGGCCAGCGTCTGCCCCGGCGCGGAGGCCGGTTCCTTGGTCTGTGCGGCCGGCTTCGGCTGCTGCTTGACGGCTTCGGGGGTGGTGGTGGGGGTGGGTGGTTTGGTCTCGGTTGCGGTTGAGGGCATGGGAGCCTCCTTCATGCGGCCAGCGCGGGAGCGTCCGCGCAGGGCACACACACGCCGAGTGAGGTGGAGAGGGTGTAGCCCGCGTCCCGCCCGCAGGCGGGACAGGTGCGGCGGGCGGCGTTCGCCTTGGCCAGAGCCGCGCATTTCGCCGGGGTCATGGGCCGGACGGGCTTGGCCTGGTCGATGCGGTAGAGGTAGCCGACCAGCGGCCCGCGCCGACGACGGGCCGCTCGATCTGAGCGACCACCGGCTGGCCGCCCGGCCGCAACCCCATCGCGCGGAGCTGGCGGCGGGTGGCCAGGCCGTCCGGGGCCAGGCGCCACCGGTAGACGGGCAGGGCGGTCACGGGGTGCTTTCCTCCTGCGTCATCAGCACACCCCAGGCGGCGCGGACACGGTTCTCCGCGCCGACGTAACCGGCGTCCCGGAACGCGGCGGCGGCCTGCCGGTAGGACAGCGGCGGATCGTCCGAGTACCGCAGATACCGCAGCGCCACGACCAGTTGGTCATCGGCGAGCGGTTCGGCGGGCTTGGGAGTCGTCACGCCCGCGACGGCGGCGATGTCCTCCAGCGTGACGGCACCCTCGCTCGCGCCAGGCTCCTCCTCCGGCTCACGCTCGGCCGGCGGCGTGTCCTGGTCCGGCGTGACGGGCGTGACGGGCGTGACGGGTTCAGGGGTCACGGTCGTCACGATCGGTGTGACGGCGCCTGTCTCACCGGGGCTGACCTGTGTGTCGTCCTCGTCACGCGAGGGCACTGAGCGCTCCAGCTCCGGCAGCGCCAAAGGGCCGACGGCCGTGGCCGCGTCCGGCGTCACGGCGGGCGTGACGGGCCGCATCACGGTGAACATGTCGGCCAGGGCCGCGTCGGCGCCGTCCGTGACGCGATCGCGCTGGACGCCCAGCAGCCGCGTCCCCAGCGACGCATCCCCGACACCGACCTTGCGGGCCAGGCGCCAGGACCGACGCTCCGAACGCTTCCGGACCGATTTGTCAGGGTGGTTGGCGGAACGTGCCCGGTGATAGGCCAGCGCCTGAACGACGGAGGCTGCCTTTCGCTCGGCTTCAGCATCCCGGCCGTCGGTGTGGACCACGATCCGACGGGCCAGGAACGCCATGCCCTCCGCTGACACGCACATGCCCATCGGCGTCACGGCATAGATGACGGTGCGGCCCGGATCGTCCCCGGCCATGGCCGCCATCACCGACGCGGCCGTCGGCAGCGCCCACAGCCCGGCCCGGATCACCAACGGCGACGACTGCCCCAGCAGCGTCAGGCCCAGCAGGACCAGCGCCAGAACGGCGGTAGCGCCCTCACCGGCCGCGACCGCGCCCAGCGCGGTGCCCTTGCCGTAGGCGCGACTGATGTTGGTGAACGTCCCCACCCCACCAGCCACGCCTGTGGCGAGCATCGGCACGAAAGCCGCACGCAGGACCCTCTTCTGCACCAGGGTCAGGGACTGCCGGACAGCGGTCACGATGCACCACCCCACGCGATCACCGCAGCGACCACCAGCAGCCCACCGGCAACGCAGGTGAGGTCGATGGCGCACCGCAGGCGGCTGAACTTAGCGACGGCGATGCGGGACAAGGCGGCGATGTGCGCGGGCCGGTCGTCCTGGCTCAGCGCGTCCCGGATCTCGTCGGGGGTGAGGGTGGCCCACTTGGGGAAGCCCTGCGGGCGGGCGCCACCGAGGTCCGGGCGGACCGTCCGCAGCAGGTACGTGGCCGCGGCCAGCAGCACCACCACCCCGGCGGCCCCGAACACCATGGCGGCCGGGGGCAGGTGGACGCTGGTGGCGACCGTCCAGGCGCCGGCCAGCATCGCGCCGGTGAACGCCAGCAGCAGACTGGCCTTCGTGTCCGTACGGGCAAGCTCCGCCTTGACCTCCGCGTGCGCCGCGGTCAGCGCGGTGTCCTGGTAGCTCACGCCCCCACCTCCGGCACGAACGCCGCGGCGGACAGGTTGGCCAGGTCCCGGCGGGCCGCCAGCACCCGGCGGCGGGCCCGGCGGATGCGCTGCTCGTCAACCTCGGACGGCGTCCGGTCGAGGATCATGATCTGCGCGTCCAGCAGCTCGACCTCCGCCGAGATGACCGGCATCTCCGCCTCGATCGCATCCAGTTCAGCGGCCGTCGGGCCACCGGTGGGCGGGTTGGCGGTAACAACCGCCTGAAGTGCAACGATGGTCTTCATGGGTCGTGATCCCTTCGAAGGTGGACGGCCCGAAGCGGCCCCGGGATCGCCCCCCGGGGCCGCACGCCGTTGTGGAACCAAGTGGATTCCGGCTCCCCTCAGCCCCGCCCGTACGAGCCGTCCCCACACGGGGAGCGCCCGAACGGGCAGAGGAGGCAACCGGCCGCGGCTATCCCGCGGTAGCTCCGGATGAACCGCGCGCGGCGGAGCGCGGATGTCTCCGGCGCCGCCCCGGGCGGGACGCAAAGGGCATCACTGCTGCCTTACCGGTCCAGCATCGGCAGCGCCCTACAGATGTCGTGTCACGACGACTCCTCTGTGGAAGCGGACATGAACAGGTGTCTCCTTCGGGAACACGGGCTCCCGTTTCAGGCGTATGGAGACGTGACCTCTCGGTCTAAGCCCTCCCGGATGCAAAGGGCCCGGGGTCCCTCGCCCCCGCCGAAGCGGGGCCTCATGACCCCGCCGAAGCAGGGCCCTTTAGTCGTGCATTTGCGCAGGTCAAGCAATGCGACTTCCGGAGCCCAGTGGTGGCGCCCCGCGGCATGAGATACATGTAATACCTGTATCTCACGTGCTGTCAAGAACCCGCCCTCAGAAGGGCGTTCTCTCGGCGTGCTTCCAGATTGCTGCCTGAACGGCAGACGTACGACCGCCCCCATGGACGGCTCCGGGACGGCTGGCTAGGGTCGAAGTCGTCCCAAGACGTCCCAACGCGTAGGGAGAGACGGGGAGATGGCGAACGAGCGACTTCGTGGCGCGATCACCGAACGAGGGCTCACCATCGAGACCGTCGCCGAACGCCTCGGGGTGGCCAGCAAAACCGTCGAACGGTGGATCAACCAGGGCCGCAAACCGTATCGCCGCTTCCAGTACGCGGTGGCTTCGCTCCTCCGCTACGAGGTGTCCTACCTATGGCCCGACGAACGGACGATGGCTGAGGTTGCGTCAGCCGGCGGCGCAGAGCTGGTGAAGCTGTACCCACACCGTTCAGCGGTGCCCCCGCGTCTCTGGCCACAGCTTTATTCGTCGTCCAGGACGTACTTCGATGTGCTGGTCTACTCCGGGTTCTGGCTGACTGAAGATCCCGAATTCCTCCGCCTGGTCAAGGAAAAGTCGGCGGATGGCGTACGGGTTCGTTTCATGCTTGGCGACCCGGACTGCCCCGAGGTTGCGACCCGTGGTGCAGACGAGGGAATCGGCGATGCGATGGCCAGCAAGATTCGCAACGCCTTGATGAACTACCGCGGGCTCTTCGGCCTGCCGGGCGTCGAGTTCCGCTTGCACAGCACGACCCTCTACAACTCCATCTACCGTGCCGACAACGAACTACTTGCGAACGGCCACGTATACGGAGTTGGTGCCTACCTTGCCCCTGTTCTCCACCTACAGCGCGTCCCTGGTGGCGAGTTGTTTGATACTTATGCCGAGAGCGTGGAGCGCGTGTGGGACTCTGCCCGCGTGATCACCTCACCAACCGACTTCGCGGAGGTTCAGGCGTGAGCCGCAGGGACTACTTCAACGACCCGGAGGCCCCGAAAGCCAACTCTGTGGTGCCTTCGGTTACTGCCGTGGTCCGGGATGAGGACGGGCGACTCCTACTCATCCACAAGACTGACAACGACCTGTGGGCCCTCCCCGGGGGAGGCCATGACGTAGGCGAGTCGATCGCAGAGACCGTCGTCCGGGAGGTCGAGGAAGAGACCGGCTTTACGGTCGAGGTGGACGGTGTCAGCGGGCTCTACACGGACCCGCGCCACGTCATGGCGTACGACGATGGAGAAGTCCGGCAGCAATTCTCCATTTGCTTCCGCGCGCACCTCACAGGCGGCTCGCTGCGTACCAGCAACGAATCGAAAGAGGTCCGCTGGGTCTCTCCGGCGGACCTCGACCGGCTCGACATCCACCCCTCGATGCGGTTGCGCATTGAGCACGGACTGGATGACTCACGGACGGTGCCCTACATCGGCTGACCCGCGCCCACTGCGGCCATCCGCTGTTCCACCCTGCTCGCGGCAGCGTGAATCTCGGGTGCCGCCCGCTGGATGAAGCGCCCCACGATGGTGTCCGGACCATAGCGCGCCACGATCTCGTTCAGACGGTCGGCCGGCGCGGTGTGGCCGCCGTCCGGCGTCGTCGTCATGTCGCAGAAGATCAGGGCGTCCACGAGCTCCGGACGCTCCATCTCGAACTCAGTCGCCAGCTCGTCACGCAGTCCCCGCTCTTCCGCTTCAAGCAGTGCGCAGGAATGGTGGGCTACCAGGCGAACCACCCGTTCGTCAAACGACTCCTGCTCGCGGAGAAACCGGGCACCGTCGAGCGGATGGAACCCTGTCGTAGCGATCGATGGCGAGTAGCCGACGTCGTGGAGGACCGCGGCGGCCTCCATGACGTCGGCGTCGCGGCCGAGGATGGGGCGCAGGGTCGCCGCACGCTTGGCGACGCCGAGCGAATGCGCCCAGCGGCGCGGGAGGGGTTCAGCCAGCATCGATTCCGAGAGGGTAAATGCCTGCTCTGTGAGTCCCATGGGCTCCAGCCTACGAATCGTGTGTGCTCGCCGGGAGGGCGCGGACGAACCGCCCCTTCCCGTGCACAGCTTCCAGTAGCCCCTGGCCTTCCAACGCCGATAGAGCGCTCCGCAGAGCTGTCCGCGAGACGTCGAATTCCTCGCAGAGCCGGGCCTCGGACGGGAACGCGTCACCCGCGGTGAAGCCGCGCTGCGCGATCATGTCGCTCAGCCTTTGCGCCAAGGGGCGCCGCTCGCTGCCGTCGCTGACCACGCGGCCAATCCCTGGCTCGGAGCGGATGAGACCTTCCTTCTCCAAGATCTCCAAAGCGCGTCGTACGGTAGTCCGCGCCACCCCGTGCTCACGCATCAGCGCGGCTTCGGAAGGGAGCCCCTTCTCAGCGAAGTGCCCCTTCCCGATCTCCTTGCGCAGGGCATCCGCAATCAACAAATACGTCCCGCGCGGACTCGCTCCCGGCATCTGGTCCCCTCTCACCCGCTGATGTGCCGCATGGCAAGCGTCGCACAACGGGTATCAGGGCACCGCTCGCCGGGCAGGTGCCGCCGGCGGGTCCGCGAGCGGCGGGGGTGAGTGCTGGCAGCCTTCGGTACAGGACGCCGGCGGGGTTCTCCCGGGATGCCGGTCTGCCTCAGCTTCCGTCTCATGCATCTCCGAACGGTGATTCCGTGGTTGGGCGGGTGCCGTACACATGGCCGCAGCTCAGAGCCGCAGTCTCAGTGGTGGGCTCGATTGGTTCATTCGGCGCTGCGCAACAACGACACGGCCAAGGGAGACCGGCCGGTCCCGAACCCGCCGCCGCTCATGTCTGAAGGTCCGGCGGGAGGGCGTACTCCCGAGGGCCCCTGGTGACCCGACTCCGTGCCAGAGACTGACCGCCGCTTCGCAGCGGTGGCCGCACCCGTCTCCGCATCGGCCCGAGCGGCGCTTGACCGCTGTGTATAAACCAGTGGGGCCCAGTGCGCGCAGTGGCGAATTGGCCTTGCGCGGTGCCGTAGGTCGTACTGCCGCCCAAGAAATTGCCTTTTGATCCCACGCGAGACGATCCAGCTCCTCTGCTCCTGCACCGCCAGGGGCAACGTCACCGCTGCCAGCCCCCTCGACGATGTCCTCACGAGTTCTGCTCACGGGAGTCGGCCAGTGCATCGCCATGTATTGGACTAAAGAAACTCAACGAACGCTCGATAGAGACCAACTTCGAAGTCGTCCATTGTCTCCTCCCGCGCCCGACTCAGACGCTCCAACAGATGGTCCATCGTCTCGGCGTTGTAACTGCGGCCTTGCAGGATCTTCATGGCCACCTGAACAGGGAGGCCATAGTCTTCCACGTCGGCAACGAAGCGGGGGAGGAAGAACCCCTTTGCCGAAGTCGCGTATGCAGAGTAGTCGCAACCGTCGAACCCCGCCTCTTGAAGTATCGGCCGCACGACACTTTCCAATGCCATGAGGAGGCGAGGGAATGTGAACCCTGGCCAGTACCTCAAGAAATCTAGAACGTTCTCGACTGCATCGTCAGGTTCTGGCGTCTCATACGGGTTGGCAAGTTCGCGCGCGATCAGTTCGTGAACGTCACCTTGCGCACCGTTTACGACATTCATCCTCAAGGCAAGTTGACGGGCAGATGCGACGCCGTGCAAACGCCCCCTGATTGGGTGAAGAAAATTAACAATCAGCTCACAACAAGCCTCAAGTTCCTCGTACTGAGGCCAACCGCTCCATGCCAGATTTTCGGCGAGCCGTGAGATGCTGCGCCGCACATACTTTGCGAGATTGATCTGACTCTGCGGATCTAGGCCGCTGTTCTGCTTGAGCACCTCCAGGGGAACTTCAGTTTGCGAGTGATACTTTTCAATTCTCTCGCGTGAACTGGGCAGCAATCCGGGTTCATCAACTTGAATTAGGAGGCTGTCCGGCACGCTGGGACCTTGGCTGTACAGGGGAACGTCAACGGTCGGGAGATCCTCCTGAGGCGGTGCCCTGAACAGGTAAACATTCCCCACGAAGTGCCGCATCATCCTGCCTGATCGACCTTTAATGTTCGAGAATGTGAAGAAGTCGAGATTCTTGCGGTTCAACTTGTGGTCGAATACCACGACATTCTTGGCTGAGGTATTAACCCCCTCAATCAGAGTTGATGTGCAAACCAGGAACTTCAGGTGCCCTGCGTTGAAGGCACTCACCTGGTACTGAGCCAATGCTCGTGGGATCTTTCCGTGGTGGACACCGATTCCTTTCGGAATCGATTTACACAGCGACCATTCCGGGTGATAGTTTTCCCCGATCCAATCGGCGGCTGATTGCAGCTCGGAGGCGGGCTCACCCACGCCGGCAGCAATCAAGTGTCGGGCCACGACGCGCGCACGCGCGGGAGACTGGCAGTAAATCAGCGTTGGCCCGTCCAGCTGCATGCACAGGCTTGAGAGTGCCTCGAGCTCTCCTCCCTTCGGGGGAGTGGGCATGAGCGTCACGTCGCTGACTACAGTCGCAAAGCTCGTGGAAATAAAGCTCGCTGCGAAGTCCTGTGGGAGCGACGCAGCCAGCGCGTGGATATTCGGCCCCGCCAAGTAGAATGTCGCTTGTGTGCGCATCAACCTTTGCAGTGCTTGGTTCAGCAGGATTCCGCGGTCTGTTTCACCTCGACTGATGTCAAGCTTGTAGAATTCATCAATCATGAATAGGTCGAGTTCTGGAAGTTCGGGGAGGTCGAGAATCCGCTCTTGTGTCATTACCAGAAGATTGCGCTCCCCCAGAGGCTGGGTCGGATGCGTGATAATCCGGTATTGTCCCCGGAATCGAGAGAGTCGCTTGCGCGTCTCATCGATTAGAGCGATGGTAGGCAACACCACCGCCACATTACTGAACTTGGCGGACGCGATTAGCGCGTCAAGCACCAAACTCTTACCGAAGCTTGTCGGCGCACTGAGGATTACGTTCTCCCCTGACATCAACCGCTGGTAGACCTTTGCCTGTACTTCATGGAATACAACGTCCTCGTTGTCGTAATCCAAGGGGCGGTGGGCCTCGTAAGCGATCAGGTCGGGGAGTGAAAGGTTGGACGGGGTGGCATAAGGGAAGAGCCCGGCAGTACGTAGCAGGGAATCAAGCAACTCGCTGTAACCGCTGAATTGCGATGGCTGATCCAAGATGCGCAGCAGCAACTCCCTAGCGGACGACTGTTGCTGCGCGTCGCGAATCAAGTGGGAGATGAGTTTGAGAATTTCGAACTGACGCCCCTCCGGCCTGCCATGGGTGAGCAAGTCACGGGCCATGGGAACGGTCAGGCTGTTGCTTCCTGCCAAAGCTTTAGCCTTTCATGTAGGGCATCAATTAGGGATTTCTTCAGATGCAGTGGCACAAGGATCAGACGGATGCGCACCTTGCGGGGTAGACCAGCAGCAACGAAAGCGCCCCAGCCCTTGCGGACTTCTTCCTCGAATGCAGCTCTGTAGGCTTCCCTGGTTTCACTCGAACCCTTAGGGTCACCGGATAGCTCTGCAACACGCGCTGCTACGGCCGGGCTGTCGTATGTGAGCAGGACAGGGATAGTGATACTCTCGAATATCTCATCAAGGCTGACATCCTCATGGATCATACTGAGCAGCTTGGGAGCATGCTTCCACGATCTATCGATTTTCCCTTCGACCGCAAGAAACTCGCCGCGTAGATAGTTCGAGTCGATATGATCGTGAAGCTCCGCAACGACATCCCGAATAGCGCTGCTCAACCTATTATAAAACTTGACCTCACCCAGCCATAGCTCCAGCCCCGTACCGTTGTCAACGATATGGACGGCATCAAACCCCTTCACGGTCTCGTTGCTGCCATCTTTGAAATAGATCTTACTGAGCGCCGTTTCAGTCTTAAAAACTTCACGAAGAGCCATATGCAGAAGAAGTTCACCGAACTCACCTCTTCTTGCATATTTTTCCGACGTGTAAATCTTGCGCATTGCGCGACCTACCATCAACATGCCTGTATCCGAGTTGAACTCCTGGCGCTCGGAATGGGACAAGGCGAAGTCGATTACGTCGTCAAATAGTCTCTTGGCCAACTGCCGGGTCCGCCACTGCCCAGATTCGAACCCAGCGCAGATCCCGGATAGGGGCGGATCGATGGAAGCGTCATCCACGATCACCTCAAGGAAAGCGCGTTGTACCTGCACCTGGGTGCCCCCCGAGGGTCGTCTCAGTAAGGTCTCCCCCTCCCTCCCCGAGAGGTGGTGACCCGAAGCGTCGGACCAATGATGCCGGGTTTGACCGCTCCCGTCTGCAACCTCACCGATGTCAAGGTCGCCGATTGGAGCGGTGCCTGCTCCCCCGAAGCCGCAACGGCGTCTGTCGTCATGGGGCGACTCTAGGGCGAGCCACTGACAACAGCCGTCGACCAGGCGGCTAAGCCAGTCGTCCTCTCCTGGTCCTCGGAGTGGCCTGAGGGAACCCGCGCACGGTATGCGATGCGGGCACTGTGTGCTCGCCTCCCCGCGGTCTGACAGCAGGTTAGTGCTCCAGCCGGCGCCATCGACAAGGTCGCGCTGCCGCAAGCCTGGGTGCCTGCGGGCGAGACGTCGACGGGTGGAGGAGGTCACCGACGGCAGTAGGTGACGGCAACGCTCGTGGACACCGATGCATGAACGGCCACAAGGATGCACCGGCCGGGGCTTGATGGATGCGCGACTCGAAGGCCGACGAGACGTTCGATCGAACTTACAAAGCAGATGTCACAGGTTCGAATCCTGTTGTGCCCACCCTTACCGACCATGAGGTCAGCAAGCCCCCGACTCGTTCGAGTCGGGGGCTTTTTGCGTGCTGGGGCGGTGGGGCGGGCGCTGTTGTGTGGGTGGGGGTGGGAGGTATGGTGAGGCTCGGTAAGGATTGAAGTTTCAAGTAAATGCATGGCAAGTGAATGCTCGTGGGTCAGGAGGAGGGGTTCATGGCTGTGCGGCGGCTCAATCATGCGGTGTTGTATGTGCGGGATGTGGCGCGGGCGGTCGCTTTTTACACCGAGGCGCTGGGGCTTGTGGTGGATGTTGAGATGCCGGGGCGGGCGGCGTTTCTCAGTGCTCCCGGGTCGCTCAATGATCATGACCTGGGATTGTTCGCGGTGGGGGCGGGCGCGCCGGGGCCGGAGGGTGGGCGGGTCGGGCTGTACCACCTGGCGTGGGAGGTCGGCACGCTGGGGGAGCTTGCGGCGGCTGAGGCGCGGCTGGTGGAGAGGGGGGCGCTGGTCGGCGGCAGTGATCATCTCGTCTCCAAGTCGCTGTACGGCAAGGACCCGGACGGCAACGAGTTCGAGGTGATGTGGCGGGTGCCGCGGGAGGACTGGCCGGGGCCGGACGAGTCGGACCGGCTGCGTCCGCTTGATTTGGCGGGGGCGTTGCGGCGTTGGGGGCCGGATCTGGTGACGGGGGCGGCGGCCGGCTCGGCGACGTAGTGAGGTGTTCGGCTGGGGGTTGCCCGGAGTGGGGTGAGGGTTGCTGGGTCTGGCTCTGGCCAGTACCTCGGCTCTGACCGGCAGCTCGGCTCTCGCCAGTACCTCGCCGACCGGGTCGTGCTTCTCGGCGAACCGCTTGACCTTTCCGGGCTCCTGGGCGGTCGCGGCTAGTGGCCCAAGGGGGAGTAGTTCAAGGTCGAGAGGAAGGTGTGGAGTTCCTGGTCGAAGAGGGGGGTGTTCTCCAGGTTCACCATGTGGCCGGCGCCGGGTATGCGGATTCTTCGGGCGCCGGGGACGGTCAGCGCTATTGCATGGGCGTTGGCGGCGATGTCCGTGCTGTCGAGGTCGCCGTCGAGGACGATCGTGGGGACCTGGATCTCGCCCAAGCGGTTGATGGCCCCGACTTCGAGGGGGATGCCGGCGCCCGCGCCGTCGGCGTGGACCATGACGTTGGCCTCGGCCGAGGCGCGCATCCGCTCGCGGAAACCCGGGTGGACGGCGGAGGGTTGCCGATGGGGGCCGTCCACCCACATCCGGAGGAAGTGCTCGACATAGCGCTCCGCGCCGTCCGGTGCGCCGATCGCGGCCACCTGCTCCTTGATGTGCGCCAGGACGAAGGGATCGGTGAAGGCGCGGCCGCTGATCCCCGGGGAGGCGAGTGCGAGGGCCGCGACCCGGTCGGGGTGGGCTATGGCGGTGTCCAACGCGACCCGTGAGCCATGGGAGAGGCCGACGAGGACGGCACGGGGTACGTCGAGGGCGTCGAGCAGGGTGATCAGGTCGTCGTGGTTGGCGTAGTCCCCGGTGACCGTGGACGACAGGCCGTGGCCCCGTGAGTCGTAGCGGATCGCGCGCAAGCCGGAGTTCACCAGCCAGCTGAACTGCTCGTCCCACATGTGCTGGTCGAGCATGCCGCCGTGCAGCAGCACCACCGCGGGTCCCGAGCCGGCCGTCTCGTAGAACAGCTCGCCGTCCTCGACCGGCACGATCCCGTTGTCGATCTCGGACCAGTCGGTGAGGGGCTGGGTCATGTCACGACCGTCCTTTACGTGGGGCACGGCGGCCGCCGAGGGTGTCCGGATCATCCTTGATATCACCTGTCTCGCGAATGCCCGGACTGTCGCGACGGGCTGAGGTGCGGTGGGTATCGGAGGGCGTTGCGGGGGCGGAGGGGGTGGACGCCAGGTGGTGGAATTCCTCGCCGATCCGGTCGAGCACGTGCAGTGCGGTGTGGACGTCTGCGGCGGGAAGGTCGGCCAGGCGCTGCCGTAGTTCCGTGGCTTCGAAGTCCTGGATGCCGCGTATCACCTTCGTGCCTTCTGCGGTGAGCTCGATCAAGGACGAGCGGCGGTGCGCGGGGTTGGGGGCCGTGACGACCAGGCCCAGCTCGGCGGCGTGATTCACCCAGCGCTGGACCGGCTGCCTGTCGAGCCCCATGGTGCGCGCCAACTGCGGCACCGTGCGCGGGCCTTCGGTGCGCAGTGCGTCCAGCAGGGCGTGTTCGCCTGCGGTCAGGCCCGTGCCGGCGAGCTCGCGCTCCACCGCGCGGACGACCGTGCGGTGCAGTGGCCACAGGCGGCGGATGACGCCGTACAGCAATTCTTCGGTGGGGGTCGCCCGCGCGAAGTCGCCGGCGTCGTCATCGGCATCGTCAGCGTTGCGTCGATCCCTCTCAATGACACTCATGATGTCATGATGACATCGCTGATGTCCTTTGGAAAGGGGTGTGGATGCGGAGAGGCTGGGCTTGCGGGAGTGTCGAAGGGGCTTGAAGGGGCTTGAGGCAGGAGGGAGTTGGTCGTGCGGGTGAGGCTGCTGAGGGTGGTGGGGGTGACCACCGCCGTCTATGGGGTGGCGGTGTCGGTTGTCCCTGATCTGTTGGCCCGGCCTTCGGGGCTGGTCGACGAGGAGGGGCGGGTCGCGCCGGCGACCCGGATCTCGTTGCGTCCGCTGGCCTGGCGGGATGCGGCGAGTGGGCTGGCGCTGGCGCTGGCGCCCGAGGGCCCGGCGCTGCGTACCGCCGCGTACGTCCGGATTGCGGCGGACCTCGGGGACGCCGTCCTGCTCGGTCTGACGTTGCTGGACCGCGACCGGAGGCGGAAGGCGGTGGCGGTGTCCGTGGGGTGGGGCGCGTTGTCCTTGCTCGGCCTGGTGGGCCGGGGTCAGGGCGAGGCTGATGGCGGGTAGGGCAGGGAGGGGTGTCAGTCGGTCTCTGGGGGCGGGGCTTCCTCGGGGGTGAAGGTGATGACCAGGTCGGCGCGGCGCCGGGTCGCCGCCACTACGCGGGCGTTGGCCTCGTCCGAGGCGTGCACGAAGCGCTCGGCGTCGGCGCGGGCGCGGCCGAAACGCTCGTGACGGTCGACCAGCCGCCGGATCCGCTCCTCGGTGTCCAGCTCCACGTACCAGACCTCGTCGAGCAGCTCGTGCACCCGCGCCCAGGGGCCTGAGTCGAGGAGGAGGTAGTTGCCCTCGGTGACGATGAGGGGGATGTGAGGCGCCACGGGAATGCTGCCCGCGACCGGTTCCTCGATGCGGCGGTCGAAGGCGGGGGCGTAGACGGCGGTGTCCGGCTCGGGGGAGCGCAGGCGGCTCAGCAGCGCGGCGTATCCGGCCGGGTCGAAGGTGTCGGGTGCGCCCTTGCGTTCCGTACGGCCGAGGCGGTGCAACTCCGCCTCGGCGAGATGGAAACCGTCCATCGGGACCAGCGCCGCCTGGCCGGCCAGCCCCGCCACCAAGTGGGCGGCGAGGGTGGACTTACCGGCACCGGGCGGGCCGGTGATGCCCAGCAGCCGGCGCTCGGTGGGGCGCGCGGAACCGGCGAGTCGGTGGGCGCGGGACAGGAGGTGCTGGAGGTCCATGGTGCGCCCATGGTGCCTGACGGGAGGGGCGGGCGCCTCTCTGGCCGGAGCCGTCAGGTCCGGTACTCCATGCCGTGTTTCGCGCCGATGCGGTTGAGGCGGTCGAGGTCGGGACGGCCGTCCTTCATGGCGACCGGGCCGGCCTCGAACATGTCCTCCATGAAGGTGTCCCAGCCGCCCGGCGAGGAGATCTGCAGGCAGCGGGCGGGCGGCTGGGAGGCGTTGCGCAGCGCGTGCGGTACGCCGTGCGGCAGCAGCACGCACATGCCAGGGGTCAGGCGATGGGTGGCCCCGTCGAAGTCGACCTCCATCTCGCCCTCCAGTACGTAGACGAACTCATCGGCCTGGTGGTGGACGTGGGGCGGGATGTCCACGTGGAGCTGGTTCTCCAGGATGGCGAGCCGGCCCTCGGTGTCGCTGGTGCGGGCCTTGACGGCGAGGCCGGGCGGTAGCGGGACGCGTCCTGGCCGTCGGTCGCCGGGCCGGAGGGCGAAGAAGCGGGCGGTGGAGGGGGAGAGGGAGGGGTCTGGTGCGGGGGCGGGGGTGGAGGGAGCCATGGGGGTCGCTGGTCCTTTCATCGAAGGAAGGTACACCGGAAGATGAACCGGAATCCGATTCCGTATTGGGAGCGTAGCAGTAGCATCGGCGTGTGGCACGCTCCTCCTCCTCTTCGGCTTCCTCGTCTCCTTCGTCCCCCTTGTCCGCCCCCTCCTCCCCGTCCTCTACGGGCCCTTCGGATGCTTCGGGCTCTTCGGCGTCCTCGACTCCTCAGCGCAGGCCGCGTGCGGATGCCGAACGCAACCGCGCCCGTGTCCTCGAAGCCGCGCGGGAGGTGTTCCGTGCGCGCGGTGACGAGGCGCAGATGCCGGAGGTCGCGCGGGCGGCAGGGGTGGGCATCGGCACGGTCTACCGGCACTTCCCCAGCCGGGCCGCCCTGATCGCCGCCGTGGGGGAGCAACGGCAGGCGGAGATCGTGGAGTTCGGGCGCGGCCGCTGTCTGGCGAGGGCGACGGCGGCGGAGGGGCTGGTCGCTTTCGTCGAGCACATCGGGGAGGTGCTCGACGCGGAACGAGGGCTGTCGGCGTCCATCGAGGCGGCGTTCGGATCCACCGAGCCGACGGGGGAGGGGCGGGCGCAGGCCGAGGCGGTCGCCGGCCAGCTGCTCGCCCGGGGGAAGGAAGAGGGCACGGTGCGCGCGGACGCCGAGGTCGGCGATGTGGTGATGATCGTGTGCGGGCTGGCGGCGGTGATCCGTAACGACGCGGGGGACTGGCGCCGTTATGTGCGCACCGCTTGTGCGGGGCTGCGGGAGCCGTAGGGGCGCGGCAGCAGGAGCAGGAGCAGGAGCAGGAGGAATAGCAGGAGCAGGGGGAGCAGCAGGGGCGGCAGGGGCGGGAGTGGTACCGCGTGTGCGATGCGCTTGTCCCTCCCCTGCTGCCGGAGCGCTGCGGGTTACGGCGTGTCTGCGGGCGCCGCGCGGTGGGCGAGGCCCAGGCGCCAAAGGGACGTCACTTCGGCCATGCGGGCCACGTGGAGCGGGTCCGAGGTGTCACGGGCGCGGGGGTGCCGTGGGGCGATGTCGAGGCGGCCGAGGACGGTGAGGCCCGCTTGCGCGATGGTGTCGAGGAGTTCGGTGCGCGGGCGCAGGCCGAGGTGTTCCGCGAGGTCGGAGAGGATCAGCCAGCCTTCGCCGGTCTCGGTGAGGTGGTCGGCGAGGCCGTTGAGGAAGCCGTGCAGCATGCGGTTGCCGGGGTCGTAGACCGCGTGCTCCACGGGGGACGTCGGTTTCGCGGGCACCCACGGGGGGTTGCAGACGATCAGTGGGGCGCGGCCGGACGGGAAAAGGTCGGCCTCGACCACCTCCACCCGGTCGGCGACGCCCAGCCGCTCGGTGTTCTCGCGGGCGCAGGCCAGCGCACGGGGGTCCTGGTCCGTGGCCACGACCCGGCGTACGCCGCGCCGGGCGAGGACCGAGGCCAGTACGCCGGTGCCGGTACCGATGTCGAACGCCAGGTCCTGGGAGGGGAGGGGAGCCTCGGCGACCAGGTCGATGTATTCGCCGCGGGCCGGGGAGAAGACGCCGTAGTGGGGATGGATGCGGTCGCCGCCGAGCGCCGGGATCTCCACGCCCTTCTTGCGCCATTCGTTGGCGCCGATCAGGGCGAGGAGTTCGCGGAGCGAGACGAGGGAGGTGGCGGGGGTGCCGTCCGCGGCCGTGGCCGTTTCCGTGACCCCACCCGGCGTGGGCTCCTGTGCAGGGGGCCCGTAGGCCCTGGTGCAGGCCTCGCGGACGTCGGGGGCGCGGTGCAGCGGGACGGCGTACGACGCATCGAGGGGGATCAGCAGCATGCCCAGGATGCGGGCGCGGTGGTTCTGCGCGGCGCGGTGCACATGGAACGCCTGGGTGGCATCGGCGGGCAGCGGTTTGCGGGGGCGGCGGTCGATGCGGTGGGCCATTGCCGTCAGGAGCTGGCGGGCGTTGTGGAAGTCGCCGCGCCACAGCAGGGCGGTGCCCTCGCAGGCGAGTTTGTAGGCGTCGTTGGCCCGGGTCCGGTCGTCGGCGATGACGATGCGGCGGGGTGGCGGGGAGCCGTTCTCGGAGTGCCAACGGGCGGAACGGGGCTGGTCGGCCTCGGTCCAATGGACGACCGGCGGTTGGTTCACCGAATGTGCCTCGCGTGTGTGGTTCGGACCCGGCCCGTGGGGCGCCGACGGGCGCTGCCTGCCCCGCCCGCGGAGGACGGCCGTGCTGACGTGGCCGCTTACGCAGGTGGCGGTTGGGTGGGCTGTGACGCTCGACTCTACTCCGTATCGGTGCCGCCTCGGTCAGTCGATGCCGAAGGGGGCGGCGTAGCGGACCGTGCCGCGTGGGGGCAGGGAGCCGTCCAGGGAGAGCGCGAGGAAGGCCCCGTCCGGCCAGGGCTGTGGGGGGAGGATGCCGAACCGGCTCGCGGCCGGGGCGAAGCCGAAGCGTGGGTAATACGGCGGGTGGCCGAGCACGATCGCGGTGCGCTCGTCGGCCGCACGCGCCGCATCGAGGAGTGCCCGGATCACGGCACTGCCCGCCCCGGACTTCTGGTGCGCGGGCAGCACAGCGCAGGGGGCGAGCGCGACGGCGGGTACGTCGTCGACATGGCAGCGGGTCAGCAGGGCATGGGCGGCCGGGGTGCCGTCCGGGGCGTCGGCGACGTACGAGAGTCCGGGCAGCCAGGCCGACGGGTCACGGCGCAGGGCATCGACGAGGTCCGCCTCCTCGGCCGTCTCGAAGGCCGCGAGGTTGATCCGGCGGACGCCCGGTATGTCCTCGGCGGTTTCCGGGCGGGCGTGCCAGGCGGACCGGGCCGCGGGGGACGGGCCCGCCGCGGCGGCCGGCTCGGGTGCGTCGTCGGTGCTGCTGGTCATGTCCTTCATCGTCGCAGCAGGGTCTGACAACGTGCCAGGAGATGTCCGCCGGGGCGGGCGGGATGCGGCCGGCCGGCCCCCGCCCCGGGGCCCGGCCGCCGTCCTCGCCGCGCCCCGCCTCAGTGGGCGGGGTGGCGTTGCGGGCGGCGCACCAGATAGGCGGCGGCCGATCCGGCGGCGAAGAGGGCGACGACCGAGAGTGCGGTGCTCATCCAGGACGTGCCGAGCCAGTGGCCGCCGAAGTAGCCGAGGCTCACGCTGTACGCCGCCCAGGCCAGCCCGGCCAGTGCGGACCAGGGGAGGAACTCGCGGACCGTACGGTGCGCGACGCCGGCACCGAGGCTGACCACGGACCGTCCGGCCGGGGCGAAGCGGGCCAGTACGACGAGGCCGCCACCGCCGCGGGTCAGCGCCGCGCCGAGGCGTTCCTGCGCGGCGGTGAGGCGCCGCGAGCGGCTGATGGCGCGGTCGAAGCGGTCGCCGCCGCGCCAGGCGAGCCGGTAGGCGACCATGTCGCCCAGTACCGACGCGGTGGCCGCGCAGACCACCAGGGAGATGACCGCGGCGAGGTGGCTGCCACCGTGGACGGACGAGGCCATCTTCACCGCGTCGCCGGCGGTGGTGGTCCGCGCGGCCGTGGTGCCGGCGGCCGTAGTGGCCGCGGCGATCACCAGGACGCCACTCGGCAGGATCGGGACGAACACATCGAGCAGGATCGAAAGACTGACGATCACGTACAACCAAGGGGTGCCGCTGAGGGCCCCCAGGCTTTCCAACAACGTCCTTCTCCCGGTCCGAACCCCGCCGCGACGTCGCTCGGTGCGGCAGGGGCGGCTTTACGGCCATACAGCGTACGCCTGGCCATTTCAGCCGGTAGGTCCGGCCCCCGGCCGCGGGGCGTGATACGCCGCGGCCCGTACGTGTGAACACGCCGCGGCCCGTACGGCGGAGGTGCCGTACGGGCCGTGGAAGCAGGCGCAGCAGTTGCCCCGGGGGGCATCAGGCGGCGGTGGGATCCCCCTGGGAGGCCGGGGCCGGCTCCTGGTCGCGGTCGCCGAAGAAGACCCGGTCGAGTGCCCAGGTGCCGGGGCCGGTGAAGAAGATCAGCAGGAAGGCCCAGCAGAACATCGCCGACGCCTCACCGCCGTTCTGTATCGGCCACAGCGCGCTGCCCTGGTGGACGGAGAAGTACGCGTACGCCATCGAACCGGAGCTGATCAGCGCCGCGGCGCGGGTGCCCAGGCCGAACAGCACCAGGATGCCGCCGGCCAGCTGGATCACGGCGGCGTACCAGCCGGGCCAGGCGCCGGTGGGGACGGTGCCGCCCTGGCCCATCGCGCCGCCCAGGACGCCGAAGAGCGAGGAGGCGCCGTGGCAGGCGAAGAGCAGGCCGACGACGACGCGGAAGAGTGCGAGCACGTGCGGCGTCGCTCTCTGGGTGAACGAGTTCAGCGGTGCTGACATGTGGGGAGCTCCTACGGTTTCTGGGGACGATGGGAACCGCGGAGCATAGGTTAGGGGGACCTAACCAGTACTTGCAAGTTCAACCTTTGGTCAAACGTGATCTTTGGTTCGCCCCAGTCGTCTCCGGGCTGGTCAGCGCGGCCCTGAGCGCGGCCCGGGCCACCGCGTCCGTATCGGCCAGCGTCACCGAACCCACCCCCGGGCGCGCCCCCGCGGCGGTCACCCAGTGCACGCCCTCCGTCGGCACCCCGACCGCGAACCGCCGCGGATGGGGCCGCCCGTCCGCCTCGACGAGGTGGTACGGGCTCGGCGTCACGTCCAGACCGCCGGTCTCGTAGCCGTCCACGGTGTGCGGCCGGCAGTCGCCGTCGGCCAGGAGCCGGGACAGCAGCGCGTCCCCGGTACGCCGCAGGTCGGGCTCCGGCAGCCGGGCCTCGATCAGCGTCGTCGCCGTCACCTCCGACCCGGGGACGTCCGGGGAAGCGGCCGTGAAACCGGGCCCGCGCCCGTCGGCGGCGCCCGTCCGGACCGCCATCCTGGGGCCGACCACCTCCAGCACGCCCGCCTCGATGAGGGCCGCCATCTCCGCTATCCGGCGGCGCGGCGGCCCGATGGACAGGAAGGCGTTGAGCGGGGTGTACCAGCGGTCCAGGTGATCGCGCCGGGAGGCGCCGGCCAGGCCGCCGTGGTCGACGATCTGCCGCAGTTCGTTGCGCAGGTCCCGCAGGACGTCGAGGGCCGCCTTGACGGGGCCGGAGACGTTGTTCTGCCGGGCCTGCGCGATGTCCTCCCGCAGATGGTCCAGCAGCCACTCCCGGAAGGCGGCGCGGTCGGCGAAACCGTGCTCCGTGTGCGGCCGGGAAATCCGGTCCCAGTCCCAGCGGTCGGCGGGCGCGATGCCGAACGCGTCCAATACGGCGGCCTCTTCGGCGCCACGGTGCGCCGTACCGAGGAAGCGCTCGCGGAAGCGGTACCGGGTGGGGGCGGGGTCCTCGGGGTGCCTCCGGGAAGGGACGGAGTCGCCGGAGTCGTGGGAGCCGCCGGAACGCGTGGCCCGGCGCGGGGCCGTCGCCTCGCGTCGGGTCAGCAGCGCCTCGTAGTAGACGGTCTCCACTTCCTTCGCCACCAGGGGCCAGACCTCCGTCAGGAAGTCGGGCAGGTCGCCGGAGTCCGCGCGCTTGCGGAAGGCGGCGATCACGTCCGGCGTCAGGAGCAGCGGCAGATGGCGGCCGTGCGCGCCCTTCGCGTTGTCGCCGCGCGCGTGGTACGGAACGCCGCGCCGGGACCCCGCATACAGCCGCGGCTCGCGTCCGGACGGCAGATACCGCAGCCGGCCGTCCGCGCCGGGCACGAACCTGCCGCCGCGGGCCGTCGTCAGCAGCGCCATGTGGTCGAAGAAGTTGAGGCCCAGACCGCGCAGGATCACCGGGCGGCCGGGCGCCAGCGCCTCCAGGTCGGCGGCGAGGTCGGCCGGGTTGGCGGGCGGCAGATAGCGCAGGCCGTGTCCGGCGGCGTACGTGGCCAGCCGCTGCTCCTCGGGCCCGGGGCGGGTGGGCAGATGGCCCTGGGCGAGGATCACGGCGCCCAGGCCGTGCAGGGTCCGGCCGTCGTCCAGGGTGAGCGACTGCGATCCGTCGGGGGCCTCGGTCAGCCGTACCGCGCGGGCCCGGTGGACGTCGACGGTCACCTCCTCCGAGGCGGTGCGCACCGTACGGCGGAAGACCCACTCCAGATAGCGCCCGTACAGCGCGCGCCCCGGATAGTCGTCGGGTCCGACCTCGCACCCCTCCCAGGCGTACAGGCTCGGACCGGTGCGTATCGGGCCGGCGCACTCGACGCTGTCGTCGGTGAAGAGCGTGACCTGGGAGGCGACGGTGTTCATCAGGAGCTCGGGCGGCTGGGCGGTGCGCCATACCTGGCCGGCGCCGGGCGGGGCGGGATCGACCACGTGAACGGTCAGCCGGGTGCTCGGGGCCAGTTCGGCGGCCGAGGCGCAGATCCGCTCCAGCACGCTCGTCCCGCGCGGCCCCGCACCGACGACGGCGAGGGCGGCGACGGGGCGGGGGCGGCGGTCGGCGAGGTGGTCGGCGGCCAAGAGGGGCTCTCCCTGGGGCGGTGGACGGCCGGCGCGCGGGCGCGGCCGCCCGAGCGTGCGGGCGACGAGGTGCGCCCCATCATCACCGCCCGCGGCGCCGCCGCGGCACCCGGGTGCGCTGAGAATCACACCGGTACCGCAGGGCGGCGACCGGCCGCCGGGCAGGTCGCCCGGATTCGCCGGGAACGCCCACCGAGAGCGCCCGCCGACCGGGTGTCCGGTCGGCGGGCGGCGGCGGCCGTCCAGGGGTGTCCCCGGGGACCCTCAGCAGCGGTCCAGGATCTTCTTCAGGGCGGCCTTCTCCGCGGCGTCGGCGGTCATGCCGTACTCGTGCTTCACCCAGACCCACATCCGGGCGTACTGGCAGCGGTACGACGCCTTCGGCGGCAGCCACTTCGCCGGGTCCTTGTCGCCCTTCTCCTGATTGACGTTGTCGGTGACCGCGATCAGCTGGGAGTGCGTCAGGTCGTTGGCGAGTGCCTGGCGGCGGGCGGTGGTCCACTTCGCGGCGCCCGACTTCCAGGCTTCCGACAGCGGGACGACGTGGTCGATGTCGATGTCGGACGCCTTGGTCCAGGTCGCACCGTCGTAGGGCGAGACCCAGGTGCCGCTCACGGCCGCACAGCTGCCGTCCTGGTGCACGTTCTTGCCGTCGCGCTTGAGCACCACCTCACGGGTGTTGCAGCTCTTGCCCTGGTCGATCCAGTGCGGGAACTTGGCGCGGCTGTAGCCGTCCTGCGGCCCCTCGGGCTGCTGCTTGATCTGGGTGAGGTACGTACGGGCGGTGGCCGCGCTCGGCGGGCTGGGCGGCGCGGCCTGGGCGGACTGTCCGCTCAGCACCAGCGTGCCGAACAGCGCCGCGGTCGAACCCGCGGCGATGGACATTCGACGCGCGTAGACCTTCGACACGGTCTTTGCCATCGGAACTCCCTTGGAGTGGGGGGTGGTTGACTGCGGTGCGGGCCCATGGTGGTGAGGTGGGGTTGCCGTGGGGTGGGCACCAGGTAACAGAGTGACGACATGCTCACGACAGATCAAGAGCTGACGGCCCGCCATAAGTGCGTGACGGCACTCCGGTTGGCGTGGATGGCGCCACTCCGATTGGCCCGCTGAGGTGTCTGCGCCGGCCGAAGTGCCTGCGTCCGCTGTCGTCCGCCCTACAGTGAGCGCGTGCTGCTGCCGGTCAATACCACCCTCGGGGTCGTCCTCGCCGTCCTCCTGGTCGCCGCCGTGGCCGTCGCCGGCCTGACGCATCTGGGCCATGGCCGGGCCATCGCGGTCGCCGGACTACGGGCGGCCGCGCAACTCGCCGCGGTCTCCTACCTCATCGGCTGGGTGGTGGGCGCACTTCCGTGGCTGCTGTGCTTCCTGGTGCTGATGTTTGCGGTCGCGGTACGGACCGCGGGCCGGCGGATCACCCAGAACCGCACCTGGTGGTGGGCCGCCGTGCCGATCGCCACCGGGGTGGTCCCGGTCGTCGGGCTGCTGCTGGCGACCGGTCTGGTGCCGCCGCGGGGCCTCAGCCTCATCCCCGTCACCGGGATCCTCATCGGCGGTGCGCTGACCGCGACCGTGTTGGGCGGGCGGCGGGCGCTGGACGAGCTGGAGACCCGGCGGGGCGAGTTCGAGGCGGGGCTCGCGCTGGGGCTGCTGGATCGCGACGCGCGGATGGAGGTCGCCCGCCCGGCCGCGTCGGACGCGCTGCTGCCAGGGCTCGACCAGACCCGGACCGTGGGGCTGGTCACACTTCCCGGGGCGTTCGTCGGCATGCTGCTGGGCGGCGCCTCGCCCGTACAGGCGGGCGCGGTGCAGCTGTTCGTGCTCATCGCCCTGCTGGCGGTGCAGGTGGCGGCCTGTGCGGTGGTGCTGGAGCTGGTCGCGCGCGGACTGCTGCACCGCGTACCCTTGAGGACAGCAGAAGGGGAGTAGCTCTCCGCCGGACCGTCGACATACTGCCCTCCCTCGTGGGGGGCCGGCGCCCGGAGCGCGATGCGGACACCGCAAGGCGGTACGCAGCGCGCCAGCGAGACCTTCGGCCGCAGTGTCCGACGCTGCCGTGCCGAAGCGACCCCTCTCCCGGGCCCCTTATGGTGCGGCCCAACCGATCGAGGTATTCCACCCCGTGTTCAGCCTGACCGTCGCCGCCGTCGTCTTCGGCGTCATCTTCCTCGCCGAACTGCCCGACAAGACCGCCCTCGCCGGACTGATGCTCGGCACCCGTTACCGCGCCTCGTACGTCTTCGCGGGGGTCGCCGCCGCCTTCCTGCTGCACGTCGCGCTCGCGATCGCGGCGGGCAGCGTGCTCACCCTGCTCCCGCACCGCGTCGTCCAGGGCGTGGTCGGGGTGCTCTTCCTGGTGGGCGCGGCGGTGCTGCTCTTCAAGAAGGACGAGGACGAGGAAGACGTGGCCAAGCCCGCCGACCAGAGCTTCTGGAAGGTCTCCGGGGCGGGCTTCATGATGATCCTGGTGGCCGAGTTCGGTGACCTCACCCAGATCATGACGGCCAACCTCGCGGCCCGTTACGACGACCCGCTGTCGGTCGGCGTGGGCGCGGTGCTGGGCCTGTGGGCGGTGGCCGGGCTCGGCATCCTGGGCGGCCGCACGCTCATGAAGCACGTCCCGCTCAGGCTCATCACGAAGATCGCAGCGGGTGTGATGGCCCTGCTGGCGGCGTTCAGCTTGTACGAGGCGCTGGCGGGCTGAGGTCCGCGGGCCGGGGCGGGGCGTGGCCAAGCGTGGGCCGGGTGGGGGCGTGGCCAAGCGTGACCCGAGCCCTCCGCCCGGAGGCGGGGGGCCTCAGCCCTCGACGTGGACCGCGATCCCGCCGTCCGGCAGCGCCTCGACGCGGAGCTGAGTGAGGTCGCGGACGTGGGCGGTGGGAGCGTACGCCGCCGCGCGGTCGCCGACGCCGATCACCCGCATGCCGGCCGCACGGCCCGCCTCTATGCCCGCCTCGGAGTCCTCGAAGACCAGGCAGTCCTCGGGGGCGAAGCCCAGTTCGGCGGCGCCCTTGAGGAAGCCCTCCGGGTCCGGCTTGCTGGCGCTCACGTTCTCCGCGGTGATCCGTACGGCGGGCATCGGCAGCCCGGCCGCCGCCATCCGCGCGTCCGAGAGCGGGACGTCCGCGGAGGTCACCAGGGCGTGCGGCAGGTCCGCGAGGGCGGCCAGGAAGGCGGGCGCGCCGGGGACCGGTACCACGCCGTCCATGTCGGCGGTCTCCTGCGCCAGCATCCGGCGGTTGTCCGCCAGGTTGAGTTCCATCGGGCGGTCCGGGAGCAGTGCGGCCATCGTGGCCCAACCCTGGCGGCCGTGGACGACCGCGAGGACCTCGTCCGCGCCCAGCCCCTGCTCGGCCGCCCAGCGGCGCCAGCAGCGCTCCACGACGGCCTCGGAGTTCACGAGCGTGCTGTCCATGTCGAGCAGCAGGGCGCGGGCGGTGAGCGTGGTGGTTGCCGTCATCGGCGGGGGCTCCTGGGCGCTACGGGTGCTCGGGCGGCGCGGAACCGTACGAGCGCAGGGAGGTCAAGCGGCTCCGCCCGCCGGTCAGGGAGTGCGGGCGGAACCACTTTGTTTTCTCACGATACAAAATGCGGAGCGGCGCGACAACCGGGGGTGGTCGGCCCGGCCCCGCCGGCCACCCGGCTCCCTACGGCTTCCGGGTGCGGACTCCCTACGGCTTCCGGGTGCGGGCCTCCAGTGATTGCCGGGTGCGCGGGCCGTAGACGCCGTCCGGGTCGCCGGTGACGCGGTAGGCCCGCTGGTAGCGCGAGACGGCGTCCCGTACGTCCGCGTCGTACCAGCCGTCCCCGGCGCCCAGATAGAGGTCGAGCTGGCGCAGCCGCTCCTGGAGCTCGGTCACCTCCGGTCCGCCGGAACCCTCGCGCAGCACGATCGGCCCGGTGGGGGCGGGGCTGGGGTCGTCGCCACCGGGGGAGTCGGTGACGCTGCCGGAGGCCCTGGTGGGCGCGGGCGGCGGCGGCACGGCCGTACGGGAGAGCTGCACGGTGGCCTGGGGGGTGACGGTGCCGGTGGCACCGGAGGAGGGCGAGCGAGGGGGGGACGGGGGTGGAGAGGGGGCGTTCCGGGTGGCGGAAGGGGCCCCGCCGGTGGGGAAGGCAGCGGTGGGGGAGACGGTGCCGCGGTCGGGTGGCGCGGCGCGGTCCTGTGTGCCGGCGGACAGCGCATCGGTGCTGATCAGGACCGCGGTGGCGGCCACCGCCGCGCCGGCCGCGACCAGTGCGGCGGGCAGTGCGCGCCGGCGGTGGGACGGGCGAGCGGGCGGTGGGAGCGCGGACGGCGGGGGATCGGGCGGGGGCGGAGTGGCGGGGCCGGAGCGGTACGTCCGCGAGGTCGGTCCGGCCGGGCGGCGCGCTCGGGGCACCAAGGGCTCCGCGGCGGAGGCGGCGGGGAGGGGCGGCGGGCCGTTCGCTATGTGCACGGCGGCGTCGACCCCCGGTAAGTCCTCCCACGCGTCCGCCGTCCCCCTGGCCGGCGGGCCCGCACCGTAGTGGGGCTCCCTCCCGGCGTCGGCCTCCGGCCCGTGGGCGGTCCGCGTCCCGTCGGGCGGCTCCTCCTCCGGCAAGGACACGTACGGCCGTACGCGCAGCGGATCGAAGTCCTCCGCATCGGCCGCCGCACACAGGCACGTGGGCCGGCCGTTGCTCCGTACGGGGGCCGAGCAGTGCGGGCAGGTCCGTAATGCCGTCACGAGTGCGCTCCTCCCTGGAGGCCCGAACAGGCAGCGATTATCCAGACGCCGCCGCGCCCGCGCAGGTGCTCGCGGACATCCGCCCGGCATACCCGAGGTGTCCGCCGGCCGACGAGGCCCGCCGATCACCGCTCGGCGGGCCATATCGGCCGGAACCGCCCACCATGGAACGCGACGGAAGACGTCTGGAAGCCCGGAACGCGGGCACCCGGACCCGAACCCGCCGTACCCGCAACGAAGGAGACGCACATGGCGCCGGACACCAGCGCCCCTGCCGTCCCGGGGGAGCGCCGGTCGCAGCGGACGGTTCTCGTCGCGATCGGCGCGCTGCTGCTCGGCCTGCTCATCGCGGCGCTCGACCAGACCATCGTCGCCACCGCGCTGCCCACGATCGTCAGCGAACTCGGCGGTCTCGACCACCTCTCCTGGGTGGTCACCGCCTACCTGCTGGCCTCTACGGCAGCGACGCCCCTCTGGGGCAAGCTCGGTGACCAATACGGACGCAAGAAGCTGTTCCAGGCCGCCATCGTGATCTTCCTGATCGGCTCGGTGCTGTGCGGCATCGCGCAGAACATGGGCGAGCTGATCGCGTTCCGGGCCGTCCAGGGCCTGGGCGGCGGCGGTCTGATCGTGCTGTCGATGGCGATCGTCGGCGACATCGTGCCGCCCCGCGAACGCGGTAAGTACCAAGGACTGTTCGGCGCGGTCTTCGGCGCCACGAGCGTCCTCGGACCGCTGCTCGGCGGGCTGTTCGTGGACCACCTCAGCTGGCGCTGGGTGTTCTACATCAACGTCCCCATCGGGATCGTCGCGCTCGCCGTGATCGCCGCCGTCCTGCACATCCCGAGCGACCGCACCCCGCACCGGATCGACTACCTCGGCACCGTCACCATCGCCGCGGTCGCCGCCTGCTTCGTGCTGATGACCTCGCTCGGCGGCGTCAGCTACCCATGGTTCTCCTGGCAGATCATCGGCTTCGGCGTGCTGGGCGTCGTCCTCCTGGTGGCCTTCGTCCTCATCGAGCGCCGGGCCGCCGAACCCGTCATTCCGCTGCGCCTGTTCCGGCTGCGCACCTTCTCGCTCACCGCCGTCATCGGCTTCGTCATCGGCTTCGCGATGTTCGGATCGATGACGTTCCTGCCGACGTTCCTGCAGATCGTCCAGGGGGTGTCACCGACGCTGTCCGGTGTGCACATGCTGCCGATGGTGTTCGGCATGCTGCTCTCGTCCACCGCGTCCGGCCAGATCGTCAGCCGCACCGGTCACTACAAGGTCTTCCCGATCGCCGGCACCGCCGTGGTGATGCTCGGACTCCTGCTGCTGCACCGGCTCGACCCGTCCAGCGGCGTCGCCGAGATGAGCGGCTACTTCTTCGTCTTCGGCTTCGGACTCGGCCTGGTCATGCAGGTGCTGGTGCTCATCGTGCAGAACGCCGTCGCCTATCAGGACCTCGGCGTCGCCACATCGGGCGCGACGTTCTTCCGCTCCATCGGCGCCTCGTTCGGCGTCTCCCTCTTCGGCACGATCTTCGCCAACAAGCTCGGACCGCGGATCGCGGCCGCACTGGCCGGGCAGCAACTGCCGCCCGGCGTCGACCCCGCGAAGATCGCCCAGGACCCGCGCGCCGTCGCCCGGCTGCCGGCCCGGCAGGCGGCCGGCGTGCTGCACGCCTACGCGAACTCCATCACCGACGTCTTCCTCTACGCCGTGCCGGTCGTCTTCGTGGCGTTCGTGCTGGCCTGGTTCCTCAAGGAGGAGCCGCTGCGCGGCAGCGTGACCGCCCCGGACACCACCGAGGTGCTGTCGTCCAACCCCGTCGAGCGGTCGTCCCGCGACGAGTGCGCCCGTGCGCTGTCCAAACTCGGCAGCATGGAAGGGCGCAAGCACATCTACGAGAAGATCACCGAGCGGGCCGGCCTCGACCTCAAACCGGCCGCCAGCTGGCTGCTCCTGCGGATCCACCGCTACGGATCGGTCGAACCGGGGCTGCTCGCCGAACGCACCACCGTCCCGCTCGGCGTGCTCGCCGAGAGCGTCCGCCAGGTCGAGGAACGCGGACTGGCCACCCGCGACGGGCTGTTGATGCTGCTGACCGACCGGGGGCGGGAGGTCACCGAGCGGCTGTCGGCGGCCCGCCAGGAGTCGCTGGCCGAGATGCTGGGTGACTGGTGGACCAAGGACCGGCCCACCGACCTCACCGAGCTGGTACGGGAGTTGACGGCGGAGCTGTGCGGCTCGGACGCGGAGGAGCCGCACGTCGGCCACGCCCGGCAGCCGGTGCCGCGCCCCGCCGCCTCCCCACGGCCGCCCCGGCCACCGGATCGTGCGCGGTGAGCCGCTAGAGGCGCTTCTCGAAGAAGATCTCCGCGTAGATGTCGTCGTGGTACGGAGCGATCTCGACGAAACCGTGCCGCCGGTAGAGCGCGATGGCCTCCGTCAGGTCCAGGCGGGTGTCCAGCCGGATCCGCTCCGCACCCAGCCGGGCCGCGGCCGCCTCGGCGGCCATGAGCAGCCCGCCACCGCCACCCAGGCCGCGCGCGGCGGGCCGGACGAACATCTGCTTGAGCTCGGCCGTGCGCGCGTCCAGCAGCCGTACGCCGGCGCAGCCCGCCGGCCCGCCGCCGCGGCGGGCCACCAACAGCACGCCGTGCGGCGGCGCGAGATCTGCCACGGGGTACTCCGCCACTCCCTCGTCGATCTCCTGCGGGGTCGAGAGACGGTCCTCGTGCAGCGTGAAGTAACGGTCCGCCACTTCGGTGTAGTACTCCCGCAGCAGCGCCCGCGCGTCCGGCGAATCGACCGGCTCCGTGGAGATGGTCCAGGGAGTGGAGGGGGAAGCGGGAGTGGCGGTGCGGAGGATGGCGGCGTCGCTCATGGCGCCCATTGTGGCGGCCGGGACCGGGCCGGCCGCAACGGAATTGAGGGCGGGACGGGTTGCCGGCCGGGCGGTCGAGGGCTGGACAGTTGAGGGCCGGACGACCGGTGGTGAAAACCGGCCAGGCGATCAAGTTGCACGACCGGTATCCCCGAGAGACGGTCGTAAGAGCGCATACCTATCTGTTTTCGGCAGGGGGGAAGGACGGAAAAGTCCTCACGGAAGTAGGAAAAAGCGCCATGAGCACCCAGCAGCCCCAGGATCCCCGCAGCAACCGACCTCCCCAGCAGCAGTACCCGCCGCAGTACCCGCCGGCGCAAGCTGCTCCGTATTCATACCAACCACAGCCGACGAGCGGTAAAGCCGTGGCATCCATGGTTACCGGAATCGCGTCCCTGGTCATCCCTTTCATAGGAATCGTCACGGGGCCGCTTGCCATCGTCCTGGGCACCAGAGCGCGCGGCGAGATACGGCGCACCGGGCAGAAGGGCGATGGGCTCGCCATAGCGGGGCTGGTGACCGGCATCATCGGCTGCGTCGGCTACGCGATCTTCTTGGTCCTCCTCATCGTCGGCGCGGCCACCGGATCGTGACGCCGGGAGACGCATGACAGGACCTCTTGGCGCAGCGGGCTTTCGACACCGCAGTGGCTACCAAGAGGTCCTGGTCGTTCGCGTCACTTCCTTCGCGTCACTTCACCGGGTTCCGGCCCTCTCCCGGCGATCAGTTCGGGGCGGTCAGGTGAGAAGCGGCGATCAGCTTGTGGCGATCAGCTTGGTCACGCGTTCTTGGGAGCTGCTTGCTGGACGACCTCGAACGACCACAGGGTGGATCCGCTGGCAGCGGGCTTCGGTCGCTCGCCGCCGCCCTGGTCGCCGCCGCCCTGGTGCGCCGCCTTCATGGGCCCCTCCATCCACGCCTGGAAGGACTCCTCGTCACGCCACCGCGTGTACACCAGGTAGTTGTCGGTGCCCTCCACCGGGCGCAGCAGCTCGAACCACTCGAAGCCGTCCGAGGAGTCCACCGTGCCCGCGCGGGAGGCGAAGCGCTTCTCCAGGACCTCGCGCTGTTCGGTGGGGACGGTCAGGACGTTGATCTTCACGATGCTCATGGCCCCATCGTGCCGTACGGGACTGCCAAGGCGGCGTAAGGGGCGGCCGGGTGCCCGCTCAGTGCGCTCACCCGGTGGCGGGGGACATGCGGCGGCGCCTGCGGGCGGCGACCGACAGCGCCAGGGCTGCCGCTGCTGCCTGGAGGAGCAGCAGGGTCCCGGCGACCGTCACGATCCAGGCCGGGACGCCGGCCACCGTCAGCAGCGCGTACTCGTACCTGACCCGCCGGTACGGGGTGTCGTGGGCGGTGCGGCGCAGTTCGTGGTCGCCGGTGATGCGGTGCGGTTCCGGGAAGCTCTGGTCCAACGCCGTGAGGAAGACCGGGCGGCTGCCGGCGAGGTCCTGCACGGGTCCCTCGGGGCGGATGCGGCCTGCGAAGAAGACCTCGGGGCGGGAGCCGCCGATCGTGCTGCGCGGTTCCATCCGGTGCGGTGCGAGGACGTAGAGGCCCAGGGATTGCGGGGTCGTGGCCAGGGCGGAGAGCCGCATCGGGTAGACGAGCCGGGCGCTGGCGAAGGTCAGCTGCAGGGGATCGAGGGTGCCGGAGAGCGTGCGGTGCCGTTTGGCGGGGGCCAGGCGGATCGCGACGTACTCCCAGTGGTGGGCGACGTAGGGACGGAGGGCGCTCGCCAGCGGGGCGGGGAGGTGGAAACCGTGTGTTTTCAGCCAGTTGCGCAGGGCGCCGGGGTCGGTGGCGGTCAGCCGGGCGACGTCGAACGGGCCCAGCCGCTCGCGGCCGACGACCCCGACGCCGGGGCTGCCCGCCGACGGCGGCGGGGCCTCGGCGGCGTCCCCGTTCTGCCCGAAGGGCCAGTCGCCACCGTGCGGCCAGAAGTAGTGGCGCTGCGCGACGGCCGGTTCGGTCAGTGTGGCGAGCCGGTCGAAGACCGCCGGATCGCCCAGTTTCACCGTGGCCCGGTGCGGTACGGGCATGATCCACGCGGCGTCGGGGGCGGTGCCGTTGACCTGGAGGCTCATCACGATCTGCTCGGTCGTCCCGTCCCAGCGCACGACCGAGGTCTCCCGGCCCACGGCCATGGTGGTCCTCGGGTCGTGCACCATCGCCCCGCAACCGCAGGCGTACGCCGGGCGGGCCAGCGACACCAGCTGGACGGCCAGCAGCATCAGGACCACCAGCAGCGCCTGCCGGTGCGCCCGCCGCCGTCCGCCGGCCCGCGCCGCCGCCCGTCGCGCCCGTGGCCGGACCGTCGCCAGAGCCATGTCGTCCCCCGCCCCTCTTCCCGCACCGTGTCTGACCTGGGCGTCTCACCCGGCAGACTGCTCGCTGCCGCCGGCACCCGGCGCCCGGCAGCGTCGACACAGACGGTGGGGAGGGGGTGGCCGGTTCCCGACCCTGCCGTCCCGAGCGCCGCGCCTCAGCCACCACCGGCCCGGAGATGCGGCGAGGGCCCGGCCGGAGGTCTCCGGCCGGGCCCTGCTCAGGAACGGAAGGGTGCGGTCAGCGGGCCGCCCGTACGACCTCCTGGGCCTCGGCCGCGGTCTCGACGGCCGGCGGGGAGCCCGGGAGCGGCTTGCGGGCGCTCTCCGACATCCGCCAGACGGCGATGCCACCGATCACGGCCGCCGCCATCATGTAGTAGGCGGGCATCATCGTGTTGCCGGTCGCGCCGATCAGGGCGGTGACCACCAGCGGCGTGGTACCGCCGAAGAGCGACACCGAGATGTTGAAGCCGATCGACAGCGAGCCGTAGCGCACCTTGGTCGGGAACAGCGCGGGCAGCGCGGCCGGCATCGACGAGGTGAAGGTGACCAGCAGCAGCCCCAGCGCGGCCATGCCCAGCGCGATGGCGACCAGCGACCCCTGCCGGATCAGCAGCAGCGCGGGCACCGACAGCACCAGGAAGCCGGCGCAGCCCGCGGCGATGACCGGGCGGCGGCCGAAGCGGTCGGAGAGCAGGCCCGCGAACGGCTGGACCACCATCATCAGCACCATCACCGCGAGCACGACCAGCAGACCGTGCGTCTCGTCGTACTTCAGCTCCGAGGTCAGATAGCTCGGCATGTACGACAGCAGCATGTAGTCGGTGACGTTGAAGACCAGCACCAGCCCGACGCACAGCAGCATCGAACGCCACTGGCCGAAGACCATCTCGCGGATGCCGATCCGCTTCTCGGCCTCGCGGCGCGCCTTCTCCTTGGTCCGCGCCTCCTTCTCCAACTGGGCGAAGGCCGGGGTCTCTTCGAGCCGCATCCGGAGGTAGAGGCCGATGATGCCCATCGGGCCGGCGATCAGGAACGGGATCCGCCAGCCCCAGGAGTTGAGGTCGTCGGTGGACAGCAGGGCCGTCATCAACGTGACCAGGCCGGCGCCGCCGACGTAACCCGCCAGCGTGCCGAACTCCAGCCAGCTGCCCAGGAATCCGCGCTTCTTGTCGGGTGCGTACTCGGCGATGAAGGTCGAGGCGCCGCCGTATTCGCCACCGGTGGAGAAGCCCTGCACCAGGCGGGCGACGAGCAGCAGGATGGGCGCGCCGACGCCGATGGTGGCGTACGACGGGATCAGGCCGATGGCGAAGGTGCCCACCGCCATCATGATCATGGTGATCGCCAGCACCTTCTGGCGGCCGATCCGGTCACCGAGCGGCCCGAAGACCATGCCGCCGATCGGTCGCACCAGGAACGCCGCCGCGAACGCGCCGAACGTCGACAGCAACTGCGCGGTCGGATTCCCGGACGGGAAGAAGACGTGCCCGAGAGTGACCGCGATGTAGCTGTAGACGCCGAAGTCGAACCACTCCATCGCGTTGCCCAGCGCGGCCGCCGACACCGCCCGTTTGACCATCGCGGGGTCGACGACGGTCACCTCGGGGGAGGACTGCTGCGGCTCTGCGTGCCGGTCCGGTCGCAGACCGGGGGACTCGGCACCGGCACTGCTGCCGATGGGGGGACGGGGGCCGGGTGCGACGGGAGACTTCGTCGGCACGTGTTCGCTCGCCTGCGCTCTCTGGGACGACTACAGGAACCGCCCGCCATCGGGTGGCGGGACATGACCCGCCATGGCAGCGACGGGCAGGCCCGCCGTCGAGCGGCGGGCAAAGGTCGACCATAGGGGCAGAACGGTTCATCACGGACAGTGCGCGGATGACCGCGCAGGCGGTCGTATACCCGCTCCTTGCAGGGGAAACTCCCTTTTGCCGAGCAAGGTGAGGGACCTTCGTCTGTGATCCATCTCGCGGGGATCGACTGCAACCGTCCACTGGTTTGTGGCATGCGTCACTCGACAGGGCCGTCCGGCTCGACAGGCCGGGGCCCACGCCGCCGGGCCGTACGCGAAACGGCGCGGCGGCACACAGCACCGCCGCGCCGAAACGGGATCGTCGCGTCCCCTCAAGGATCGGCCATGCCGCGCCGCCCCGCCACTCGGGAGCCCGGGCCGCCCGTCACGGCATCCACGCCTCGTACGACATCACCTGGCCCGCCTTCACCTTGAAGTCCGGCTGGTCGGTGGTGAAGGTCTCCTCCAGGCCCAGCAGTTCGCCGGTCCGCGGGTCGAGGATCACCATCTGCCGCAGGCTCGCCCCGTCGTGCACATACGCCTCACCGCGCCGCCCCAGCCGGTCGGTGACCGAACCGGCCGGACGCAGGCCCCCGGCATCCGCCAGCATCCGTGCGACGGCGGCCGTTTCGCGCGGACCCGGGGTCCACTCCCCGCGGAACGAGGAGAGCGCCTGCAGCAGGGGGGAGACGGTACGGGCGCCGCCCGCCCCGCCGTACAGCCACCCCAGCTCCGCGCGCAGCTTCGCCGGGTCCGTCGGCGGCCGGGTACGGGAGGCCAGGCCGCCGTGCTGCGCCTCGGAGCCCGCCGGGTAGGTCCTGCGGTGCAGGACCTTGCCGTCGCTGACGGTCCGCCAGTGGCCGTCGTCGTCATGGATGACCGGCCGGCCCGGGTGCCGGGGGTCGGTGGCCACGACCAGTTCGGAGCCGCTGCCGTCCGCGTGCCACCGGGTGATGCGTTCTTCGGGCACGGTGACGGGCGGTGCCGCGTCCGGGCCCTCCTGCATGCTCAGGTACCAGCTCTGCACATGGCTGCCCCGGTGCGGCCCGTCCCCCGGAGCGGCCGCCCGGGCCCTGGCCTCGGCCCTGCGCGCGAGTGCGGCCAGCGGGACCGGCCGGGTGTCGGCGCGCGGCACGAGCGGGCCGGGCGCCGCGGCCGCGGGGCTGCTGCCGGCGTCGGACAGCAGGAAGCAGACCACCGCCACCAGCGCGAGCACCGCCGCCTCCGCGCGCAGCATCAGCCGGCGCCCGGCCCGCCGGGTGCGCGTGTGGTGCAGCAGACGGGCAAGGCCCGCTTCGGCGCGGGCGTCCAACGGGCGGTCCCGCCAGCGCCCCGCGCCGGCCGGTACGGGATCGGCCGCGCGCAGCAGCTCCAGTTCGTCACCCATTGCGGCCCCCATTGCCGTCCTCTCCTGCTCGTGCGGACACCGTCGTCCGCATACGGTCGATCTCCGCGCGCAGGCGGCGGCGCGCCCGGTGCAGCCGCATGGCCGCCGCGCCCCGGCCGCACCCGAGGGTCACCGCCAGCTCCTCGACGGTCAGTTCCTCCCAGGCGGTCAGCCGCAGCACCTCCTGGTCGGCGGGCGAGAGCCGGGCCAGCGCCTCGTGCACCCAGGAGCCGGGCCGCTCGGTGTCCGGACTCTCCACGGTCTGCCGCCGGTGCGCCGTCTCGTGGTTGCCGAGGCGGTTCAGCAGCCGCCGGTACCGGCTCAGTCCGCGCACCGTGTTGGACAGGCAGTTGCGGGCCACTCCGTAGAGCCAGGGCAGCGGGGACTCGGGGAGCTCGGTGCGGCGCCGCCAGGCTATGGAGAAGACCTCCGCCACCACTTCCTCGACCTCGTGTGCCGACCCGTCCAGCCGTCGCGCCACGAAGCGGCTGACCGCCCAGTAGTGGGCGCGATAGGCCTCGGCGAAGGCGTCGTCCGTGCTCATGAACCGTTGGTGTCCGGCATGCCCCCGATCTTCACACCCGCACCGAGTGACACATGCCACCCAGTCTCGCCCTGCCCGCGGGCCGGTTGGCGGTGAGGATGACGGCCCTCCCGGACACCAACGGGGCATGAAGCTCCCCGTGAAGTGGCTCACCACCACCGACCACAAGACGATCGGCACGCTCTATCTGGTCACCGCCTTCGCGTTCTTCTGCGTCGGCGGACTGCTGGCCCTGCTCATGCGCGCCGAACTCGCCCGCCCGGGCCACCAGATCATGTCGAACGAGCAGTTCAACCAGGCGTTCACGATGCACGGCACGATCATGCTGCTGATGTTCGCGACGCCGCTGTTCGCCGGATTCGCGAACTGGATCATGCCGCTGCAGATCGGCGCGCCCGATGTCGCCTTTCCCCGGCTGAACATGTTCGCCTACTGGCTCTACCTCTTCGGCTCGCTCATCGCGGTGGGCGGATTCCTGACCCCGCAAGGGGCGGCGGACTTCGGCTGGTTCGCCTATGCGCCGCTGTCGGACGCCACGCATTCCCCCGGAATCGGCGGCGATATGTGGATCATGGGTCTGGCCTTCTCCGGGTTCGGCACGATCCTGGGTGCGGTCAACTTCATCACGACCATCATCTGCCTGCGTGCGCCCGGCATGACGATGTTCCGGATGCCGATCTTCACCTGGAACGTGCTGCTGACCGGTGTGCTGGTCCTGCTGGCCTTCCCGGTGCTCGCGGCGGCACTGTTCGCGCTGGAGGTGGACCGTAAATTCGGTGCGCACGTCTTCGATGCCGCGAACGGCGGGGCGTTCCTCTGGCAGCACCTCTTCTGGTTCTTCGGGCACCCGGAGGTGTACATCATCGCGCTGCCGTTCTTCGGCATCATTTCCGAGGTCATTCCGGTGTTCTCCCGGAAGCCGATGTTCGGTTACCTCGGTCTGATCGCGGCGACGATTTCGATTGCCGGCCTTTCGGTCACGGTGTGGGCGCACCACATGTACGTCACCGGTGGCGTGCTGCTGCCGTTCTTCTCCTTCATGACGTTCCTCATCGCCGTGCCGACCGGTGTGAAGTTCTTCAACTGGATCGGCACGATGTGGAAGGGCTCGCTGTCCTTCGAGACGCCGATGCTCTGGGCGGTCGGCTTCCTGATCACCTTCGTCTTCGGTGGTCTGACCGGGGTGATCCTGGCCTCGCCGCCGATGGACTTCCATATCTCCGACTCGTACTTCGTCGTGGCGCACTTCCACTACGTCGTCTTCGGGACGGTCGTCTTCGCGATGTTCTCCGGCTTCCACTTCTGGTGGCCGAAGTTCACCGGCAAGATGCTGGACGAGCGGCTCGGCAAGATCACGTTCTGGACGCTGTTCGTGGGCTTCCACGGCACGTTCCTCGTCCAGCACTGGCTCGGCGCGGAAGGCATGCTGCGCCGTATTCCGGACTATCTCGCGGCCGACGGATTCACCACCCTCAACACCGTCTCCAGCATCTTCTCCTTCCTCCTCGGACTGTCGATCCTGCCGTTCCTCTACAACGTGTGGAAGACCGCGAAATACGGCGAGAAGGTCGAGGTCGACGACCCGTGGGGCTATGGCCGTTCGCTGGAATGGGCCACGTCCTGCCCGCCCCCGCGGCACAATTTCCTCACCCTGCCCCGCATCCGCTCCGAATCCCCGGCGTTCGATCTGCACCACCCGGAGACCGCCCGGGAACTCACGGCCGCGACGGATACCGAGGACCGGTCCGGTACCGGGATCGAGGCCCGGGCATGAGCGAGCGCATCCGCACCGGTGAGGAAAGGACCTGGGACGGCGAACGGGAGCTGGACCGGGCCGTCAACGAAATCGAGGGCTTTCTGCTCTGGGAGGCGGAGAAGGACCGCGCCCGCACCCGCGCGGAGGCCTTCTGCGCGGCGCTTCCCTGGCTCACCGACACCCAGCGGCAGGAAGTGGCCGTCCGCTATTGCCAGGACCAGCACGACACCTCGCGGGCCTATCTGCACCGTATTGCGGTCCGCAGCGCGAGTCTGCGGACCGAATACGAAGGCGTCTACCGGGTCCTTCGGCGACGGCTGGTCACCGCGTGCGTGAGCGCCACGACGGTGCTGGTGGCCCTGGTGGCGGTGGCGGCCGCCGGCCTCACCCGGTGACGGTGATCTGGGACGCCGGATCGGTGGTGTCGCGCACCTGATAGGTGGCGTTGAACGTCGAACTGGTCGCACTGGTCGGGCAGCCGAACCCGCCCACCACCTTCACCGGCACCGAGGCGTTGCGGAAGGCCAGGGTGGACGGTGCCCCGTTGGTCCAGGTGCCGTCGACGGTGGCCGCAGTGGTGGGCGCCGCGGTCACCGTGCAGGACGCCAGACCGCTGGTCCTGAGCACGAACCCGCCCGAGGGGATGGTCAGCCCGGCGGTCACCGGTGTCCCGTTCTGCATGGCCACGCCCCAGGTGCCGGTGGTGGTGACGGTCGCGCTCACCCCGGGCATGCTCGTCGTACAGGAGCCGTAGGTCGCGGGGGTGGTCGAACTGCTCACCGGCCCGGCGTCGTTGTGGTTGCCGGGCGCGGCCGGGACCTGGCCGCTGGACGTCGAGGTCGTGCACGTCACGGTCACCGATCCGGCGGTGAAGGTGGCCTTGCCGCTGAGGGTGGCGGTGAAGGCATGGCCGGCGGGGGTCACGGTCGTGGCGGCGCCGGTTCCGGCCGGCTGCGCCATCGCCGGACCGGTCACCCCCGCCGCCAGTCCGACCGCCGCGGCGATCCCGGCACCGGCGACGACCAGCGCCCGCCTACGGGACGTACGGGAGGTAAGGGAGGTACGGGAGGCCCAGGGTCGGGCGGATGTGGGGTCCTGAGCATGCGTCATGGTGGGGCTCCTTCCAGAGGGGGTTCCAGAGGGGGTTCCAGAGGGGGTTCCAGAGCGGTTCCGGAGGGGGTTCCAGGGGGTGCACAGGGCGGTTCCGCACGGGAGTTGGTTACGGAGACGGCGGTTCCGCCGCCTCGGTCGGCTGCCAGGCGAAGATCATCGAGCCGCCGAGGATCCCGATGACCGTGCCGATCAGGAAGCCGCCCAGGTTGGACATCACCAGTGCGGCCGCCGCACACAGGACGGTGAGCATCCCCGCGAGCCCCCGGTAGTGCGGTGCGCACCACGCCGAGAGGCCCATCAGGATCATCACCAGTCCCATCAGGACGGACGGGATGCCGGCGATGCCCTGGTGCAGCATGATCTTCAGGGGCGCCAGAGGGATGGCGCAGATCTCGGCGCCGGCGACGACGGCCGCCAGACCGCCCCAGAAGGGCCGTCCCGTCCGCCAGCGCCGCCAGGTCAGAAGCATTCCTTGGTGCCCTTGGAGATCTTCATCTGCAGGCCGGTCAGCTTGAAGGTGCCGGCATTGGTCGCCCAGGCGGTCTGCCGGAGCTTGGTGATGCTGACGTCGTCGGCCTGCTGGGCGAACAGGTCCTGCATGCCCTGCGCGCTGGCCGGGCCCTTGTCCAGCGTGGAGGCGTCCCGGCCGATCTCGATGGCGTGGAAGGACGCGTTGCCGGAGAGCTGGGTGGCGTCCACGAACAGGTCGCTGGCCTCGACCGGCGTACTGCCCGTACCGGCACTGAGGTTGAGCGAGATGTCACCGATGACGGGCAGGTGGGTGACCACCGACTGGCAGAGGTGGTGGAGTTGGGCCGTCTTGATGGCGGTGACCGCGACCGGCAGGAGATCTCCCCTGGCGTTCGCGTCCACGCTGCCGTACTGGGCGAATCCGTCGCCCTTGAGGCTGTCGGCGGACACCTTGAACTGCTGTCCCGATACGGCGAACGAGGCGGCCAGCGCCCCGTTGGCCAGGGCGATGCCCAGGGCCGCGGTGCCGGCGAGGGCCGGGACGGCCAGCACGGCGAACTTGCGCCAGCTGGTGCGTCCCGTGACAGGTCTGCCGTGTGCGTCCTGCATGGTGTGGGTCCCCTTCGTCAGAGCGGTGGAGCGCGCTGTCACGAGATGTGGGGGGAGTGGCGTGGAGGGTGCGCAGGGGAACCGGGCGCGGCACGTGAGGGGGGAAGTCCGGGTTACCCGCGGTTACTTACTGGCGAGTTCGAATGTAAGTCTGCACCTGACGGCTGGCAAGGTTGAGCGGCAATCGGTTTTCGGACATATGGCGGCGCCCGGTGGCCCCTGCCGACCACCGGGCGCCGCGGGGCAACATCGACTCAGCCGTACTGCACCTGGAGTTCCTTCACGCCGTTGAGCCAGGCCGAGCGCAGCCGCCGTGGATCGCCCGCCAGCGAGATGTCCGGCATGGCGTCCGCGATGGCCTGGAAGATCAGGTTGATCTCCAGTACGGCCAGCGACTTGCCGAGGCAGAAGTGCGGTCCGCCGCCTCCGAAGCCGAGGTGGGGGTTGGGGTCGCGGGTGATGTCGAAGACCTCGGGCTCGTCGAAGACCTCGGGATCGTTGTTGGCGGACGAGTAGAAGATCCCGACCCGCTGGCCCTTCTTGATGTGTGCGCCGCCCAGTTCGGTGTCCTGGGTGGCGGTGCGCTGGAAGGACACCACCGGGGTGGCCCAGCGCACGATCTCCTCCGCCGCGGTCGCGGGGCGCTCGCGCTTGTAGAGCTCCCACTGGCCGGGGTGGGTGAGGAAGGCGTGCATGCCGTGCGTGATGGCGTTGCGGGTGGTCTCGTTGCCGGCCACCGCCAGCAGCAGCACGAAGAAGCCGAATTCGTCCGAGCCGAGGTTCCCCTCGTCCTCCGCCGCCACCAGCCGGCTGACGATGTCCTTGGCCGGGCATTCCTTGCGCGCCGCGGCGAGGTTCATCGCGTACGAGATCAGCTCCATCGCCGCATTGCTGCCGACCTCTTCGGTGATGGCCAGTTCGGGATCGTCGTAGGCCACCATCTTGTTGGACCAGTCGAAGATGCGGGCCCGGTCGTCCTGGGGGATGCCGATGAGTTCGGCGATGGCCTGGAGGGGCAGCTCGCAGGCGACGTCGGTGACGAAGTCCCCCGAGCCGTTCGCCCGGGCCTGGGTGACGATCTGGGTGGCCCGGTGGCGCAGCGCGTCCTCCAGCGCCCGTATGGAGCGCGGGGTGAATCCGCGCTGCACTATCTGGCGGACCCTGGTGTGCTCGGGCGGGTCCATGTTCAGCATGATCAGCTTCTGGACGTCGATCTGCTCCCGGGTCATCGAGGCGTTGAACCGGATGATCGAGGTGTTGAGGTTCGCGGAGAAGACCTCCGGTTTGGTGGAGACCTCCTTGACGTCCTGATGGCGGGTGACGACCCAGTAGCCGTCGTCGTCGAAGCCGGCGATGCCGTGCGGCTGGGCGTTCCACCACACGGGCGCGGTCTGCCGCAGCAGCGTGAACTCGGGGAGCGGGACGCGGGACCGGTAGACGTCGGGATCCGTGAAGTCGAACCCCTCGGGCAGCGCTGGGCATGGCATCGGCGACTCCTGATCCGTGGGCCATCGGGTATCTGACGCAACGTCAGGTGCGGGGTCGCGGTGAAGGTAGTGACGAGTTCCGTAAGTGGCAAGGGTCTCGGCGATTCCCGTTCCGGACAAGGGGGTTGCATGCCCCTTGCGCGCCGGGTGGCGGCTCACGAGACTGTTCGCAGAACTAGAACGCGTACTAGTTCTGTTCCGTGGGTGCCGGGACGCCCGCGGACGCGAGGAGAGGACGAGTCAGTCATGGCCGCGGAACCCGTCATCGTCGAAGCAGTACGCACCCCGATCGGCAAGCGCCAGGGCGCGCTCGCCAACCTCCACCCCGCCTACCTCCTGGGGGAGACCTACCGCGAACTGCTCGCCCGTACGGGCATCCAGCCCGACTGCGTCGAACAGATCGTCGGCGGCACCGTCACCCACGCCGGCGAACAGTCGATGAACCCGGCCCGCAACGCCTGGCTGACCATGGGCCTCCCCTACGAGACCGCCGCGACCACCGTGGACTGCCAGTGCGGCTCGTCCCAGCAGGCCAACCACATGGTCGCCAACATGATCGCCGGCGGAGTGATCGACATCGGCATCGGCTGCGGCGTCGAGGCGATGTCCCGGGTACCGCTCGGCAGCGGCTCCAAGCACGGCCCCGGCAAGCCCTGGCCCGACGAGTGGAACGTCGATCTGCCCAACCAGTTCGAGGCGGCCGAACGCATCGCCCGCAACCGCGGCCTCACCCGCGAGAACGTCGACTCCCTCGGACTGATCTCCCAGGAACGCGCGGCCACCGCCTGGGCCGAGGAACGCTTCAAACGCGAGACGTTCGCCGTCCAGGTCCCCACCACCGAGGACGAGCAGGCCGCGGGACAGGGCATGTGGCGGCTGGTCGACCACGACGAGGGCCTGCGCGACACCAGCATGGAGGCGCTGGCCCGCCTCAAGCCCGTCATGCCGACCGCCGTCCACACGGCCGGCAACTCCTCACAGATCTCCGACGGCGCCGCCGCCCTCCTGTGGGCCTCCAAGCGGATGGCCCGCGCCCTCAAGCTCCGGCCGCGCGCCCGCATCGTCGCCCAGGCCCTGGTCGGCGCCGACCCGCACTTCCACCTCGACGGCCCGATCGACGCCACCCGGGCGGTGCTCGGCAAGGCCGGGATGTCCCTCAAGGACATCGACCTCGTCGAGATCAACGAGGCCTTCGCCTCCGTCGTGCTCTCCTGGGCCCAGGTCTTCGACCAGGACCTGGCGAAGGTCAATGTGAACGGCGGCGCCATCGCCCTGGGCCACCCCGTCGGCGCCACCGGCGCCCGGCTCCTCACCACCGCGCTGCACGAACTGGAACGCGCGGACAAGGAGTTCGCGCTGATCACCATGTGCGCGGGCGGAGCACTGGCGACGGCGACGATCATCCAGCGGCTGTAGTCACCGCGTGTCAACTCCCCCTCGCCGGCTCCCCCGTCGGCTGCTCCTCGCCGAAGGAGACCGGGACGTCGAAGGCGGCGCGGCGGGTCGCGCGGCGCAGCGCCTTCAGGACGGTTCCGCCCAGCGTGCCCGTGAGGACCACGGTGACCAGGGCGCGGGGCAGGTCCCAGCCCAGGGAGGTGGCGAGGCAGTACGCGACGTAGCGGGCGAGGTTCTGGTCCAGCGGGTCGCCCGGCACGAAGGAGACGCCCGAGGCCATGCCCGCGAGGTACGGCCAGCCCTGGAGGTTCATGATCAGGCCGTAGAGGACCGCGGAGACGGCACCGTAGGCGGCGAGCAGTGCCAGCTCACGGCGTCCGCGCAGCTGGTCGGCCCCCGGCAGCAGACCGGCACCCATCGACACCCAGCCCATCGTCAGCATCTGGAAGGGCATCCAGGGGCCGACACCGCCGGTCAGCAGCGCCGAGGCGAACATCGCCACGGAACCCAGCACGAAGCCGAAACCGGGCCCGAGCACCCGGCCCGCCAGCACCATCAGGAAGAACATCGGCTCGACCCCGGCCGTCCCCGCACCCAGCGGACGCAGCGCGGCCCCGGCCGCCGCCAGCACACCGAGCATGGCGATCGCCTTCGCGTCCAGACCGGAGTCGGCGATCGTCGCCATCACCACGGCGAGCAGCATCGGCAGCAGCGCGGCGAACAGCCACGGCGCGTCCTGGGAATGGGCGAGCCCGGACGCCGAGTCGGCCAGCAGCGGCCAGCCGAACGCCATCACGCCGACCGCCGACACCAGGACCAGCGCGGCGACGGAACGGGGCCCGAGCCGTACCGCACGGGCCTGCCGGCCGGCCGTCATACGGCGCCCTCCAGGGCACCGGCCACCTGCGGAACGGTCAGCCACGGCAGCGGTGCGAGCACCTTCGCGACCTGCGGGGCGAACGACGGCGACGAGACCACCACCTCGTCGGTCGGACCGTCGGCGACCACCTCACCGTCCGCGAGGATCACCACCCGGTGCGCCAACTCGGCGGCGAGCTCCACGTCATGCGTGGCCAGGACGATGCCGTGCCCCTCGGCCGCGAGCGAGCGCAGCACCTCGACCAGGCGGGCCTTGGCGGCGTAGTCCAGGCCGCGGGTGGGCTCGTCGAGCAGGAGCAGGGGCGGCCGGGCGGTCAGCACGACCGCGAGGGCCAGCGCGAGCCGCTGACCCTCCGACAGGTCCCGCGGGTGCACCGGGTCCGGCACACCGGGCAGCAACTGCGCCACCAGCGCCCGGCAGCTGCCGGCGGGGGCGGCCGCGTCCCGGTCGGCCGCGGCGCACTCGGCGGCGACGGTGTCCGCGTAGAGGAGGTCACGGGGTTCCTGGGGCACCAGACCGACCTGCCGCAGCAGCTCCCGCGGACCGGTCCGGTGCGGCACGAGCCCACCCACGCGCACGGTGCCGGACGACGGCTGGTGCATCCCGACGAGGGCGCCGAGCAGCGTGGACTTCCCCGCGCCGTTCCGCCCCATCAGGGCGACGGTCTCGCCGCGCCGGACGGCCAGGTCCACCCGGTGCAGCGCCTCGATCCGCCCCCGGCGCACACCGAGTCCCGTGACCTCCGCGACCGGCGCGGCCCCCGGGTCGGCTGCGGCGTCGACCGGCCGTGGCGCTGTGACGGCCGCCAGCCGCGTCCGCAGGGGAGCGGCCTTGCGGCGGGCGTCCCGTACGGACAGCGGGAGCGGGGACCAGCCGGCGAGCTTGCCCAGGGCCACCACCGGGGGGTGGACGGGGGAGACCGCCATGACGTCGGCCGGTGCGCCCATGACCGGCGGTGCACCGGGAGCGGGCAGGAGAATGACCTGGTCGGCGTACTGGATCACACGCTCCAGCCGGTGTTCGGCCAGCAGGACCGTGGTCCCCAGATCGTGCACCAGACGCTGGAGGACGGAGAGCACCTCTTCGGCGGCGGCCGGGTCCAGGGCCGAGGTCGGCTCGTCCAGGACCAGGACCTTGGGGTGGGTGGTGAGCACCGAACCGATCGCCACCCGCTGCATCTGACCGCCCGAGAGGGTGGCCAGGGCCCGGTCCCGCAGCTCGGCCAGGCCCAGCAGGTCGAGGGTCTCCTCGACCCGGCGGCGCATCACGTCCGGAGCGAGGCCCAGCGACTCCATCCCGTAGGCGAGCTCGTCCTCGACGGTGTCGGTGACGAAATGCGCCAGCGGGTCCTGGCCCACCGTCCCGACCACATCGGCCAGTTCGCGCGGTTTGTGGGTGCGGGTGTCACGGCCGTCGACGGTGACCCGCCCGTGCAGAGTTCCCCCGGTGAAGTGCGGGACCAGCCCGCAGACGGCGTTCAGCACCGTCGACTTGCCGACGCCGGACGGACCGACCAGGAGGCACAGCTCACCCTCCGGGACGGTCAGGTCCACCCCCTGGACGGCAGGCGCGGCGGCGTCCCCGTAGGTGACCGAGACCTGCTCGAACCGGATCACGGGCTGGGCTCCTTCTGGACGGTCTGGGCGGTCTCGGAGGTCTGGGAGGGCTGGGTGGTTCCGGTGGTCCGGGCGGTGGCCGGATCCGCGGCCGGGGCGGTGGCGGTGGCCGGGGGCGGGGCCGGGGCAACGACGGCGGGGAGGAGGCCGACGAGGAGGGCGGCGGCGGGCCAGAGCGGCAGGACCGGGGCGGTGAGCGGGTAGGCGGGCGGGTGGAGCGCGACGGGGGCGTAGTCGCCGGCCCAGATCGTCAGCACGGCCACGGCGATGCCGGAGGCCGCCACCAAGCAGGCGCGCGGACCCCACCGTTCGGGGCGGTAACGGGTGCGCACGGAACGGCGGCCACCCAGCCACAGACCGGCCAGCGCCGCCGCCAGCCCGGCCAGCAGGAGGGGCAGCCCGTAGCCGGCCCCGGTGTCACCGAGCAGGCCGTAGGTGCCCGCGCAGACGCCGAGCAGACCGCCGAGGGTGAGGGCGGAGGTGGTGTGCCGCACGGCACGCGGGACATGGGCACTACGGCCGTAACCGCGGGCGTCCATGGCCGCGGCCAGCGCCACCGAACGCTCCAACGCGCCCTCCAGCACCGGCAGTCCGACCTGGAGCAGCGCCGTGAAGCCCCGGTCGCGCCGGCCGCGCAGCCGGCGGGCGGCCCGCAGCCGCTGGACGTCGGCGACCAGGTTCGGGGCGAACGTCATCGCGACGACCACGGCGACGCCCGCCTCGTACAGCGCACCGGGCAGCGACTTCAACAACCGGGACGGGTTGGCCAGCGCGTTGGCGGCGCCGACGCAGATCAGCAGGGTGGCCAGCTTCAGCCCGTCGTAGAGGGCGAAGACCATGCCCTCCGCGGTGACCCGGCCGCCGATCCGGACGCCCTCGGCCCAGTCCGGCAGCGGCACTTCGGGAAGCGTGACGAGCGTGTGGGTACCCGGGATCGGCGACCCGAGGACGAACGCGAAGACCAGCCGGATGCCGATCACCACCAGCCCCAGCTTCACGAACGCACCGTACGAGCGGGCCCACGGCGCGTCCGTACGCCGCACCGCGACGACATATCCGGCCACCCCCACCAGCAGCCCCAGCAGCAGCGGATTGGTGGTCCGGGAGGCCGCGGTGGCCAGTCCGAGCGCCCACAGCCACCACGCGCCCGCGTGCAGCGCGGTGGTCCGGGTCGCCTGCGGGGCGCTCATCCGCGCCGGCGGCGCGCCTGCCACACGGCCGCCGCACCGAGGACGAGGACGGCCGCACCGCCGCCGAGCAGACCGGCGGACGGGCCGCCGCCGGCGTCGTGCGCGTCGTCGGCCTTGTGGGTGTTCCCCGCACCGGAGTCGGCAGAAGGGGAGCGGGAACCGGAACCGGAGCCTCGATCGGGGTCCTTGACCTGGTCCGCGCAGCCCGCTTTCGGGTAACCGGCGATCCCGCACAGCAGCGCGTTGGAGTCGTAGCGCAGCGGCCGGGCGACCGCGGCCAGGGCCTCGCCGGCCGAGGCGTCCTCGGGCACCTGGGCACAGGCGGTCCGCGCCTTCGGCGGCCGCTCGCCGCCCGGGGCGTCCGCGGCGGTACCGAAGTCGAGGACGATGCCGATCCGCTTGCGGCCGTCCTTGGCGGGCGTCGCACCGCAGACGGCGTCGAAGTCGGCGGCCGCCCGCGGCTTCCCGGCCGCGGCGGAGTCCGCGCCGACGGTGAAGCGGAAGCCCTCGACCGCGCCGTCGGCCGGCCGCAGGGTGGCCGGCCCCTGGGTGGCGTACGCCCAGGAGCCGTCCTTGCCGCCGCCGTTCCAGAACGACCAGTAGCGGTACTCCTGCGCCTGGGCGGGGGCGGCGGCCAGACCGGTGAGGGTGCCGGCCGCCAGCACCGCCGTCAGTGCCCGACGCATCAGAGGCCGTTCGTGCCGCGGTTCTTGCGGCCGCTCAGCAGGAAGCCGATGCCGGCACCGATGGCCAGGCCGACGGCGACGACCCACACGATGCCCATGCCCCCGCCCTTGCCGTCGTCGCTCTTCTCGGACTTCGTGGACTTCTCGGACACCGCGGCCGGCTTGGGGCCGGTGGCGTTGAGGGCGGACACCAGGTCGGTGCCGCCGAACGCGCGCGGGTCCGTGCCCGTGGCGTGCGCGGCGAGCACCAACTGCGCGTACGCGGCCGGGCCGTTCTGCCGGGCCCAGCCGGCGGCGTGCTTCTCCAGCCACGCGAGCGGCCGCTGCGCGGCGGAGCGGTGGCCCCCGGCGGCCAGCGCCACCACGGCGTCGGCGGTGTTGCCGACGTCCGGCTGCTTCTCCGCGCCCGGCATCGCCGACATCAGATGCTGCCCGTTCTTGTCGAGCTGAGCGACGAGGTAGGCGGCGCCGCCGTCCACGGCCCGCGCCCGGTCCGCCGCGGCCGCCCCTGCCCGCTTGCCCTTGCCGACGCCGTCTTCCTTGCCATCCTTGCAGGTCAGCGGCTTGACGGGAGCGTCGGCGGCACCGTCCGCAGGGGCGACGACAAAGCCCTTGCCGAGCGCGCCGGTCGCGGCGGCCGCGGTGGCATCGGCGTTCGGCGCCGCGCCCTTGAGCTGGAAGGTGAACGCGCCGCGCCCCTCCTCCTCGGCGTCGCAGCCCAGCCGGAAGGTGAGCAGCCCGTCGTACGGGGTCCTGCCGCCCTTCTTCGACGTGACCGACTCCGGCTTCTCACCGGCCGCCGCCAGCGCGCCGATGACCACGGAGGTGGAGTTGGCGTCGCTGGGCGAACCGGGCATCGAGGGCCAGCCGCCGTCGTCGTTCTGCACCGACTTCAGCCACTCCACGGCCTTCGTCACGGTCTTGCCGTGCCCGCCGAGCGCGGCCAGCGCCTGCACCGCGGCGGCCGTCTGGTTGGTGTCCCGCATCACCTTGGCGTCACACGCCTTGGCCGGATCGGCCCGGAACGCGGTGTACGCACCGTCCGCGCACTGCTGCCCGACCAGCCAGTCCACCGCCGAGGCCGCGGGCCGCACGCCCACCGTGTGCTGCGCCAGCAGCGCGAACGACTGCCGCCAGACACCGTCGTACTGCGGGTCCTTGGTGCCGTACAGCCCGGCCGGCAGCTTCTGCGGGGAGGGGGCGGCGGCGGGCGCCGGGTCGGCGAACGCGGCGGGGGCAGCGGCCGCACCCAGCACCACCGCGGCCGCCAGCGCCGTGGCGGCGCGGCGTGCCAGGAAGGCGACGGGGTGCGTCGAAGGGGCCTGGTGGGCCATGGAAGCCATGGGGGCCATCGGGTCGGTGCCTCTCGGGTCGGGTCGCGGCGGTGCACGCAGCCGCGCTCGGCCCACCACCCGCGCAGCGATCCTGTGATCGGGCGCGGTGGCACCGGGCTCGGCTCCGTATACCTCGACGGTGCCGCGCACCGGCCGTCCGCAGGTGGCGGTACCGGTGGCGCGAGCCTTGGCCGTGCCCCATCGGGTGCTCCGGCTCGTCCGGCCGGATCGCCGCGCGCGGCGTGACCGGCCGTCCTCACGGACGGGGGTGCCCCCGGGCTCGTGAAGCCGAGAGCTTGGGGGAGGGTCAGCGCCGGATTTCCACCGGCTTCCCCCGATCGGGTACGGATGACGTTGTCCCGCACACCTTAACCGGCCCCCGACCGGGGGTGACCGGCGCGGGGAGGGGCCCCGGGGTGTGCTAGGAGGCCGTGGCCTCGCGGTCGCCGCGTACGGCGACGACGAAGGCACCACGGTCGTCCGCCCCGCCGCCGTCCGTCTTTCCGCCACCGTCGGCTCCGGCCTTACCGGCCTGCCAGTCCAGGGCCTGCCCGTCCAGGGCCCGCCCGTACGACGCCGCGACCGTCTCGCGGGCGTACGTGCGCGGCCGCCAGCCGTGCCGGCCCAGCCAGTCGTCGGCCGGCTCGTCGAGGCCGCCCTTCCACAGGGCGCTGATCTCATGCATCGACGGCAGGGCGCGGCCGCCGGCCATCATCGGGCTGTGGCGGAAGTCCCCGGAGCCGGGGAAGGCGAGCCGGCTGCCCGGGGCGGACTGCTCGCCGAGGGTGGTCAGCAGCCGGGCGGCTTCCGCCGCCGACAGATAGACCAGCAGGCCCTCGACGAGCCAGGCGGTCGGCTCGTCCGGCGCGAAGCCGGCGGCCCGCAGCGGTGCGGTCCAGTCCGTGCGCAGGTCGGCCGCGACGGCGGTACGCGCACACCGCGGCCGGGCGCCCTGCTCGGCCAGCACCCGCTCCTTGAAGGCCAGTACCTCCGGCAGGTCGACCTCGTAGAGGCGTACGCCGTCGGGCCACGGCAACCGGTGGGCGCGGGTGTCGAGGCCGGCGGCGAGCACCACCACCTGGCGGAGGGCGTGTTCGGTGGCGGCCGCGGTCAGGTAGTCGTCGAAGAAGCGGGTACGCAGCACGACGTGCCGGAACAGCCCGCGGTAGAACGCCTCCCGGTGGGCGGCGGGCACCTCCGCGTCGTCGGCCCGCGCGGCCGCGGCGGGCGAGGGCGGGGCGGCGGCCACGAAGGCCGCGGCGTACGGGTCGTCGAAGAGCCGGTCCGGGCGGGCGCTTTCGGCCGCACGGATCCGGGCCACACCGAGTGCCGTGGCGGCGACGCCGCGCAACTCGCCCATGAGGGGCCTCCGGAGGTGAGGAATGCAGAAGCGGATGAAGTGGAACGGTGAGCAGAGCGGTGGCCAGGCTACCCGATATAGTTGCCTCAGGCTACTGAATTCTGCCCGGGTGGCTACACCGCCCGGTACCGCGCCGGACCTCCGTCCGCCGCTCGCTCCACCTGCTCCACCTGTCCCAGCTTCACCAGGCGGCGCAGATGGGCCTCGGCCTCCGAGACCGCGATGTTCCGCGACCCGTAAGGGATCTGCTCCCAGGGGCGGTTCCACTCCATGCGCACGGCGAGCTCCCAGGGGGTGAGGGGTTCCCGGAGTAGTGCTCTCAGTCCGGAGAGGCGCTCTTCATGGTGAGCGATGAGCTCGCGTACGCGTCCACCGGCATCGGTGAAGGCGTGCTGATGCGCGGGCAGGACCTCGGCGGGTGCGAGACGGGCGACGCGTTCGAGGGAGTCGAGGTAGTCGCCCAGGGGATCGGTGGCGTCCCCCAGGCCCTCCACCCCGTTCGAGCGGGGAGGACCCCCCTCGTCGTCCGGAGCCTCGTACAGGCCGATGTGCGGGGTGATACCGGGGAGGAGATGGTCACCGGAGAACAGCCGCCCGAAGCCGTGCCCTTGACCGTGCCCGCCCTGCCGGGGGCCCGCACCGGCACCGGCACGCGCACCGGCATCGGCCCCAGTACCCGCACCGGCCCCCGGATGCTCCTCCTCCAGGTGCAGGCACACATGGCCCGGCGTATGGCCCGGCGTCCAGACGGCGCGCAGCCGACGCCCCGGAAGGTCGAGCAGCTCGCCCGGGGCGATGTCGCGGTCCGGCAGTGCGGCCTGCCGGCCCGGCGGTCGGCGGCCGCTCCTCCCCTTGGCGCGCGCCTCCCGCAGTCGGGCCAGATGCGCGTCCGGTGCGCCCGCGGTGACGAGCTTGGCGATCAGGTAGTCGAGCCACTGCCCCGGCACGGCCGCGCGGGTGCGGCGTACGACGGCGGTGTCCGCGGCGTGCATCGCGATCCACGCGCCGGACGCCTCGCGCACCTTGGCGGAGAGTCCGTGGTGGTCGGGGTGGTGGTGGGTGATCAGTACGCCGTGGAGATCGATGAGGGCGAAACCGCAGGCGGTCACACCGGCCACCAAGGTGTCCCAGGAGTCCGGGTCGTCCCACCCGGTGTCGATCAGCACCGGCCCGCGGTCGGTCTCCAGAAGGTGGACGAGGGTGTGGCCGAGCGGATTGTCCGGGATGGGGACGGCGATGCTCCACACCCCGCCCTTGTGGTCGATCACCTGCGCGCCCATCGTGGTCCCCTCTCGTCGAAACCGCCCTCACTATAACTAGAACGGGTTTCAGCAGATGGGGTAAGTGTCCACCGCGTCCGGGGAGTTGACGGGGCTCGGATTCGGCCCGCGCCGTGGACTCCTCCCACTGGAACTGGTAACAGTTCCTGATGCGGCAGAGTTCCTGACGGGTCATCAGGAAGCGGCAGCAGGCAGGGATGTGCAGCAAAGGTGCGCGGTAACGCCATCGTCCACAGCAGGTCATTGTCATCGTCGGGAGGCGGCAGCCATGAGCGACCTCGTCGAGCACGGAAGGCTCTACATAGGCGGTGAGTGGGTCGATCCGGCCGGCCGGGACACGATCGAGGTCGTCTCGCCGCACACCGAGCAGGTCATCGGCCGGGTCCCGCACGCCTCGCGGGCCGATGTCGACCGTGCGGTGGCCGCGGCCCGCACCTCCTTCGCGTCCGGGGTGTGGGCGAACGCCCCGCTCGCGGACCGGATCGAGGTGGTGACCCGCATCAAGGACGCCTTCGCCGCGCGCAGCGAGGAGATCGCCAGGGTCATCAGCTCGGAGAACGGCACCCCGTACACCTCGGGCGTCATGGTGCAGTCGCTGGCCGCGGTGCTGGCCTGGGACGCGGCGCTCACGGTGGCCCGGGACTTCCCGTTCGAGGAGCGGCGGGCCGGGGTGCTGGGGCCGATCCTGGTGCGGCGGGAGCCGGTCGGGGTGGTGGCGGCCGTGGTGCCGTGGAACGTGCCGCAGTTCACCGCCGCCGCCAAGCTCGCCCCGGCGCTGCTGGCCGGGTGTTCGGTGGTGCTGAAGGTGTCGCCGGAGACCCCGCTGGACGCGTACCTCCTCGCGGAGATCGCGACCGGGGCCGGGCTGCCGGAGGGGGTGCTCTCGATCCTGCCGGCGGAGCGTGAGGTGAGCGAGTACCTCGTCGGGCATCCCGGCGTGGACAAGGTGTCGTTCACCGGGTCGGTGGCGGCGGGCAAGCGGGTCATGGAGGTCGCGGCCCGGAACCTCAGCCGCGTCACGCTGGAGCTGGGCGGCAAGTCGGCGGCGGTGATCCTGCCGGACGCCGATCTGGACGCGGCGGTGGCCGGCATCGTGCCGTTCGCGTGGATGATCAACGGGCAGGCGTGCGTGGCGCAGACCCGGATCCTCGCACCGCGCAGCCACTACGACGAGATCGCCGAGCGCTTCACCGCGGCGGCGTCCGCGCTCACCGTGGGCGACCCGCTGGATCCGGCCACCGAGGTCGGTCCGCTGGTCGCCCGCCGGCAGCAGCAGCGCTCGCTGGACTACATCGCGCTCGGCCAGAAGGAAGGCGCCAAGGTCCTGACCGGCGGCGGCCGCCCGAAGGGGCAGGCCACCGGCTGGTACGTCGAGCCGACGCTCTTCGGCGAGGTCGACAACGGCATGCGGATCGCCCGGGAGGAGATCTTCGGACCGGTGATCTGCCTGCTGCCGTACGAGGACGAGGCCGAGGCGGTACGGATCGCCGACGACTCCGACTACGGGCTGTCCGGCTCGGTGTGGACGGGCGATGTCGAGCACGGCATCGACGTGGCGCGGCGGGTGCGGACCGGTACGTACTCGGTGAACACGTTCAGCATCGACATGCTCGGGCCGTTCGGCGGCTACAAGGACTCCGGGATCGGGCGGGAGTTCGGGCCCGAGGGGTTCGGTGAGTATCTGGAGCACAAGATGATCCACCTGCCGGCGGGTGCGTGATGGCGGACGCGGAGGAGCGGACGGCGGCACGGTGGCGGGTGGCCGTCGACCGGGGCGTGTGCATCGGGTCGGGGATGTGTGTCGGCGCGGCACCGGACGGGTTCCGGCTGGACAGCGCGCGGCAGTCCCATCCGGTGGCGACGGAGACGGAGCCCGGCGATCGGGTGCTGGCGGCGGCCGAGGGGTGCCCCGTGGAGGCGATCACGCTCACCGTGGCGGACAGCGGGGCGGCGGTCTTCCCTCCGGAGGATTGAACGGCGGCCTGCTCTCCGGAGGAGGGAAGGGGGGCGGGGGCGCGCGGGGGGCGGGCGGGAGCCCCTTAGGGGGTGGGGGCGGTGAACCCTTAAGGGTCGTACGGGCCCCTTGCGGAGCCAACTACCCGAGGGGGAGGCGGAGTTAACGCGTCCGGTGCGGGCGTCCCTTGCCCCCCGCCCCCTCAGCCCCCTGCCCCGCACCCCTCAGCCTGCTCCCCCTGCGCCAGCCCCCGACCCCGTCCCCGGTGACGTCACGTCGATCAACCGGCAGACCGTTTCGATGTCGATCTTGACTTGGGCGATCGAGGCGCGGCCGGAGAGCCAGGTGATCAGGGCCGAGTGCCAGGTGTGCTCGATGACGCGGACCGCGGAGAGCTGTTCGGGGGTGGGCGGGCCGTCCAGGCGCATCGCGTCCAGGATGATCGCCGTGGTCAGCCGGGAGACCGTGTCGACCTCGGGGCTCACCGAGCGGTCGGCGAAGGTCAGGGCGCGGACCATGGCGTCCGCGAGGTGCGGTTCGCGCTGCAGGGCGCGGAACGCCCGCATCAGGGTCTGGGCGACCCGGGCGCCCGGGTCCTGCTCGGACGGCGGGCGCTTGCGCAGCGTCTCGTGCATGTGCTGGAGCTGGTCCTGCATGGTGGCGACCAGCAGGTGCACCTTGGACGGGAAGTAGCGGTAGAGGGTGCCGAGCGCGACGCCCGACGACTCGGCGACCTCGCGCATCTGCACGGCGTCGAAGCCGCCACGGGAGGCCAGTTTGGCGCTGGTGTGCAGGATGCGGCGGCGCCGGGCCTCCTGACGCTCGGTCAGGGGAGGACTCGCGGGAAGCGCCGGCCTGGCTGCCTTGGATTCCGTAGTCATTGTTCCCATTCCATGGCTGTTCCGTGGCCGTCCGTGGCGTTCTGTCCGCGATGTGGTGAGTGCCGCTGCCGTGACCGGCACAGCATGGCAGGGGGTCGGGTGGTGGCGCGAATCACCTGGTGCGGCTCTTTTCGCATCGTTCTCGGCCGGTAGATTCGAAGCTCGGTGAACTGATCAGTAGCCCAGCAGTTCTGAAACTTGTTCTAGATTACCGCCAGCGGTTACGCTCCGGCGAAAGTCCAGTGAGAAGGGGGCCGAGCGTGACCGCAGAGGCCGTTCAGGCAGCCGCGCCTCGCCCTGCCGGGGACTCCTCGGCCACCACCCCCGAGGACCACGGGCGCCCGGAGCGCACCGCGGTCACCACTCACGAGAGCCACGGGCGCCCCCTGCGCATCGCGATGCTCACGTACAAGGGGAACCCGTTCTGCGGCGGTCAGGGCGTCTACGTCCGCCACCTCTCGCGCGAACTGGCCCGGCTCGGCCACACCGTCGAGGTGATCGGCGCCCAGCCCTACCCGGTCCTCGACGAGGGCGTGCGGCTGACCGAGCTGCCGAGCCTGGACCTCTACCGCCAGCCGGACCCGTTCCGCACGCCGAAGCGCGGCGAGTACCGCGACTGGATCGACGCCCTTGAGGTGGGCACGATGTGGACCGGCGGCTTCCCCGAGCCGCTGACCTTCTCGCTGCGCGCCCGGCGGCATCTCGCGGCCCACCGCGGCCAGTTCGACGTGGTCCACGACAACCAGACCCTCGGCTACGGCCTGCTCGGCGGCCCCGGCGCGCTCGGCGCCCCGCTGGTCACCACGATCCACCACCCCATCACCGTCGACCGCCGGCTCGACCTGGCCGCCGCCACGGACTGGAAGCGCCGCGCCTCCGTCCGCCGCTGGTACGGCTTCACGCGGATGCAGAAGCGGGTCGCCCGCCGGCTGCCGTCCGTGCTGACCGTCTCCGGCTCGTCCCGCCAGGAGATCGTCGACGACCTCGGGGTCCACCCCGAGCGGATCCACGTGGTCCCCATCGGCGCCGACACCGACCTCTTCTCGCCGGACGCGTCCGTCCCCGAGGTACCGGGCCGGATCGTCACCACCTCCAGCGCCGACGTCCCCCTCAAGGGCCTGATCCACCTCGTCGAGGCGCTCGCCAAGGTGCGCACCGAGAACCCCGACGCCCATCTGGTGGTCGTCGGCAAGCGCGCCGACGACGGACCGGTCGCCGCCGCCATCGAACGACTCGGGCTGGCCGGCGCCATCGAGTTCGTCAAGGGCATCAGCGACCCCGAGCTCGTCGACCTCGTGCGCAGTGCCCAGATCGCCTGTGTGCCCTCCCTCTACGAGGGGTTCTCGCTGCCCGCCGCCGAGGCGATGGCCACCGGCACCCCGCTGCTCGCCACCACCGGCGGCGCCATCCCGGAGGTCGCCGGGCCGGACGGCGAGACGTGTCTGGCGGTGCCGCCGGGCGACGCCGGTGCGCTGGCGGCCGGGCTGCTGCGCCTCCTCGGCGACCCGGAGCTGCGCCGCCGGCTGGGCACGGCCGGCCGGGAGCGGGTGCTGGCCCGCTTCACCTGGCGCCAGGCCGCCCTCGGCACCGCCGAGCGCTACCGCGAGGCCATCGCCCTCCAGGGCAGCCGGTCCGCCGCCGCCCGCAGATAGCTCCGTCACCTCGCCGGCGCCGCCTCCCGGGCGCCCCGCCGTCGTTTGCCGCACCACCGCCACCCACTGCCGGACGAAAGCAGAACGCCGTGCTGACCGTCGACTTCTCCCGATTCCCGCTCGCTCCCGGCGACCGCGTGCTCGACCTGGGCTGCGGCGCCGGCCGGCACGCCTTCGAGTGTTACCGGCGCGGTGCGCAGGTCGTCGCCCTCGACCAGAACGGCGACGAGATCCGCGAGGTCGCCAAGTGGTTCGCCGCGATGAAGGAGGCGGGCGAGGCCCCGGCCGGCGCGTCCGCCACCGCCATGGAGGGCGACGCGCTGGCCCTGCCGTTCCCCGACGACAGCTTCGACGTCGTCATCATCTCCGAGGTGATGGAGCACATCCCCGACGACAAGGGCGTGCTCGCCGAGATGGTGCGGGTGCTGCGCCCCGGCGGCCGGATCGCCGTCACCGTGCCGCGCTACGGCCCGGAGAAGATCTGCTGGGCGCTCAGCGACGCCTACCACGAGGTCGAGGGTGGCCACATCCGCATCTACCGGGGCGACGAACTCCTCGACAAGATGCGGGAAGCCGGCCTGGAGCCGTACGGCACGCACCACGCCCACGGGCTGCACAGCCCCTACTGGTGGCTCAAGTGCGCCTTCGGGGTGGACAACGACAAGGCGCTGCCGGTGCAGGCGTACCACAAGCTGCTGGTCTGGGACATCATGAAGAAGCCGCTGGCCACCCGGCTCGCCGAGCGCGCCCTCAACCCCGTCATCGGCAAGAGCTTCGTCGTCTACGCCACCAAGCCGCACCTGCCCGAGGCGCCGGTCGCCGACGGGACGGGCGCGGCCGCCGAGGCGCCGGAGCCGGCCGCCCGGCCCGCCGCGCGCGGCCGGAAGACCGCCCCGTCCTCCGCCAAGGCATCCGCCAAGACCTCCGCCAAGTCCACCGCCGGGGCCGCCAAGTGACGAGTCCCGGGCGTACCGAACGGCTCGTCCTGCCGGGGGTGCTCACCGCCGAAGAGGCCGCCCGTACGGTCGAGGGCATCCTCGCGACCCAGCGCACGGACGGCGCCATCCCCTGGTTCCGGGGTCACCACCTCGACCCGTGGGACCACACCGAGGCCGCCATGGCCCTGGACGCGGCCGGCGAACACGAGCGCGCCGAGGCCGCGTACGACTGGCTGGTGCGGCACCAGAACCCGGACGGGTCCTGGTACGCGGCCTACGCCGACGGGGACGCCGAGGCGCCCACCGACCGCGGCCGGGAGACCAACTTCTGCGCCTACATCGCGGTCGGCGTCTGGCACCACTACCTGTCCACCGGCGACGAGGCCTTCCTCGACCGGATGTGGCCCGCGGTCCACGCCGCGATCGAGTACGTCCTCGAACTGCAGCAGCCCGGCGGGCAGATCGGCTGGAAGCGCGAGGACGACGGCACGCCGGTCCGCGACGCGCTGCTGACCGGCTCGTCCTCCGTCTACCAGGCGCTGCGCTGCGCGCTGGCGCTCGCCGAACAGCGCGAGGAGCCGCAGCCGGACTGGGAGCTGGCGGCCGGCCGGCTCGGCCACGCGATACGCAGCCACCCCGAGCGGTTCCTGGACAAGGCCCGCTACTCCATGGACTGGTACTACCCGATCCTCGGCGGCGCGGTCCGCGGCCAGGCGGCCCGGGACCGGATCGACGCCGACTGGGACCGCTTCGTGGTGCCCGGCCTGGGCGTGCGCTGCGTACTGCCCAACCCCTGGGTCACCGGCGGCGAGAGCGCGGAACTGGCGCTCGCGCTGTGGGCGATGGGGGAGTCCGAACGGGCCGTGACGATCCTCAAGTGGATCCAGCACCTGCGTGCCGAGGACGGCATGTACTGGACCGGCTACGTCTTCGACGACGACGCCATCTGGCCGCTCGAACGCACCTCCTGGACGGCCGGTTCGCTGCTGCTCGCGGTGGCGGCCGTGGGCGGCGACGAGGCGACCACCCTCGTGTTCGGCGGCGAACGGCTGCCGACGGGGCTCGATCCGGACTGCTGCCGATAGGCGCGGCGCGGCCGGCGCGGCGCGGCCCGCGCCCGCGCACGGCATCAGCGGACCCGGCGCGCCGTCAAAGAGGACGCCCCGGGTCCGTGATGCGCACTACTGTGCGGCCATGACTCTTCAAGGTTCCCTCAGCCACGACACCTACTGTTCCCAACTCCTCGACGAGACCGGCCGGTTCCGGGAGATCGTGCGCAGCGCCGACCTCTCCGTGACCGTGCCGACCTGTCCCGACTGGACCCTGGCCGACCTCGCCCGGCACGTGGGCGGAGCGCACCGCTGGGCCGGCATGATCGTCGCCACCCGTGCGGAGAAGCCCGTCGGGCCCGAGGACGTGCCGGACGGAGCCGGCCCCGAGGGGGAGGACGCGGCGGCCCTGGACGCCTGGCTCGCGGAGGGCGCGGAGAAGACCGTGGCGGCACTGCGCGAGGCCGGGCCGGACGCCGCGGTGTGGACCTGGGCGCCGCCGGTGCAGCGGGCCGGCTTCTGGGCCCGCCGGATGACCCACGAGACGGTCGTGCACCGCGTGGACGCCGCGCTCGCCGCCGGCGTCCCCTTCGACGTGCCGCAGGAGGTGGCCGCCGACTGTCTGGAGGAGTGGCTCCAGTTGTGCGCGCTGCCGGAGGCCGCCGAGCGGTTCGCGGCGCACGGCGTGACGCCCTTCGGGCCCGGCCGCACGATCCACCTGCACGCCACGGACACCCCGGCCGAGCTGAACGCCGAATGGCTGCTCGACCTCACCGGCGACCGGTTCACCCACCGCCGCGCCCACGAGAAGGCGGCGGTCGCCCTGCGCGGCCCGCTCACCGACGTGCTCGGCGTCCTCTACCGCCGGCTGCCCGCCGACAGCGACCGGGTCGAGGTGCTCGGCGACCGGACGCTGCTCGACACCTGGCTGACGTACGCCTCGTTCGGGTGAGCGGCGGGCGCCGGGCGTCAGGCGTTGAGCTCGGCCAGCACCCGTAGTGTCCGCGGGTCCGGTGCGGTGACCAGCAGGTCGGTGACCGGGCCCGCGCGCCACGACTCCAGCCGCTCGGCGATCCGTTCGCGCGGCCCGACCAGGGAGATCTCGTCGGCGAACGCGTCCGGTACGGCGCGTACCGCCTCCTCCTTGCGGCCCTCCAGGAAGAGCTGCTGGATCCGGCGGGCCTCCTCCGGATATCCCATACGGGCCATCAGGTCGGCGTGGAAGTTCTTCGCCGCGTGCCCCATGCCCCCGATGTAGAAGCCGAGCATCGCCTTCACCGGCCACAGTCCCTCGGCGACGTCGTCACAGACCACCGCGCGGGCCATCGGCGCGATGCGGAACCCCTCGGGCGCGCCCGCCAGTGACTCCTCGTGGACGCCGGTGCGCCGCGGCGACCAGTACAGCGGCAGCCAGCCGTCCGCGATCCGGGTGGTCTGCGCGATGTTCTTGGGGCCCTCCGCGCCCAACAGGAGGGGCAGGTCGGCGCGCAGCGGGTGGGTGATGGGCTTGAGCGGTTTGCCCAGGCCGGTGCCGTCCGGGCCGCGGTAGGGGAGCGGATGGAACAGCCCGTCGGACCGCACCGGCCGCTCGCGGCGCAGCACTTGGCGGACCACGTCCACGTATTCGCGGGTGGCGGTCAGCGGGCTCTTGGGGAACGGCCGCCCGTACCAGCCCTCGACGACCTGCGGCCCGGACAGCCCCAGGCCCAGCAGCATCCGGCCCCCGGACAGGTGGTCCAGCGTCAGCGCCTGCATGGCGGTGGCGGTGGGCGTACGGGCGGCCATCTGCGCGATGCCGGTGCCGAGTTCGATCCGGGAGGTGTGCGCGGCGATCCAGGTGAGGGCGGTGAACGCGTCCGAGCCCCAGGCCTCCGCGGTCCACACCGAGCCGTAGCCCAGGCGCTCGGCCTCGCGGGCGAGTTCGAGGTGCCGGGGGTCGGGACCGCGGCCCCAGTAGCCCAGTGCCAGACCGAGTCGCATGGCGACCGCCTCTCTCCGTACCCGCCCAAGGAAACTGACTCTCCGTCAGTTCGCGGTGGTGCGGCGCACTGTACGGCCGGTGTGCGGGCAGCGCAACGGCCCCCCGCCGGAAGGCGAGGGGCCGTGGAAGGACCGCTGGGGGACGGTGGGCGGCGGGTCAGCCGCGCTGGATGCCGGTGGTGTCCTGCAGGACGCCGCGACGGCCGTCCTGGGTCTGCGCGATCAGCGCCTGGCCGCGCTGCTCCACCGCCAGGTACCAGGTGCCGGGCGCCAGTTCGGCGATCGGCGAGGGCGAACCGTCCTCGCCGTACAGCGGGCGGGCGACCGGGACCGCGAACCAGAACGGGGCGAAGTCCGCCGGGGCGCCGGCCGCGGGGGCCGCGCCCGCCGCGCCGCCGGCCGTGGCGTCGGCCGCCGGCTGGCCGGGCGTCTGGCCGGTCTGCTGCTGGCCGCCCGGACCCGGGTAGCCGTAGCCCTGGGCCGCCGCCTGCTGCTGGGCGCCGGGGTAGCCGTAGCCCGGGGTGGGGCCCGCGCCGTACGGGGCGGCCGGCGGCTTGGGCGCGCCGATCAGCTCGGCCTTCAGTGCCGGGACGAGCGGACCGGCGACCGCGCCGCCGGCCAGCACCAGCGCGGCGATCAGACCCACGATCAGGCCGGCGCCCGCGCTGGGGGCGTCGATGATGTCCCAGAACGCCGTCCACGCCGCGAAGATGGTCAGCGCCACGCCGAACTGGCCGAGGTCCAGACCGGCGACCTTGCGCTGCTGCGGAAGCGCGCGGCTGAGGATGATGATCGCCGCGCCGATCACGCCGGCCAGGTACACGCTCATGAGCACGGAGACGGAGCTCCAGGCGTTGCTGCTGCTGTAGTCCTGTGCCTCGCAGTACTTGGCGAACGGGCCGGTGCAGTCCGGGGCGCCGGCGAGGCCGAGGAACGAGGCGATGAACAGCAACACCGCTGCTCCGATCACCACGCCGTCGCCTCTAGTGAGGGAGCGGATGTTCACGTAAGGGTCCTTTGTCTCTTTCGTGGTCTATTCGTCGCTGTCGCGGTGCGCGCGGTGCGAGGCACGGCGGTGACCACCCATCGTAAAGGGGAACCTCTCGCCGAATCCGGCGGGTCGGCCTGTTGGTTTCGATGCGTTATCGGCCGGGGTCGCGGGCGTCGTAGGTGGTCAGCGCGTCAGGAAGTCCGTAATGCCCTCGGTGATCCCACGGGCCGCTTTTTGCCGCCACCCTCCGTCGGTCAATTGCGCGGCGTCCTTGGCGTCGCGCATATTGCCGCACTCGATGAACACCTTCGGCACCGTGGAGAGGTTGAGCCCGCCGAGATCGCCGCGGACGTCCAGCCCGGTGCCGCCGCCGACGTAATTGGACCGCGCACTTCCGGTTACCGCCCGGAAGCGGTCGGCCAGCCGCTCGCCCAGCTGCCGCGACGGGCCGGTGATCGCGGTGGTGTCCGCCGGGCCGGCGGTGACCCGGGCGGGCAGGATGACGTGGAAACCGCGGTTGCCGGCGGCCGAGCCGTCGGCATGGATGGAGACCGCGGCGTCCGCGTGCGCCTTGTTGCCGATCGCCGCCCGCTCGTCCACGCACGGCCCGTACGGCCGGTCGCCGTCCTGGGTGAGGACGACCTTGGCGCCCTGGTGTTCCAGGAGGGTGCGGACCCGGCGGGCCACGTCCAGGGTGAAGGACGCCTCCGGGTAGCCGCCGTTGGTGGCGGTGCCGGTGGTGTCGCACTCCTTGCGTGCGCTGCCGATGTTCACCAGCCGGGCGATCTGCCCGGTGTGCCGGCTGTTGTGCGGATTGTGCCCGGGGTCGATCAGCACGGTCCTGCCCTTGAGGCTGCCGTGCGGATCGCCCTTGCCGCCCGGGCGAGGGGTGGCGCCGTGGCTCGCTTTCCCGTCCGGGGCGCCGCCGGTCCCACTGCCGCTGCTGCCGCTGCCGCCCGCCGTCCGGCCGGGCGCGGGCGAGCCGTCCCGGGCCGACGGGCCGCCGTGGCCGCCCGCCTGCCGCCAGAACAGCCAGCCGCCGACGGCGACCAGGGCCACGGCGGCCAGCACCAGGAGTACGGTGCCGCGCCGGCGGCGGGGAGGGGGGAAGGTGCTGCCGTTCGACATCTCCGCGATGGTAGCCCGCGGCCCGGGTCAGCTGCCGGGGCCGGTGCGTCGCAGCACGCGCAGCGTCCCCTGCGCCGAGACCTCGGTGAACGCTCCGGAGGCCAGTGCGCGCAGATAGATCCGGTACGGCGCCTGGCCGGTGAACTCGTCCTCGGGGTGCGGGTGCACGTCGTGGATGACCAGCAGCCCGTCCGGCGCCACGTGCGGCGCCCAGCCCTCGTAGTCGGCGGTGGCGTGCTCGTCGGTGTGCCCGCCGTCGATGAAGACCAGCCCGACCGGTCGCCCCCACACGGCCGCGACCTGCGGGGAACGGCCGACGACCGCGATCACGTGGTCCTCCAGCCCGGCCGCGTGCAGGGTCCGGCGGAACGTGGGCAGGGTGTCCATCCGGCCGACCTCGGGGTCCACCACGGACGGGTCGTGGTAGTCCCAGCCGGGCTGCTGCTCCTCGCTGCCCCGGTGGTGGTCCACCGTGACGGCCGGCACCCCGGCGGCCCGCGCCGCGTCGGCGAGCAGCAGGGTGGACCGGCCGCAGTACGTGCCGACCTCCACCAGCGGCAGCCCCAGCCGCGCCGCCCCGGCCGCCGCCGCGTACAGCGCGAGCCCCTCGTCCACGGGCATGAAGCCCTTCGCCGCCTCGAACGCGGCGAGGATCTCCGGCTGCGGGGCGGTCGGCGCCGTGGGAGCGGACATGGGCTTCCTCCTGGTGGTGCGGTGGGAGGGCTCATCGTGCCGTACGGGCCGGAGGTGGCCGAGCGGGGGTTCGCATTTCGTGCGGCTTTCCGGCCGGCCGTGCGGTGCGGGGGAGTCACCGCGGCGGATTCCGGGCCGTTCCCGCCGGTTTATCGCCGGACCTTTCCCGGATGTCCGGAAACGGAAAGGTGCGGGACCCGCGGGGGTGGAAACCGCCGGGGCGGAAACCACGGGGGCGGGAAACCGTCGGGCGGGCGAATGGCATTCCGTACCGGAATTCACCGGACCGTTTCCCGGCCGCCGCCGGACCGTTCCCCGCGGCACCCTCGCCGGGTTCCGCCGGGCGGAACATTCCGGGCCACCTGACCTTCCGTCAGATTGAAACGTGTTCTAGTCTGCCCCGCATGGGCATCGGAATCACACCGGACCACCGCGACCTGGCCGAGGCGGCAGGCGGCTGGGCCCGCCGGGCCGTACCGCCCGAAGAGGTCCGCGCACTCCTCGACACCGCACCCGCCCGCCCCGGGCGCCCCGCCTACTGGGACGGCCTCGCCGCCCAGGGCCTGCTCGGCCTCCACCTCCCCGAGGCCGACGGCGGGGGCGGCGGCGACCTGCTGGACCTCGCCGTCGTCCTCGAAGAGCTGGGCCGCGCCGCACTCCCCGGCCCGTACCTGCCCACCGTCCTCGCCGCCGCGCTGCTCCACCACGGCGGCGCGCACCGGCACCTCGTCCGGGCCCTCGCCACCGGCGGGCTGATCGGTGCCGTGGCGCTCGGCCCCGGCACGCTCACCGCCACCCCGACGCCCGACGGTTACCTCCTCGACGGCACCGCGCCGCCGGTCCTCGCCGGGGCCGACGCCGACCTCCTCGTCCTCGCCGCCCGCACCCCCACCGGGACCGTCCACCTCGCCGTCGACGCCGCGGCACCGACCGTACGCGTCCAGGACAGCGCCGACCCGACCCGGCCCACCGCCGAGGTCCGGGCGGACGGCGTCCCGGTGCCCGCGGACCGGCTGCTGGCGATCGACGACGCGCTCGTCCGCGACCTGGCCGGGGTGCTGTGCGCGGCCGAGAGCTGCGGGACGGCGGCCTGGGCCCTCGCCACCGCCACCCAACACGCCCGGGTCCGCGAGCAGTTCGGCCGCCCCATCGGCCAGTTCCAGGCCGTCAAACACCTCTGTGCCGACATGCTCGTCCGCTGCGAACAGGCCCGCGCCCTGGTCTGGGACGCGGCCCGCGCCCACCGCGAGCCGCCCGAGGTCCGCGGCCTGGTCGCCGCCCTCGCCACCGCCACCGCCCTCGACGCCGCCTTCAGCTGCGCCAAGGACTGCATCCAGATCCTCGGCGGCACCGGCTTCACCTGGGAACACGACGCCCATCTGCACCTGCGCCGGGCGACCGTGGCCCGCCAGCTGCTCGGCGCCGGCGACACCCACCGGCTGCGCGCCGCCGCCCACGCCGCCGACGGCGCCCGCCGCCCGCTGAGCCTCGAACTCCCCGCCGCGGCCGAGCAGTTCCGCACCGAGGCCCGCGAGGTCGCCGACCGGGTGCGCGGCCTGGACCCCGCGGCCGCCCGCCGCGAGCTCGCCCCCACCGGCTACGCCGCACCGCACCTCCCCCCGCCCTACGGGCTCGGCGCCGGCCCCGTCCAGCAGCTGGCCGTCCAGCAGGAACTGGCCGCCGCCGGGGTCACCGTCAGCGACCTGGGCATCGCCACCTGGGTGGTGCCCTCCCTGCTCGCCCACGGCACCGCCGAGCAGCAGCAGCGCTATCTGATGCCGTCGCTGCGCGGGGAGATGTGGTGGTGCCAGCTGTTCTCCGAACCGGAGGCCGGGTCGGACCTGGCCGGCCTGCGCACCCGCGCCGAGCGGGTGGACGGCCCCGACGGCCCCGGCTGGCGGATCAACGGACAGAAGGTGTGGACCTCGGCCGCCCAGTGGGCCGACCACGGCATCCTGCTGGCCCGCACCGACCCGGACGCCCCCAAACACAGGGGGCTGACCTTCTTCGTCGTCGACATGAAGACCCCCGGGATCGACGTCCGCCCGCTGAAGGAGATCACCGGCGAGGCGCTCTTCAACGAGGTCTACTTCGACGACGTACTGCTGCCGGCCGACGCCGTGGTCGGCGAGACCGGCAACGGCTGGAAGGTGGCCCGCACCACCCTGGACAACGAACGCGTCCACATGGCCGACCAGTTGACCTTCGACACCGGACTGACCGCGCTCCTCGACCGCACCGTCGGCCTCGACGGCTCGGTACGCGCCCGGGTGGGCGCCCTGGCCGCCGAGGCGCACGCCCTGGCCTGCCTCACCCTGCGCACCACCCTCCAGCAGGTCTCCGGCCTCGAACCGGGCGCCGGCGCCAGCATCCGCAAGCTGGTCCAGACCCCGCACCAGCAGAAGGTCGCCGAACTGGCGCTGGAACTGCTCGGCCCGGACGGCGCGGTGCGCGAGGGCGCCGGCGAACGCGCCCTGCACGGCTTCTTGATGTCGCGCTGCCTGACCATCGCCGGCGGCACCACCCAGGTGCAGCGGAACGTCGTCGCCGAACGGCTGCTCGGACTGCCCCGCGACCCGGAGCCCCGCCCCCTGATCTGACTCGCTCTCAGGTCGTTTCACCCCCTTCGTCCGGCCCCGCACGACGCCCGGCCGGTGACTCACCAGGAGGACCTGTATGGCAGGCACGGCGTACCTCGTCGGCGTAGGGATGACGCACTTCGAGAAGCCCGAGACCCGCGAGTGGCAGTACTGGGACATGGCCAAGGAGGCGGGCGAGGCGGCGCTCGCGGACGCCGGGATCGGCTACGACGCCGTCGAGCAGGTGCCGGTCGGCTACTGCCACCAGCCGTCCACGGCCGGTCAGCGCGCCGCGTACGAGCTGGGCCTGACCGGTGTCCCGGTCTACAACGTCAACAACAACTGCGCGACCGGATCGACCGCGCTGATGATGGCCCGCCAGTTCGTCGCCTCGGGCCTCAACGACTGCGTGCTGGCACTCGGCTTCGAGAAGATGAAGCGCGGCGCGCTGGGCGGCGGTGCGGACGCCGCGGGTGACTTCGCCGCCTCGCCGGTCGCCCGCCACTACGGCGTCATGGCGGCCGCGCACGGCTTCGAGCGGACCCCGCCCACCGCCCAGATCTTCGGCAACGCGGCCCGCGAGCACATGGCGAGGTACGGCACCACGGCCGAGCAACTGGCAGCGGTCGGGGCCAAGAACCACCGGCATTCCGCGCACAACCCGCGCGCCCAGTTCCAGGACGTCCACACGGTCGAGGAGGTGCTGGCCGCCAAGGTCATCCACCGCCCGCTGACCAAGCTCCAGTGCTCGCCGACGTCCGACGGCGCGGCCGCGGTGGTGGTCGCCTCCGAGCGCTTCGTCCGGGCGCACGGACTGGCCGACCGGGCGGTGGAGATCGTCGCCCAGGCGATGACCACCGACACCGGGGAGAGCTTCGCCACCGGCTCCTGCATCGACGTCGTCGGCAAGCCGATGTCGCGTGCCGCCGCCCGGCAGGTCTACGAGGCGTCCGGGCTCGGCATCGAGGACGTGGACGTCATCGAGCTGCACGACTGCTTCTCGATCAACGAGTTGCTGACGTACGAGGCGCTGGGCATGTGCGCGGACGGCGAGTCGGGGAAGCTGGTCGCCGACGGAGCCACCACGTACGGCGGCCGCTGGGTGGTCAACCCGTCCGGCGGCCTGATCTCGAAGGGCCACCCCCTGGGCGCGACCGGCCTCGCCCAGGCCGCCGAACTCGTCTGGCAACTCCGCGGCACCGCCGGTGCCCGCCAGGTCCCCGACGCCCACGTGGGCCTGGCCCACAACATCGGCCTGGGCGGCGCGGCGGTGGTGACACTGCTGCGGAGGTGAGGCGTCAACTCCGCCTCCGCTGCGGGTAGTTGGCCCGTCAGGGGCCCTCCCGACCCTTAGGGGACGGCCGCCCCCAACCCCTAGGGGGCGCACCCCCGGCCCCTTCCTACCCCGCCCCCTTCCTGCCCCGCCGCCTCCGCCCACCGACCTAGGTCCCCGGCCAGGTGGCGTATGCACCCATATTCCGATGCGGGGCGTGTGGGGTGGCTGCGAGCATGGTCCGCATGCCCCCGATAGCCGAGTCCGCCACGCTGTCCACGACCTCCCGCCGGAGCGCCGCACCGGCCTGGCTGGTGATGCTGCTGGTCTGCGCCGGCCAGTTCCTGGTCGTCCTGGACGTCTCCGTGGTGAATGTGGCGCTGCCCGCCGTACGGACCGGCCTGGGGCTGAGCGAACTGGGCCTGCAGTGGATCGTCAACGCGTACGTGATCACCTTCGCCGGCTTCATGCTGCTCGGCGGCCGGGCCGCCGACCTCTTCGGCCGTAAGCGGATCTTCGTCCTCGGGCTGGCGTTGTTCACCGTCGCGAGCCTGGGCGGCGGCCTGGCGCAGCAGCCCTGGCAGCTGATCGCGGCGCGTACGGTCCAGGGCATCGGCGCCGCCGTGCTCTCGCCGGCCACCCTCACCATCCTCACCACGTCGTTCCCGGCCGGCCCGGCCCGGACCCGCGCGATCGCCACCTGGACCGCGGTCGGCGCCGGCGGGGGCGCGGTGGGCGGCCTGGTCGGCGGGGTGCTCACCGAGTACCTGTCCTGGCGCTGGGTGCTGCTCATCAACGTGCCGGTCGGCGCGCTGGTGCTGACCGGCGCGGTGCTGTGGCTCACCGAGAGCCGGCAGGGCGCGGCCCGACGGCTCGACGTGCCCGGTGCGCTGCTGGTGACCGGCGGGCTGGGGCTCGTCGCGTACGGGATCGTGCAGACCGAGACGGACGGCTGGGCATCCGCGTCCGCACTGCTGCCGCTGGCCGCCGGGCTGGTCGTGATCGCGGCCTTCCTCACGGTCGAGGCGCGGACCAAGGCGCCGCTGATGCCGCTGGGGCTGTTCCGGCTGCGCTCGACGTCCTCGGCGAATGCGGCGATGGTGCTGGCCGGCGCCGCGATGTTCTCGATGTGGTACTTCCTGTCGCTCTACGTCCAGAACGTGCTCGGCTACAAACCGCTGCAGGCGGGGCTCTCCTTCATCCCGCACTCGCTGTCCATCGTCCTGGGGTCCAAGATCGGGCCGCGGCTGATGAACCGGCTGGGCGCCAAGACCCTGGCCGTCACCGGCGCGGTGATCTCCGCGTCCGGCATGGTCTGGCAGGGCACGATGGACGTCGACGGCACCTACCTCGGCACGATCCTCGGCCCCGGCATCCTGATGGCACTGGGCGCGGGCCTGACCGCCACCCCGGTCGCCGCCATCGCCACCTCCGGCGCCGACCCGGCCGACCAGGGCCTGGTCTCCGGCCTGATCAACACCTCCCGGCAGATGGGCGGCGCCCTGGGCCTGTCGATCCTGTCCACCGTCGCCGCCTCCCGCATCGAGGCGGGCCACGGCGCGAAGGCGGCCCTGGCGGACGGCTACGGGCTGGCCTTCCAGGTCGGCTCGGGAGTGCTGCTGGCCGGCATCCTGCTGATGCTGCTCGCCCTGCCGCGACGCCGCACGGACGTCGCCAACGGCTAGCGCCTGCCCGGCGGATCATGCTGATCACCGCAGCCGATAAGGTCGCCCGCACCGGTCCACCAAGTGGAGTGCGAAGGAGTTGCTGGACGTGTGGCCCGACCCGTGGGCGGTGGTCGACGAATCCGATCGGGCGCAGTGGGACTATGCGCCACTTGAACGTGTCGGCCCCCTGCGCTTCGGTATGAGCCCGCAGGAAGCGACCGTCGCCATGGAGGCACGCGGATACGTCTCCGGGGTTCTCTCCAAGGTCGGTGAGTTCGGCCCCTTTGAGCAGATGCGCACGCGATTCCGCGCCGTGGGGGCCCCGTCGTACCGGGACGACGTGGTGGCCTACTACGTCGGCCCGATGGGACTGACCTGCATCGCCGTCGACGCCTTGTCCGGCCCCCAGGTCTCCTGGGACGGGATCCGGCTGATAGGCCGGCCGCCTTCAGAACTCTCAGCTGATCTCAGCGCCTACCTGGAGCGGACCGGCAGGGACATCGAGATCACCACCGAAGGGGACATCGGCTCACAACAGCTCGGAATGAACCCGCGTGCGCAGCGAGCCGGCGATGTTCTCCTCACGCGGCTGGTCTTCGGTCGTCCCAACGACTGGGCCAACACCGTGTTCGACTGCATTCCGGCCGAGGAATGGCGCATGCACTGAGCACGACCGCACTTCTCGGGCGGGCGGGCGTTTTCTCCGGTCGAGAAACAGGGGCCCCGTCCTCCCGGCCCCCGCCCTCCCGCCTACAGCCACCCGTTCTGTCGCGCCGCCCGGACCGCCTCCATACGGTTGCGGGTCCCGGTCTTGCCGATCGCCGCGGAGAGGTAGTTGCGGACGGTGGCCTGGGAGAGGTGGAGCCTGCCGGCGATGTCGGAGACGGTGGCGCCGTCCACCGCGGCGGTCAGCACGTCCCGTTCCCGCTGGGTCAGCGGATTGGGTCCGGCGCTGAGCGCCGCCGCGGCCAGCCCGGGATCGATCACCCGCTCCCCGGCGAGGACCCGCCGGATCGCCGCCGCCAGGTCCTCCACCGGCCCGTCCTTCACCAGGAAGCCGGACGCCCCGGCCTCCATGGCGCGGCGCAGATAGCCGGGCCGCCCGAAGGTCGTGACGATCAGGACCTTGCACGACGGCAGCGCGGTGCGCAGGTCGGCCGCGGCGTCCAGCCCGCTGCGGCCGGGGAGTTCGATGTCCAGCAGGGCGATGTCGGGACGGGCGTCCAAAGCGGCCGGAACGATCACGTCACCCGCCCCGACCTGCGCCACGACCTGCATGTCCTCTTCCAGGTCGAGCAGCAGCGCCAACGCGCCCCGCATCATCCCCTGGTCCTCCGCGAGCAGGACCTTGATCACCTGGTCAACCCTTCCGTCTCCGTCATCTCCCCCGTCCCCACCGGCAGTTCGGCCGTCACCCGGAAGCCGCGCCGGCCGTCGGGGCCGCTGCTCAGTGTGCCGCCGGCCGCTGCCAGCCGTTCGGCCAGGCCCTTCAGGCCGGTGCCGCCGACCGGGCCCGGTGTTCCGGGTGGCGTGGTGGCGCCCGCCGCACGGTCCGTACCGGCGGCGTCGCCGTCGTGTCCGGGGGCGCGGTCGCGGGACCGGGTCCGGCCGGCCGTCGGGGCCGCACCGGAGCTTACGGGACCCCGGCCGTCGTCCGTGATCGTCAGCCGGACCCGTTCCTCGTCGGCGTGCACCGCGATCTCGCAGCGGGTGGCGCCGCTGTGCCGGACCGCGTTGGTGACGCCCTCGCGGACCACCCAGCCCAGCAGCGCACCGGCCTGCGGGGGCAGCGGCGGCCCGGCCTGCCGGACGGCGGCTTCGATGCCGGCCGCTTCCAACGCCGACCGGGCCCGGTCGAGTTCGGTGCTGAGGCTGCCCTCGCGGTAGCCGGTGACCGCCTCGCGGATCTCGGTCAGCGCCTGCCGGCCGACCGCCTCGATGTCCGCGGCCTGGGCGAGCGCCGCGTCCAGATCGCGCGGCGCCAGCCGGCGCACCGCCTCGGCCTTGACCACGACCAGGGACATCGTGTGTCCCAGCAGATCGTGCAGGTCCCGGGAGAAGCGCAGCCGCTCCTTCTCCACGGCGCTGCGGGCCAGTTCCTGCCGGGTGGCCCGCAGTTCCTGGATGGTGTCGAACAGGCTCAGCACCGTGGACGTCACCATGCCGGAGAGGAACGTGCCGTAGCCGACGCCGAACGAGTCGCTGGGGTCGGAGCTCTGCCAGCCGGACAGGAACCCGGCCGTACCGCTGAGCGCGATCAGCCACAGTGCCAGCTTCCTGCCGCGCAGCGCACGGACCGTACCGGAGGCCAGCGACAGCAGCGGGAAGAACAGGAACCAGCTGCCGCCGAAGCCGAGCGCGATGGCGAACGTGATGGCGGTGAGCACGCCCAGGGCCACGACCGGGTAGCGGGTGTCCCGGAGCCGGGGGCTGAAGGCCGACCAGATGACGGTGAGGTAGAAGGAGTTGAAGGCCAGCAGCCCGAGGCCGGCCAGCCAGGGGCTGCCGGTCCTGCCCTGCACGATGTTGGAGAAGGCGCCGAGTCCCATCAGCAGCCAGGGCAGGAAGGAGTATTTGCCCGGGCCCTTCTCGAGCTTCCGGCCGGGTGGCCATTTCGACGAGCACGCCGTGCCGTCGTCCCCGGTCACCCCGTCGCCCCCGGCCGTCCCGTCCGTCCCCGCCGTCCCGCCGGGCGTTCCGCCGGCGGGGTCCTGCTCCGTCGTCCGCTGCACTGTCGTTTCCCCGGTCCGTGCCCTCTGCGCCATCGCGGGTCACACCGTCCGTGCGGCCCGCCGGTACGCGTACACCGCGTAACCGCCGAAGACTGCCAGCCAGGCGGCCAGCACCGCCACTGCCGCCAGGCTCGGTGCGCCGCCCTCGGTGACGCTCCGGCCCAGTTCGGCGAAGCGGTTGCCGGGCGTCCAGGCCGACAGGGCGCGCAGCCAGCCGGGGAACAGCTCGGCCGGGAACCACAGTCCGCCGATGATCGAGAGCAGCAGCATGCAGCCCGTGTTGACCACACCGGTGGACTGCGCCGAGAGGCGGTAGCCGTTGCCCAGTCCGAGCAGGGTGAACGGGGCGGTGCCGAGCCACAGCAGGCCCGCCAGCGCGGCCCACTGCCAGGCCGGCATCCGGACGCCGTTGACCAGCGCGCCCACCAGCAGCACCGCGGCGATGGCCGGCAGCACCGTCACCGATCCGGTCAGTCCGCGGCCCACCACGGCCCGCAGCGGACCCATCGGGGTGATCCGCAGCTGCCGCAGCCAGCCCAGCTGCTTGTCCTCGGCGACGCCGGTGCCGGTGCCGATCGCCGCGCCCAGTGCGCCGTAGGCGGCCATCCCGACCATCGAGGCGGTCCGCCAGCCCATGTCGGCGCCGCCGGGGCCGGTGCCGATGTTGGTCATCAGGACGTACATCAGCACCGGCATGCCGATGCCGAAGATCACGAAGCCCCGGTCGCGCAGCGTACGGCGGACTTCGAGACGGAGGTAGGCGAGCATCACGCGGTCTCCTTCAGGGCGTCGCGGGTCGGGCCGTCGGAGTGCGGGGTGTCGGAGTCCGAGCGGTCGGGGGAGGTGAGGGTGAGGAAGGCGTCCTCCAGGCTCGCGGCGGTGACCTCCAGGCCGCGGACCAGGCCCAGGCCGGCCAGCGCCAGGACCGTGGCGTCGGAGTCCGCCGTCCGCAGCAGGGCGCGGTCGCCGCGGACCTCCACGGTGTGCACGCCGGGCAGTGCGGCCAGCGGCGCGGTCGGCGCGCCCGCGAGGTCGAAGGAGACCAGCGATCCGCCGGCCCGCCGCTTGATCGCCTCGCCGCTGCCGTCGGCGACCACCCGGCCCCGGTCGATCACCACGATGCGGTCCGCGTGGTCGTCCGCCTCCTCCAGGTAGTGGGTGGAGAAGATGATGGTGTGGCCGCGCCGGGCGTACGCCCGCATCGCGCGCCAGAACGTCCGGCGGGCCTCCACGTCCAGGGCCGCGGTCGGCTCGTCGAGGACCAGCAGGTCGGGGTTGCCGGCCAGCGCCACCGCGAACCGGACGCGCTGGGCCTGGCCGCCGGAGAGCCGGTCCACCCGCCGCCCGGCCAACTCGGCCAGGCCCGCCAGCTCCAGCGCCTCGGTGACGTCCATCGGCCGCGGGTAGGTGGCGGCCACGAAGCCGACCAGTTCGCGGACGGTGACCCGGGGCACGGCCTTGCCGTCCTGCAGCATCGCCCCGACCCGGCCGGCCCGTACGGCGGTCTCCGGCTCGCCGCCGAACAGCCGCACCGTGCCCGAGGAGGGCGGCAGCAGGCCCAGCAGCATGTTCAGGGTGGTGGACTTGCCGGCGCCGTTGCGGCCGAGCAGCGCCACCGTTTCGCCGGCGGCGATCCGCAGGTCGATGCCGTCCACGGCCCGCACCGCGCCGTAACTCCGGGTGACGCCGGAGAACGCCACGGCCGTCCCGCCGCCGCCCCGTTCCCCCTGCCCCGCCGCCCGTGTGCTGCCCGGTGTCCCACCTGGTTTCATAGCCGCCCCCTCGGGTCGTTTCCTGTCCATGACGTTACGGAGCGTGGGCGGGCGGGGGCAGGGGCGAATGTGGGTGATGACCCCTGACAAATGTCATGGGCGCGGACCCGGCGACGACTCGTGGGCGCGGACGGCGGTAACGGCACATGGGCGGCCCCCGGCCGCGACGCGTTTCTGACAAACCGTCAGAGGTCTTCCCGGTGTCGGGCGGATCGGCTATACATGAAGGCCATCGGCTAGAACGCGTTCTAGAAGTGTGGCGGTGTCCCGTGCTGCGCCGCCGCCCGGCCGCGGTCCGCGCCGGGCCGGTGTCCCGTGCGGCACCGCCGACCCGCGCGCGGTCCGAGCCGACCAGAGACGACCCCGGCCGGGCCGACGGTGCGGACGGCACGGCCGGGGTCTTTTTGACGAACTCCACCGTGGTGAAGGAGCAACCGCCCCCATGCCCATCGACGTCGCCAAGGCCACCGCCGCCGAACCACGGACCACCGAACTCGCCTGGGACCACAAGGACGTCCAGCTCTACCACCTCGGCATCGGCGCCGGCGCGGCCACCCCCGAGAAACCGCAGGCCGCCACCGACCCGGACGAACTGCGCTACACCCTGGAGAGCGCGCTGCACGTCCTGCCCAGCTTCGCCACCGTCGCCGGCGGGGGCATGGCACTGGCCGGCGGGCTCTCCGCCCCCGGTATCGACGTCGACCTCGCCGCCGTGCTGCACGGCGGGCAGACCGTCACCGTGCACCGCCCCCTGCCGGTGCGCGGCCGCGCCACCCAGACCTCGACCGTCCCCGCCGTGTACGACAAGGGCAAGGCCGCCGTCATCGTGCTGCGCTCCGAAGTCGCCGACGACGACGGTCCGTTGTGGACCTGCGACACCCAGATCTTCGTCCGCGGTGAGGGCGGCTTCGGCGGCGACCGCGGCCCCTCCGCCCGCCTCGAACTCCCCGACCGCGCCCCCGACCTGACCACCGAGCGGCAGGTCCGCGCCGACCAGGCGCTGCTCTACCGCCTCTCCGGCGACTGGAACCCGCTGCACGCCGATCCGGAGTTCGCCAAGCTCGCCGGCTTCGACCGGCCGATCCTGCACGGGCTGTGCACCTACGGGGTCACGCTCAAGGCGGTCGTGGACACCCTGCTGGACGGGGACGTCTCCCGGGTCCGCTCGTACCGCACGCGCTTCGCCGGGGTGGTCTTCCCGGGCGAGACGCTCCGCATCCGGCTCTGGCGCGAACCCGGCCGGATCCAGGTGTCGGTGACGGCCCCGGAGCGGGACGAGGCGGCAGTGCTGGCGGACACCATCGTCGAGCACGCCTAGTCGCTGATCGCCGCCGCCCGACGTCGCCGGCTGTCGCCCGATGTCGCTCGCCGCCGCTCCAATGTCGCTTTGTCGCCTTCGAATGGTGGCCGCCGGGTCACCACCGTCGAGTTGTTGCCTCCAGTTGTCGTCTCCGAGGGGAGCCGTGAGATGCGCGCAGCCGTACAGCACGAGACCGGGCAGGACAAGCTGGAGGTCCTCGACGACGTCGAGGCGGTGGGGTTCGGGCCCGGCAAGGTCAGGATCCGCATCCGGGCGACCGGACTGTGCCACTCCGACCTTTCGGCGATGAACGGGGTGCTGCCGCAGCCCGCGCCCTTCGTCCCCGGCCACGAGGGCGCCGGGGAGGTCGTCGACGTCGGCGACGGCGTCACCGGCCTGGCGGCGGGCGACCGGGTGCTGATGTGCTGGCTGCCCGCCTGCGGCAGCTGTCCGTCCTGCAAACGCGGTCAGACGCACCTCTGTCTGGCCGGGTTCATGAACGCCGGTACGCCCAACTTCCGGCGGCCCGGCGGGGACGTCTTCGGGTTCGCCGGCACCGGCACCTTCGCCGAGGAGGTCGTGGTCGCCGCCAACTGCGCGGTCCCCGTCCCGGACGACGTCCCGTACGAGATCGCCGCGCTGATCGGCTGCGGCGTCACCACCGGCCTCGGCGCGGCGCTCAACACGGCGCAGGTGGCGGCCGGCTCCTCGGTCGCGGTCATCGGCTGCGGCGGGGTCGGGATCTCCGTCATCCAGGGCGCGCGGGTCTGCGGCGCGGCCCGGATCGTGGCCGTCGACCCGGTGCCCGCACGGCGCGAGGCGGCACTGCGTTTCGGTGCCACCGATGCCGTCGTCCCGGAGGAACTCGACGGCGCCAAGGCCGAGTTCACCGGGGGCGAGGGCTTCGACTACGTCTTCGAGGTGGTCGGCAGGTCCGCCACCGCCCGCACCGCGTACGAGACGACCCGGCGCGGCGGGACCCTGTGCGTGGTCGGCGCCGGCGCCATGGACGACACCTTCCGGGTCAACATGTTCGAGCTGTTCTTCGACGAGAAGCGGATCCTGCCGTCCCTCTACGGCGGCGGGGACGTCCTGCGCTCCTACGAGCGGGCCATCGCCCTGTGGCGGGCCGGCCGGATCGACCTCGAAGGGTTGATCACCCACCGCGTCCGGCTCCCGGAGATCAACGACGCCCTCGACCAGATGCGCTCCGGGACGGCACTGCGCACCTGCATAGAGATCTGACCACCAAGAGATCCGACCGCCAGAGATCCAACCGCCGAGAGATCCAACTGCCAAGAGACCCGACCGGCCGGTGACGGGACCCCGATCCGGCCGGCAGACCGAGAGGACGGGAACGCCAGATGGCACAGCCACTTGAGGGCCTGACCGCGAGCGTCACCGGGGCCGGCCGCGGCCTGGGCCGCGCCGAGGCCCTCGAACTCGCCCGGCTCGGCGCGGCGGTCGTGGTCAACGACTACGGGCAGCCGGGGCGCGACGGAACCGGTGCCGCCTCCGCCGGCCCCGCCGAGGACGTCGCCGCCGAGATCCGCGCGGCGGGCGGCCGGGCGGTGGCCCACGTCGGTGACGTCGCCGACCACCAACAGGCGGGGGAACTCGTCCAGTTGGCCATCGACACCTACGGCCGGCTCGACATCCTGGTCAACAACGCGGGCATCCTCCGGGACCGGATGGTGTTCTCGATGACCGAGGACGAATGGGACACGGTCATCCGGGTGCACCTCAAGGGCCACTTCAACACCACCCGCTTCGCCGCGGCCCACTGGCGCGAGCGGTCCAAGGCGGCCGGCGGCCCGGTGCACGGCCGCATCATCAACACCTCCTCGGAGGCGTTCCTCGCCGGCTCGGCCGGCCAGCCCAACTACGCCGCCGCCAAGGGGGGCATCGTCGGCCTGACCACCTCCACGGCGCTGGCGTTGGCCAAATACGGCGTGACGACCAACGCGATCTGCCCGCGCGCCCGCACCCGAATGACCGAGGACGTCTTCGCCGGCTTCGGAGAACCGGCCGACGGCCGGCTGGACCCGCTGGCCCCCGAGCACGTCGCCCCGCTCGTCGGCTATCTGGCCGCACCGGCCGCGGCCCGGGTCAACGGTCAGCTGCTCGTCGTCCATGGCGGCATGGTCGCGATCGCCGAACGCCCCCGGATCGCCGCCAAGTTCGACACCGCGAAGGAGCTCTTCACCTTCGAGGAGCTGGACGAGCTGCTGACGCCCTACTACGCACAGCGCCCGCCGCACGAGACGTTCGCGGCGGGCGAGGTGCTGGCTCTCAAGCACGGCTCCTGAAGCCCGGCTCCTGGAACACGGCTGCTGAAGCACGGCTGCTGGGACGCGGTTCCCGAGGTGCGGTATCCGAGACGCGGCCCCGGAGCCCCTGGGGCCGGCCGCCCTATGCGTCCTGCGTCTGCTTATCCCGGCGGTGCCGGCCGTGCGCGGTGAAGTCGGCCTCCTCCGTGGCGGCCGGGCCACGGTGCCTGCCGGAGCTTGCGGCCGCGGCGGCCTGGGCGGATGCCTCCTGGGGGCGCGCCTGGGTCGTGTCGGTTCGGGCTTCGGACATGGGAAGAGTCACTCCGTCGGATCGCTTGCTGCTGTACGCGTCGGGACCCCGCCCGACCGCCGAGGGGCCGTACCCCGAGCGGCGTGATCGGTGGCCGGTCAACCGGCTGCGTAGCCCCCACCCGAAAGTTTAACGGGGCGGGAAATCACGCTCCACCGGCCCTAGCGGGACCCCAGAGGCGCCTGTTGCAGCGGAACTGGCCTGCACATATGGGGATGTGCGGGGGAGCGCCGCGGTTCCGTGCCGACGGCCTTCGGTTGTGCAGATGCTGTGGAGTGGTTGGTGGCATCCCCTGCATCCGGGACAATCCCCCCGCCGCGTACGACCTCCCCGTCCGCCACCGCCCGTACGGTCCCCACCGGCCTCGCCGACCCCACCGGCCTCGCCGACCCCACCGGCATCCTGGGCTCCACCGGCTCCAGCGGTATGGCCATCCTCGCCAGCCCGCACGGCTCCGCGTCCGTCGCGCACGGCAGCAGCAGTTCGCCGTCGGCCGTCCACAGTCCGGTCCCCGCCAGCCACCCGTCCGGTACGGGCAGTTGCCGCAGCCGCCGGCTCCAGGGGCGCCAGATCCCCAGCCGGGTGCCGTGCGCCGCGTCCACCCGGAACGCCACCGCACAGCTCTCCGGCGCCAGCATCTGCCCCGGCTGCACGGCGAACGGCGTCACCGCGGCATCGGCCGGCCGCAGGCACTCCGGGAACCGCACCGGCAGACGGCTGCCCAGCACGCCCCAGCCCAGCCGGTCGTGGCCCGGCGCGTCCGAGCGGACCAGCAGCAGCCCGCTGTCCGGATCGGCCAGCAGCAGCCGGTCGTTGCTCTCCTCGGTGATCTGCAGCAGTGGCCCGGTCTCGCCGCCCCGCGCCAGATCGACCAGCACGGTCTTCGTCCGGCCGTTCAGCTCCCGGTCCAGGGCCAGCAGCCGCCCGCCGCGGTCCAGCCACGCGCCGCCCGTACAGCGCCCGGGAATCTCCACGATCCGCTCGGGCCCGCCCGCATCACCGGGCACCCGCCACAGCGTGGTGTGCCCGCCCGCCGGCGCCAGGGCGTACGCGTCGGTGCCGCCCGGCGTCGGCGGGAGCAGGGTCAGTTCCGCCGCTTCCACGGTGCCCAGCAGGAGTTCACCGGTCCCGGGACCGGTCGGGTAGAGCAGGGAGAGGGCGAAGCGGTCGGCGACCCGGCGCAGGATCAGCACCCGGCCGTCCGTGAGCGGCAGCAGTTCGCTGTCCGGCTCCTCGGGCTGGCTGCCGGGCAGCGGCACCGCGTACGGCTCCGGGCCGCTCAGCGTCCAGCGCTCCGGGAACCAGCTCCGGTCGGCGTCGTCGTGCCGGGCGAGCCGGGCGGCGTACGAGCCGTCGGCGGCGATCGTCAGGGCCGCGCGGTGCGGGTAGTCGAGTGCCGTGGCGTCCTCAGTGGCACAGATCGTCATGAAGTGGTCACCTCCAGTCGGCAGACCGACGCTAGTTTTCGCACTTCCGGCCGATCGCCGCGAGTTGCGGCACTTCACGCATAAGGGTGGCGGATGTCCGGTTCGCCGGTACCGGATGGGGTGGTTGTGCTTCCTGCTTCCACGGCGGGCCGCCGTGGGCGGGTTCACCGGTGCGCCCGCGCGCGGGCGGCGGCGGTGCGGGTTCCCGCCCGGGAGGTAACCTTCCACCCGTGCCCGTACTGTCTGAAGTCCTCACCGCGCTCGACGCCCTCTGGCCCCCCGAGCGGGCCGAAGGGTGGGACGCCGTCGGCACGGTCTGCGGAGACCCGGACGCCGAGGTCCGCCGCGTGCTGTTCGCCGTCGATCCCGTCCAGGAGATCGCCGACGAGGCCGTACGGCTCGGCGCCGACCTGCTCGTCACCCATCACCCGCTCTACCTGCGCGGGACGACGACGGTCGCGGCCTCGACGTTCAAGGGCAAGGTCGTGCACACGCTCATCAAGCACGACATCGCCCTGCACGTCGCGCACACCAACGCCGACACCGCCGACCCCGGCGTCTCCGACGCCCTGGCCGGCGCCCTGGACCTGCGCGTCCTCGGCCCACTGGTGCCGGACCCGAGCGACCCGGCGGGCCGACGCGGCCTGGGCCGGATCTGCGAGCTGACGCACCCGATGCCGCTGGCCGAGTTCGCCGCGTACGCGGCCGCGCACCTGCCGGCCACCGCGCAGGGCATCCGGGCGGCCGGCGACCCGGACCGCGAGATCCGCACCGTCGCGGTCTCCGGCGGCTCCGGCGACAGCCTCTTCGACGACGTCCGGGCGGCCGGTGTGGATGCCTTCCTCACCGCCGACCTGCGCCACCACCCGGCGTCCGAGGCCACCCAGACCACCGGACGGACCAGCCCGCCGGCGCTGCTCGACGCGGCCCACTGGGCCACCGAATGGCCGTGGTGCGAGCAGGCCGCGGCCCAGCTCGACGCGGTCTCCGACCGGCACGACTGGGGACTGCGCACGCACGTCTCCCGTACGGTCACCGACCCCTGGACCGCCCACGCGGCGTCCACCCCGATCTTCACCCCGACGCACACCACAGGAGCCCCCCGCTGAACGCCGCGCCCGCCGACCAGATCCGCCTTCTCGACGTCCAGGGCCTCGACGTCCGGCTCACCCAGCTCGCGCACCGGCGCAAGAACCTCCCCGAGCTGGCCGAGCTGCAGACCCTGGAGGCCGACCTCATCCAGCAGCGCGACCTGCTCGTCGCCGCGCAGACCGAGGAGAGCGACACCAGCCGCGAGCAGACCAAGGCCGAGCAGGACGTGGACCAGGTGCGCCAGCGCGCCGCCCGCGACCAGAAGCGGCTCGACTCCGGCGCCGTCACCTCCCCCAAGGACCTCGAGAACCTCCAGCACGAGATCGCCTCGCTCGCCAAGCGCCAGGGCGACCTGGAGGACGTCGTCCTGGAGGTCATGGAGCGCCGCGAGGCCGCCCAGGAGCGGGTCGCCGAGCTGACCTCCCGGGTCGAGGCCATCCAGGCCAAGGTCGACGACGCCGTCGCCCGCCGCAACGCCGCCAGCAGCGAGATCGACGCCGAGGTCGCCGCGATCACCAAGGAGCGCGAGCTGACCGTCGCCGACATCCCGGCCGACCTGCTCAAGCTCTACGACCGCATCCGCACCAAGGAGGGCGGCGTCGGCGCGGCCCGCCTCTACCAGCGTCGCTGCGAGGGCTGCCGCCTGGAGCTGAACATCACCGAGCTGAACGACGTCCGGGCGGCCGCCGCCGACGCCGTCCTGCGCTGCGAGAACTGCGGTCGGATCCTGGTCCGCACGCCGGACTCGGGCCTGTAGGCCGTGCCGCGCACGCTGATCGTCGAGGCGGACGGCGGGTCCCGGGGAAACCCGGGGCCGGCCGGCTACGGCGCGGTCGTCCTCGACCCGGAAACGGGCGAGGCGCTCGCCGAGGCCGCCGAGTTCATCGGCACCGCGACCAACAACGTCGCCGAGTACAAGGGCCTGGTCGCCGGGCTGCGGGCCGCGCACGCGCTGGACCCGGAGGCCCGCATCCAGGTCCGGATGGACTCCAAGCTGGTCGTCGAGCAGATGTCCGGGCGCTGGCAGATCAAGCACCCGGGCATGAAGCCGCTGGCCGCCGAGGCCAGGTCGATCTTCCCGGCCGACCGGGTCACCTACGAGTGGATCCCGCGCGCCAAGAACAAGCACGCCGACCGGCTCGCCAACGAGGCGATGGACGCCGGGAAGGTCGGCAAGCAGTGGGAGCCGCGGGACTCCCGGGCCGCGCTGGACACCGCCGCCGCGCCGGCCCGCAGCGCCGCCGCCCGGGCCGCCGACGAGGCCGCGGAACGCGCGGAGACCGAAGCGGAGCGGGCAGCGGCCGGAGCGGAGCGGGCAGCGGCAGCCGCGGCCCCCGAGGCGGTGGCCGCCCCGCCGGTCGGCTGGGGCGCCCCGGACCTCGGTGTCCCCGCCACGTTCGTGCTGCTGCGGCACGGCGAGACGGCGCTGACCCCCGAGAAGCGGTTCTCCGGCAGCGGCGGTACCGACCCCGAACTCTCCGCCGCCGGCCAGCACCAGGCCCGGGCCACCGCGGCCGCGCTGGCCGCCCGCGGCACGATCCAGGCCGTGGTCAGCTCACCGCTGCGGCGCTGCCGGGAGACCGCCCAGGCGGTCGCCGACCGGCTCGGCCTGGACGTACGGGTCGAAGAGGGCCTGCGCGAGACCGACTTCGGGGCCTGGGAGGGGCTGACCTTCGCCGAGGTGCGCGAGCGCTACCCCGAGGACCTCGACGCCTGGCTGCACTCCTCGAAGGCGGCGCCCACCGGGGGCGGCGAGTCCTTCGCGTCGGTCGCCCGCCGGATCACGGTCACCCGCGACAAGCTGCTGGCCCGGTACGCCGGCCGGACGGTCCTGCTGGTCACCCACGTCACGCCGATCAAGACCCTGGTCCGGCTGGCCCTGGGCGCCCCGCCGGAGTCGCTGTTCCGGATGGAACTCTCCGCCGCCTCGCTGTCCGCGGTCGCGTACTACTCCGACGGCAACGCCTCCCTGCGCCTGCTGAACGACACGTCGCACCTGCGCTGAGCGGCGCGCCGGGCGCTGCGGCGTGCGGTGCGCTGCGGGGCCGGCACTGCGGTGTGCTGCGCGGCTGACGCCATGGCGTTCGGCGGGCGGCGTTCGGTGTGGAGCGCGGCTGACGGGCCTCGGAGGGCGTGGCCCTGAGGGTCAGTCGCGGAGCGCCGCCGCCTCATGGGCCAGCCGCTCGATCCGCGCCCAGTCCTTGGCGGCCAGTGCGTCGGCCGGCAGCATCCACGTGCCGCCCACACAGGCGACGTTGGGCAGTGCGAGGTACCCGGGCGCGGACGCCGGGGTGATCCCGCCGGTCGGGCAGAAACGGGCCTGTGGCAGCGGGGCGGCCAGCGACTTCAGGTAGGCCGTCCCGCCGGCCGCCTCCGCCGGGAAGAACTTCAGCTCGGTGACGCCCTCGTCCAGCAGGGTCACCACCTCCGAGGCCGTCGAGACGCCCGGCAGGAAAGGCAGGCCGGAGCCGCGCAGCGCGCCCAGCAGCCGTGGCGACCAGCCGGGGCTGACCAGGAAACGGGCACCGGCCGCGCGGGCCGCGGCGACCTGCTCGGGGTTGAGCAGGGTGCCCGCGCCGACCACCGCGTCCGGGACCTCGTCGGCGATCGCCCGGATGGCGTCCAGCGCGGCGCGCGTCCGCAGGGTCACCTCGATCGCCGGCAGCCCGCCGGCAACCAGCGCCCGGGCCAGCGGAACCGCGTCAGCGGCCTCTTCCAGCACGACGACCGGGATGACGGGGGCGAGCCCGAGCACCGACGGGGCCGAGGGGCCGGAGGCGAAGGAGGGGCCGGAGCCGAACGAGGGGGAGGAACCGGACGCGGGGGAGGAGGCGGCGCTGGTCACGCCGCCCATACTGCGCCCCCTGCCCACCCTGCGCAACGACCGTTGCGCAGGGCGCAATCAACCCCTCCGCTGTTGCGGTACCGGTTTCAGAGCTCCGTCACGATCACATCGAGCGCCCACGGCTTGCCGCCCTTCGCCGGGGCCTCGGCCTCCACCGCGTACCCCAGGTCACGCAGGGCCTCCACCAGCTCCGCCGGACCCTCCGGCGTCACACCCGCCGACAGCAGATCGCGGACCAGCCGGCCCTTGGTCGCCTTGTTGAAATGGCTGACCACCGTGCGCTTCTCCACGCCGTTCACGGTCTTCGACTGGAGCACCCGCACCGACGCGGTCCGCCCGGCCACCTCGCCCTTGGGCTTCCACGCCGTCGCGTACGCCGCCGACCGCAGGTCGAGCACCAGGCCCGTACCGGCCGCCGCCGGCAGCACCTCCGCCATCGGCGCCCGCCAGTACGCGCCCAGCGCGCCGAGTCCCGGCAGCTTCACCCCCATCGAGCAGCGGTACGACGGAATCCGGTCGGTGATGCGGACGGCGCCCCACAGCCCGGAGAACACCAGCAGTGACCGCTCGGCCCGCTCCCGGGCCGGGGCGTCCAGGGACGCGAGGCCGAGCGCGTCGTACAGAACACCGGTGTAGATCTCGCCGGCCGGCCGCGTCCCGGCCGTCCGCAGCCCCGCGTTCTTGGCGATCTCGCCCTTGAGGCCGTCGCTGAGCCCGAGCACCTCCTGGGCCTTGGTCTCGTCCGCCGCGCACAGTTCGGTGAGCTCGCCGAGGACCGTCTCCCGCGCGGCGGTCAGCCCGGGCAGCGACAGCGCGCCGGTGTCCAGCGGCGCCCCGGCCGCTCCCGGAGCCTTGCCTTCGGACGGCGGCAACAGCACGAGCACGGTGTTCTCCTTCACGGCGGTACGGGCGGGGGTGCGGCCCCCGGAAAGCGTATGGCCTGCGGCGCCCGCCCCGAGAACCGCGGCCAAGAGCTGAGAACCGCGGCCATGACCTGAGAACGGTGGCCAAGGCCTGAGACCTGCGGCCATGACCTGCGACCTGCGGCCCGACCCGAGCTGCGCCCGCCACCCGCGCCAGGCGCGCTCCCCGCCCCGATCCCCCGCACACCACCCGCGCCGGCTGCGCCCCCCGCCCCGATCGCACGGCGCGCCACCTCCGCCATCCGGTCATACGCTCGGTTTCATGCCCCGTCGCCATATGCATGTGACCGACGCAGCCGAGGCCCCGCTGCGCGCCGCGCTGCGGGAGCTGCGGATCGACCTGGAGGTCCCGGACCACTTCCCGCCGACGGCCCAGGCCGAGGCGGACAGCGCCGCCCGGGCCCCGCGGATCCCGGCCGCCGACGGCGCGGTGGCGACCGAGCACGCCCTGGACGACGCCACCGACCTGCCCCTCTTCACCATCGACCCGCCCGGTTCCCGCGACCTCGACCAGGCGATGTTCCTCTCCCGCCACCCCGACGGCAGCTTCCGCATCCACTACGCCGTCGCCGACGTCGCCTCCTTCGTGACGCCGGGCGGTGCGCTGGACGCCGAGGCCCACCACCGCGTGACCACGCTGTACTTCCCCGACGAGCGCATCCCGCTCTTCCCGTACGCGCTGAGCGAGGGCGCCGCCAGCCTGCTGCCCGACCAGGACCGTCCGGCCGTCCTCTGGCAGCTCGACCTCGACCCGGAGGGCGTTCTGGTCGCCACCTCCGTCCGCCGCGCCCTGGTCCGCTCCCGCGCCCGCCTCGACTACGCGGGCGTCCAGCGGGCCATCGACGAGGGGACGGCCGAGGAGCCGCTCGACCTGCTCCGGGAGATCGGCCTGCTGCGCGAGGAGCTGGAGGTCACCCGGGGCGCGATCTCGCTGCACGCCCCCGAGCAGGAGATCGTCGAGCGGAACGGCCGCTACCGCCTGGAGTACCGCGCGCCCCTGCCGGCGTACGGCTGGAACGCGCAGATCTCCCTGCTCACCGGAATGGCCGCGGCCGAACTGATGCTGGCGGCCGGCACCGGCATCCTGCGGACCCTGCCCACCGCGCCCGACGGCTCGGTCGCCCGGCTGCGGCTGACCGCCCGGGCGCTCGGCGTCGACTGGCCGCACCACACCTCGTACTCCGCGCTGATCCGCAGTCTCGATCCGCACTGCGCCCGGCACGCCGCGTTCCTGCAGGAGTGCACGGCCCTGCTGCGCGGCGCCGGCTACACCGCCTTCGACGGCACCCCGCCCACCGCCTCCGAAGCGCTGCACGCCGCGGTCGCCGCCCCGTACGCGCACGCCACCGCACCGCTGCGCCGGCTCGTCGACCGCTACACCTCCGAGCTGTGCCTGGCCGCGTCCGCCGGCCACGAGCCGGCGGACTGGGTGCGCAGTGCGCTGCCCGCGCTGCCGCACGAGATGGAGACCGGCTCCCGGCGCGCCAACCAGGTCGAGCGGGCCTGCGTCGATCTCGTCGAGGCCGCGCTGCTGCGCGACCGGGTCGGCGAGACCTTCGAGGCCGTGGTCGTCGACATCCAGGAGCAGGACCCCACCCGGGGCACCGTCCACCTCTACGAACCGGCCGTCATCGGCCCCGTCGAGGCCGCCCCGGAGGGCCCCGCGCTCCCCCTCGGCCAGCACATCCAGGTCCGCCTGGCGGAGGCCGACCCGGGCCTCGAACCGGTCCGCTTCACACCGGCGTGACGCCGTCCGCCGTGGCGGAGTGACCCCCTTCGCGTCCGCGGCCCTTCCGGGGGTCTGGCGCCTTTTCCCGGGCCCCGAACCCCTGCACGGCCCCTGCACGGCCCCTGCACGGCCTCTACGCGGCTTCTACGCGCCCCCCGCGACCGGCCCCGTCCGCCCCCGCGGCCGGCCCGTCCGCCCCCGCGACCGACCCGTCCGCCGCCGGGGTCCGCCCGTCCGCCGTCGCCTTCGCCGCCTTCGCCGCCCGTACGGCCGCCACCGCGCCCCGTGCGTCGTCGGCGTGGAACCGCACCGTCCGCACCTCGTCACGACGCCCCGACAGCCGCACCCCGACGACCGGGACGGTCAACTCGACGGTCACCGACGTCTGGCCACCCACGCTCAGCGCCCACACCCCACCGCCGCCCGTCTCCTTCCTGTCGCCTCCGTCCTTCCCGTCCTTGGGGAAGCGGAGGTCGTACCGGACGGAGGCGATCCGGTCCAGCGGAATGCGGATCTCCCGCCGCGCGCCGTCCCGGAGCAGCAGATGGTCCGCGCCGAGCACATGCGGCCGGGTGACCGCGGCCGCCTGGAAGCCCAGAATCATCAGCACGGTATAGACATCGACGACCAGCATCGCCGCCCGTGCCACCGGAGCGCCGGCGAGCATCGCATGCACCCCGGCCGTCTCCACCACGCACACGAACGTCAGCCCGTAGACGAGCGCCGACTGCGCCGCCGCGTACGGCAGGGCCCGTTCGCCCGGCGTCACCCCGAACCGCCGCCGCGCCACCCACCACACCAGACTCACCAGCCACCGTCCCTCATGCGCCAGCAGCCGCCGCACCATCCCGTGCTTCCGGTCTGCCTCGCCCCGGCTCATTGGGCACGCTCCGCGACCAGCCGGATCGCCCGGCGCATGGCCTCGGCCTGCGCGGGCGGGAAGTGCGCGTAGTACGCCGCCATGAAGCCGTCCGTCTCCCGGCCCGCATCGGCCGCGCGCGCCCAGTGCTCCCCGCCGACCTCGGCGACCACGGTGTCCGGAATACAGTCGGCGACCGCCTGCGCGACCCGTTCCACCTGCGGATCGTCCGGTGCGACCGCCGCCAGCGCGTCCAGCAGCCCGTACACCTCGTACGCCCGCTCCATCGCCCCCGGCGCCGTGGTGAAGTCCCCGAGGATGCCGGCGACCCGCTCGCCCGCCCCGCCGCCCGCCGACTCCAGCAGCGCCAGCACCTCCCGTTCCTTCGCCGCCATCGCGGGCTCGGGACCGGGCAGCGTCGCCGAGGTGCGGGCCATCTCCCGGAACATCGCGGCCAGTTCGTCCGACACCGGACCCTCCGCCGGCAGTCCGCCGTGCTCCTCCGCCTGCTGCCGCAGCACGGCCAGCCGGGCCCGCCGCGCCCGGATCTCCTCCTCCTGGCGCGCCAGATCGGCGTCCAGTTCGGCCAGCACCTCGTGCAGCTCGCGCCCGGAGTCGTCGGCGAGGACGTCCCGGACCTCCTCCAGCCCGAGACCCAGCTCCGTCAGCCGGCGCAACCGGGCGAGCGCGACCGCGTCCCGCAGCCCGTACTCCCGGTAGCCGTTGGCTAGGCGTCCCGGTTCGGGCAGCAGTCCGAGGTGGTGGTAATGCCGGACGGCACGCGTACTGACGCCGACGAGACCTGCGAGCTCACCGATTCTCATGCCGCCAGTAGAAACGTTGCCGCTGCGACAAGGTCAAGCGCGGACCGGGTGCATTCTCAGGGGAACGGTGCCGGGACGCGGGGCCGGTTCCGCGCCGGGTAGCATGGTCGCCACGGCGGACGAGCCGGCCGGACGGCCGCGTGGGGATCGGCAACGATCCTCCCGAGGAACGTCCGGGCTCCACAGGGCAGGGTGGTGGGTAACACCCACCCGGGGTGACCCGCGGGACAGTGCCACAGAAAGCAAACCGCCGGAGGCTTCGGCCTCCGGTAAGGGTGAAACGGTGGTGTAAGAGACCACCAGCCTCCGAGGTGACTCGGAGGGCTAGGTAAACCCCACCCGGAGCAAGGTCAAGAGGGGGCATCCACGATGCCCCTGCGCGGACGACCGAGGGCTGCCCGCCCGAGTCCGCGGGTAGACCGCACGAGGCTGTCGGCAACGGCAGCCCTAGATGGATGGCCGTCTCCCCCCGGCCCGCAAGGACCGGGGGCGACAGAACCCGGCGTACAGGCCGACTCGTCCGCCATCACGGCTCTGACCTGGGGGATTGCCCTGGTCGGGGCCGTTGTGCGTCCAGCCGGACTTCCTGCCCTGGAAGTTTCTGGTGGAGGGTGGGGAGGCCGATGGACAGCGCTTTTCTAATCCTGGTCCAGAGTTCGATTCAGATCAGCTAGGTCCTGTTTCATCTGTTGCAGCTTTTGCGAGTCGATCATGGGGTCGAACTGCGTCGCGATGATATCCAGCTCCACCTTGCGGGACCTGGCCAGGAGACGGAGGAGCGACTGCATGGTGGCGCCGACATCCTCAACGCTATGGGTGGCTTTTTCCAGGCCCTGTAACCGCTTGTCGGCCCTGGCTCCCAGCCGTTCCACCATGCGGCGAATCTTCGTGCACGGTGCGCCTAGTGCTGCCTCAAGGTTTCCGCTGGCTTGAGGGGCGAAGGTCGCAGCGGTAATTCCAGCCAGGTCGGAGGGCAGGGCGGGAGGGTTCGTGCGGTCGTAGAGCATGAAGGTGCGATCGCGACCCAACGCTCCGGTGAAAAGGCCCAGTTCGAAAAGAACATTGTCCCTGGCTGTGGACCTTTCCACATTGCGGGAGAGCGTCAAGTCGTCGGCGGTGAGCACGAGCAGGGCGAAATCGAAGCGTGGCAGAGCCGTGACGAGGGAATCCAGCGTTCCCTGAGTGAGTCCGAAGATCCCCTGGGTCCAGAGTTCCACCTCGCACACCTCGTCGAGAACGACCTGAACGGCCTCCGCGATCCGCAATCCCTCGGATGACGACCCGACAAAGAGTGAAGGACGAACCATCGAACCCTCCCGCGATGCGCACACCCGGACGCTGAACGACGTGAGGCGTCGAGCGCCGATGCTACCGGGCGGCAGGTGCTTTCGGACGAGGATGAGGGATACGTGGAGGGGCATGGGAGGGAGTTGAGCGAGCTGTACGAGGGGACGCACCGAAGGCTCGTGTGCAACCGGACCGTAGTCCCCCACCCATTTCGTCCGCCTCTACGGCGAGTACGGGTATTCCCCAACGGGCCGGTTCCAGGAGACTGGCTGACATGGTGACAGTCCTCGGTGTCGACGCCTGTCCGGGAGGTTGGCTGGCGGTCGAGCTCCGGGACGGCCGCTTCGCGGAGGCGCGGGCCGTCCCGACGTTGCGCTCCCTCTTGCCCGTTGCCGCGGCCGGCGGGGTCGCGGTCGTGGCCGTGGACATGCCGCTGGGGCTCCTCGACACCGGGTGGCGGCGGGCGGACAGCGAGGCGGCGGCCCTGCTGGGACCGCTCAGGGGGAGCGTTTTCCGCGTGCCGCCGCGCGCGGTGTGGCAGGAGGAGACGTACGACGCGGCGCGGGGCCGGTGCCGCGAACTGACCGGGGCCGGGCTGAGCCGTCAGAGCTGGGGGCTCGCGGCCAAACTCCGTGAGGCGAACGCCTGCTTGGCGGAACCTGGGGGCGAGCGGCTCTTCGAAGTGCACCCGGAGGTGTCGTTCCGGGCCCTGGCGGGCGGAACGGCGCCGCTTGCCCGGAAGAAGAGCTGGGCGGGGCAGATGGCGCGGCGCTCGCTCCTCGCCACGGCCGGCATCGTCCTCCCGGACGACCTGGGGGCCGCGGGGCGCACCCCGCCGGACGACGTACTGGACGCGGCCGCGGCCGCATGGACGGCCCACCGGATCGCCCACGGCCGTGCGCGTTCCCTCCCGGACCCGCCCGAGCGTGATGCCGACGGGCGCCCGATCGCCATCTGGTACTGATGCCGACCGTTCGTTCCGTGGCCGCCCGCCTGCAGTTGCGCCGATCCGTCCCGTACGCCGTGCCCCGGAGGGTGAAAACCCCTCATCCGTAGGGGTGTGGACCAGCTCTCACATGGGTAACACCCCTTTCCCGTAAGGGGTGTTGCGGCGGGGGGTCGTGACTTCTGAGTGGGGGGAGAGCCGGATGTCCGACCTGGCGACCGTATCGGCCGAGATCGCGCCCTATCTGACCATGGCGGCGAACAGCCTCGGTACGTCCGTGATCAGCGCTGCCCAGCAGCGGATCGCGGAGCGCACCGTGTCGGCCGGGGAGGGGTTCTTCCGTCGGCTGCTGCGCCGCGGAGGCGAGGTGGACGGGGCCGACGGGGGGCCGGTCGGCGGGGACGGGCGGGTGCTTCTGGACCAGGAGCGGGCGGATGCCCTCGACCGGCAGCTGGCGGCCCTCGGTGACGACGAGCGGCGGTTGCTGGCCGAGGCGGTGGCCGTCTGGCTGGCGGAGCCCGCCGACCGGCGGGACGGGCCGCACCTCCTGCGGCAGATCGACCGGCTCGCCGCGCCCGCGGGCGGCCGCACCGTCCACCACCACGTCACCGCGACCGGCCAGGGCTCGATCGCGGCAGGTGAGATCCACGGCGACATCCACATGGGAGGCAGCGCGGACACCCGGAACGGTTCATGAGCCGCCCGGCGGGCGGTGGCGACGCCCATCACAGCACGACCTCGCACGGCGATCACTCCATCGCGGCCCACGACATCAGGAACATCTTCATCAAGTGGGTGATGCACCCCAGCGCCCGTTGGCTGCCGCTGCTGCTGGCCTGCGCCGCCGTGGTGATCGCCGGCACCGACTGGCCGGACGGACCGGCCCGCCAGTACACCCTCTGGGGCCTGCTCACCGGCCTGTCGGTGCTCACCGCCGCGGCCCGCGTCCTCGACCGCAGCCCGCGCGACGCCCGGCTGGCCGGTGTGCTGTCCCTGGTCTCCGTATTGGCCACGGTCGGTGGCTGGCTGGCCTTCCAGAGCGTCCGGACGCACGGCGAGATCGATGTGACCGGGCAGGTCCGTGCGGAGGGCAGCCAGCCGCTGGACGACGCCGCGCACCGCACGCTCACCCTCCGGCTCGACGCCCGTGCGCTGGCCGAGCCGCGGAACGCGCTGCGGCTGACGCTGGGCATCACCGACCACGACCCGGCCGGCCCGACCTGCCTGCCGGACACCCACGCCACGCTCTCGCTGCTCACCGCGGGCGCCGCGGACCGGACCGCGGACCTCCGGCCCGGCGGCACCGCCGACTTCGCCCTCGGAGCACGGACGACCACGGTGACGATCGGCGTCCGGCTGCACACCGGCCGCGGCTGCCAGATGGACGTACGGACGGTGAGTGCGGTGTTGCACGACCGGTGACGTGCCGTCAGTACCGCCCTGTAAGAAGCAGCACACGTCGGAACGGGGGAGACCGATGAGGACCACACGAAGCACAAGCACCACACGAAGCACGAGCACGACAGGAGCCGCGAGCACCACACGAGCCGCGAGCACCACACGAGCCGCGAGCGGCACGCGAGCCGCCGGCACGACGCGAGCCGCGAGCGCGGTGCTCGCACTCACCGCGCTCGTGGCGACCGCCTGTGAATCCTCGGAGCCGCCCTCGCTCTTCGCGGGTGGCAAGGTGTCGGTCGGTGCCAAGAACGACCAGCCCGGCACGGGCGTCGTCCACACCTACAAGTTCTCCGGTTTCGACATCACCGTCGCCCAGCAGGTCCTCAAGGCGGTCGGCGCCGAGCCGGACTTCGGGATCGTGCCGTCGGAGGACCGCAGTGCGGTGCTCACCGAGAAGAAGAAGGACCTGGTCGTGGCGACGTTCTCGATCACCGTCGACCGGATGAAGACGCTGGACTTCGTGGGCCCGTACGCGTCCACGTACCAGGGCATCATGGTCCGCAAGAACGACAAGCGGATCCGCAAGCCCGAGGACCTCTTCGGCAAGCGCGTCTGCACCTGGCCCGGGACGACGTCCGCCACCACGCTGGAGGGGCCGCAGTACGCCCGGGTCGCGGTCTACGAGCGGCCGGACGCGTCGAGTTGCCTCACCGACCTCAAGGTCAAGAAGGTGGCCGACGCGGTCTCGACCGACCAGATGATCCTGTACGGCTTCACGCAGGAGAACCCGGACCTCAAGGTCGTCCCGGACATCACCTACGGATCCGTCAACCACTACGGCATCGCGATGGCCAAGGGGCACCGCAAGGACTGTCTGCGGCTGCGCGACGCGCTGCGGGACTACGTCAACAGCAACAACTGGAGCCACGACTTCTCGACGTCGCTGTGGGCCGTCACGAAGGCGGACCCGACCTGGGAAACCGACTACAAGCCGCGCGCCGAGACCCTCGACGCCCTCTCCTGCCGGGACCGGCCGCGGACCTGATCACGTAGGGGGCGGGTGCCCCTCACGCCTCCTCGGGCCCCCTCACGCCTCCTCCGGTCCGCCGTTCCGGGTGTACCGGAGCAGTACGACGCCGTTGCCGAAGGCCCGGGTCCCGGTGAGTTCGAGGCGGGTCCTGGTGTCCGCGTCGAGGAAGAGCGGGGTGCCGCGGCCGATGAGGACCGGGTGGACGTAGATGCGGTACTCGTCGACCAGGCCGAGCCGCAGGAAGGACGCGGCGAGGTGGGCGCCGCTGAGCACCAGGTCGCCGCCCGGCTGCGCCGTCAGCTCCCTGATCCGCGGGGCCGTGACCTCCCGCAGGATCGTGGTGTTCCAGTCGGCTCGCTCCAGGGTCCGGGAGAACACGAACTTGGGCATCTCCCGCCAGATCCCGGCGAACTCCGCCTCCGGCCCGCTGGCGTCCGGATCGGCGTCGGCGGTCGGCCAGTAGCCGGCCATCAGCTCATGGGTGACACGGCCGGCGAGGAGGCCGCCCATCGTCCTGAGCTGGTCGTTGAAGTGCTGGTGCAACTCGTCGTCGACGACGTGCCAGCCGATGTCGTGGTCCGGCCCCTCGATGAAGCCGTCGAGAGACATCGACATCATCAGGACGATCTTTCGCATGGCGGTCCTCCCGGCGGCACCCTACGCCCGCCCGGCCGTCCTGCCCCGGAACCGCGCCCGCGGGGCCCCGGCGGCCCCGGCCTCGACATGCGAACGTGGCGTGATCGGGTCGATACTTTGTGCTATGAATGAACGATTTGTACCCATTCCTGGCAGTGAGCGGGCTGCCGCGCCCAAGGCGCGCCCCGCCGGTCCGCTCGACGGTTCCACCCCCGTGCACGCGACGATCATGCTGCGCCGGCGGGCCGAGATCCCCCGGGACCTGATCACCGGGCCGGACACCATCTCGCAGGCCGAGCTGGCGCAGCGGTACGGCGCCGACCAGGCCGACGCCGACCGCGTACGCGAGGTGCTGGGCCGCCACGGCGTCGACGTGCACGAGGTCGACCTGGCGTCGAGGCGCATGAAGGTGTCCGGCACCGCGGACCAGATGGCCGCCGCGTTCGGGACCCAGCTGTCCCGGGTGGCCAGCCCCGACCCCACCCACGGAGAGCTCGTCGAGCACCGGCACCGCGAGGGTCCGCTGCAGCTGCCCGCCGAGCTGGACGGCGTGGTCGTGGCGGTGCTCGGTCTGGACGACCGCCCGCAGGCGCGGCCGCACATCCGGCACGCCCGGTCCCGCGCCCGCCACACCTCCTACAAGCCCTCGCAGCTGGCCGGCGTGTACCAGTTCCCGCCGGACACCGACGGCAGCGGGCAGACGCTGGCGATCGTCGAACTCGGCGGCGGCTTCACCCAGGACGAACTGGAGGAGTACTTCCGGTCCCTCGGGCTGCCGAAGATGCCCAAGGTGACGGCGGTCAGCGTCGGCACCGCCCGGAATCAGCCGACCGGGGACCCGCACGGTGCCGACGGTGAGGTGCTGCTGGACATCGAGGTCGCCGGTGCGCTGGCGCCCGGCGCCGAGCAGAAGGTGTACTTCGCGCACAACACCGACCAGGGCTTCGTCAACGCGGTGACCCAGGCCGTCCACGACACCCCGACCCCGGCCGCGCTGAGCATCAGCTGGGGCGCCGCGGAGCCGTTCTGGACCGACCAGGCCCGCGCCGTGTTCGACGAGGCGCTGGCGGACGCGGCGGCGCTGGGTGTGACGGTGTGTGCCGCGGCCGGCGACGACGGCAGCAGTGACGGCGTCCCCGACGGCCGTCCGCACACCGACTTCCCGGCCTCCAGCCCGCACGCCCTGGCCTGCGGCGGCACCCGGCTGGACGCCGACCCGGCCTCCGGTCTGGTGCGCAGCGAAGTGGTGTGGGGCGGCGACGGCGGGGGCGCCACCGGCGGCGGTGTCAGCGAGGCGTTCCCGCTGCCGTCCTGGCAGGCCACGGCCGGTGTGCCGCACAACGGCAGCGGTCCGGGCCGCGGTCTGCCGGACGTCTCCGGTGTCGCCGACCCGGCCACCGGCTACGAGGTGCTGGTGGACGGCCACCGCTCGGTGATCGGCGGCACCAGTGCCGTCGCCCCGCTGTGGGCGGCGCTGACCTGCCGTCTGGTCGAGGCGCTCGGCCGCCCGCTCGGCATGCTGCACCCGCTGCTGTACGCCGGTGCGACCCCCGGGCACACCGCCCGCGGCTTCCGTGACGTCACCGACGGCACCAACGGCGACTTCGATGCCACTCCTGGCTGGGACCCCTGTACCGGTCTGGGTGTCCCGAACGGCGTCGAACTCCTCGCCTCCCTGCGGGAGATGGTGACCCACTGACCCCCTGCCCCTGACCCGCCGGGCCGCTCCACCGCCTTGCCCGATCGTGCGGTGGAGCGGTTCCGCGGCCGGTACTCTCGGGGGGATTTCCCTCGAATGGGTGTACGGCACGGGTGTACGGGTGGGGGCTGCGGTGCTCAAGCACTACTACCGGCTGGTGTATTGGAAGCGGCGGATCAGCCGGTCCCTGGGGTGGCGTCGCGGTATGGGCCCGGGGGCCCTGGGACCGCAGCGGCGGCGGACGCGCGCCGGGCGGGGACCCGGGCGCAGCCGTCAACTCCTTTACGGGGCACGCCCGTTCCTGATCTTCGGCGCCCTGGTCGCGCTCGTCGTGGTGGCCTCGGCACTGGTTGCCGGTGGCTACGACGACGTCGGCCGGTCGGTGACGACCGGGGTGGCGGACGGGGAGTAGACCCCGCCCGCCGTGTCGGTCAGGACGACTGTGCCGTGTTGTACAGGTTCTTGGCGTCGTCGCCGAAGTACGGGCCGAACATGGTGTTGGGCAGGAACTGGTAGCCGAAGCTGTTCACCGAGGACTGCAGCCCGGTGCCGGTCTTCTCGTCGAACGAGGTGAACCACGGGCCGCCGCTGGAGCCGCCGGTCATGGTGCAGGACAGGCCGTGGTCGTGGGAGAACAGCGGGTCCTTCATGGTGGTGCCGCTGCAGTAGATCAGCTTGGTGCCGTCGTACGGGGCCGCCGCCGGGTAGCCGAAGGCGTACATCGTCTTGTTGTAGCCGGAGTTGAAGGACAGGCCCTGCCCGCCGACGACGTCGGTGAGCTTCTTGCCGTCGAGCGGGGCGACGACCGCCGCGCCGACGTCGTAGTTGATGTCCTCGCTCGCCGTCCACTGCGGCGTGGAGAGCGTCTTGGCGGCCGACCACTTGCCGTACGGGGCCTGGCCGTCGTGGTAGCCGGGCACGAAGACCCAGTTGGTGTGCCAGGCGCCCTGCAGCTTCACGCAGTGCCCGGCGGTGAGCACGGTGCTCTTGTTCGCGCTGGTCACCGCGTCACCGGAGCAGGAGGCGGTACGGCCCTGGTAGGTGAAGAACACCCGGCCGGCGGTCTTGGTGACCGCGCCGCCGCCGGTCCACGGCCCGCCCGGCTGGGCCGCGGCGGTGGGCCGCAGGACGGGGAGGGCCGGCAGCCTGGGCAACCGGGGCAGTGTCGGCCGTACGGTGAGCGGGGCGCTGCGCGGGACCGCGGTGCGGTGCTGCCGCGCCGGTGCGGCGAGGTCGAGCGGGGTGGCGGACCGCATCCGCGCCGCGGTCCAGAAGGCGGCGGCGGTGCGCTGCGGGGTGGCGGAGCGGTGGGAGTTCTGCGGGGTGGCGGCGCCGGCCGGGCCGGTGGGGAGCAGCAGGGCCAGCAGCGTACCGGCGGCGGTCAGGGTGCCGAGGACGGCCCGGGATCCGCGCGCCGGACGCCGCGTCGCTATGCCGTCAACTGCCGTTCCGCCACGGTCGTTTCGTCTCACGCGTAACTCCTTCTGCGGGGGCCGCGCACGCCGGGCGCGCGGCCGCGGGTGGGGATCCCCCTGCTCTTGTGGAGCCCGGGGGAGGACCGCCGCAGGCGGCGGTCCGGCAGACGAGTGGTGCGGTGAGAGGTAAGCGTGCCACCGGAAGCGAGCGGAGGGCAGGGGTCGGACGGAAACGGTCCGGTGGAGGCGAGGTGACGGCCGCCGGGCCGACGGCCGGTCAGCCCCGCCCGATGTAGGGCATGGTGGTGGCCATCACCGTCGCGAACTGCACATTGGCCTCCAGCGGCAGCTCCGCCATGTGCACCACCGTCCGGGCGACGTCCGCGGCGTCCATCACCGGCTCCACCACCGTCTGCCCGTTCGCCTGCAGGATCCCGGTCTGCATCCGGCCGGTCATCTCCGTCGCCGCGTTGCCGATGTCGATCTGGCCGCAGGCGATGCGGTACGGACGGCCGTCCAGGGACAGCGACTTGGTCAGCCCGGTGATCGCGTGCTTGGTGGCGGTGTACGCGACGGAGTGCGGCCGCGGGACGTGCGCCGAGATCGAGCCGTTGTTGATGATCCGGCCGCCCTGCGGTTCCTGCTCCTGCATGGTGCGGAACGCGGCCTGGGCGCAGAGGAACGCACCGGTGAGGTTGACCTCGACCACCGCGCGCCAGTCGTCGTACGAGAGCTCGGTGAGCGGCACCGCCCGGCCGAAGGTGCCGGCGTTGTTGAAGAGCAGGTCGAGCCGGCCGAACCGGTCGCGGACCGCCGCGAACAGCGCGTCGACCTGTTCGGGGCGGGTGACGTCGGTCGGCACGGTCACGACCGCGGGGCCGGCCGGCTCGGTCAGGCCGGCCAGACGGGCGGTCTCCGCCAGTGCCTCGGCGCGCCGGCCGGCCAGCGCCACCGACCAGTTGGCGCGCATCAGCGCCTGGGCGACCGCCCGCCCGATGCCGGATCCGGCACCGGTGACCACCGCGACCTTACGGGGCGCCGCGCCGCCCTCCCGTGCCTCCTGGACCACCGCCGCGGTCTGCGGGGTCTGCCCGCCCCGGGTGGCCGGCGCCGGCAGTGTGGGCCGGGGCGCGGTCGCCGTGCCGCCCACGTGCCCGGCCCGCGCCACCGGCGTCGCCTGTGCTGCCCCTGCCCGCTGTGTGTTCTCTGCCATGGCGGCAGCGTAAACGGCGGTGGGGAGCGAACCGGGCGCCCGCCGCGGCGACTCAGCCGCCGGTGTCGAAGCGCCGCAGCACCGCCGCTTTCGTGGCGGTGAACTCCTCGTCGGTCAGGATGCCGTCGCGGTGCAGCTCGCCCAGTTCGCGCAGCCGGCGCAGCAGCGCGTCGTGGTCGTCGGCGGGGGCGGCCGGGGCGGTGGCCGGCGGTGCGGACGCGGGCGGTGCGGCGGTCAGCGCGGCCACGGCCGGAGCGGGCGCGGGAAGGTGCCGGGCGGCGGGCGCCGAGGGGTGCGGCAGCCGGGCGGTGACCGCGGCCGCCAGCAGCGCGGTGGTGCCGCTCTCCTTCTTGAAGCCCCACAGTTCGATGGAGTTCGGGTCGTGATCCGGCTTGAGCCGTTCCTTCGCGCCGTGCGGACGGAAGCGCAGGAAGCCGGACTCCAGGCCGACCGCCGGGCGCCACTCCACCGCTTCGAGGTCGGTCAGGGCGTAGTCCTGCGGACCCCATTGCCGCTTGGTCTCACTGGTGTTCCAGCGCCACTCCAGGCGCACCCGTTCCCCGTCGAAGGTGGCGACGCCGTCCACCCCGGCGGCCGTCAGCGGCACCGAGGGGCCGGGCAGCAGATAGCGGTCGCAGGGCCCGTCCGGCACCTGCTCCAGCAGCAGCGCCTGCCGGACCGCGTCCACGAAGTACTCGGCGACGTCCACCCGTGCGGCGTCCACGGCGACCTGATACGGATTCGCATCGTCCGGCAGCCCGCCGCCGGTGACCTGGAGCAGCGGGTCCGCGCCGTCCCGCAGCCGCAGCCGGAGCCGGCCGCCCTTGCGGCCCGGTTCGTGGGCGATGCCGGCCAGCGCGGCCAGCGGAACCGTGAACTCGCCCAGGTCCAGGCGGAGTTTGTGCACCCCGCGCTCGCGCCCCGGCACGATGCGTATGCCCTCTCCGTCGAAGGTCCAGGTGCCGTCGCGCACCATCAGTTCAGCCATGTCCCGAATCCTACGGAGAGCCGGCGATGCGTGCCGCGTGCCGTGATTGTCCGGCGCCGTCCGGTGCCGGACCCACCCTCGTCGAGCGCTCAAGGGCTGCGGGGCGGCGGGCCGCCGACCCGGGTACGACGCAGGCCGCGTCCTACGTCACCGAGACCGGCAACCCGGGCATCGGGTCGGCCTGAGGGGACCTTCGGACCTAGGTCCAATGGCATACCCGGTAAGGGGCCCGAAGCTGCTCTGGGCATGACACCATGGTTGCACTCACCACGTACCCATGGAGACGCACATGACGGAGCCCGGCACCAGCCCGGCCGACACCTCGGACACCCCCGCGATAGCCGGGCGGGACGCGGCAACAGCACCACCTCCCGCCGCGTCCCGCCGCACCAGCCTCCTCGTCACCCTCGTCCTCGGCGGCCTCACCGCGGTCCCGCCGCTCTCCATGGACATGTACCTGCCGGCCCTGCCGCAGGTCACCGCCGCCCTGCACAGCCCGGCCGCCACCGTCCAGCTCACCCTCACCACCTGCCTCGCCGGCATGGCGCTGGGCCAGATGATCGTCGGCCCGATGAGCGACAAGTGGGGACGCCGCCGCCCGCTGCTGGCCGGCATGGTCGTCTACGTCCTGGCCACCGCCCTGTGCGTGATCGCCACCAACGCCGAACTCCTCATCGCCTTCCGCCTGTTGCAGGGGCTGGCGGGCGCCGCCGGCATCGTCATCGCCCGCGCCGTGGTGCGCGACCTCTACGACGGGGTGGCGATGGCGCGGTTCTTCTCCACCCTGATGCTGATCTCCGGGGTGGCGCCGGTCGTCGCCCCGCTCATCGGCGGGCAGATCCTGCAGGTCACCGACTGGCGCGGCGTCTTCGTCGTCCTCACCGCCGTCGGCCTCGCCCTCACCCTCCTCGTCTGGCGCTGCCTGGCGGAGACCCTGCCGCCCGCCCGGCGGCACCCCGGCGGCGTCGGCGAGGCCCTGCGCACCATGCGCGACCTCCTCGCCGACCGGGTCTTCTCCGGCTACCTCCTCGTCGGCGCCTTCGCCTTCGCCGCCCTCTTCGCGTACATCTCGGCCTCGCCGTTCGTCGTCCAGGAGATCTACGGCGCCTCACCGCAGGTCTTCAGCCTGCTGTTCGGCATCAACTCCGTGGGCCTGGTGGTGCTGGGCCAGATCAACGGCAAGGTGCTGGTCGGCCGGGTCGCCCTGGACAAGGTGCTGGGCGCCGGCCTGACCGTGATCGCGCTCGCCGCGGCCGCGCTGCTGCTGATGTCCTCCGGCGTCTTCGGACACGTCGGACTCCTCCCGACGGCCGCCGGACTGTTCGTGCTGATGGCCGCCATGGGCCTGGTCATGCCGAGCACCAACACCCTGGCGCTGCTGCGCACCCCGCACGCGGCCGGCTCCGCCTCCGCGCTGCTGGGCACCTCGACCTTCCTCCTCGGCTCGGTGGCCTCACCACTGGTGGGCATCGCCGGCGAGCGGACGGCCGTACCGATGGCACTCGTCCAGCTCTCCTGCGCCGTTCTGGCGCTCGGGAGCTTCCTGGGACTGTGCCGTCCGTGGCAGCGTAAGGGGGAGAACAGCTCCGGCGGGAGGACCGCACTCTGAACGCACCGCGACTCACCTCTGGCACCCCGGCCCGGGCGGGACTGGACCCCGCCTGGGTCGAGCGGCTGGTGCGCGGGGTGCGGGAGCTGCCCGAGGGCCGGCCGCCGTGGAGCCCCGGGGTCGTGGTGCTGGCCGGCCGCGGCCCGGTCGTGGCCGCCGAGGAGGCCGCCGGCTGGGCGCACCGCTACCGCGCGTACGACCCCGAGCGGGACCGCGGCCTGGACCTGCCCCGCGACCTGTGGGTGCCGATGCGGACCGGCACCGTCTTCGACCTGGCCTCGCTCACCAAGCTCTTCACCGCCATCGTCGCCGTCCAGCTGGCCGAACGCGGCCGCCTCTCCCTCGACGACGAGGTCCGGGCCCATCTGCCGGCCTTCGCCCCCGGGCGCACCGTCCGGCAGCTGCTCACCCACACCTCCGGGCTCGCCCCCGAGCTCCCCTTCTACGACCACCCCGACCGGGCCGCCCAACTGGCGCTGCTGTGGGGGGAGGCGGCGGCCCCCAGCGGCGGCACCGGTGCCGGGTACCGCTACTCCGACCTGGGCCTCATCGCCCTGGCGCTGATCCTGGAGCGCTGCACCGGGCGCCGCCTGGACGCGCTGGTCCGCGAGCAGATCACCGGCCCGCTCGGCATGACCTCCACCCGCTACGGACCGCTGCCGCCGCACGGCGTGGCGGCGACCGAGGACCAGCGGCGGCCCTGGGCCAAGGCGGACCGCGGCATGCTCCGCGGCGAGGTGCACGACGAGAACGCCTGGGCGCTGGGCGGGGTGGCCGGCCACGCGGGCCTGTTCTCCACCGCCCAGGACCTGGCCGTGCTGTGCCGCACCCTGCTCAACGGCGGTGCGTACGGCACCACCCGGATCCTCGGGCCCGCCGCGGTCGAGGCCCTCCTCGACCCGCCGGGCCTCGGCTTCGTCGTGGACCAGCCGTACTTCATGGGCGAGCTGGCGGGCCGCGGCGCGGCCGGCCACACCGGCTTCACCGGCACGAGCCTGGTCCTGGACCGCGCCACCGACACGTTCCTGGTCCTGCTGGCCAATACGGTCCACCCGCGGCGCCGCAACGCCGGCAGCGGCCCGCGGGCCGCTGCCGCGAGCTGCTTGGCGCGGGGCGCCGGCTGATTCCCACGTTGTCGGCTTGCCCGCCGTGGGGGTTGCTGTCTTTTTCGCCTTCGGCGGGGTGGGGTTTGGGCCGGGGGCGCCTGGTGGGTGGGTGGTGCCGGGTGCGGCCCTCCGGCGCCTGTGTTGTGGACTGCTTCGCTTTACGTCCACAACACAGGCGCCTCCGGGCCGCCCCCTCCCGTCCGGTGGGGCGCCCCCGCCCGGGGAGGGCATGGGACTGGGGCAGAGCCCCAGTCTGTTTTCCCCCACCGGGCGGGGGCGCGATTCCGGCCGTAGGGGGTGGGCCGGAGGGGGCGGGTTTCCGGACGTAAAGCGTCAGCAGTCCGGAAACCCGCCCCCGGAGGCCCACACCCGGCACCACCCACCAACCGAGCGCCCCCCGGCCCAAACCCCCACGCCCGCCGAAGGCGGAAGAACCGCAACCCCCGCGGCGGGCCAGCCGAAAACGTGGGAGGCAGCAACCCCCACGGCGGGCAAGCCGAAAACGTACGTAGAATTTCGTCGATGCACGACGAACTGCGCGCCGCACTGGCCGGCCTGCTCGACGGCCTGCCGCCCAAGCAGGCCGCGCAGGCCGTGGAGCGGCTGATCGCCAACTACCGGGGGCGTACCCCCACCGACGCCCCGGTCCTGCGTGACCGCGCGGACGTGGCCGCGTACGCCGCCTACCGGATGCCGGCCACCTTCGAGGCGGTCCGCGCCGCGCTGACCGCGTTCGCCGCCCGGGTTCCGGACTGGTCCCCGGCCAGCCACCTCGACATCGGCGGCGGCACCGGGGCCGCGACCTGGGCCACCGCCGCCCTCTGGCAGGGCCACCACAGCACCGTCGTGGACTGGGCCCAGCCGGCCCTGGACCTCGGTGCCGAACTCGCCGCCGGCACCCTCCCGGACACCACCTGGCGCCGCGGCACCATCGGCGCCGGGCTGACCGTCCCCGAGGGCACGGACCTGATCACCGTCTCCTACGTGCTCGGCGAACTCCGCCCCGAGGACCGCCGCGCGGTGGTCGCCGCGGCCGCCACCGCCACCGCCGTCGTCCTGATCGAACCGGGCACCCCGGACGGCTACCTCCGCATCCGCGAGGCCCGCGACCAGCTCATCGAGGCCGGCCTGCGGATCGTCGCCCCCTGCCCGCACGCCGGGACCTGCCCCATCGTCGTGGGAGAGGACTGGTGCCACTTCTCCGCCCGGGTCAGCCGCTCCTCCCTCCACCGCCAGGTCAAGGGCGGCGCGCTGCCGTACGAGGACGAGAAGTTCTCCTACGTCGCCGCGACCGCCCTGCCGGCCGAGCCCGCCCCGGCCCGGATCGTCCGCAAACCGCAGCTCCGCAAGGGCCAGGTCCTCCTCGACCTGTGCACCGCGGACGAGGGGCTGCGGCGCACCACCGTCACCAAGCGGCACGGCGCGCAGTACCGCGACGCCCGGGACGCCGCCTGGGGCGACACCTGGCCCGGCGCCTGATCACGCCGGGCCCGGGCGGTCTCATCCTTTCCCGGCCGCTCGTTCCTGGAATTTGCGCAGCAGCTCCTGCCGTTGGGCCTGCGCCCCGGCGCGGTCCGGGCCGCCCCGGCCGCCGCCGGGGCCGCCGCGCAGCGCGCCGCGCGACAGCTTGCTGCGGGTGCCACCGACGCCGAGCATGCCGTCTCCGTTGCCCTTGCTCATGGGTTCCTCCTCGGTCGTCACGATGAAGCGAGACGTTCCGTCTCGCGTAACGGGATCCAGCATGTACGAGACGTACCGTCTCGTCAAGACGATACGTCTCGCCTAGCTGTCGCTACACTCACCGCATGGCCGACACCTCAGCCCCCTCCACCGCCAAAGCCCCCGACTCCTCCCGCCGCAGTGAGCGCTCCCGGCAGGCGATCTTCGACGCCGCGCTCACGCTGGTCGGCGAGGTCGGCTACGACAAGCTCACGATCGAGGGCATCGCCTCCCGGGCCGGGGTCGGCAAACAGACCATCTACCGCTGGTGGCCCTCCAAGGCCGCGGTCCTCCTCGACGCCTTCACCGCCGGCGTCGACGAGGACTACGAAAAGGGCCTCCCGGACACCGGTGACCTCGCCGCCGACCTGAAGACCGTGCTCCGCGCGACCGCCGACGAATTCAACGACCACGCCTGGCAGGCTCCCTACCGCGCCCTCGCCGCGGCCGGCGCGAACGACGAGGAGCTCTCCCGTACCTTCGTCGCCCGGCTGATGGAGCCCGGCATCCGGGTCTACGCCGACCGGCTGCGGCGGGCCCAGGAGGCCGGCGAGGTGGCCGACGACATCGATGTGCGGGTGGCCGTCGAGATGCTGCTGAGTCCCTTCTCACAGCGCTGGCTGATGCGCACCGGCGAATTGACCCACGACTTCGTCGACACCCTCGTCGACCAGGTATTGCGTGGTCTGCGGCCACGGGACTGACCCGGCCGGGCGAGCGCCGGGCAAGCGCGGCGACCTGTCGGTGATGGCCGGAAATGCCGGTATTCGCACCCCTTCTGTTCACCCCGGATCCGCACACCGGTCACCCCGGGCGCAGGATGGTGGCAGCATTGATCCCAGACCACCGCTCGAAGTGAGGGGATAGATGGAACGCAAGAGCAGGTTCTCCCAGTGGCTGCGCCGGCCGAAGAGCGGATCGGACGGCGGCGATACGGACACGGGATCGGTTGCCGCGCGCGGCCGCGAGGACCTGCTGCTGGCCGCGGCCGATGCGGGCTTCCCGATCGCCCCGGCGGCGCACCCCTCCGGCTACGGCTGTTCCTGTGAGCGCATCGGCTGTCCCACCCCCGGACGCCACCCCATCTCCTTCGGCTGGCAGACCGTCGCCACCACCGACCGCGACAAGGTCGCCGCCTGGGTCCGGACCCTCCCGCAGGCCAACTTCATCACCGCCACCGGCATCGCCCACGACGTCCTGGACGTGCCCGTCGAGGCCGGCCGCAGCGCCCTCGGACGACTGGAGGCGGCCGGCATCGAGGTCGGCCCGATCACCCTCAGCGGCGGCGGCTTCGGCGACGGCCGGATGCTGTTCTTCACCGCTACCCGCGGCACCCCGGACGACGAGGACGAGTGGTGGCCCTGCGAGCTGGACTGCCACCCCGAGACCATGGACGAGCATCCCGGCCTGCGCTGGCACTGCCGCGGCAGCTACGTCCTCCTGCCGCCCTCGACCCTCCCCGGCGACCAGCCCGCGGTGACCTGGCTGCGCGGCCCGGAACTCCCGCTGCCCGACCCGCTGACGCTGCTCGCCTCGCTCACCGACGCCTGCGCCGAGTTCAACGAGCGCGCCGACGGCGAGCACTACCACGAGACCGCGGCCTGGCCGATCAGCCACTGACCGCCGCCGCGCCTGCACCTTCACGACCCCGCCGTACGGGCAAGGGGCCGCCGGAAACCTCCCGGCGGCCCCTTGCCCGTATCGCGTGCCGCGGATCCGACGTCCGGCTCCCGGCCGGCCTACAGCGGCTTGACCGACGTCTTGGCCTCGCGCCGGTTCAGCACCGTGATCTTGCCCCCGGAGCCCTTCGCCGGCACCGTCACCGCCTGCGCGGAGACGGTGGTGAAGGCCATCTTGTTGGTCTTCTTCGTCGGCCCGTCCATCAGGCCCTGCAGCTGGGCCGGCACCGTGATCACCGACCCGGTGGAGACCGTCTTCTGCTGGTGGTAGAAGGTCGCGAAGAACACCAGCGCGCCGCCGTCCGTGGTCCGCAGCGCCACCGGCGGGTAGCCGGCCGCGGTGTCCTCCCACAGGATGCGGGCGCCCGGCTGGTTGGTGTCCCGCGCGCGCCGGGCCCGCCAGCCGTCGGTGTTCGGGCCGGACGCGAAGGCGCTGCCCTTGCCGGTGTTGAGGTAGTCGGCGTAGGTCCGGCTCAGCTTGCCCGGGTCGACCGTCAGCCCGGACTTCGCGCCGGCCGGCACCGCCTCGGCGAAGCCGTCCTGGTCCGTCTTCAGCTCCGGCGCCTTGTTGCCGGCGAACTCCGCCAGGTAGACCGCCCGCCACTTCTCCTTGAGGCCGTTGCGGCTGAACACCAGGAACCAGCGGCTGTACGAACCGTCGGCCGCCTTGCGGTTGCTGGCCGCGTCGGCGATGAAGTACTTCGGCCAGCCCGCCTGCTTGGGGACCGTGAAGTGCGCGTCCTTGAACGCCAGGGCCGGGTAGGCCGGGTCGCCCTGCGGCTTCAGCGCGTGCGCCGCCTTTATCCCCGCCTGGTCGAGGGCGAGCAGTGCGCCGCCCTCGAACGAGGGGTTGAGCTCCGGATCGAGCTGCCGCTTGGCCTTGTTGAAGCCGGCCGCGAAGCGCTGCAGCGCCTTGGCGCCGTCAGCCTTCGTCACCGCCGGCAGCATCTCCCGCTCGCCGTGCACCGTCATGCAGCCGCTCAGTATCACCAGCGCCGTCGCTGCTGACGTCACTGTTGCGGGCACCCGGAACGGCGACCTGCGTGTCATGGGGCTCGGGCTCCTTCGGGGCGACCGGGGCGGGCGCGGTGGCCGCCGGGGTGGCACGATTCGGCGCCACCCTACCGGGGGCGAGGAAGAGGCCGAGCGTGGGGATCAGATAGAGAGCCCACACCGTGACCTGGAGGACGGTCGGGTCCGGCTGGAAGTTGAAGATGCCCTTCAGCAGGGTGCCGTACCAGCTGTCGGCCGGGATCTGCGCGCTGATGTCGAACGCCTGCGAGCCCAGCCCGGGCAGCACGGCCGCCTCCTGAAGGTCGTGGAAGCCGTACGCCAGCACGCCCGCCGCGACCACGACCAGCATCCCGCCGGTCCAGGTGAAGAACTTCGCGAGGTTGATCCGCACCGCACCGCGGTAGAACAGCCAGCCCAGCACCACGGCGGTCGCCAGCCCCAGCAGCGCCCCGACCAGCGGCCGTACGCCGTCGTTGGCGGACTGCGCGGCGGTCCAGATGAACAGCGCGGTCTCCAGGCCCTCCCGGCCCACCGACAGGAACGCGGTGACCACCAGCGCGACGGTGCCCATCTGCAGCGCCGCGTCCAGCTTGCCGTGCAGTTCCTTCTTCAGGTGCCGCGCGGTGCGCCGCATCCAGAAGACCATCCACGTCACCAGGCCCACCGCGATGATCGACAGCGAACCGCCGAGCGCCTCCTGCGCCTTGAACGTCAGCGTCTCCGAGCCGAACTGCAGCGCCGCCCCGAACGCGAACGACAGCACCACGGCGAGCGCGATGCCGAGCCAGACCGGGCGCAGCGCCTCCCGCCGGCCGGTCTTGACCAGGTAGGCGATGAGGATGCACACGACGAGGCTGGCCTCCAGCCCCTCGCGCAGTCCGATCAGGTAGTTGCCGAACACGCCGGTCCCTTCCCTTCCTTCATACGGCCGCCCGTTGTGGACGGCGATCTCGTCGGTGGTGGCGGTGTCAGGCGAACAGTCCCCGGCCCCACCAGTCGTCCGCCTTCCGGACGCCCGGCGGGACTGCGAAGACCGCGGAACCCACGTGCTGGATGTACTCGTTGAGCGCGTCGTTCTGCGACAGCTTCTGCTGCAGCGGCACGAATCCGTGCCGTACGTCGCGCTGGTAGGCGAGAAAGAACAGTCCGGCGTCCAGCCGGCCCAGTCCGTCCGTGCCGTCGGTGAAGGAGTAGCCGCGGCGCAGGATGCGGATCCCGCCGTTGGACTCGGGGTGCGCGAGCCGGACGTGCGCCGTCGGCAGCATCGACTTCAGGTGCGGCTCGTCGCGCTCGTTCTTCCGGCCGACCGGGGCGCCCTCGCCCTTGTTCCGGCCGAAGATGTCCTCCTGCTCCTTGAGCGAGGTGCGGTCCCAGGTCTCGATGTGCATGCGTATGCGGCGCGCGACGAGGTACGAACCGCCCGCCATCCAGCCGGCCTTGCCCTTCTCGTCCCCGTCGCCGACCCACACGTGCTTGTCCAGCGCGGCGGTGTCGGTGCCCGCGATGTTCCGGGTGCCGTCCTTGAAGCCCATCATGTTGCGCGGCGTCTGGGCGTCCGGCGTCGTCGAGGACGTCTTGCCGAAGCCGAGCTGCGACCAGCGGATGGCGATCTTGCCGAAGCCGATCCGGGCGAGGTTGCGGATGGCGTGCACCGCCACCTGCGGGTCGTCCGCGCACGCCTGGACGCACAGGTCGCCGCCGCTGCGGGACTTGTCGAGGTTGTCGCCGGGGAACTGCGGCAGATCGATCAGTGCCGCGGGCCGCCGGTCCTTGATGCCGAACCGGTCCTTGCCGTCCTTCTCGAACAGCGTCGGGCCGATGCCGAAGGTGAGGGTGAGCCGGGACGGCGGCAGACCGAGCGCCTCACCGGTGTCGTCCGGCGGCGCCTCCGCCAGCCCGCCGACCGCGCCGTCACCGACCGCGTCACCGGCCGTCATCCGCGCGGCGGCCTTCGTCCACTCCTTGAGCAGGGCGATCAGCTCGTCGCGGTCGTCGGTGGTGACGTCGAACGCGGCGAAGTGCAGCCGGTCCTGGACGGCGGTGGCGATGCCTGCCTGGTGCGGGCCGTGGAAGGCCACCGCGGCGCCCGCGGTGGCGTCCGCGCCGGCCGGCGCCACGTCGTTGCCGGCCCGCAGCGCCGCGGCCGTACCGCCGGCCGCCACCGCGCCGAGCGCCAGCCCCGCACCGCCCCAGCCGAGCAGCGAACGCCGGGACGGCGCCCGCCCGCCGGCGGCCTGCCCGTCCGCGGGGGCCCCGGCGGCCGCGCCGGTCGCCTCGGTCGCCTCGTCCGTCTTGTCTGCCATACCGTCCTCGTCCTGCGTCATCCTGATCCCCTGCCCCGGCGGCGGACTACTTGGCGGTGGCCACGGCTGCGGCCAGCTTCGACAGCGGCTCGGCCAGCGCGTTGACGCCGTCCGAGAGCTTCTTGCGGTCGCCCTTGCCGACCGTGTCGTACGAGACGAACCCGTCGGTGGACTTGTCGTCACGGTGGTCGTCGAGCAGCGCGCGGATCGCCGCGAACTGCTTGTCCAGCTCCTTGGCCAGCGCCGGCTCGTTCTTGACGACGACCGGCTTGAGCAGCTGGTACGCCTTCTCGGCGCCCTCGACGTTGCCCTGGAAGTCGACCAGGTCGGTGTGGCTGTAGCGCTCTTCCTCACCGGTGACCTTGCCGGTGGCGACCTCGTCGAGCAGCTCCTTGGCGCCGTTGGCCATGCTGGTCGGGGTGATCTCGGCCTTGCCGACCCGCTTCTGCCAGTCCTTGAGGTCGGTGATCAGCTGGTCGGCCAGCTTCTTGTCGTCCCCGGAGATCTTCTTCTCCTCCCACAGGGACTTCTCCAGCTTGTGCCAGCCGGTCCACTTCTTGCCGTCGGGGAGACCGTCGGCCCGCACGTCGACCTTGGGGTCGATGTCGCCGAAGGACTCGGCGACCGGCTCGGTGCGCTCCCAGCCGATCCGGGACAGCGCATAGGCATTCTTCGCGGCCTCCAGGTCGCCGCCCTTGACGGCGTCGGCGAACTTCTGGGCCTTCGGCAGGGTCTGGTCGGCCTGCTCCTGGACGTAGCTGCGGTACGCGGCGACCGCGGCGTCCAGCTTGGGGTCATGCTTGGCGGCCGCGCTCTTGCCGCTGACCGTCACCTTCTGCCGGATGCCCTTGCCCTTCATGCCCGGCTTGCAGGCTATTTCGTACGAACCGGCCTTGATCTCCGCGGTGATCTCGGCGTTGGTGCCGGGGCCGATGTTCTCCCGCTCGGTCACGATCCGGTCGCCCGGGGCGTAGACGTAGACCTCGGTGACCTGGGAGCCCTTGTTCTCCACCGAGAACTGCACGTGCCCGGCCGGGAACTCCTTGGTCGACAGCTCGCAGCTGGAGTCGGTCGCGGTCACCTTGACCGCGCCCTTGCCGCCTCCCTTGCCGTCGTTCTTCGCGGCGCAGCCGGCGACGGCGGTGACGGCCGTGGCCGCGGCGAGGGCGGCGACGGCGGAGGAGCGAAGGGCTCGCATACGGGGCTCCAAGCGGGCTAGGACGAAGAAACTGTGCACAGGAACGGTAAACAATGGCCGGAGCCACCACTAAGGCGCCCCTAACTTATCTGAGGCTTACCTATTTCTGCCCGCCCTGTCCAGTGAGCCCGCTCTCATACGCAACGGCCCCATCACGGATTGGCCCGCCGCACATCACGGAACGGTCATGCGCCGGTCAAGGTAAGGGCCCACTGTCGAGACGGCCTGTGACCGGGGCTTTTCGGCCCTCGTCACCCGCGGGGCGATGATCCCGCCCCGCATTAATTAGGTTAGCCTTACCTGAGTAATCATCCCTGGGGGTGCTCCATGACGCCGTTCCCGCCGACCGTGACCCGCGCCCGCGTGCTCTGCGCCGGACTGCGCCGGACCCTGGTCCGCGCGGTCTCGCCCGGCCCCGCGGTTCAATGTGCCGATGACCGCATACGACGTACTCCGGGTGTTCTGCGGACCGGACGGAGCCGGGGGCAATGAACTGGCGGTGGTGCGGAACGGGGCCGCGCTCCCCGGTCCCGCCGCACGCGCCGCCCTCGCCGCCCGGCTCGGCTTCAGCGAAACCGTCTTCCTCGACGACCCCGACCGGGGCACCGTCGACATCCACACCCCGAGCGTCCGGCTCCCGTTCGCCGGGCATCCGCTCGTCGGTCTCGCCTGGCTCCTGCGCGAACAGGGCCGGCCGCCGCGCACCCTCAACCCGCCGGCCGGCGAGGTCGCGGTGAGCTTCGAGGACGACCTCACCTGGGTCCGCGGCCGCCCGGAATGGGTGCCGCCGCGCCGCACCGAACGCCTCGCCTCGGTCGCCGAGGTCGACGCCCTGCCCGCCCCGCCGCCGGGGGAGGGCTGGCTCTACGCCTGGGCCTGGCAGGACGAACCCGCCGGCGTGGTCCGCGCCCGCGGCTTCCCGCGCCGCGGCGACACCATCGCCGAGGACGAGGCCACCGGCGCCGCCGCCATGCTCCTCACCCACCAGCTGGCCCGCCCCTTGACGATCCATCAGGGAGCCGCGTCGCAGATCTTCACCCGGATCCATCCGGACGGCACCCTCGCCGTCGGCGGCCGGGTGCGACGCCCGGCGGCGTAACCGCCCGCCGCCGCCCGCCCGTTGCCCTTCCTACGCGCTGAGCGGGAACTCCTCACCCAGTGCGTGGAAGACCGCGCCGTTCAGGCGGAAGGCGCGGCGGCACTCCTCGACCACCCGCTGCTTCTCGACCTCGTCCACCGGCAGCGCGTCCAGCAGGGCGCGGTAACTGCGCTTGAAGGCGGCGGGGTTGGCGATGTGCTCGAAGACGTAGAAGCGCACGCCGTCGCCCTTGCGCGCGAAACCCCAGGTCTTCTCGGCGGTGCCGCGGATGATCTGGCCGCCGGAGAGGTCACCGAGGTAGCGGGTGTAGTGGTGCGCCACATAGCCGGCCGGCCAGGTGCGGGCGCATTCCGTGACGCGGGCGGCGTAGGCGGCGGTGGCCGGCAGCGGCCGCAGGCCCGTGCGCCAGGACGGGCCGCCGAGATGGGCGAGATCGCGTTCCAGCTCGGGGGTGCGGGTCAGTTCGGGACGGAGGAACGGGCCCGCCACCGGGTCGCCGGCGAGCGCCCCGGTGGCGTCCTCCAGCGCGCGGTAGACGAACCACAGCTGCTCGGTGTAGCGCCGGTACGCCGTGACGCCGAGCCTGCCGCCGAGGAGGTCGCTCATGAACGAGGAGTTCTCGGCCTCGGTGTGCTGCGCGTGGGACGCGGTCCGGATCACCGTCGAGAACGGGGTGGCCGGAGTGCGCGGGGCGGGCGCGACGGGCGAGGTGCGCGGGGCCGGGCTGGACGGTTCCATGACGGACCTCCGGGGCCGAGGGGCGCGAACGGCCGGCAGATTTACCGACTCGGTGTCGGTAAATCAGTGTAGGGGCGTTTCCGACGCGCTGTCGGTAAAAATTCTGCCAGGCCCGTGCCCCGGGCGCGAGGCGGCCACGGACCGGGGCCGCCCCGCCCGCCGGGCCCGTGGTCAGGGAAGGGTGAGGATCTCCGCGCCGGTCTCGGTGACCACCAGGGTGTGCTCGAACTGCGCGGTCCGCTTGCGGTCCTTGGTGACCACGGTCCAGCCGTCCGCCCACATGTCGTACTCGTGCGTCCCCAGCGTCAGCATCGGCTCGATGGTGAACGTCATGCCGGGCTTGATGTCGGTGGTGTGGTGCGGGCTGTCGTAGTGCGGAACGATCAGACCGGAGTGGAACGACGAGTTGATGCCGTGACCGGTGAAGTCACGGACCACGCCGTAGCCGAAGCGCTTGGCGTAGGACTCGATGACCCGGCCGATGATGTTGATCTGACGGCCGGGCTTGACCGCCTTGATCGCGCGGTTGAGCGCCTCCTGCGTGCGCTCGACCAGCAGCCGGGACTCCTCGTCCACCTCACCGCACAGGTAGGTGGCGTTGTTGTCGCCGTGCACACCGTGGATGTACGCGGTCACGTCCAGGTTCACGATGTCGCCGTCCTTGAGGACGGTGGAGTCCGGGATGCCGTGGCAGATGACCTCGTTGAGTGAGGAGCACAGCGACTTGGGGAAACCGCGGTAGCCGAGCGTGGACGGGTAGGCACCGTGGTCGCACATGAACTCGTGCGCCACCCGGTCCAGTTCGTCGGTCGTCACACCGGGCTGGATGTGCTTGGCGGCCTCCGCCATCGCCTGCGCGGCGATCCGGCCGGCGATCCGCATCTTCTCGATCGTTTCGGCGTCCTGCACCTCCGGCCCGGTGTACGGCGTGGGCGCGTCCTTCCCGACGTACTCGGGGCGCCGGATCGAGGCGGGGACGGGACGGGTGGGGGAGATCTTCCCCGGGACAAGAAGCGACTGGCCAGACATGCCAGCGAGTGTATCCGCGGCCCGTCGGGCAGGATGGTGGCACGGAGCACCCCACAGGAGGCGGCGATGGCGCTCTTCAAAAGGCGGACGGTCGGAAAGCCGGGCGAGTGGTTCTACTGCCTCAAGCACGGCACGGTCGAGGAGGGCCCCCAGTGCCGCGCCGCCGACCGCTTCGGCCCCTACGGCACCCGCGAGGAGGCCGCGCACGCCATGGAGACCGCCCGCGAGCGGAACCTGGAGTGGGAGACCGACCCCAAGTGGCACGACACGGCCAAGGGCGGGGACCGCGAGGAGGACTGACCGGCCGGTCCTCCAGGTGGCGAGCCGCTAGGCGGTGAGGGCCTCGCCGGTCCCGGGGGCGGCCGGGGCGGCGGCCCGGCGCTCCCGCATGCGGCGGGCGTGCTCGTCGGTCCGCGCGTCATACCCCATCAGCTTCGGCAGGCCCAGCGCGAGCAGCCCGACCCCGGCGAAGCACAGCAGACCGCCCAGTGACACCGAGGCCCGCACACCGGTCAGGGCCGCCATCCCTCCGACGCGGACCTGGCCCAGCTGGGGGCCCGCCGAATACGACAGCAGCTCGATGCCGGCCAGCCGGCCGCGCAGCTCGTCGGGGATGGTCTGGTTCCACAGCGCCGAGCGGAAGATGCCGCTGATCATGTCGCAGGAGCCGGCCAGCGTGAGGCACAGCAGCACCAGCCAGACGTTGCGCAGCTGCCCGGCCGCCGCGACGGCCAGCGCCCAGCCGGCCGCCGCCAGCGCGATCGCCCGCCCCTGCCGGTGGATCCGCGAGGTCCAGCCGCTGGTCAGGCTGACCAGACAGGAGCCGGCCGGCAGCGCCGCGTACATCAGGCCCAGCGCCCAGGGCGCGTGCAGCTCGTCGGCGAGGAACGGGAAGATCGCCAGCGGGAAGGCGAAGAGCATCGCGGTGAGGTCGATCGCGTAGGTGCCGAGCAGCTCCTTGCGGGACCAGGCGTAGCGCGCGCCCTCGGCGATCGCGCGCAGGGACGGCTTCTCGGCGTCGTGCGCGGCGGGCGACGGGGCCAGCCGCACGGAGAGCAGCAGCGAGCCGGCGTAGGTGGCCGCGTCGACGCCGTACGCCCAGGACGGGCCGGCCCAGGCGAGCAGCCCGCCGGCCAGCGCCGGGCCGGCGATCGCACCGACCTGCCAGCGCAACGAGTTGAGCGCGGCGGCCGCGGCGAGCTGGTCGTGCCCGACGATCCGCGGCACGATCGCGTCCAGCGCGGGCCGCTGCAGCCCCGTCAGCGCACTGGACGCCGCCGCGCTCGCATAGAGCGGCCAGACCGCTGGATGCGGCAGCAGGCTGTTGACCAGCAGGCCCACCGCGATCAGGCCCAGCGCGGCCTCGCTCCCCACGATCATCCGGCGGCGGTCCACGGCGTCGGCCAGCGCACCGCCGTAGAGCCCGAAGACGATCAGCGGGACCAGCTCCACCGCGCCCAGCGCCCCGACCGCGACGGTGGAACCGGTCAGCTGCTTGAGCTGGAGCGGCAGTGCCACGAACGTCAGGAAGCTGCCGAAGACCGTGATCGCGCCGGCGCACCACATCAGCCGGAAGTCGCGCGAGGACCGCCAGGGGGCGAGGTCCGGCAGCAGGGAGGCGAGCCGCCGCCGGGGTGCCGGCGCGGGCGGGGGTGGGGGGTCCTCGGTGGTCACGAGGGTTCATCGTGCGGGGCGGGAAGCGGGCCCGCAAAGGGTTTTCGGCGGTGGAGCGGGTGGTCGCACGGGCCGGCCCACGGAGGGCGGAGGACGCGCCCTCTCCTCCCCGCCCCGCTACCAGCGCGGTGGTGGGGGAGCGGTCAGTTCGTCGGCGAGCCGGGCCAGGCGGTCCCGGAAGCGGCGGCGGCCGCGGGGCGCGGGCAGGCTGTTCTCACCGGCGGCCGCGCTCACCAGGTGCTGGACCGTATCGAGATCGAGGCCCTGGGAGGCGATGTCCTCGGGATCGGGACCGGTGCCGGTGCAGGTGCCGGGGGCGCCGTCGGGACTGCCGCCGGGGGTGCCGTCGGGCGGGGGCGCCGACGCGGTCAGGGCGTCGTGCGCGAGCGCGTGCAGATCGCGGTCGCCGCCGTCCAGGGCGAGCACCGTGGCGCCGTTGCGGCGGGCGTCGTGCACCCGTTCCAGCAGCTCGGCGCCCGGCTGCCCCGGCGCGACGACCAGCAGTGTCTCGCCCCGCCCGGCCGCGGCCAGCCGGCCCGGCCCGACGGCCAGATGGGCCGGGGCGCCGGCGGGAACGCGGTGCCGCACCAGGGTCGGCGACAGCTCCGGCAGCCCCGACCAGGCGGCCTCGTCGTCCAGATGGGCGGCCAGATGCCAGGGCTCGTACCCGGCGCCGCCGACCAGCAGCAGTCCGCCGCCGTGCGGGGCGACGGCGGTGCGCAGCGACCCGGCGAACCGCCGGGTGGCCTGGATCCACTCGGTCCCGGCGAGCACCTCACGCAGCAGGGCGACCCGTACGGCATCCATGGCCCGGATCCTGCCGCAGCGCCCCGGAACCCGGTTGTTCCTTCACCCGATGTCACCCGTACGGACCACCGGCTCCAGACCGGCGGCCGTCAGCCGACGTCCTACCTCCCGGACCGACTCCTCGCTCAACGGCAGCTGGGGGAAGGCGGTGGTGCCGTGCTCGATGACGCCCAGGAGCCGCAGTGCCGCCTTGAACGCGCCGAGCGCCGAGGAGCTGCGGCCCATCGCGGCCTCCGGGCCGGCGTCGACCATCCCGAACAGCGCGACCAGGCGCTCCTGTTCGGCGGCCGCGCGCTCCCAGTCGCCGGCCCGCGCCGCCTCGTAGAGGCGTACGTAACCGGCCGGATCGACGTTGCCCAGCCCCGGGACGACGCCGTCCGCGCCCGCCAGCAGGGCGCCGTCCACGGTCAGTTCGGAGCCGGTGAGGAGGGTGAAGCCGGGGGCCGGGCCGGTGTGCCGGCCGGTGCGGCCGCCGAGTGCGACGAGCAGCCGGCGCAGCGCTCCCTCGTCGCCGCTGCTGTCCTTCAGCCCGGCCAGCGTGCCGTCCTCGGCCAGCTCGCGTACCACGGTGGGGGTGAGCCTGCTGGGCACGGCCATCGGGATGTCGTAGGCGAACAGCGGGCGGTCCACGGCCGCGCGCAGATGGCGGAAGTGGGCGGCGATCTCCCGGGGGTGGGTGCGGGTGTAGAAGGGCGCGGTGGCGACCAGGGCGTCGGCACCGAGCGCGGCGGCGGCGCGGGCGTGGTCCAGGACGCGGGGGGTGGTGGTGTCGATGACGCCGGCGAGGACCGGGACCCGGCCGTCCGCGGCCTTGAGGACGGTCTCCAGGGCGGTGGCCCGTTGGTCGTCGGTGAGGTACGCGACCTCGCCGGTGGAGCCGAGGGCGAAGAGTCCGTGCACCCCGGCGGCGAGGAGGTGGTGCACCAGGCGCGTCAGGGAGGCGGTGTCCACCTCGCCCCGCCGGTCGAGCGGGGTGCAGAGCGGGGGAATCACGCCGTGAAGAGGGCTGCGGAGGGGGCCGTGGAGGGGCGTGGGCAGGGCCATGGCGGGCTCCGGGTGGTCGTGACACACATAGGACATGGGATGTCCTATGTCAGAGCACAATAGACCTGATCACAGGCGGTCGGAAGGATCCGCAGGCCCCGGCGGGGGCGGGCGGGAGGGAAGTCCCCCTGCTCCCCAAGAGCAGGGGGGAGGCCCGGCGGCGCGGCAGCGGTGCGTGCGGGAGAGGGAGAACGCCATGGCACGAGGGACGATGGCCGAGGAAGTGCAGGGGCGGATCAAGCAGTTGATCCTGCGCCGCAGACTGGTCCCGGGCGATCCGCTGCCCACCGAGGCCGAACTGGTCGACCTGCTCGACGTCAGCCGCAACTCGGTGCGCGAGGCGCTCAAGGCGCTGCAGGCCATGCGCATCGTCGAGATCCGGCACGGCTTCGGCACCTACGTCGGCCCGCTCACCCTGGAGCCGTTCGTCGAGGGCGTCGCCTTCCGCGCCGCGGTCCGCCACCACCAGGGCGAGCCGAGCCTGTACGAGCTGATGGAGGTCCGCGAGGCGCTGGAGGCCGGGCTGATCGCCGCCGTCGCCCGCCGGCTGCCCGCCGAGGACCTCACCGTCCTCAAGGGCCTGGTGCAGCGGATGGCGGAAGAGGCGCGCGGCGGCATGGTGCAGAGCGCCACCGACCGGGCCTTCCACCTCGCCCTGTACCGCTCGATGGGCAACCACCTGCTCAGCGAGGTGCTGGACGCCTTCTGGGCGGCGCTGCGCCGGGTGCGCGAGGACCTCTCCGACGACCGCCCGGACCCGGAGCTGACCTACCGTCAGCACAAGGAGATCGTCGACGCGCTGGAGGCCGGCGACGGCGACCGCGCCGTGGAGGCCATGCACCGGCACTTCGACGGCATCCGGCGCCGGCTGGCCGAGTAGCGGAGGGCGCGGGCCCGGCCCAGTGGTGCGGGCGGGCGACGCGGGGCCCCGCCCCGGGCCCGCCCGTTCACCGCGATGTCACGCCCCGTCAGCCGCCCCGTTGCCGATACCGAAAAGCGTCATGTGCGCTGCCTTGACGGTCAGTTGGGCGCTCCCTATGGTCCCCAGGACAAGGGACATCCTACGTCCTTGCCCTCTGGGGGTGACCCATGGCGTACGAGAGCTCGGTGCCGTACCGGGCCGGGACCGAGCGGTACACCAGCTTCCGGATCCCCGCTGTCCCGCCCGCCGACGGCCGCCGCGTAGGGCTCCGGCACAGCGACGACGACGGCGCGCCCTGGAACCCGCCCCGCGACCTCACCGACCAGGTCGAACGCCTGATGACCCGGCGCGCGCAGGACCAGGACACCGCCGCACCGCTCCACGAGACCGGCGGCCGCAGCGCGCACCCGACGATCACCTTCCGCCGCATCCCCGTGGAGGAGCCGGCATGACCAACCCCGTGCCCCATCTGCCCCGTACGCCCCGCAGAACGGTCCTCGGCGGGGCGGCCGCGCTCGCCGCCGGTCTCGCGCTCGCCGGCTGCGGCGACGGCGGGGACGGCGACGCCGACGCGCCCCGGCAGCGCAAGAAGGGCCAGAAGATCACGCTGACCTTCTGGTCCTGGGTGCCGGGCATCGACAAACCCGTCGACCTGTGGAACCGCAAGAACCCCGACGTCCAGATCAAGGTCGAGAAGGTGTCGGCCGTCAACGGCGAGCAGTACGCCAAGATGCACGCCGCCATCAAGGCCGGCAACCCGCCCGACCTCGGCCAGATCGAGTTCCCCGTCGTCCCCAGCTTTCTGCTCGACAACGGACTGCTCGACCTCGCCCCGCTCGGCGCCGCCCGCCACAAGGACAAGTTCTTCGGCTGGCAGTGGCAGCAGTCCGTCTTCGGCAAGGGCATCTACGCCATCCCGCAGGCCTCCGGCCCGATGGGCCTGTTCGTCCGCCAGGACCTCTTCGACACGTGGGACCTGAAGGCTCCCGGGACGTGGGACGAGTACGAGGCCGCCGCCAAGGTGATCCGCAAGAAGGGCGCCTGGATCGAGACCTTCGCCCCCACCAACGGCAACCGCTTCGCCGGCCTCGCCTGGCAGGCCGGCGCCAAGTGGTACGCGACCCACGGCGACACCTGGATCGTGCACATCGACGACGAACCCACCCGCCGGGTCGCCGACTACTGGGAGTCCCTGGTCAAGCAGAAGCTCGTCAAGACCATCCCGGACCGCCAGAACGCCTGGTACAAGGACCTCCAGACCGGCGCCATCGCCGCCTGGGTCGGCGCCAGTTGGGGCGACGCCCTGCTGGTCGGCAACGCACCGGGCACCAAGGGGAAATGGCGGGCCGCGCCGCTGCCCCAATGGAAGGCCGGCGACCGGGTCTTCGCCAACTGGGGCGGCTCCACCACCGCCGTCTTCGCCAAGGCGAGCTACCCCAAGGACGCCCTCGACTTCGCCGTCTGGCTCAACACCGACCCCGCCTCGATCGCCCTCCTGATCGCCGGCGGCTACGGCTTCCCCAGCGCCAAGCAGGGCTACGCCACCGACGCCCTCGACGCCGACCGGGCCTTCTTCGGCGGCCAGGCGTACAGCAAGGTCTTCGCCGACGCCGGTGCGCACGTCGACACCAGCTGGCGGTGGGGCCCCGGCGTGGACACCCTCTACCAGCGGCTCGGCGACGCCTTCACCGACGCCCTCGCCGACGGCAGCTCGTTCCGCGCAGCCCTCACCAAGGTGCAGCGCCAGACGCTGTCCGACCTCCAGGGCAAGGGCCTGAAGGTGGAGAGCGGCGGGTGAGCCGGGACACCCTCCACCACACCGCGCCGGACACCGCCCGGCGGCCGGACCCGCCCGGCCGCCGCCGGCGTCGGATCTCCCGCACCGAGGCCCGCAACGCCCGCGCCGCCGCCGGCTTCGTCCTGCCCTTCCTCGCCCTCTTCGGCCTCTGCTTCGTCGCGCCCATCGTCTACGCCGTCCAGCAGAGCCTGCACCGCACCGAACGCACCGGCCCGCTCGGCCTCGGCGGCCACGAACACGAGGCGTTCGCCGGCCTCGCCAACTACGCGCACGCCCTCGCCGACGAGCGGTTCCTGGCCGGCTTCGGCCGGGTGCTGCTCTTCGGCGCCGTACAGATCCCGCTGATGATCGCCCTCGCCACCGCCCTCGCCCTGCTCCTGGAGAGCGCCGGCGCCCGCGGCATCGCCTTCTTCCGCAGCGCCTTCTTCCTGCCCTACGGCGTGCCCGGCGTGATCGCCTCGATCCTCTGGGGCTTCCTCTACGTCCCCGGCATCAGCCCGCTGGTGAAGATCGCCGACGCGGCCGGCTGGGACGTCGACTTCCTCTCCCGCGGCACCGTCCTGTGGTCCATCGCCAACATCGTCACCTGGCAGTTCACCGGCTACAACATGCTGGTCCTGATCGCCCAGCTGAAGTCCGTACCCGGCGAGCTGTACGAGGCGGCCCGGATCGACGGCGCCTCCGCCTGGCAGGTCGCCCGGCACATCAAGCTCCCGCTCATCCGGCCCGCGCTCGTCCTCACCACCGTCTTCAGCATGATCGGCACCCTCCAGCTGTTCGCCGAGCCGATGGTGCTGCGCCCGCTCGCCTCGTCCATCGACTCCGGCTTCACCCCCAACCTGCACGCCTACAGCGAGGCGTTCGTCGGCAACAACCCGCACGTGGCGGCGGCCGAGGCGGTGCTGCTCGCGCTGGTGGCATGCGTGCTGTCGTTCGGCTTCCTGCGGCTGGTCGGCGGGCGGACGAAGGAGCGACGCCGATGACCCGCCCCACCGCCCGCCCCCGGCCCACCGTCCGCACCCGGACGACCCTGCCGCCCGTCCGCCACCGGATCATCACCGCCTCCCTGCTGACCGTCGCCGCGCTGTACTTCCTGGTGCCCGTCTACTGGCTGGTCGTCTCCACCACCAAGAACAGCGCCGAACTCTTCGGCACCTTCGGCTTCTGGTTCGCCGGCCACCCCGACCCCCTCGGCCACCTCGCCGACGTCCTCACCTACGACCACGGCATCTACGCCCGCTGGTTCGCCAACTCCCTGCTCTACGCCGGGATCGGCGCGGTCTGCGCCACCCTGCTGTCCGCCGCGGCCGGCTACGCGCTGGCCACATTCCCGTTCCCCGGCCGGGAGGCGGTCTTCAACCTCGTCCTCGCCGGCGTCCTCATCCCCGGCACCGCGCTCGCCCTCCCGCTCTACTTCCTCTTCAGCGCGATGGGCCTGGCCGACACCTACTGGGCGGTGCTGATCCCGAGCGTGGTCAGCCCGTTCGGCGTCTACCTCTGCCGGATCTACGCGACCGCCGCGGTCCCCGACTCGCTGCTGGAGGCGGCCCGGATCGACGGCGCGGGAGAGGCCCGGATCTTCGCGGGCGTGGGCCTGCGGCTGATGACCCCGGCACTGGTCACCGTCTTCCTCTTCCAGTTCGTCCACATCTGGAACAACTATTTCCTGCCGCTGGTCATGCTCTCCGACTCCGACCTCTACCCGATCCAGCTGGGCCTGACCAGCTGGACCGGCTACGCGGACCGGCAGCCGGTGCTCTACCAGTACACGGTGGGCGGCGCGTTCCTCTCCGTGGTGCCGCTGATGGTGCTGATGACCGTCCTGCAGCGGTACTGGCGCACGGGGCTGACGGAGGGCAGCGTCAAGGCGTGACCGCGCCGTGGTGGGCCGTAACGGCGTGGCAGGATCGCTGTCATGACTACTCCTGACGATGCGCTGTCCCCGAACGCCGCGACCCGCGCGAAGGCCGCCCTGCGGCGCGACCCCTGGGACCTCCCGGACGTCTCCGGTCTCGTGGTCGGCGTCCTCGGCGGCACCGGCGACCAGGGCCGCGGCCTGGCCTACCGGCTCGGCCGGGCCGGCCAGAAGGTGATCATCGGATCCCGGGCCGAGGAGCGCGCCCGGACCGCCGCCGAGGAACTCGGCCTCGGCATCGAGGGCGCCGAGAACGCCGAATGCGCCCGCCGCAGCGACATCGTGATCATCGCCGTGCCGTGGGAGGGCCACGCCAAGACGCTCCAGGCCCTGCGCGAGCCGCTGGCCGGCAAGCTCGTGATCGACTGCGTCAACCCGCTGGGCTTCGACAAGAAGGGCGCCTACGCGCTGAAGCCGGAGGAAGGCAGCGCGGCCGAGCAGGCCGCCGCGCTGCTGCCGGAGTCCCGGGTCACCGCGGCCTTCCACCACCTGTCCGCGGTGCTGCTCCAGGACCCCGAGGTCGAGCAGATCGACACCGACGTGATGGTCCTCGGCGAGTCCCGCGCCGACACGGACCTGGTCCAGGCCCTGGCCGCCCGCATCCCCGGCATGCGCGGCGTCTTCGCGGGCCGCCTGCGCAATGCGCACCAGGTGGAGTCCCTGGTGGCCAACCTGATCTCGATGAACCGCCGCTACAAGGCGCATGCGGGGGTCCGTGTTACGGACATTTGATCCCCCCACGTACTTGGCCGTCCCGCCGTGGGGGTTGTTCGCCGTTGCGCTTTGCGGCGCCCCGCACGTGGCTGTCTGCGGCGCCGCGGGTGTTGTTCGCCGTTGCGCCTGCGGCGGGCTGGGTTTGTTGTGGGTGCGGTGACGGGCCTCCGGGGCCGGTTGTGTGGACTGCTGACGCTTTACGTCCACACAACCGGCCCCTCCGGCCCGTCCCCTCCCGTGGGGGGGAGTGTGCGGGTGGGTGGGGGCGTGCGTCGTTGCCCGCGCACCTGGTGTCATGTGGTCTTGGGAATGCCTCGCCCAGCCTGTTGGGTTGTGGCCCCGCAGGGGGCCCTCTCAACCCTTACGGGTTCTGTTCGACCATCCCGTAGGGGTAGCCAGGCCCCCTTGCATGCCTCAACGTCCACCCCCACACACCGCATTCCCCTCCCCACAACGGGAGGGGACGGGCCGGAGGGGCCTTGTTCGTGGACGTAAAGCGTCAGCAGTCCACGAACAAGGCCCCGGAGGCCCGTCACCGCACCCGACACCCACCCAGCCCGCCGCAGGCGCAACGGCGACCAAGCCCCGCGGCGGGAGAGACGGGTACGTGCGGGGGCGCCGCAAAGCGCAACGGCGAGATGCCCCGCGGCGGGACGGCCAGCTACGTGGGGGACACTAGAAGGAACCGTTACCCCCGACAGGAGCCGATCTCATGCCCCGCCTCGCTCTCATGGCCCTTGCCGTCTGCGTTCTTGCCGTTGCCGCTGCCGTCGTTTCCTTCGTGGAGGGCAGCTTCGTGGGGATCGTGTGGGTGTTGCTGGCCGGTATTTCCAGCAACATGGCGTGGTTCTACGTGCGCAAGGCCAAGATCGAGCGGGAGCAGCAGGCCGCGACCTCCGGCTGAGTCAGGGGAGCTGCTGGCCCTGCCAGAAGCGGAAGAGTTCCTGGCCGAAGTAGGTGTCGACGCGGGATACGCCCAGGCCGCGCAGGACCGTGTCCACCAGGCCGAAGAATGCCTGGTTGACCTCGGGGAGCCACAGCAGGGCGAAGACCGCCAGCAGGCCGAAGACCGCGTACGGCTCGATCTGGCGGCGCAGTGCCGGAGGCAGCCAGGGCTCGATCACGCCGTAGCCGTCCAGGCCGGGGACCGGCAGGAAGTTCAGGATCGTCGCGGTCACCTGGAGCAGGGCGAGGAACGCCAGGGCGAAGCGGAACGCGGTGGGGACGCCGGTGAGGCCGTCCAGCCAGAACGGGGCCGTGCAGACCACCGCGAAGGCGGCGTTGGTCAGGGGGCCGGCCGCCGAGATCAGGCTGTGCCGCCAGCGGCCGCGGATGCGGGCGTCCTCGATGTAGACCGCGCCGCCCGGCAGGCCGATGCCGTTCACGATCAGGAAGATCAGCGGCAGGATGATGCTGAGCAGGACATGGGTGTATTTGAGGGGATTCAGGGTGAGATAGCCCCTGGCCTCCACCGAGATGTCGCCGCTGTGCCACGCGATACGGGCGTGTGCGTACTCGTGCAGGCAGAGCGAGACCAGCCAGCCGGACGTGACGAACGCGAAGACCGCGACGCCGGTGTGCGTGCCGAGCGTTCCCTTCCAGACGGCCCAGCCGGACACCGCGAGGACGGCGACGAGCGCGAGGAAGACCGGGCTGATGCGCCGGTCGGCGCGCCGGATGGCGGTGGTCATGGTGCGGGCTCCCGGGGACGGTCTCGGCAGGGGCAGCCCCGACCGTAACCGCGCCGGGGCCGACCGCGCACGGCTGCGGCAGTGGCCGGTCGTCGCCCGGAACGGAAACTCGGTGCAAAGCGGCCGCCGCCCTGAACGACAATGGGCCGGTGCGCTATGGAATTCTCGGCACCGCCCAGGCCGACCGACCCGACGGCACCCCCGTGGCCCTCGGCGGCGCCCGCCTGCGCGCGCTGCTCACCGCCCTCGCCCTGCGTCCGGGCCGGGCGCTGCCGTCCGAGGCGCTGATCGCCGACATCTGGGGCATGGATCCGCCCGCCGACGCGCCCGGGGCGCTGCAGGCGCTGGTCGGACGGCTGCGGCGGGCCCTCGGGCACGCCGCGATCGCCTCGGTCGACGGCGGCTACCGGCTGTGCGCCGAGCCCGACGCCGTCGACCTGCACCGCTTCGAGCGGCTCACCGCGGACGGCGGCCGGGCGCTCGCCGACGCCGATCCGGGCCGGGCCGCCGACCTGCTGGACGAGGCGCTGGCGCTGTGGCGCGGCCCGGCACTCGCCGACCTGCCGGACGCCGGTGCCGAGGCGGCCCGCGCGGACAGCCGCCGGCTGGACGCCCAGCGCACCCGCCTCGCCGCCGACCTCGCCCTCGGCCGGGCCGACCGGGCGCTGCCCGCCCTGCTCGCGCTGTGCCGGGAGCACCCCCTCGACGAGCCCCTCCAGGCCCTGCGACTGCGGGCGTTGCGCGCCGCGGGACGTACCGCGGAGGCCCTGGCCGCCTACGAGGAGATACGCACCGGCCTCGCCGACCGCCTCGGCGCCGACCCGGGCCCGGAACTGCGGGCCCTGCACGCGGAGCTGCTGCGGCTCGGTGCGGACGAGCCGGTCACGGCCGTGGAGGAGGCCCCGGTGCCGCCGTCCCGGCCCGCCGGGCGCGGGCCCGGCAACCTCCGTGCCCGGCTCACCTCGTTCGTCGGCCGGGACGCCGACCTGGCGGCGCTCCGGTCCGATCTGGCCGAGCACCGGCTGGTGACCCTGCTGGGCCCGGGCGGGGCGGGCAAGACCCGGCTGTCGCAGGAGGGCGCGGAGAGCGCCGCCGCGGCCCGGCCGGGAGCCTGGCCGCACGGCGTGTGGCTGGCCGAGCTGGCACCGGTGGACGATCCGCAGACCGTGCCGGAGGCGGTACTGACCGCGCTGGGCGCCCGCGAGACCGTCGTCCGCGGCACCACCGCCGAGGGCCTGCGGGCCGCCGCCGACCCGACCGCCCTGGACCCGCTCGGCCGGCTCGCCGAGCACTGCGCGGGACGCCGGATGCTGCTGGTCCTGGACAACTGCGAGCATGTGATCGGTGCCGCCGCCGCGCTCGCCGAGCGGCTGCTGGCCGACTGCCCGGGCGTCACCGTCCTGGCCACCAGCCGCGAGCCGCTGGCCGTACCGGGCGAGGTGCTGCGGCCGGTCGAGCCGCTGCCGGACCCGGTCGCGCTGCGGCTGCTGGCCGACCGGGGCGCCGCCGCCCGCCCCGGCTTCCGGATCGACGACGACGTCGCGGCCTGCACCGAGATCTGCCGCCGGCTGGACGGTCTGCCGCTCGCCATCGAACTCGCCGCCGCCCGGCTCCGGCTGCTCACCCCCCGCCAGCTGGCCGACCGGCTCGACGACCGCTTCCGGCTGCTGACCAGCGGCAGCCGGACCGTACTGCCCCGCCAGCAGACCCTGCGCGCGGTGGTCGACTGGTCCTGGGACCTCACCGACGAGCCCGAACGGGCCGTGCTGCGCCGGCTGTCCGTCTTCGCCGGCGGCTGCGACCTGGCCGCCGCGGAGGAGGTCTGCGCGGGCGACGGCGTCGAGGAGTACGAGGTCGCCGGGCTGCTGGGGTCGCTGATCGACAAGTCGCTGGTGGTGGCCGCGCCGGCCGACCAGGGGCGCGGCGTCGACCGCTCCGGTGAGCAGGCTCTCCCCTCCTCCGGCGGAGCCGAGAGCCCGGGCAACGGTGCCTGGGCCGGAAACCAGATGCGCTACCGGCTGCTGGAGACGGTGGGGGAGTACGCCGCGGAGCGGCTGGACGAGGCGGGGGAACGGGCCGGTGCCGAGCGCCGGCACCTCGTCGCCTACCGCGAACTGGCCCGCACCACCGACCCGTTGCTGCGCGGCCCCGGCCAGGGCGCGGCCATGGAGCGGCTGGAACTGGAACACGACAACCTGCGCACCGCGCTGCGCCGGGCGATCGCGGCCGGGGACGAACACGAGGCGCTGTGCCTGGTGCTGTCCCTGCAGTGGTTCTGGTCGCTGCGCGACCACCGCAGCGACGCCCGCCACTGGGCCACCGCGGCCGGCGAGCTCGGCCCCAACCCCTTCCTGGCCCCCGTCGAACCGGCCCCCGCCCTGCACCGGCGCCCCATCGACACCCCGCCGCCGATGTCCCCCGAGCAACTGGCCGAGGCCCGCCGCGAGGTCCACCTGGTCGCGCTGACCAGCCTGGACAGCGACATCGAGGCGCTGCGCAACCCGGAGATGCAGCAGGAGCTGGCCGGAGTGCTCGCCGCCTACCACCCCGAACTGCCGCAGACCTGCAAGGTGCCCGGTGTGATGTGGTACTTCGCGGTGCTGCTCACCGGGCGGTTCGACGAACTGGCGGAGCTGATCGACGGCGCGGTGGCGGCCTGCCGCGCCCACGGCTACGAATGGGAGCTGGCCTACGTCCTGCAGATGCGCTCCAAGATCTTCAACGACCGGCCCGGCGGACTGGCCCAGGCGTCCCGCGACGCCGACGAGGCACTGCGGATATTCCGCGCCGCCGGGGACGCCTGGGGCGCGGCCGAGGCACTGTCCGGGCGCGGCGAGTCCCACGAGAAGCGGGGGGAGTACGAACTCGCGGCGCGCGACTACCGGGCGGCGATGGTGCACGCCGAGGAGTTGGGTGCGCACGGCCAGACCCTGCTGCTGCGCTGCCGGCTGGGTGCCGTGCTGATCGAGGCCGGCCAGGCGGAGCCCGGGGAGCGGATGCTGCGCGAGGTGCTGGCCGAGGCCGCGAAGGGCAGCAGCGGCCGGGACACCGAGCCGTTCGCCCGGCTGACCCTCGCCATGTGGCTGTCGGTGAGCGGGCGGCCGCAGGAGGCGCGGGCCGAACTCCACACCGTGCAGGAGATGTTCGTGCCGCGCGCCCCGGACCTCTTCGCCGGCGTCGTGGAGTCCTCGCTGATCTCGCTGGACATCGAGGAGGGCCGCACCGAAGACCTGCTGCCGCGCTTCCGGGAAGCCCTTGCGCTGATGCAGGACGAGCTGACCCATATGGTCGCCCCCGACCTGCCGGTGATCCAGCTCCTGACCGGCGCACGGGTGCTGATGGCCGTACGGGGCGACGAGGCGGCGGGCCGGGACGCGGCGCGGCTGGTCGGGGCGTACGACGCACTGCGGGCCATCGGCCATGTGCCGACCCTGGTCATCCGCGACGAGCGGGCCCGCACCGAGGAGGCGGCGCGAAAGCTGCTGAACGACGACGCCTACGCGCGCGCCTACGCCGAAGGCGGTGGCCTCTCCCTCGAAGAGGCCACCGCCCTCATCTGACGCGAGCCGGGCGGAGGCTGCCGCCCGCAGGGAAGCCCCCTGCGGGGCGTGCGTCAGGTCTTCGTGCGGAACTTCGCCACCGCGAGCGGCATGGTGACGGCCGTGATGGCCACCGTCCAGCCGAGGGTGACCAGCGCCGGGTGCGCCACCGCGCCCTCGTTGTTGAGCAGTGCACGGGCCGCGTCCGCCAGCGTGGAGAGCGGGTTGACCTTGGTGAAGCCCTCCAGCCAGCCGGGCATCGAGGTCGGCGGGGCGAAGATCGACGAGCCGAACTGCAACGGCATCAGCACGAGCATCGCCATGCCCTGGACCGCCTGAGGGGTCTTCACCGAGAGCCCCAACAGGATGAAGATCCACATCAGTGCCGCGCCGAAGGCCGTGGACAGCGCGACCGCGGCGAGGAAATCCAGGGCGCTGCCGCGGATTTCGAAGCCGAGCAGGAAGCCCATGCCGAGCAGGATCGCGATGGCGACCAGCATCCGGCCGATCTCCACGACGATCTTGGCTATCAGGACCGAGGAGCGGGCGATGGGCATCGTCCGGAAACGGTCCATCACGCCCTTGCGGAAGTCCTCGTTGACGCCGGTGCCGACCGCCATGGCGATGTTCATGCCCATCATCGCCATCATGCCGGGCACCAGCCGCTGGATGTAGTCGCCCTGGTGGTCCTTGCCGGCTATCGCACCGCCGAAGACGTAGGTGAACAGCAGGATGAAGACGACCGGCATCAGCAGGACGTCGAACATCGACTCCGGGTCCTGCTTGATCTGCAGGGCGTTGCGCCGCACCAGGGCACCGATGTGCCGCAGGTTGCCGCGCAGCCCGATCCGGCCCTCGTCCGCGCCGGGCTTGGTGAGCGGCGCCGTCATCGTCGCGGCAGTCATGCCGATACCTCCGCGTACTGCTGGTCTTCCGTCAGGTCGTCCGACTCCGGGGCGCCGGAGGTCTTCTGGCCCGTGATGGCCAGGAACACCTCGTCCAGGCTGGGCAGATGGGTCGATATCCCGGCCAGCGCGAAGCCGCGGCCGCCGAGCACCGCGACCACCGCGGTCAGCTGCTCGTCGCTGATGATCGGTACGTTGACCACACCCCCGGCGTGGTCAGCCGTCGCGCCCGCGATGCCGTCCAGCCCCGCCTGGGCGATCGCGCCGACCATCCGGTCCAGCTCCCCGGGGTCGGCCGGCCGGATCTGCAGGGTCCGCCCGCCGACCTTGGCCTTGAGCTCGTCGACCCGGCCCTCGGCGATCACCCGGCCGCGGTCGATGACCGTCAGCTCGTCCGCCAACTGCTCGGCCTCCTCCATGTATTGCGTGGTCAGCAGGACCGTGGCGCCCTCGCGGACCATCCGCTGGACCTCCTCCCACACCTCGTTGCGGGTGCGGGGGTCCAGGCCGGTGGTCGGCTCGTCCAGATAGAGCACGGCCGGCCGGCCGATCATCGAGGCGGCGAGGTCCAGCCGGCGGCGCATACCGCCGGAGTACTTGGCGGCGGGCCGCTTGGCGGCCTCGGTCAGCGAGAACCGCTCCAGCATCTCGTCCGCGCGGGCGCGGGCGTCCTTGCGGGAGAGGTCGAGCAACCGCCCGATCATGTAGAGGTTCTCCCAGCCGGAGAGCTTCTCGTCGACCGAGGCGTACTGCCCGGTCAGGCCGATCGTGCGGCGCAGCGCGCGGGGCTGGCGCACCACGTCGTAGCCCGCCACCACGGCACGGCCGGCGTCCGGCACCAGGAGGGTGGACAGGCAGCGCACGAGCGTGGTCTTGCCGGCGCCATTGGGGCCGAGCACGCCGAGTACGGTGCCTTCCTGCACGTCCAGGTCCACTCCGTCGACGGCCTTGACGTCGCCGAAGTGCTTGACCAGACCGCGCACCTCCACGGCGTTGCCGCCCTTGGTGGTCATCGTCTGTCGCGTCATGAGGTCAACGGTGCCAGGGCCCACCGACAACGTGCCGACATCCGGCCTACAGGGGTGCCTCCCACGTACCTGTCTGTTCCGCCGCGGGGGTTGCCGTTGTGCGCTTGCGGCGCGCCGCACGTACCCGTCTGTTCCGCCGCGGGGCTCGCTCGCCGTCGCGCTTTGCGGCGCCGCGGTACGTACTTGGCCGTCCCGCCGCGGGTCGTCTCGCCGTTGCGCCTGCGGCGGGCTGGGTGGTTGTCGGGTGCGGTGACTGGCCTACGGGGCCTGGTGTGTGGACTGCTGACGCTTTACGTCCACACACCAGGCCCCTCCGGCCTGTCCCCTCCCGTTTGGGGGAGTGTGCGGGTGAGTGGGGGCGCGCGTTGTTCCGCGAGCATCTGGTGTCGTGAGGTTTGGGGAATGCCTCGCCCGGCGCGTCGAGTTGTGGCCCCGCAGGGGGCCCTCGCGACCCTTACGGGTTCTGTTCGACCGTCCCGTAGGGGTACCCAGGCCCCCTTGCATGCCTCAACGCCCGCCCCCACCACCGCATTCCTTCTCCCCAACGGGAGGGGACGGGCCGGAGGGGCCTTGTTCGTGGACGTAAAGCGCCAGCAGTCCACGAACAAGGCCCCGGAGGTCCGTCACCGCACCCGACAATCACCCAGCCCGCCGCAGGCGCAACGGCGAGACGCCCCGCGGCGGGAAAGACGGCTACGTACGCGGCGCCGCAAAGCGCAACGGCGGCCAAGCCCCGCGGCGGGAAAGACAGCCACGTACGCGGCGCCGCAAAGCGCAACGGCGAGCGAGCCCCGCGGCGGGACAGACGGCTACGTACGCGGCGCCGCAAAGCGCAACGCCCCGCGGCGGGACAGCCAGGTACGTGGGATTACTGAAACGTGTGCTGCGGCGCAGGGAACGTGCCCTCCACGACCTCCTCGGCGAAGGCCTTGGCCGCGCCGCCGAGCAGTTCACGCATTTCGAGGTACTTCTTGACGAACTTCGGTACCCGGCCGGAGGTCATTCCGGCCATGTCGGTCCACACCAGGACCTGCGCGTCGCAGTCCAGGCCCGCGCCGATGCCGACGGTCGGGATGTGCAGGGAGCGGGTGACCTCGGCGGCCAGTTCGGCGGGGACCGCCTCCAGGACCACCGCGAACGCCCCCGCGTCCTGCACCGACTTGGCGTCCCGCAGGAGTTGCTGGGCGGCCTCTTCGCCGCGGCCCTGGACCGGGTAGCCGCCGAAGGCGTGTACCGACTGCGGGGTCAGTCCGACGTGTGCCATCACCGGGATGCCGGAGGAGACCAGCAGCTCCACCTGGTCCGCGGAGCGCTCACCGCCCTCCAGCTTGACCGCGCCGACCCCGGCCTCCTTCACCAGCCGGGTGGCGTTGCGCAGGGCCTGGACCGGCCCTTCCTGGTACGAGCCGAACGGCAGGTCCGCGACGACGAGGGAGCGCTTGGTCCCCCGGACGACGGCCGCGGAAAGGATCGCGATCTCGTCCATCGTGACCGGCACGGTGGACTCGTAACCGAGGTGACAGTTGCCCATCGAGTCGCCGACGAGCAGGACCGGGATCCCGGCCTCGTCGAAGACGGAGGCGGTCATCGCGTCGTAGGCGGTGAGCATCGGCCACTTCTCGCCGCGCTCCTTGGCGGCGGCGATGTCACGCACGGTGATCCGGCGCGAGCTCGTACCCCCGTACAGGGACTTGGGCACCGGCTTCTGGGCAGGCGAAGGCTGCGTCATGGTGACGGCTCCTGTTCGTCATCTCGAGGCACCCTGACGGTGTCCCCGGACTCCCCACCATGCTGGCACGAGCGCGCGGCAAAGGAAAAGGGAGGGCGCAGCGGGAGCCGGAACGCCGCAACCGCGGGAGAGTGGTACGTACGGCCGCCCCGCGGGGAATCGGCCGCGGAGTCGCTGTTTCCCTCTCACTGTTTCCTTATCAATACGGAACGGAACCGTATCGAAAAGCTAGGGTGTCGGCATGGCCACCTCATCCACCCCGCCGACCGCACCGGGCGGTCCGCCCGCCCGGCAGGTCCCCGACCGGGTGCACCGGCGCCGCTGGGCGATCCTGTCCGCCCTCATGCTCAGCCTGCTGATCGTGGTGCTGGACAACTCCATCCTCAACGTCGCCATGAAGACGATCGCCACGCCGGCCCCGCACGGCCTCGGCGCCACCCAGAGCGAACTGGAATGGGCGATCAACGCCTACACGCTGGTCTTCGCCGGGCTCCTGTTCACCGCCGGCCTGCTCGGCGACCGGCTCGGCCGCAAGAAGACGCTGCTCTTCGGTCTGGCGGTGTTCGGCACCGGCTCGGTGCTCGCCGCGTTCGCCGGCTCGCCGACCCAGCTGATCGCCTTCCGCGCCCTCATGGGCCTGGGCGGCGCCTTCGTCATGCCGGCCACCCTCGCCGTCCTGATGAACGTCTTCGAGCGCGACGAGCAGCCCAAGGCGATCGGCATCTGGGCCGGTGGGGTGGGCCTGGCCATCGCGATCGGCCCGATCGCCGGCGGTTTGCTGCTGAACCAGTTCTGGTGGGGCTCGGTGTTCCTGGTCAACGTGCCCATCGTGCTGATCGCGCTGACCGCCATGCTGATCCTGGTGCCCGACTCCAGGGACCCCAGCCCCGGCCGGCTGGACCCGGTCGGTGTGCTGCTCTCCGTCGTCGGACTGGTCCTGCTGGTCTACGGGATCATCAAGGGCGGCCAGCTCGCCGACTTCACCGAACCGCAGGTGATCGGCACGGTCGTGGCCGGCCTGGTGGTGCTCGCCGGGTTCGTCGTGCACCAGAAGCGCAGCGACCACCCGTCGATCGACGTCAACTATTTCCGCAAGCCCGCGTTCTCCGCCGCGATCGCCGCCATCGCCCTGGTCTTCTTCTCCCTGATGGGCGTCACGTTCTTCATCGTCTTCTACGTGCAGAGCGTGCGCGGCTACACCCCGCTCCAGGCCGGCCTGCTGCTCCTGCCGCTGGCCGCCGCCCAGATGATCTTCGCGCCGCGGGCCCGGCTGGCCGTGGACCGCTACGGCGCCCGCGCGGTGTGCACCTTCAGCATGTTCGTGGTGGCCGACACCATGCTGGGCCTGCTGCTGCTGGACACCCACACCCCGATATGGGTCATGGAGGCGCTGTTCTTCCTGCAGGGCGCCGGCATGGCGCACATCATGCCGCCGGTCACCGTCTCGATCATGCAGTCGCTGCCCCGCGAGAAGGCCGGTTCCGGCTCGGCGCTCAACAACGTCTTCCGGCAGGTCGGCGGCACCCTCGGCGTCGCCGTCCTGGGCTCGCTGCTGTCCACGAGCTACCGGGACCGCATCCAGGGCGTCCTCGACGCGGTGCCCGGACTGCCGGCCGGCGCCCGGCACGCGGCCGGGGAGTCGATCGAGGCCACCCTCGGCCTCGCGGACCGGATGGGCGCTCCGGGCCGGCCGCTGGTCATCGCCGCGAACGACGCCTTCGTCCACGCCATGCACGTCACCGCCCTCGGTTCGGCCACCGTCTCGGCCGTCGGCGCCCTGGTCGTGCTGGCCTTCCTGCCGGGCAAGAAGGGACCGGCGCCGCAGTCCGCGGAGCCGCAGGGCGAACGGACGGCGGGCGCAGCGCGATGAGCCGGGCGGCACGGGACCCCGGGGCGGCGGTGGCCGGGGCGGGGCCGGACCCGGCGGCACCGGAGCGCCGCGGCCGGCCGCGCAGCGCCGCGGCCGACTCCGCGATCATCGAGGCGGTGCTCCGCCTGATCGAGAACGGGGCGTCCATGGGCGAGCTGTCCATGGAAGGGATCGCCCGCGAGGCCGGCGTCGGCAAGGCCACGGTCTACCGCCGCTGGTCCGGCAAGGACGCCCTGATGCTGGACGTCATGCGGTCCCTGGACGCCCCGCTCCCGCCGCTGGACGGCGACTCGGTCCGCGACGACCTGGTGTCCCTGCTGGAATTCCTCCGCCGCCGCGGCCTGGCCAAACGGGACTCCGCGCTGCTGCGTACCGTCGTCAGCCACGTCCAGGCGCACCCGGAGCTGTGGGAGGAGTACCACCGCTCGGTCGTCCGGGCCCGCAACGAGGCGCTGCTCGCCGTCCTCCGCCGGGGGATGGCCAACGGCGAGATCCGCACCGACCGCCCCGTCGACACCCTCGCCGACCTCTTCGTCGGCCCGATACTGGCCCGGGCCTTCCTCCACAGGGGGAAGGACCTCCCCGAGGGGCTGGCCGAGGACATCGTCGACACGGTCCTCGACGGCGTACGGCCCCGCCCCCGGGCCGCGGCGGGCTGCGCGCCCGCCGGCCCGCCCGGGCCCGCGCACCGCGCCATATGACCGGACCGTGCCCGTTCTGTCACAGCCGTTGTCACGGACCCCGTGACCGGAACCCCACCCGGCAACCCCGCCGTCCTCCCCTCCGAAGAGCGCGCGGCACGGCCCGGCGCGAATCTAAGAAACCGCATTACGGCCATCACCTAGGGTCGGTGATCACGGGTGACAGCATCGGAGCAAGGCAGTGAGGACGGCGGAATGGCGCAGGCATACATGACGGAGCCGGAGCAGGGGCGGGGGCTCGAAGGGGCCGGTTCCCGGGCCGGACGCCTGCGGAACTGGTGGCGTCCCGACGGGATGTGGCGGCGCGGCATCGTGCTGGCGGTGCTGGCGGTGGTGCTCGGGCTGCTGATGATCCTGCACGCCCGGGTCCCCAACGACATCGGGAACCTGGGCAGCCTGCTGGAGACCTTCCTGCCGTGGCTCGGCCTGGGCATCCCGCTGCTGCTGCTCGCCGCGGTCCTGCGCCGCTCCGCGACCGCCCTGATCGCGCTGGTCCTGCCGGTCTTCGTCTGGGGCAACCTGTTCGCCGGGCAGCTCACGGACAAGGCCGGCACCGGCGGCAACGTCACCGTCGTCACCCACAACGTCAACGCCGACAACCCCGACCCGGCGGCCACCGCGCGGGACATCGTGCACTCCGGCGCGGATGTCGTCGCCCTGGAGGAGCTGACCGGCGACGCCCTGCCCACGTACCGCAAGGGCCTGGCGCAGGCGTACCCGTACCACACCGTGCAGGGCACGGTCGGCCTGTGGAGCAAGCTGCCGCTGAGCGACACCCGGCCGGTGGACATCAAGATGGGCTGGACCCGCGCGCTGCGCGCCACCGTCACCGCCACCGACGGCCAGCAGTTCGGCGTCTACGTGGCCCACCTGCCGTCGGTCCGGGTCAAGGTCGAGGCCGGCTTCACCGCCAACCAGCGCGACGGCAGCGCCGAGGCGCTGGGCGAGGCGATCGCCGCCGACCCGGTCAAGAAGGTCATGCTGCTCGGCGACCTCAACGGCACCATGAACGACCGCTCGCTGGCCCCGGTCACCTCGCAGATGCGCTCCGCCCAGGGCGCCGCCGGTGACGGCTTCGGCTTCAGCTGGCCGGCTGGCTTCCCGATGGCCCGGATCGACCAGATCATGATGAAGGGCATGGACCCGGTCAAGGCGTGGGTGATGCCCTCGACCGGCAGTGACCACCTTCCGGTCGCCGCCTCGGTCAAGGTGTGACGGGCGGACGCGGCCCCGTAACGTCCCGTTCCCCCGCTGGAATACTGCGCCTGGGAGACTTTGTTCCGTAAGAGAACTTAAGAGACCGTGGGAGTCCCGTGCGTCCTGCCCGACCGGCAGGACGCACGGCCACGTCTCTGCCCGCACGTACGGAACACGTCCCCGAAAGGTCTTCCATGCCCTTGGCTCTGCTCGCACTCGCGATCTCGGCCTTCGGTATCGGCACCACGGAATTCGTGATGATGGGCCTGCTGCCCGATGTCGCGGACGACCTGGGCACCTCGGTGCCCACCGCCGGCTACCTCGTCTCCGCCTACGCCCTCGGCGTCGTCATCGGCGCCCCGCTGCTGACCGCCCTCGGGTCCCGCATCCCCCGCAAGCGGATGCTCGTCCTGCTCATGGCGGTCTTCACGGTCGGCAATCTGGCCTCCGCCCTGGCCCCGAACTTCGGGCTCTTGATCGCCGGCCGGCTGCTGGCCGGCCTCCCGCACGGCGCCTTCTTCGGCGTCGGCGCGGTGGTCGCCGCCCGGCTGGTCCGCGAAGGCCGCCAGGCCCGCGCGGTCGCCACCATGTTCCTCGGCCTGACCATCGCCAACATCGTCGGCGTGCCCGCCGCCACCCTCCTCGGCCAGCGGCTCGGCTGGCGCGCCACCTTCCTGATCGTGGCCGCCATCGGACTGATCGCCATGGCCTCGCTGGCCCGCCTGATCCCGCCGCTGCCCGCCGAGGAACGCACCGGCCTGGCCCGCGAACTGCGCGCGCTCGGCAACCGCCAGGTGCTCCTCGGCCTGCTGACCACGGTCTTCGGCTTCGCCGGCATCTTCGCCGTCTACAGCTACCTGGCGTCGATGCTGACCCGGGTCACCGGCCTCGCCGAGAGCTCGGTCCCGCTCGTGCTCGCCCTCTTCGGCATCGGCATGACCCTCGGTGCGCTCGCCGCCGGCCCGCTCACCGACCGCGCACTGCGCCCCACCCTCTACGGCTCCCTCGCGGGGCTGGCCCTGGTCCTGGCGGCCCTGCACCTCGCCGCCCCGGTGGCGTGGGCCGCCATGGTCACCGTCGTCCTCGTCGGCGCGATCGGCTTCCTGACCACCACGCCCCTGCAGATGCTGGTCATGAACAAGGCCCACCAGGCCCCCACCCTGGCCGCCGCCTCCAACCAGTCCGCCTTCAACCTCGCCAACGCGGGCGGCGCCTGGGCCGGCGGGCTGGCCCTCTCGGCCGGCTGGGGCTGGACCTCCCCGGCCCTGGTCGGCGCCGTGCTGGCCGCCCTCGGCCTGGCCGTCGCGGTGACCGCCGGCCTGCTGGACCGGGCGCCGCACGACCCCTCACGCATCGTGGCCCGCAGCGACGACGCCCCGGCCCCGGCCGAGGCGGGCGCCCGGACCGGCGGCGGGTCGTAACCGGCCGGCGCCCCGCGACCGGCCGGCCACCCCGGGGGAGGCGCCCCCGGGCGAAGCGCCCCCAGGGCCCTCAGCGGCCCTCGCGCCAGTGGTTGGTGATCGGCAGCCGGCGGTCCTTGCCGAAGCCCTTCGCGGAGATCTTGGGGCCCGGCGGGTACTGCCGGCGCTTGTACTCGGCGTGGTCGACCATCCGCAGGACCCGGGTGACCAGCGCGGCGTCATAGCCCTGGGCGACGATGTCGGCGTGGCCGCGGTCCCGGTCGACGTAGAGCTCCAGGATCCCGTCCAGCACGCCGTAGTCGGGCAGCGAGTCGGTGTCGACCTGGCCGGGGCGGAGCTCCGCGCTCGGCGGCTTGGTGAGGGTGTGCTCCGGGATCGGCGGGGTCCGGCCACGGTCCGCGGCGGCCTGGTTGCGCCACCGGGCCAGCTCGTAGACCACGGATTTGTAGACGTCCTTGATGGGGCCGTAGCCGCCCACCGAGTCCCCGTAGAGCGTCGAATAGCCGCAGGCCAGCTCGGACTTGTTGCCGGGGGCGAGGACCAGGTGGCCCTCCTGGTTGGAGATCCCCATCAGGGTCGTGCCGCGCAGCCGGGACTGGAGGTTCTCCTCCGCGAGACCGGTCAGGGAGAGCGAGTCCATGTAGGCGTCGAACATCGGCCCGATCGGGACCGTACGGAACGCCAGGCCGGTCCGGCGGGCGAGTTCGGCCGCGTCGCTGAGCGAGTGCTCGGAGGAGTAGCGCGACGGCATCGCCACCGCGTGCACCTGCGCGGCGCCCAGCGCGTCACAGGCGATCGTGGCGACGAGGGCCGAGTCGATGCCCCCGGAGAGACCGACCACGACGCTGGAGAAGCCGTTCTTGGCCACGTACGCGCGCAGGCCGACGACCAGCGCGGTGTAGATCTCCTCCAGGTCGACGAGGCGTTCGGCCTCCCCGCCGGGGCTCTGCGGCGGGTACGCCGGCAGCGGGTCGGCGGAGAGCACGAGGTGGTCCACGCGCAGTCCGTCGTCCAGCACACCGGCCGGCGGCTCCGGCGCCGCCGCGGGCAGGTCCAGGTCGACCAGCACACAGCCCTCCGCGAACTGCGGCGCCCGCGCGATCACCCCGCCGTCCTTGTCCACCACGATCGAGTCGCCGTCGAAGACCAGCTCGTCCTGGGCGCCGATCATGGCGAGGTAGGCCGTGGCGCAGCCGGCCTCCTGCGCCCGCTTGCCGACCAGCTCCAGCCGGGTGTCGTCCTTGTCCCGCTCGTACGGGGAGGCGTTGATGGACAGCAGCAGCCCGGCCCCCGCACTGCGGGTCGCCGGCACCCGGCCGCCGTCCTGCCACAGGTCCTCGCAGATGGCCAGCGCGATGTCGATGCCGTGCAGCCGGACGACGGGCAGCGTGTCGCCGGGCACGAAGTAGCGGAACTCGTCGAAGACGCCGTAGTTGGGCAGGTGGTGCTTGGCGAAGGAGAGCGCGATGCCGCCCCGGTGCAGTACCGCGGCGGCGTTCTGCGGGGCGCCGGCCGGGCGTCCGTAGCGCGGCCGGTCCTGCTCGCAGCGGTCGAGATAGCCGACGACGACGGGGAGTTCGCCCAGGCCCTCGTCGGCCAGCCGGCCGGCCAGCGCCCGCAGCGCGGCCCGGCTCGCCTCGACGAACGACGGGCGCAGCGCGAGGTCCTCGACGGGATAGCCGGTGAGCGCCATCTCGGGGAACGCGACGAGATGGGCGCCCTGGTCGGCGGAGTGCCGGGTCCAGCGCACGATCGTCTCGGCGTTCTGCGCGAGGTCCCCGACGCAGGAATCGATCTGATTGAGGGCGAGGCGGAGTTGAGGCACCCCGCCAGTGTAATCGTCTTTCTGACGCAATGTGGGGGAGAGGCGGAAGGGCGGGCCCTGGCCGGCGTCCGGGGGAGGGCGCCGGCCGGCCGTCCGGCCGCTACGAGCGGTAGCCCAGGATCGTCATCATCCCCGACTCCGAGTGGTAGATGTTGTGGCAGTGGACCATCCACAGCCCCGGATTGTCGGCGTCGAAATCGACCGCCAGCCGCCGCCCCGGCAGCATGATCGTGGTGTCCTTCCGGGGCCCGCCGTGCGGCAGCGTGAAGTGGTGCCCGTGCAGATGCATCGGATGCCACATCCGGGTGTGGTTGCGGAAGACGATCCGCACCCGCTCACCGGACCGCACGGGGTAGCGCTGGTACGGGGAGTACGGCCGGCCGTTGATCGCCCAGTTGTAGCGGGCCATGTTGCCGGTGAGGGTCATGTCGATGACGCGGTCGGGGCGGCGCGACGAGAGCCGTGCGGAGGCGGCCGCCTTGAGGCGGTCCGCGGTCATCAGCCTGCCGCGCAGCTCCGCGGGCCGGTCGGACGGGCCGGGCGCGGCGCCGCGCGCGGTCCGCAGCACGGCCAGCGCGGAACGGTTCCGCTTGCCCTCGGCGAGCGCGGTCAGCGGGAAGACGCCGTCCTCGGCGGTGACCAGGACGTCGTAGCGCTCGCCCACACCGAGCAGCAGCGCGTCCGTCGTGGCGTGCCGTACGGGGTAGCCGTCGGTGTGGGTCACGGTCATCCGGTGGCCGCCGAGCGCGACCCGGTAGGACGTGTCCCCGCCCGCGTTGATGAACCGGATGCGGATCCGGTCGCCGGGCCGGGCGCGGTAGGTGTGCGGGTGCCGGGCGGTACGGCCGTTGATGAGGTGGAGCGGGTGGTCCACCGAGCCCGGGTCGCCCCAGAGCCGCCGGTGCCCGCCGAACAGCCGCCGCGCCGAGCCGTGCTCGTGCCCACGCCGGTGGCCGTGCTCGTGCCCGTGGTCGCCCTTGCCGTGCCCGTGCCCATCGTGCCCGTGCCGGGTGGCGGTCCCGCCGCCGCCCTTCCCGTCGTCCCCCATGTCCATGCCCATACCGCCCATGTGGCCCATGCCCCCGCCGTGCCGGCCCGCGCGCTTGAGGAATCCGGCCAGGACGGCGTCCGGGGTGCGGCCGTCGATCCCGTCGATCCAGTCGTCGATCAGGACGACCCACTCCCGGTCGTACGAGAGCGGCTCCCGGGGGTCCTCGACGATCACCGGCGCGTACAGCCCGCGGTCCAACTGCACGCCGACGTGCGGATGCAGCCAGTGCGTACCGGGCTCGGTGACCATGACGCGGTAGTCGTAGGAGCCGCCGGGCCGGATGGCCCGCTGGGTGAGGTCGGGGACGCCGTCCATGTCGTTGCGCACGTGCAGCCCGTGCCAGTGGACGGTGGTGGACTGCGGCAGGTGGTTGTGCAGGGTCAGCGCGATCCGCTCGCCCGCGGTGACCCGGATCTCCTTGCCCGGCAGTTCGTCGCCGTACGCCCAGGTCCTGACGGTCCGGCCGCCGCCCAGTTCGATCCGGGTCGCGGCGGCGGTCAGGGTGAAGTGCCGGACGGGTCCCGTGCCGCGCTCGCGCTCGCACTCGGCCACCTCGGGGCCGTCCGGGTCGACATAGCCCCGCGGGGGCCTCCCGCCGGAACCACCGCCGTGGGAGCCGTGCGCCCCATGGGATTCGTGGGAGCCGTGCGTGCCGTGGGAGCCGTGCGCGTCATGGTCCTTGTGGGTGTGCGGTGCCGGACCGCCGGCCGGGCCGTGCAGGCCGGGGGAGCCGTGCGCGCTGGGGGACGCGTGCGGGCGGCGGGAGGGGTGGGCGCCGTACAGACCGGCCTTGACGTCCGGGCCGGAGCCGGTGTCCGGCGTGCCGCAGGCGGCCAGCAGCCCGCTGCCGGCGACCGCGGCCCCCGCACCGAGCAGGGCGCGCCGCGAGGGCGTCCGCGGGCCGGCGGGCCGAGCGTCACCCGGCGCATCGGACCGGCCTTCCGGCCGTACGTCCGACGGGCCTTCCGGCGGGCGTGGCGACGGGTCACCGGACGGGTCGTCGTGCAGGGCAGGGCGCTGCGAATCGCGCATGGAAGAGAGCACCTCGAAACGGTGTCGGTGTGAGCAGGGTCGGCTGCGGGTCGGCTGACGGGTTTCCGCCGCGGACTCCCGGGGACGTCGGCGGCGGGGCGCGCTACTGGGCGCGCGGCACCGACGAGGGGGCGGGGAATATGGGGCGCGGCGGCGCAGATATCGGCCACCGGCCGGGCAGCAGACCCGCGCGTACCGTCCTCGTGCACCGCGGCAGCCGGCCGCACCACGCGGCGGCGGCCGTGCCCTGTGCACGCATCGCGGACCTCCCGACGAGGACGGCGGACACCGGAGGGGGCCGCCGGTTCGCACCCTACCCCCGAGGGGTATGACCCTCCACCGGAGCGCCGCCGAACGGGGCGTCGCCCGCCTATCCTTGGCCTTCCCGCCCCACCGGCGGGCCCCGGGCACCTCCGGCGCGGCCGGGAACCCCCGTACGGCCGGCCGGGTCCGCCCGAGCACCCGGATGTCCGTGACCGGTACAGGAGATCCCCCACCGATGAGCAGCCACCGCCTTCCCACCCCCGGCCGGTTCGTGCGCGTCGACGGGGTGCCGCTGCACGTCGTCACGGAGGGCTCAGGGCCGCTCTGCGTGCTCAGCGGCGGCCTCGGCATGGCGTGGTTCGACTGGGACGCGGTCGCCGCGCTGCTCGCCCCGCACCGCACCGTCGTCCGCTTCGACCGCCCCGGCCTCGGACTCAGCGCCCGGGCGCCCGCGCCGCCCACCCTGGCCGCCGAGGCGGACCGGATCGCCCGGCTCCTCGACGCGCTCGGCCACCGCGGCCCGGCCACCGTCGTCGGCCACTCCCTCGCCGGGTTCCACGCCGAGGCGTTCGCCCGGCTCCACCCGGACCGCTGCGCCGGGGTCGTCCTCGTCGACGGCAGCATCGAGGAGGACCCGCGGCCCCTCCTGCCGCGGGCGGTGCGGACGGCCTGGGCCGGCGGGGTGGCCGGGGTGCTCTCCGCGGCCGGTCTGCCGCGCGCCCTGGGCCCGGCCGCCCGCCGCCTGGTGGGCCGCGCCTCGACGGTCGGCAGCCATCCGCCGCACCCCTGGGAGCGGGCCGGCTACCGCACCAGCCGGGTCGCCCGGGCCTGCGTCCTGGAGAACGCCACCTACCCCTACCAGGCCGCCGAACTCGCCGCGCTGCGCCGGGACCGCCCGATGCCACCCGTCCCGGTGACGGTCCTGGCGGCCTACGACGGCAGCGAGACCGCCGGCCGGCTGCGCTGGCTGGAGCGGCAGCGGGCACTGGCCGCGGAGCTCGGCGGGCGGTTCGCCCTCGCCGCGCCCGCGGGCCACCTGGTGATGGCCGACGTCCCGGAATCCGTGGTCCACGCCGTCCTGGACCTCACCGGCACCGGCCGGGACACCGCCCCGCTCGGGTAGCCCCGTAGGCACCCGCCGTCCCCGCCCGGTCACGACCCGGCAACCGTCGGCGACCGGCACGGAACGCCCCGCTCAACAGCTGGTCAACGGCCCCTCAGGGCCGCTTCAAGAGTGGGCCAAGCGACCCGATTGCCGCCGCCGGCCGCGCTGAGCTTGCTCGCTGCGGGAAAGGATGCGGGAAGGAAGCGGAGCGGGGGTTACGGGTCAACGGTTCTGGTTCAGGCCAAGGGTGCGTAATGTGACGGTAACCCCCTCACGTGATACTGGTTGCCACGCGCGTCGTTCGACGTACGTGGACAGGCCGATTGACCTGCAAGGATTGGTGACCCATGGACAAGCAGCAGGAGTTTGTGCTCCGGACGCTGGAAGAGCGCGACATCCGCTTCGTCCGGCTGTGGTTCACCGATGTGCTCGGCTTCCTGAAGTCGGTGGCCGTCGCGCCCGCCGAGCTGGAGCAGGCCTTCGACGAGGGCATCGGTTTCGACGGGTCGGCCATCGAAGGGTTCGCCCGGGTGTACGAATCCGACATGATCGCCAAGCCCGACCCCGGCACCTTCCAGATCCTGCCCTGGCGCGCCGAGGCCCCCGGCACCGCCCGGATGTTCTGCGACATCCTGATGCCGGACGGCTCACCCTCCTACGCCGACCCCCGGTACGTCCTCAAGCGGATCCTGGCGAAGACCTCCGACCTCGGCTTCACCTTCTACACCCACCCCGAGATCGAGTTCTTCCTGCTCAAGGACAAGCCCGTGGACGGCTCCCGGCCGATCCCCGGCGACTCCTCCGGCTACTTCGACCACACCCCGCAGAACGTCGGCATGGACTTCCGCCGCCAGGCGATCACCATGCTGGAGTCGATGGGCATCTCGGTGGAATTCAGCCACCACGAGGGCGCCCCCGGCCAGCAGGAGATCGACCTCCGGTACGCCGACGCGCTCTCCACCGCCGACAACATCATGACCTTCCGGCTGGTCATGAAGCAGGTCGCACTGGAGCAGGGCGTCCAGGCGACGTTCATGCCCAAGCCGTTCTCCGAGTACCCCGGCTCCGGCATGCACACCCACCTCTCCCTCTTCGAGGGCGACCGCAACGCCTTCCACGAATCCGGCGCGGAGTACCAACTCTCCAAGGTGGGCCGCTCGTTCATCGCCGGACTGCTGAAGCACGCCGGCGAGATCTCCGCCGTCACCAACCAGTGGGTCAACTCCTACAAGCGCATCTGGGGCGGCACCAACCGCACCGCCGGCGCCGGCGGCGAGGCCCCCTCGTACATCTGCTGGGGCCACAACAACCGCTCCGCCCTGATCCGCGTCCCGATGTACAAGCCCGGCAAGATGGGCTCCACCCGGGTCGAGGTCCGCTCGATCGACTCCGGCGCCAACCCCTACCTCACCTACGCCGTCCTGCTCGCCGCCGGCCTCAAGGGCATCGAGGAGGGCTACGAGCTGCCGGCCGGCGCCGACGACGACGTCTGGGCGCTGACCGACTCCGAGCGCCGGGCGATGGGCATCGAGCCGCTGCCGCAGAACCTCGGCGAGGCCATCGAGCTCATGGAGCGCAGCGAACTCGTCGCCGAAACCCTCGGCGAGCACGTCTTCGACTTCTTCCTCCGCAACAAGAAGCAGGAGTGGGAGGAGTACCGCTCGGAGGTCACCGCCTTCGAGCTGCGCAAGATGCTGCCCGTGCTCTGAGCCACCGCGCCACCGAGAGGCTGGACCATGGCACTACCCGCTCCGCAGGGACGGCGGAGCAGCACGTTCGGCCGGCTGCTGAGGCACGGGTTCACCGACCCCTCGGCGGCCGGGGAACTGCTCGACGCCCCCGGACTCGCCGCCGTCCGCGACGACTCGGTCCTCCTGGAGGCCTTCGGCGGCACCGCCGACCCCGACCTGGCCCTGCGGGGTCTGGTCCGGCTGGTGGAGGCGCTGCCGGAGGACGAGCAGCAGGCGCTGCTGAGCACCCTCGTCGCCGCGAAACCCCTGCGCGACCGGCTGCTCGGCGTCCTGGGCGCCTCCGAGGCGCTCGCCGACCACCTCGCCCGCCACCCCGGCGACTGGCGGTCGCTGGTCACCTACGAGTCGGCCGACCTGCACCCGACCACCCCCGAGTTCGAGCAGGCGCTCGCCGAGGGCATCTGGGGCGAGCAGGGCGCCGGCCGGCCCCGCGCCGACGCGCTGCGCGCCGCCTACCGCCGGGCCCTCCTCGGCATCGCGGCCCGCGACGTGTGCGGCACGACGGACGTCGCCGAGGCCGCGGCCGAACTCGCCGACCTGGCCACCGCCACCGTCCGCGCCGCCCTGCAGATCTCCTACGAAGAGGCCCCCGGCGACGCCGCGGTCTGCCGGCTGGCCGTCATCGCCATGGGCAAATGCGGCGGCCGGGAGCTCAACTACGTCTCCGACGTCGACGTCATCTTCGTCGCCGAGGCCAAGGACGGCGTCGACGAGGCCAAGGCACTGCAGGCCGCGACCCGGATCGCCGCCCGGATGATGCAACTGTGCTCGGACAACACCGTCGAGGGCACGATCTGGCCGGTCGACGCCAACCTGCGCCCCGAAGGCCGCAACGGGCCCCTGGTACGCACCCTCAGCAGCCACCTCGCCTACTACCAGCGCTGGGCCAAGACCTGGGAGTTCCAGGCACTGCTCAAGGCCCGCCCGATGGCCGGCGACCTCGGCCTGGGCCAGGAGTACGTCGACGCGCTCGCCCCGATGGTGTGGGAGGTGGCCGAACGGGACAACTTCGTCTCCGACGTCCGCCAGATGCGCCGCCGGGTCGTCGAGAACATCCCCGCGGCGCAGATCGAACGCGAACTCAAACTCGGCCCCGGCGGCCTGCGCGACGTCGAATTCGCCGTCCAGCTCCTCCAGTTGGTGCACGGCCGCAGCGACGCCACCCTGCGCAGCGCCACCACCCTGGACGCCCTGGCCGCCCTCGCGGCCGGCGGCTACGTAGGACGGCAGGACGCCGCCGCCCTGGACGCCGCCTACCGCTTCCTGCGCACCCTCGAACACCGCATCCAGCTGTTCCGCCTCCGCCGCACCCATCTGATGCCCGAGGACGAGGCCGAACTCCGCCGCCTGGCACGGTCGTTGGGACTGCGGACCGAGCCCGTCGACACCCTCCGCAGGGAGTGGCGCTGGCACGCCAGGGAGGTGCGCCGACTGCACGAGAAGCTCTTCTACCGCCCCCTGCTCGACGCCGTCGCCCATCTGGAACCCGGCGAGGCCCGGCTGTCGGCCAAGGCCGCCGGTCACCGCCTCGAAGCGCTCGGCTACGCCGACCCGGTGGCCGCACTGCGCCACCTGGAGGCGCTGGCGTCCGGCGTGACCCGTAAGGCCGCCATCCAGCGGACCCTCCTCCCGGTACTGCTCGCCTGGTTCGCCGACTCCGCCGACCCGGACGCCGGACTGCTCAACTTCCGCAAGGTCTCCGACGCACTCGGCAAGACCCCCTGGTACCTCCGGCTGCTGCGCGACGAGGGCGCGGCCGCCGAGAACCTCGCCCGGGTGCTCTCGGCCGGCCGCCTCGCCCCCGACCTGCTCCTCCGCGCCCCCGAGGCGGTGGCCCTCCTCGGCGCCCCGGACGGCCTCCAGCCCCGCAGCCGCGCCGCCCTGGAACAGGAGGTGCTGGCCGCGGTCGGCCGCGCGGACGGCGCGGAGGCGGCGGTCGCGGTGGCCCGCGGGGTCCGCCGCCGGGAGATGTTCCGCACCGCCGCGTCCGACGTGATCGGCGCGTACGGCACGGAGTTCAGCCCCGCCGACACCGATCACGGCCACTCCGTCGACGCGGTCGGCTCCGCACTCTCCGACCTCAACGCCGCCACCCTCGCCGGTGCGCTGCGCGCCGCGGTCCGCGCGCAGTGGGGCGACACCCTGCCCACCCGCTTCGCGGTGATCGGCATGGGCCGCTTCGGCGGCCACGAGCTGAGCTACGGCTCGGACGCCGACGTCCTCTTCGTCCACGAACCCCGCGAGGGAGCCGACGAACAGGAAGCCGCCAAGGCCGCCCACGCGGTCGCCAACGAAATGCGCCGACTGCTCCAACTCCCCTCCTCCGACCCGCCGTTGCTCATCGACGCCGACCTCCGCCCGGAAGGCCGCACCGGCCCCCTCGTACGCACCCTCGCCTCCTACGCGGCCTACTACCGGCGCTGGTCGCTGGTCTGGGAAGCACAGGCCCTGCTGCGCGCCGAACCGGTCGCCGGCGACCCCGACCTCGGGCAGCGCTTCATCGAGCTGATCGACCCGCTGCGCTACCCGGCCGAGGGCCTGGGCGACGAGGCGGTGCGCGAGATCCGCAAGCTCAAGGCCCGCATGGAGTCCGAACGGCTGCCCCGCGGCGCGGACCCGACCACCCACGCCAAACTGGGCCGCGGCGGCCTGAGCGACGTCGAGTGGACGGTCCAGCTGCTCCAGATGCAGCACGGCTGGGAGATCCCCGGCCTGCGCACCACCCGCACCCGCGAGGCCCTGTCCGCCGCCCACGCGGCCGGGCTGATCGCCACGGAGGACGCCCAGATACTGGACGAGGCGTGGGTCCTGGCGGCCCGGGTCCGCAACGCGGTGATGCTCGTACGCGGCCGCCCCGGCGACACGTTCCCGGTCGACGGCCGGGAACTGGCCGCCGTCGGCCGCTACCTCGGCTACGAGGACGGCCTCAGCCGCCGCCCCACCGAAAACAACCGCGGCCCCGAGGCCTCCGGCCGCAGCGGCGAAATGATCGACGACTACCGCCGCATCACCCGCCGGGCCCGCAGCGTCGTGGAGCGACTTTTTTACTCCTGACCCGTCCGCTGCGCTTTGCGGCGCCGCCCACGTACCTGGCTGTCCCGCCGCGGTGGTTTCTCGCCGTTGTGCTTTGCGGCGCCGCGTACGTGGCTGTCTGCGGCGCCGCGGGGCGTCTGGCCGTTGCGCCTGCGGCGGGCTGGGTTTGTGGTGGGTGCGGTGACGGGCCTCCGGGGCCTTGTTCGTGGACTGCTGGCGCTTTACGTCCACGAAC
>NZ_JBVKBL010000007.1:0-442833 GCF_055657085.1 Streptomyces sp. NPDC107765 | reverse complement strand
GCGGCGCGGGCCAGGTCGATGGAGGTCTGCGGGGTGATGGAGGACATGTCGATCAGCAGCGCGCCGCGCTGGGCGTTTTCCAGGATGCCGTCGGGTCCGTAGGCGATGGCTTCGACCTGGGGGGAGGCCGGGACCATGGTGATGACCACGTCCGCGTCGGTGACGGCTTCGGCGATCGAGCCGGCTGCGGTGCCGCCGGCCTGGGCCAGTCGCTGGAGCTTGTCGGCCTCCAGGGTGTAGCCGGTGACGGTGTAGCCGGCCTTGATCAGGTTCTCGGCCATGGGCGAGCCCATGATGCCCAGACCGATCCATGCGATCTTGGGGAGGTTGCTCACAAGGGTGCCTTTCACATGCTGGTACGTCAGTCACAGGGCCGCGCCGAAATGGCGGGCGGGAGGGTTACTTCGCCGCCCGCAGCGGTGCCGGCAGCCATGCGAAGGCACCGGCGCTGGGGCCGTCGCCCGGCTTGTACTCCAGGCCCACCCAGCCTCGGTAGCCGGCCTTCTTGAGCCGGTCGAGCAGGTCGTCGAGGTCCAGCTCGCCCGTGCCCGGGGCGCCGCGGCCGGGGTTGTCGGCGATCTGCACGTGCGCGGTCTTGGCGGTGTAGCGGTCGATGACCTCCTCGAGGTCCTCGCCGTTCATCGACAGGTGGTACAGGTCCATCAGGAACCGGGCGTTGTCCAACCCGGTCGCGGCGTTGACCGCGTCGACGATCTCGATGGCCTTCGGCGCCGAGACGATCGGGCACCTGGGGGATTCGGGCGCATTGAGCGCCTCGATCAGCAGCGTGCCCCCGACCTCACCGACCGCCCGCGCCGCGAAGACCAGATTCTCCAACGCCAGCGCATCCTGCTCCGCCGCATCCACGCCCTCGACGCGGTTGCCGTACAGGGCGTTGAAGGTCGTGCAGCCCAGCGAGCGGGCGAACTCGATCGCCACCGGCACGTTCGCCCGGAACTTCTCCGACTCCTCCCCCGGAACCGACAGCGCGCCGCGATCGGGGCCCGGCAGCTGACCGGCGTAGAAGTTCAGCCCCACCAGCTGCGTGCCAGCATCGGTCAGTGCGTCGCGCAGTGCGGCCAGCTCCGCCGCGTCCGGAACCGGGGCGTCCACCCACGGCCACCACAGCTCCACCGCCGTGAAACCCGCCGCCCGCGCGGCCGCCGGCCGCTCCAGCAACGGAAGCTCGGTGAACAGGATCGACAGATTGACGTTGAAGCGCGTGTCCGTGAAACCCATGAGGGCCGGCGCTCCTTCCGGATAGCGGATTTTAGTTTCTGCATTACGGTATGTCCGTGCTACGGGATGGTGACGAGGCCGGGCGCGCCGGTCAAGAGCGCGCCCGGTTCGCCTCCGGATCCGGCCCGGCGGCGGAACGCCGGGCCGGTCCGGCGTCAGGACTTGAGCGGCTTGATCGCGGTGGGGGCGTGCCCCGGCTCGGTCGCGATCTCTTCCCACTCGTTGACGCTGGCGATGTCGCTGCCGCTCATCGAGATGTTGGTGATCCGCTCCAGGACGGCCTCGACGACGACCGGGACGCGGTACTCGGCGGCCAGCTTCTTGGCCTCCTCGAAGGCGGCGCCCAGCTCGTTCGGGTCGGTGACCCGGATGGCCTTGCAGCCCAGGCCCTCGGCGACCTTGACGTGGTCCACGCCGTAGACACCGATCTCCGGCGAGTTGATGTTCTCGAACTCCAGGTTGACCTGGAAGTTGATGTCCAGGTTGCGCTGCGCCTGCCGGATCAGGCCCAGGTACGCGTTGTTCACCAGGACGTGGACGTAGGGGATCCTGTGCTGGGCACCGACCGCCAGCTCCTCGATCATGAACTGGAAGTCGTAGTCGCCGGAGAGGGCGACCACCGGCGCCTCGGGGTCGGCGGTGGCGACGCCCAGCGCGGCCGGGATGGTCCAGCCGAGCGGGCCGGCCTGGCCGCAGTTGATCCAGTGGCGCGGCTTGTAGACGTGCAGCATCTGCGCGCCGGCGATCTGGGACAGGCCGATGGTGGTGACGTAGCGGGTCTCCGGGCCGAAGGCCTTGTTCATCTCCTCGTAGACGCGCTGCGGCTTCATCGGGATGTTGTCGAAGTGCGTACGGCGCTGCAGCTGGGCCTTGCGCTCCTGGGTGGAGGCGGCCCACTCGCCGCGGTCGGGCAGCTTGCCGGCGGCCTTGAGCTCCTTGGCCACCTCGACGAACAACTCCAGCGCGGCCCTGGCGTCCGAGGCGATGCCGTAGTCCGGGGCGAAGATCTTGCCGATCTGGGTGGGCTCGATGTCGACGTGGACGAACTTGCGGCCCTGGGTGTAGACGTCCAGCTTGCCGGTGTGACGGTTGGCCCAGCGATTGCCGATGCCCAGGACGAAGTCCGACTCCAGGAAGTTGGCGTTGCCGTAGCGGTGCGAGGTCTGCAGACCGACCATGCCGGCGTTCAGCTCGTGGTCGTCGGCGAGGATGCCCCAGCCCATCAGGGTCGGGACGACCGGGGTGCCGGTCAGCTCGGCGAACTCGACCAGCAGGTCGGCGGCGTCGGCGTTGATGATGCCGCCGCCGGCGACGATCAGCGGGCGCTCCGACTCGTTGAGCAGCGCGAGGGCCTTCTCGATCTGCGCGCGGGTCGCGGTCGGCTTGAAGGCCGGCAGCGGCTCGTAGGTCTCCGGGTCGAAGTCGATCTCGGTGAGCTGGACGTCGATCGGCAGGTCGATCAGGACCGGGCCCGGCCGGCCGGAGCGCATCAGGTGGAAGGCCTGCTGGAAGACGCCGGGGACCTGGGCGGCCTCCATGACGGTGGTCGCGGCCTTGGTGACCGGCTTGGCGATCGAGGCGATGTCGACGGCCTGGAAGTCCTCCTTCTGGATCACCGCGGTCGGCGCCTGGCCGGTGATGCAGAGGATCGGGATGGAGTCGCCGATCGCGGAGTAGAGGCCGGTGATCATGTCCGTGCCGGCCGGGCCGGAGGTGCCGATGCAGACGCCGATGTTGCCCGGGTGGGTCCGGGTGTAGCCCTCGGCCATGTGCGAAGCGCCCTCGACGTGCCGGGCCAGCGTGTGGTCGATCCCGCCGGCGCCCTTGAGCGCGGCGTAGAAGGGGTTGATCGCGGCACCCGGCACTCCGAAGGCGTTGGTCACGCCCTCCCGCTTGAGGATCTCCACCGCGGCGCGGGCGGCTGTCATTCGAGGCATCGCGTACTCCTGCGTCGACCTGTCACGAGCGGACCCCGGCGAGAGCCGGGACACCTGATTCCGTATCGTGGAATCAATGTTTTGCTTTATGGAAGGAAGTTAGAGCGCGCCGATCGGCGCGTCAAGGGGCGCCGGGGCATCGGCGGCGAAAACGCGCAGATGGGGGCGGTGCGGCGGGCCGGTACGGCCGTGGCGAGGTGCAACGTCGAGCGCGGCGGACAGGCGGCCCCGACGACGGACGAGCCGATTCGGCGGGCGGGCAGGCAGCCGCGACGGCGGGCGAGCCGATTCGGCGGCCGGAACCTGCCACCATGGCTCTGTCGGCCCGGACGGACGGCCGGGCCCTCGCTCTCACCTGGAGGAGCAGCCCATGACTCCACAGCAGGCCCGCGACCTCGTCCGCAGCGTCTTCGGCGACGGGATCCACGCCGAGGTGACCGGCTTCCCCGGCGGCAATCTCTCCCTCGCCCTCTGCGGCAGCCGGCACTCCGCCACCGTCGACGGGCACCCCGACACCGGCTGGGCCTACACCGTCGACCCCGGCGAGGACGACGGTTTCACCGGCCACGACCAGGCGGCCGACACCCTGGAGGAGGCCCTGCGGGCCATCCACGGGACGCTGACCGACTGACCCACCCGGTCGATCTCCCGCATTTCTCCCGAGGACGGCCGGGGGCCACTCCCGGACGTCGAAAAAGGCCCCACCCTCAAAGAGAGCGGGGCCTTTGCGGCACCACGCGTCCAAGCGTCCACCGGGGCCCTGTCGGGCGGCGGCTCACCGGATGAGGCGCGCCTGGCGGATTCGCTACGCTTCGGCCGGATCTTCCTTTCCCGCAAGTCGCTCGCGGCTTGTGGCCACGAAGTCGTTGTACGCACTGATCAGTGCGCCTTCTTCTGCATGAGCGTGGGTTCCAGCTCCTCAGTGCGTAGCGCTCCGTCCTCTGCCCTGACCAGTAACCAGTCCTCGATCGCGGCGATGAAATCCGTGTTGGCTTCGCCTATGACCCAGGCGGAGGTCGTGACATCCCTCGGCCCGAAAGAGCTGATGTGGTGGCATGCGATCCGGAGGTTAACGGCCTCTCAGCGCAATTCATGGAGAACTTCTTGAGCTGCCGCAAGATCCGACGGCCCTTGGCCCGCGACACCGAAAGGCGTTTCACGTCGGGCGTAAGCGCTGTGCAGTTGGCGACTTCGCGCTCCGCCGAATGCTGCCTTCCGGGGGGCCTTATGGCGCTCGCGTGTCCGCGCCATAAGGGCTGCGGGGTCCTACCGTGTAGGCATTCCAGACCGAACCGCCCTCGGTGTTCTACCGGTTCCACCGATCCCAGCCAAGCATCGGCTCGTTATCCGATTGAACGCCTCCCCACCAATTCGGGTAGGATGATCACAGCCTCGGGGGAGCCAAGGAGCAGCACATTCTTTCCTGCCTCGTACCACTCCCCCACGGGCCGGCAAGCGTGAAATCAACATGGGGGGATCAGAAAATGAAGATGCGCGGTTTGGCAAAGAAGGGTGCTCTCGTTGCAGCGACGAGTGGCCTCCTTTTGATTTCCGGTGGCCCCGCACAGGCCTCTTCGGGTTGGGACTACAAGGGCGCCACCAATTTCTACAACGGGGGTGGCGACAGGTTCTACACCCACGACGTGTATTCGACGGGCGGCTCCCTCAAGGTCTGCATCAACACGTCCGCCACCAAGAGCCAGAGCTACGACCTGTTCGAGCACGACAGCACGGGCGCTGACGAGTACGTCACCAGCGTGAACAGCGGCGGCTGCTACACCTTCAGCAACATCGGGAAGTACGTGGACGGCGACAACGGCAAGGCCGAGTTCTACATGTTCACCTATGACCAGTCCGCTGTGAGTGTCCAGTGGTGGGACTGACGCGCGGTGACCAGATGATTCGGTGAGGTCCGCACCGAACAACGCGGTGTGCACTGAGCATCACGCATGAGACGACTGAGGGGCCGACCGGCATGTACATCGCCGGTCGGCCCCCTAGGTATTTTCGCTTGGATCCGTCGGTCGTTGTCCCCCACGCCCCTTGTTGGCGCCTCTGCGCCCTGCTGAACGCCGCGTTCCACTGGCAGGCTCTCGTCTTCTGACCGAGGGGGAGTTCATGCCGTCTGCGTGCCCGCGCTGCAAGGACCACACCCAGGTGGTGCACTGGCCGGAGTTCTACAAGTCGCTTCCGCGCGAGTCGGAGCTGAGGTCTCAGGCACCGCAACCTGCGGACTACAAGGCCCAGTTGCTGCTACCTGCCGGCGCGTGCGCGGTCGGGGCGGTGGCGCTCGTATCGGGCGCGGTCGCTGCGGGGCTCCTGCTGGTGGCCGGCGGCATCGGTGTGGGTGTGTGGCTGTGGCGGAAGTCGTCGGCAGCGGATGATGCGCGGGCGAGGTGGGCGCGGACTCTGTACTGCCGGCGGTGCCCGGTGCGGTTCCTGCCGGAGGAAGCCGTGGCCGTTTAATCCGGTAGGCGTGCTTCAGTGAGGAGAGACCCCACCCTCCGCGAAGGGCGGGCACTCTCCTCGCCGGGTCGATCCATGCACGTCCTGCGGCAGCGGTGCCCTACCGGATCGGCATCCCCGACAGCGTCCGCGCGATGACCAGCCGCTGGATCTCGCTGGTGCCTTCGAAGATCGTGTAGATCGCGGCGTCGCGGTGCATGCGCTCGACCGGGTATTCGCGGGTGAAGCCGTTGCCGCCGAGGATCTGGATGGCCTGGGCCGTGACCTTCTTGGCGGTCTCACTCGCGAACAGCTTGGACATCGAGCCCTCGGCGGAGGTGAAGGGCTTGCCCGTGGTGGCCATCCAGGAGGCGCGCCAGACCAGGAGGCGGGCCGCGTCGATCTGGGTGCGCATGTCGGCGAGTTGGAAGGCGACGCCCTGGTTGTCGATGATCGGGCGGCCGAACTGCTCGCGGGTGGTGGCGTACTCCAGCGCCACCTCGTAGGCGGCGCGGGCGGTGCCGACGGCCATGGCGCCGACGGCCGGGCGGGACGCCTCGAACGTCGCCATCGCGGCGTTCTTCACCCTCTCCCCACCCGCCTTGGCCTTCTCGCGGGCCCGGGCGAGGCGCTCGTCGAGCTTCTCCTTGCCGCCGAGCAGGCAGTGGCCGGGCACCCGGACGTCCTCCAGGACGACCTCGGCGGTGTGCGAGGCGCGGATGCCGTGCTTCTTGAACTTCTGGCCCTGACTCAGGCCGGGGGTGTTCGGCGGGACGATGAAGGAGGCGTGGCCCTTGGAACCCAGTTCGGGGTCGACGACCGCGACGACCACGTGGACGCCTGCGATACCGCCGTTGGTCGCCCAGGTCTTGGTGCCGTTGAGGACCCACTCGTCCTTGGCCTCGTCGTAGACGGCGCGGGTGCGCATCGAGGCGACGTCCGAGCCGGCGTCGGGCTCGGAGGAGCAGAAGGCGGCCACCTTGACGTCGTTGGCGTCGCCGTACATCTGCGGGACCCAGGTGCCGATCTGTTCCTCGGTGCCGTTGGCGAGGACGCCGACGGCGGCCAGGCCGGTGCCGACGATGGACAGCGCGATGCCCGCGTCGCCCCAGAAGAGCTCCTCCATGGTCATCGGGATGCCGAGGCCGGTGGGGTCGAAGAACTGCTGGGCGTAGAAGTCCAGCGAGTACAGGCCGATCTTCGCCGCCTCCTGGATGACGGGCCAGGGGGTCTCCTCGCGCTCGTCCCACTCGGCGGCGGCGGGGCGCACGACGTCCGCGGCGAAGCCGTGAATCCAGTCACGGACTTCCTTCTGCTCGTCGTTGAGCTCCATGGTGAACTCGGCCATGTCCCCTCCAGTGCAGGCATTTCTCGTGTTACTAGCGGTAACGCGAAGTGTGTTACTCGTCAGTAAGTGATGTCAACTCCCCCTGTGCCGGATTACCGGCGAAGATCGGGTGTTACGTTGCGCGAGCGCCACGGAGTCACGAGGGTGGGGAGCACGACCATGGAGAGCACCGACAACAGCGGCCGCCGGCATTCGGCGACCGAGCGCAGACGGCGGGAGCTGCTGGAGGCCGCCGAGCGCATCGTGCTGCGCGACGGCCCGGACGCCTCGATGAACGCCATCGCCGCGGAGGCGGGCATCACCAAGCCGATCCTCTACCGGCACTTCGGCGACAAGGGCGGCCTGTACCGCGCGCTGGCCGTCCGGCACACCGACGCCCTCCTGCTCAACCTGCGCACCGCGCTGGACGCATCGGTCCTGCGCCGCGACCGGGTCGAGGCCACCCTCGACGCCTATCTGCTCGCGATCGAGGCCCGTCCGCAGGTGTACCGCTTCCTGATGCACCCGGCGGAGGAGAACAGCCCGTCGGAATCCGGTTTCGACGTGGGGCGGCACGCCGCTCCGCTGCTGCGCCGGCTCGGCGAGGAGCTGGCCACCGTGATCATCGAACGGCTCGACCTCGGTCCCGGCGGCGAGGAGCGGGCCCGGGTCTGGGGCCACGGCATCGTCGGCATGATGCACGGCGCCGGCGACTGGTGGCTGCGCGAACGGCCCTGCTCCCGCGAGCAGTTGGTCCAGCACCTGACCGATCTGCTGTGGGGCCAGCTGGCCGCCCTCAAGGACCGCGAGGACAGCCCCGGGTTCTGAGGACGTACGACGAACAGAGGGGCCGGGGGCCAGAGGGCCGGACGAGGAGCCGGCCGGTCAGCGGCCGGATGTCTCCGGGTCCGCGGCCCACGGCGACCGGGCCGCGGCGCGCAGCACCCGGCGGCGGCGCAGCCCGGTGAGGTGGTCGACGTACAGACCGCCGTCGAGGTGGTCGCACTCGTGCTGCAGACAGCGGGCGAAGAAGCCGGTGCCGGTCACCGTCCGCGGCTCGCCGGACGCGCTGAAGCCGGTCACCACGGCCCGGTCGAGGCGCGGGGTGCCGGCCTCGATGCCGGGGAGCGAGAGGCACCCCTCGGGCCCGCGGATCACCGGTCCGTCGGTCTCGACGAGCCGGGGGTTGACCAGGTGGCCGAGGTGGCGGCGGTCCTCGTCGTCGGGGCAGTCGTAGACGAAGACCCGCAGCGGGACGCCGATCTGGTTGGCGGCGAGCCCGACACCGTGCGCGGCGTACATCGTGGCGAACATGTCCTCGATGAGCGCGGCCAGCTCCTCGTCGAACGCGGTGACCTCCTGACAGGGCCCCGTCAGGGCCGGATCGCCGAGCAGACGCAGCGGGCGGGGGCGGCCGGAACTGCCGGGGATGGTGCGGAGGCGCATGGGACAAGCGTACGGTCCTGGGCACCGCCGGATGTCGCCGGACGGGTGGCGGGGTTCGGGGCCGCCGCCGGATCTCGATAGGCTGATCCCCGACCGAAGCCTCCGGCCGGTCGTCGGCAACGGAGGAGGCGTTCCACCGGCAGCCGCACGCCGGGCGCCGGATGCAAGGAGGATCTAGGACGATGGCAGGCAACACGGAGCCGCTGTCGCCGCGGGCCAAGCTGGCCGTGACGGCGGGCAAGGCCGCGGCGGCGGTGTCGCGCGCGGCGGGCCGCGGCAGCGGATCGGTGATCGGTGGCCGGGTGGCGCTGAAGCTCGACCCCGACCTGCTGGCACGGCTCGCCGGGCACCTGGACGTCGTCCTGGTGTCGGCGACCAACGGCAAGACCACGACGACGCGGCTGATCGCGGAGGCGCTGCGGGCCAGCGGCCCGGTGGTCTCCAACGCGCTCGGTGCCAACATGCCGGCCGGCATCACCTCCGCCCTCGCCGGCGGCTCGGACGCCAAGTACGGCGTCATCGAGGTCGACGAGAAGTACCTCGCCGGGGTGGCGCGGGACGTCACGCCGAAGGCCATAGCGCTGCTGAACCTCTCGCGCGACCAGCTCGACCGGGCCGCCGAGACCCGGATGCTGGCGGAGAAGTGGCGCGAGGGACTGGCCGGCTCCAAGGCCCTGATCGTCGCCAACGCCGACGACCCGCTGATCGTGTGGGCGGCCTCGTCCTCCGCGAACGTGGTGTGGGTCGCGGCCGGCCAGGAGTGGAAGGACGACGCCTGGTCCTGCCCGTCGTGCGGTGGGGTGATGCAGCGGCCGGGCGACGACTGGTTCTGCGCCGAGTGCGGTTTCCGCCGCCCCACGCCGAGCTGGGCGCTCTCCGGCGACCACGTCCTGGACCCGCACGGCAGTGCCTGGCCGATCAAGCTCCAGCTTCCGGGGCGGGCCAACAAGGCCAACGCGACCACCTCCGCGGCGGTCGCCGCCGCCTTCGGGGTGCCGCCGCAGGTGGCCCTGGAGCGGATGTTCTCGGTGCAGGCGGTCGCCGGCCGCTACGACGTGGTCACGTTCCAGCAGCGTGAGCTGCGGCTGCTGCTGGCGAAGAACCCGGCCGGCTGGCTGGAGACCTTCTCGCTGATCGACCCGCCGCCGACCCCGGTGATCATGTCGGTGAACGCCCGCGGCGCGGACGGCACGGACACCTCCTGGCTGTGGGACGTCGACTACACCCGGCTGGCCGGGCACCCGATCTTCGTGCTCGGTGACCGCAAGCTGGACCTGGCGGTGCGACTGGAGGTGGCCGGCCTCGACTTCCAGGTGTGCGAGAGCCTGGACGAGGCGGTGCAGCTGGTGCCGCCCGGCCGCATCGAGGTCATCGCCAACTACACGGCCTTCCAGGACCTGCGCCGGCGCGTGGGCAACTGACGTGATCCAGCCACCCTCTCGACAAGGACGAGCACGCATGAGTGACAACAGCCTGCGCCTGGTCTGGATCTACCCGGACCTGCTGAGCACCTACGGCGACCAGGGCAACGCCCTGGTGGTGGAGCGGCGGGCGCGCCAGCGCGGTCTGGACGTCCAGCGCGTGGACGTACGCTCCGACCAGCAGATCCCCACCTCCGGCGACATCTACCTGATCGGCGGCGGTGAGGACCGGCCGCAGCGGCTGGCCTCCGAGCGGCTGATCCGCGACGGCGGTCTGAGCCGCGCGGTCTCCAACGGCGCGATCGTCTTCTCGGTGTGCGCCGGCTACCAGATCCTGGGCCACGAGTTCATCAACGACCTGGGTGAGCGGCAGCAGGGCCTGGGGCTGCTGGACGTGGTGTCCACCCGCGGCGAGGGCGAGCGCTGCGTCGGTGACGTACTCGCCGACATCGACCCGCAGTTGGGGCTGCCGCCGCTGACCGGCTTCGAGAACCACCAGGGCGTGACGCATCTGGGCGCGACCGCCCGGCCGTTCGCCAAGGTCCGGTTCGGCAAGGGCAACGGCGTCGGCGACGGCTACGAGGGCGCGTACAACGACACCGTCTTCGGCACGTACATGCACGGCCCGGTGATGGCCCGCAACCCGCACATCGCCGACCTGCTGATCAAGCTGGCGCTGGACGTGAACGCCCTGCCTCCGGTGGAGGACCGCTGGTACGAGGCGCTCCGCCAGGAGCGGATCGCCGCCGCGACCCAGCCCGCCTGAGCAAAATCTCCCTTTTCACGGCCTTTCGTACGCCCGCAGTCCGCACTGCGGGCGTACGTGTGCCCGGGGGCCCCGCGCTTGTAGGGTGAGCGGCATACAACCGGACGACGGGGTCCGGGCCCCCCGGTTACGTTGCAGAGGGTTTTCGAGCAATGCGTATTGGTGTCCTCACCTCCGGCGGCGACTGCCCCGGTCTGAACGCCGTCATCCGCTCCGTCGTCCACCGTGCCACCGCCGACCACGGCGATGAGGTGATCGGTTTCCGCGACGGCTGGAAGGGCCTGCTGGAAGCCGATTACCGCAAGCTCGACCTCGATGCCGTCGGCGGCATCCTGGCCCGCGGCGGCACCATCCTCGGGTCGTCCCGGGTGCAGCCGGCCCATCTGCGCGACGGCGTGGAGCGGGCCCGCGGCCATGTCGCCGAGCTGGGCCTGGACGCGATCATCCCGATCGGCGGCGAGGGCACGCTGAAGGCGGCGCGGCTGCTGTCGGACGCCGGGCTGCCGATCGTCGGCGTACCGAAGACCATCGACAACGACATCGCGGTCACCGACGTGACGTTCGGTTTCGACACCGCGGTGGGCGTCGCCACGGAGGCCCTGGACCGGCTCAAGACGACCGCCGAGTCCCACCAGCGGGTCATGATCGTCGAGGTGATGGGGCGGCACACCGGCTGGATCGCGCTGCACTCCGGCATGGCGGCCGGTGCGCACGCGATCGTGGTGCCGGAGCGTCCCTTCGACATCGACGAGCTCACCGCCCGGGTCTCGGCCCGCTTCGAGGCCGGCAAGAAGTTCGCCATCGTGGTGGTCGCGGAGGGCGCCAAGCCGCGCGAGGGCACCATGTCGTTCGACGTCGGCGGCAAGGACATCTACGGGCACGAGCGGTTCGCGGGCGTGGCCCGGCAGCTCTCCGTCGAGCTGGAGAACCGCCTCGGCAAGGAGGCCCGGCCGGTCATCCTCGGCCACGTCCAGCGCGGCGGCACCCCGACCGCGTACGACCGGGTGCTGGCCACCCGCTTCGGCTGGCACGCCGTCGAGGCCGCGCACCGCGGCGAGTTCGGCATGATGACCGCGCTGCGCGGCACGGACATCACGCTGGTCCCGCTGGCCGAGGCCGTGGAGACCCTGAAGACCGTGCCGGCCGCGCGCTACGACGAGGCCGAGTGCGTACTGTGACCCCGGCCACCGCGCACGGCAGCGCCGTCCGCTCCGCACGGTAGTTCCCCGCTGTACGAACCGCCCCCGGCCACGATCACGGCCGGGGGCGGTTCTACGCTTGTCGCCGGAGCATTGGTACGAATCAGGAGCGAGCGGATGGATCACAGCGGGCACGGCATGGACGGCATGCAGATGGATCTACCGCCGTTCACGCTGGGGCGGGGCCTCGCGTTCGGTGGTGATCCGGTCTTCCTCATCGGCTGCCTGCTGGCCCTCGGGCTGTACGGCTGGGCGGTCGTCCGGCTGCGGCGCCGGGGCGATGCCTGGCCGCTCGGCCGGATCGTCGCCTGGGCCCTGGGCGTGCTCACCGTGGCGCTGTCGATGTGCACCCGGCTGAACGACTACGGCATGCTGATGTTCAGCGTGCACATGGTCCAGCACATGATCGTGAGCATGCTCTCGCCGATCCTGCTGCTGCTCGGTGCGCCGGTGACGCTGGCGCTGCGGGCGCTGCCCACCGCCGGGCGCGGCCGCAAGGGCCCGCGGGAGCTGCTGGTGGCGCTGCTGCACAGCCGCTACATGCGGATCATCACGCACCCCGCCTTCACCATCCCGCTGTTCATCGCGAGCCTCTACGCGCTGTACTTCTCGCCGCTGTTCGACTTCCTGATGGAGTCCCGGGCCGGGCACATCGCGATGATGGTGCACTTCCTCGCGGTCGGCCTGGTCTTCTTCTGGCCGATCATGGGCGTCGACCCGGGGCCGCACCGGCCCGGTTACGTGATGCGGATGCTGGAGCTCTTCGCGGGCATGCCGTTCCACGCCTTCTTCGGCATCGCGCTGATGATGGCCTCCGAGCCGATGGTCGACACCTTCCTGCACCCGCCGGCCTCGCTCGGCATCGAGGCGCTGTCCGACCAGCAGGCCGCCGGCGGCATCGCCTGGGCGTTCAGCGAGATCCCGTCCGTCGTGGTGCTGATCGCGCTGGTCTTCCAGTGGTACAAGTCCGAGGAGCGGCAGTCGCAACGCGCCGACCGGGCCGCCGACCGCAACGGCGACCAGGACCTCGCCGACTACAACGCGTACCTCGCCTCGCTCAATGCGCGGGGGCGGTAGGGCCGCAAGCGGGTGGGGCGACCATCTGGCGGTACGGGCCGCGGCCGGGGACGATGGTCCCATGGCCGCGGCCCGCTGCGTTGCCGGCTCCGGGCTGCCGTGAGGAGGATGCGGGATGCCCGGATCTGTGAGGACGATGGCCGTGTGCACGGTGACCGGTCTGGTGGCCGCCACCGCCTACACCGTGGCGCTGGGCGCGAATGGCTGGCTCTGGTTCTGCTGGGTGATCCTGGCCCTGGTGACGGTCGGGGTGGTGGCGGCCCGGCCGAACTGAGGGCGCTCAGAAGCGGAAGACCGGCCCGGTGGCGGAGTGCATCATGCACGCGTTGGGGAATTCCTTCCGCCAGTTCACCGGACCGCCACGCCAGTTGCCGGTCGCGGTGACGGTGACCGGGTCGTACTCCCGGGTGCAGGCGTGCGGCTCGCCGGGCAGCGCGTCCAGATCGCCGCGTGCCCAGGTCAGCGCGTCGCAGGCGGCGGCCGCGTGGGGGTGTCTGCCGTAGATGTCCGGGCAGGCGAGCCGCACCCCGCGGATCCAGGTGTCGTGGTCGCCGGAGACGGTCAGCAGCAGCCCCTGGCCGGCGGCGGGCGGCGGCGGTTCGGTGGCGCCGGCCGGACCGGCACAGAAAGCTCCGGCCAGCACGGCGGACACGGTCGCGGCCACAGCGGCGGCGGGCACGGCGGCCCGCACGGTGCGGCGTCGGTGGTGCACGGGCATCGGTGCCTCCTGGGGAACGCTGGGGGGCTTCAGGCCACCCCGCCGGCCCCCGACACGCAAGCGGCCACGCCGCGGGGTCGCCCGTACGGTCCCGTTCCCGAGCCGTTCCGGGGCCCCCTCGGTCTGCGCCGGGCCCGCCCGGAAGAAGGTGGCCGGTGACGGAGGAGGCGGCTTCCGTCACCGGCCACCGGACCGGAGGGGGTCATCGCGAACGGGCTCTCACCCCGGGCTCCCGCACCGGGGGCGTCCCGCCCGGGCTAGCCCACGCGCTCGATGCGGGCGTGCCGGATCAGGAACTTGCCCTCCTCCCGTACCTGCTCGAACGCGGCGTTGTTGAGCAGCACACAGCTGCCCGACGTCGAGGTGACGGACACCGTCGTCGACTTGTTGTTGTCCAGGTTGGTCACCTTCAGTTTCGTGCCGGCGGGGAACTGGTCGCTGGAGGCGGCCGGTGCGCCGCCCTCGCCGGAGAGGGTGACCGTCGAGCCGGGGCAGACCACGTCGCCGCCGGCCGCGGGCGGGGCACCGGACGCGGACGGGTCGGCCGAGCCCGGCGGGGCGGCCGAGGAGCTCGGGTCGGCCGAGGAACCCGGTGGTGCCTCGGAGGCGGGCGGTGCACTGCTCTGGGGCGGCGCACCGCCCTGGGGTGGCGCACCCGCCTCGGCACCGCCGCCTCCCCCACTGCAGCCGGCGGCCTGCTGCTTGACCTGGATCTCCTTGATCACCGCCTGTCTGTTGGCGATCCGCGCCGCCGACTGGGCGTCGGGGTGGGCCTGTTGATCGGCGATGAACTTCTGGTTGTTGCTCAGGGCGGTGGCCAGTCCGTCGCAGGCCACCGACGCCTGGCTGGTGCCGGTCGTGACGATGGCGATACCACCCACCAGCGCCGCGGCGCTCACCGCGACCACGATCTTCTGTCGCCGGGTGACTCTTCTCTTGCGGGACATGTAGGGCTCCTGTCCTTGGCCCGGAAGCTGGTCCCGGGCTCGCTTGCCGGTCAGTACGGGAACCCGACTACCGGGCTCTCAGGGCAGGTGGAAAGTTGTCCGCGGATGCCAAATCCGCTGCCGGGCGTCAGCATCGATGCGCGTCGAGGTGGTTACTCCCGGCGGCGGTTGCTCCTACACTCACTGCCGCCTCGGCCGCGGAGGGAGCCGCCCGTGTTCTACCAGGTGCTCAAGTACGTCCTGTTGGGACCGCTGTTGCGGCTGGTGTTCCGGCCGCGGGTGGAGGGCCTGGAGCACGTCCCCGAGGAGGGCGCCGCGATCATCGCCGGCAACCACCTCTCGTTCGCCGACCACTTCGTGATGCCGGCGATCGTGCCGCGCCGGGTGACGTTCCTGGCCAAGTCCGAGTACTTCACCGGACCAGGGCTCAAGGGCCGGCTGACCGCGGCGTTCTTCCGCGGGGCCGGGCAGATCCCGGTGGACCGGTCCGGCGGCCGCGCCTCCCGGGCGGCGATCGCGTCGGGCCTGGCCGTGCTGCGCAAGGGCCGGCTGCTCGGGATCTATCCGGAGGGCACCCGTTCGCACGACGGCCGGCTCTACAAGGGGCGCACCGGGGTCGCCGCGATGGCCCTGCAGGCCGGGGTGCCGGTGATCCCCTGTGCCGTGATCGGCACGTTCGAGGCGCAGCCGACCGGCCGGCGGCTGCCGCGGGCCATGCGGATCACCATCCGCTTCGGCGCACCGCTGGACTTCTCCCGGTACGCCGGCCTGGCCGACGAGCGCACCGCGCTGCGTGCCGTCACCGACCGGATCATGTACGCGATCCTCTCCCTCTCCGGGCAGGAGTACGTCGACCTGTACGCCACCGAGGCCAAGGCCCGGGCCCAGGCGCACCCGCAGGTGCGCCGTCGGCGGACGACGCCGGGCACCCCGCCCGAAGCGCCCTAACGTCGCGGGTACGACGACGGGCAGCGCGGACGATGCGGCGCCGGCCGGCCGCCCGTTATTCGATCGCGCGCCCCACCCCGGGCCTCTACCGTGATCATCATGTGGCCGTGGAGAGAAGGGCGCCGTCGATGAGCGCCCGTTTGCGGGGGATGGCGCAGGAGACCGAGCGGATCGTTGCGCAGGGGAGGTACCGGGCGCCGAGCGGGCGGCCGGTGGAGATCGCGGAGCAGGTGGCGCGGGCCCGGGCCGGGACGCGGTTGTACGGGCCGGAGCCGGTCGCGGTGCCGGAGCCGGAGGACGGCGGCCGGGAGACCGTGTGCGAGGTGACGGGGGAAGGCAGCCTGACGGCGGGGCGGCGGCTGGCCGGGAGCGGTGGCGGGCCGGTCGCGGTGCTGAACTTCGCCTCGGCGCGGAATCCCGGCGGTGGGTACCTCAACGGTGCGCAGGCGCAGGAGGAGGCGCTGTGCCGGGGGTCGGCGCTGTACGCGTGCGTGCGCGAGGCGCCGGAGTTCTACGCGGCGCACCGGCGGGAACCGACTCCGTTCTACAGTGACCGGGTGATCCTCTCGCCGGGCGTGCCGGTGTTCCGGGACGATCGCGGAGTGCTGCTCGAAGTGCCGTACGAGGCGGGGTTCTTGACGGCGGCGGCGCCCAACGCGGGGGTGATCGCGCGGCAGCGGCCGGCCGAGGCGGGGCGGGTGCCGGCGGCGCTGGCCGTACGGGCGGAGCGGGTGCTGGAGGTCGCGGCGGCCGGCGGGTACCGTCAGCTGGTCCTCGGCGCCTGGGGGTGCGGGGTGTTCCGCAACGAACCCGCCGATGTGGCGCGGGCGTTCGCCGCGCAGCTGCTGGGTGCCGGCCGGTTCGCCGACCGGTTCGGCCGGGTGGTGTTCGCGGTGCTGGACCGCCGTACGGACTCCCCCACCAGGGCCGCCTTCGCCGAGGCGTTCGCGGCGTGCGCACCAGGAAGGGAAACGAGGACGGCGTGAGTGAGCACGAGACGTACACCAAGCTGATCGGGCTGCTGGAGGAGCGTGGGGCACGCTTCCGGATCTACGAGCACGCTCCGGAGGGCGCGACCGAGGCGGTGAGCGCGCTGCGCGGGAACGTGGTCGAGCAGGCCGCCAAGTGCATCGTCGTGATGGTCAAGCTCGGGAAGAAGACCAAGCGCTACGTGCTGGCGGTGGTGCCCGGTGACCGGCGGGTGGATCTCGGTGCGGTGAAGGCGCTGCTGGGCGGGTCGTACGCCGGGTTCGCGACACCGGAGGTCGCGGAGCGGCTGGCGCGCAGCGTCAGTGGCACGATCCTGCCGTTCTCCTTCGACGAGGAGCTGACGCTGGTGGTCGATCCGGCGCTGCTGGAGCAGCCGGAGATCTACTTCAACGCGGCGCGGCTGGACCGCTCGCTGGCGCTGGTGACCGAGGACTACGTGGCGATCGCGGAGCCGCGGGTGGAGCCGATCGCGGGCTGAGCCGGGGCCGGACACGGGGCGAGGGCGGCCGGGAGATTCCCGGCCGCCCTCTTCTCCTGGTGGTTCCGGTGGGTTACCGGGCTGCCGGGAGGTCGGCCTTGCCCGCCGCCGCGGCGGCCTTGGCCGGCGAGGCGGCCGGCTTCGGCGTGGCGTGCGGGGCGCAGGTCACGTCCTGGGCGTCGGTCCTGCCCTCCAGGAAGTACGCGTCGACCCGGTCGTTGATGCAGGGGTTGACCAGGCCGGTGACGCCGTGCGAACCGGCGTCCCGCTCGGTGATCAGGCGGGAGCCCGCGAACCGCTTGTGCAGCTCGACGGCGCCGTCGTAGGGCGTCGCCGCGTCACGGGTGCTCTGCACGATGAGCACGCTCGGCAGGCCCTTGCCGGTGCGGACCTCGACCGGACGCTGCTGCTTGACCGGCCAGGTGGCGCAGGGCAGGTTCATCCAGGCGTTGGCCCAGGTCATGAACGGGGCCTGCTGGTGGATGCGGGTGTTGTCGCGGTCCCACTTGCGCCAGCTGGTGGGCCACTTGGTGTCGGTGCACTCGACGGCCGTGTAGACGGCGTTGCCGTTCTCCGCGGCGATGTTGCCCGCGGTGTCCTTGAGGTCAGGACCGGCGTTCTCGATCAGCGGCTTCGGGTCGCCGGCGCGGTAGGCGCTCCAGACCTGCGCGACGGTGGCCCACATCGAGTCGTAGTAGGGCGCGTTCTGGAAGAAGCCGGTGAGCTCGGCCGGCCCGACCACGCCGCCGATGGCGTCCTTCTTGGCGGTGGCGCGCAGCTGCTCCCACGCCTTCTGGACCTTCTCGGGGGTGTCACCGATGTGGTAGGTGGCGTCGTTCTTGGCGACCCACTTCTTCCAGTCGCCCCAGCGGGTCTCGAAGGCGATGTCCTGGTCGAGGTTGGCCTGATACCAGACGCTCTCGCGGGACGGGTTGACGACGCTGTCGACGAGCATCCGGCGCACATGGCCCGGGAAGAGCGTCGCGTAGACGGCGCCGAGGTACGTGCCGTACGAGACGCCCAGGTAGTTGAGCTTCTTCTCGTGCAGCGCGGCGCGGATCACGTCGATGTCGCGGGCGGTGTTCGCGGTGGTCATGTACGGCAGCAGGGCGCCGCTGCGCTCCTTGCAGCCGTCCGCGTACTCCTTGGCGAGCTTGCGCTGGGCGCGCTTGTCCGCCTCGCTGTCCGGTACCGGGTCGGCCTTCGGGGCCTTGACGAACTCCTGCGGGTCGATGCAGGAGATCGGGGCGGAGTGGCCGACACCGCGGGGGTCGAAGCCGACGAAGTCGTACGCCTTCGCGGTCTTGGCCCACAGCGGGTTCTTGGTGGTGATGCGGTTCGGGAAGCGCATGCCCGAACCGCCCGGTCCACCGGGGTTGTAGAGGAGGGAGCCCTGGCGCTCCTCCTTGCCGCCGGTGCTGACCGCACGGTCGACAGCGATCTTGATGGTGCGGCCGTCGGGCCGGGCGTAGTCGACCGGGACGGTGACGAAACCGCACTGGACGGGCGACTTCAGACCCCAGTCGGCGGGGCAGTCCTGCCAGTCGATGCCCTGCTTGGCCGCACGCGCGGCGGCGACATGGACTCCCCGGGCCTCGGCCGAGCCCTTCTTGTGGTGTTCCCCCGCGCTGGCGGGTGTGGCTATCGCGGTGGCGAGGAGAGCCCCGGTCACCAGGGTGCCGGCGGCGCCGAGCACTGCTGATTTTCTCACGTGGTGTGTTCCCCCTGCATGGTGCGCCACTTGTGGCGGCGTTGATCACAGGCCTACGAGGGGATCCTGTCGCCTGCGTGCCCCTCCTGAACAGGTTTGACCCGCAATTCTTTACCAAGCTGTAGGTTTCCGGCCGTTGCCGGGCCGGGAGTTGACACGACGGGTGCCGGCCGGACGCCGCAAGGGAACCCTGTCTTTCCGGCCAAGCGGCGGAAGGGCCGGGCGGGCGGTGTTGCCTCCGCTGCGCGGGTCTGCCCGCGAGCGTCAACTCGTGCTGGTGAGAGGTGATGTGACGGGGTGACAGGAGCCGCTGCCAGGGGTGCCGCAGGGGGCCCGGGGGACCGCTCGGCCGGCTGCCGCAGCACCGTCGAAGGGCGAGAACGCGTCAATTGCCTTGAACCTGCCCACGAGGCATGTGCCACGCGCACACCTTCAGTAACCTTCCGTGAAGGCTCTCCCACGCAGCGCCACCCGGGAGGGCTTCGGCGTTTCCGCCCCGTCCGGAGCGCCGTCCCGTCGTCCGAGCCGTCGTCCAAGCCTCGCGAAGGAGATCCGAAGTGCCGGGTATCGATCAGGTGTTGGCCCAGGCGATGGGAATCCCGGGGGTGCTGGGGGCCGGACTGATCGACTGGACCAGCGGGCTGACGCTCGGGACGGCCGGCCAGGCACCGAACGGGGACCATGACGCGGCCGCCGCGGACACCGCCGAGGTCGTCCAGGCGGTGGCGCGCAACGCCACCTTCGACACCACCGGGGCCACCGCCTCCGCCCTGGAGGACCTGATCATCACGGCCGCCGGCAGCTACCACCTGATCCGTTTCGTGCACACCGCCTTCGACAGCCAGACCTATCTGTACCTCTGGCTGGACCGCGCGCAGGCGAATCTCGCCGTGGCCCGGATACGGCTGCGCGAGCTGGCGGCGGGGCTGGTCGCGTCCTGACGTACCCGCGCTGCCAGTTCGCACGAACGGTGAGGGAACCAGCCATGGGCCTGCCCCCGTCTCCCCCGCCCGGCCCGGCCGGGCTGCTCGACCGCTGTGCCGCCGCACGCGTCACCGGCGCGCTGCGGGGCCCGCACGGCTGTGTCTACCTGCGCGACGGTGCGGTCACCTGGGTCGAGGGGGCCGCGGCGCCCGGGATCGAGGTGCGGCTCAGCGCGGCGGGGAAGGTTCCGCCGCAGGGCTGGCGGTACGCGGTCGAGACCGCGGGGCCGGCGCGGCAGGGCGGCCGGTTCCTGGTCAGCGAGGGCTGGCTGACCCAGGGCGAGTTGGAGATCTGCCATCTCGCCGCCCTGCTCGACGCGGCGTTCTTCGCGCTGCCGCTGCCGCCGGAGACCACGTCCTTCACCCCCGGGACCGGGCACTGGCTGGGGGTCGTACGCCCGATCAGCGCGGGGGACCTCCAGCGGGCGACGGCCCGCCGCCGGGCGCTGCTGGACCGGCTGCGCCCCTGGGCGGCGGTCGACACCCAGCCCGTGGTGCCGGCCGGCCCCGGCGCTCCGGCCGGTACGACACCCCGGCAGCGACGGCTGCTCGCGTATGCCGACGGCCGGCACACCCCGTGCGAACTCGCCCGCGTGCTGGGCCAGTCCGCGTTCCTGACGCTGCTGGACATCCGCCGGCTGGCCGCGGCCGGTCTGGTCCGGATGCCGCCCGGCGGGCTCCCCCGCCGCCGGCCGGGCGCCGCACCGGCCGGGCATCCGCCACCCGGCGCCGGCGGATGCCGCACCCCCACCTGGCAACCACCGGTGCCGGAACTCCTCGACACCCGGGACCCGGACGTTGCCCTCCTTGTCCGACTGCGCACGGCGCTGGAGGAAAACCTGTGACCCCTTGCCCACGAAGACCGTGCACGGCATGAGGCGCGCCCTCGGAAGGCGGGCCGCGAAAAGGAGACTGATGACGATAGAACCCCGGATACGGGACGAACTGCTGACGCTGCGCGGTCAGGTGCGGCATTTCCACGGCGGCATGGTCGCGAGCGCGGACGGCATGGTGATCGCGCACGATCTGCCGGACATCGAGCCGGACGGGCTGGCCGCGCTGACCGCGGCGGCCATCGGGGTCGCCAAGCGGCTCACCGAGGCGACCGGGCAGGGCGCTTTCGAGGAGTCCTTGACCCGTGGCACCGACGGCTACATCGCCGCCTACTCGGCCGGCCGCCGTGCCGTGCTCACCGCCGTGACCGGCCCGGACACCAATGTGGGCCGGCTGCATCTGCAGGCCAGGAGGGCGGCCGAGCGCATCGGGGCGCTCGTCGACGCGGCCCCGCGCCGGTAGGCAGGCCCGCCGCCCGCCCCCCCTGATCCACCGCACACCGCAACATCTCCACCCATTCGAAAGGTCACCACCCCTCATGGCTCAGATGGAATCCGCCCTCTCCGACGCGATGTCGACCATCGAAGGCGCGATAGGCGTCGCCCTGGTCGACTACACCAGCGGCATGGCGCTGGCCACGCTCGGCGACAACCAGGCCCTGGACCTCAATATCGCCGCGGCCGGCAACACCGATGTCGTCCGCGCCAAGATGCGCACGATGGAGATGCTCGAACTCCAGGGCGCCATCGAGGACATGCTCATCACGCTGACCTCGCAGTACCACATCATCCGGCCGGTCACCGGCAAGAGCGGCAGCGGGCTCTTCCTCTACCTGGTGCTGGACCGCAAGCGCGCCAATCTGGCGCTGGCACGCCACCGACTGGCCCGGCTGGAGGCCGAACTGGAGGTGTGATCCTCAGCCGCCGAGCCCGCGCGCGGCCTCGTCCAGGAGGCGGCGCAGCCGTAGCCCGTCCGGGGCGACGGCCGTGGCCAGCGCGCCGGGACCGGCCAGCGGCGCCAGGACGCCCTGGGCGTCGGGCCGTTGGTCACCGGGCGGCCGGCCGCGGTGCGGCTGGTCACCGGTCGCGCCGAGCAGCCGCACCTCGGCCGGTGTGTCCTCGAACTCCGGTGTCACGACGAGGAGTTGGCCGACGGCCCGGTGGCCGCCCAGGACGGCCGAGGTGTCCCAGCCGGGGGCGCCGGGCCCGTAGGCGGTCTCCTGGTCGAGCAGGGTGTGTCCGGCGCGCCGGACGGTGAGCCGGCTGCGCAGGGCGCCGGTCGGTTCGCCGCTGCGGCCCAGGACCTGTTCCTCGCGGAGCACGAGCCGGGCGGTGGCGGCCAGTTCGACGGTCGTGGTCATCCGCAGGTCGCTGCCGGCGGCCGAGATCAGCGGCTCGGGCAGCCACTCCAGCCGGGCGCCCTCGCCCACCGTGAGGCGTACGTCGTAGTGGGCCGGCTCGCCGGTGCGGCCGGGCAGTGCGACGGTGGCCGCGGCGGCCGTGAGGTGCAGGGCGCTGCCGGCCTCGGCGGTGGCCTCGACGGCCAGCCGGTCACCGCCGAGCGGGGCGCTCATGGCGCCGACGACGCACACCCGGGCCGGGCCGCCGTGCCCGCGGAGCCGGCGCAGCGCGAACGGGCCGTCGCCGTCCAGGACGGGCAGCCGGGTGGTGCCGTCGGCACCGGCGCGGGCGACGATGCGGGCGGTGGCGCGCAGGCCGGCCGGGGACGGTGCGGCGGTCGCCGGTGCGGTCCGCGGAGGAAGGGCGAGCGTCATGCCGGGCCCGCGGTCCAGTCCGCCAGCCGGGCCCGGACCCAGTCCGACACGGGCCGCACGCCGTTCTCCGTCTTCAACGCGGTGAAGGCGACCGGGAGTTCGCCGCGCTGGGCCTTGGCGTCCCGGGCCATGCCGGCCAGGTCGACGCCGACGTACGGGGCGAGGTCGGTCTTGTTGATGACGAGCAGGTCGGCGGTGGTGACGCCGGGGCCGCCCTTGCGCGGGATGTCGTCGCCGCCCGCGACGTCGATGACGAAGATCTGGAAGTCGACCAGGCCCTTGGAGAAGGTCGCGGTGAGGTTGTCGCCGCCGGACTCGACCAGGATGAGGTCGAGCGGGCCGACGGTGTCCTCCAGGTCCTCGACGGCCTCCAGGTTGGCGGAGATGTCGTCGCGGATCGCGGTGTGCGGGCAGGCGCCGGTCTCCACCGCGGAGATCCGCTCGGCCGGCAGCACGGCCTCGCGGAGCAGGAAATCGGCGTCCTCGCGGGTGTAGATGTCGTTGGTGACCACGGCGAGGGACAGCTCGTCGCGCAGCGCGCGGCAGAGCGCGGCGACGGTGGCGGTCTTGCCGGTGCCGACCGGGCCGCCCAGGCCGATGCGCAGCGCCCGGCGGCGCCCGTCCGTCCGTACGGGTGCGGCGGCGCTGTAGGTGTGGCGTTCGGGGAAGGTCTCGTGGTGGTCGAGGTGCATGGTCACTCCGGTGGTTCGTACGGCCGCCGGGGGCGGCGCGGGTGCCGGCCGGGGCCGGGTGGGGTCAGGAGGCGAAGAGGCGGACCGGCCAGGCGGCGTGCGCTTCCGCGGTGATGTCGAGCAGCGGCGCGGACGCGGCGGGCAGCGCGTCGGCTCCTTCGGCGGCGACCCGCTGCCCGGCCGCGGCGCCCTGTTCGGCGACGTGGTCGACGTCCGGGGCCAGGTGGGCGAGCACCGCGGTCGCGTCGAACGGGTCCAGGCTGAGCAGGCGGACGGCGGCGGTGGCCGGGCCGCTGAGGCTCTCGTAGGCCACGGCGTACGCCGCGTCCTGCGGCGACAGTCCGGCGGACCGGGCGGCCAGGCCCAGGACGACGGGCTGGTGGGCGCCGCGCGGCCGGGCCGCGGCGAGCGCGTCGAGTGCGGGGTCCGGCCAGGTGGCGCGGGCCGCCCGCATCATCTGCCGGCCGAGCCGCCGGGCCACCTGCCGGAGTGCCGGTACGGGCGTGCGGGCGTCGGCGGCGTCGTCCAGGAGGAGCGGGTCGCAGCCGGCCGCGGCCGCCGCGGCGAGCGCGGCGGCGACCAGGCCCGCGGTGTGCAGCCGGCCCCGGCAGAAGCTCTCCAGGGTGGCGGCGTCCTTGATGCGCCCCGCGGCGACGGCCGGTTCGGCGCCGCCCGAGTGGGCGTGCCCTCCGGCGGGGAACCGGCCGTCGGCGAGGACGAGCAGCGCGGCGCGGCTCATCGGTGGTCCGTGGTGGTGTTCATCGGGATCTTCCTCATGGCGGGTCAGAAGAGGAAGTACCGCTGGGCCATGGGGAGTTCGGCGGCCGGGTGGGGTTCGACCACCTCGCCGTCGATGGTGACCGTGAAGGTGTCGGGGTCGACGTGGACCCGCGGCAGGGCGTCGTTGTTGCGCATGTCCGCCTTGGTGACGCCGCGGGTGGAGCGGATCGCCTGGTACGCCTTGGCCAGCGGCAGGCGCCCGGGGAGGTCGTCCTCCAGGGCCTGCGGGGAGACGAAGTTGACCGAGTTGCTGCCGGGGGCCTTGCCGGTGGCGCCGAACATCGGGCGGGGCAGGACCGGCTGCGGGGTGGGGATGGAGGCGTTGGCGTCGCCCATCTGCGCGTACGCGATCTGCCCGCCCTTGATGACCAGTTGGGGCTTGACGCCGAAGAACGCCGGGTCCCACAGGACGAGGTCGGCGAGCTTGCCGTCCTCGACGGAGCCGACGAGGTGGTCGATGCCCTGGGCGAGGGCCGCGTTGATGGTGTACTTCGCGACGTAGCGGCGGGCCCGGTGGTTGTCCGCGCCGCCGTCGCCGGCCAGGGCGCCGCGGCGCCGCTTCATCACGTGCGCGGTCTGCCAGGTGCGCAGCACGACCTCGCCGATCCGGCCCATGGCCTGGGCGTCGGAGGCCATGATCGAGATGGCACCGAGGTCGTGCAGGATGTCCTCGGCGGCGATGGTGGAGGGCCGGATCCGGGACTCGGCGAACGCCAGGTCCTCGGGGACGGCCGGGTTGAGGTGGTGGCAGACCATCAGCATGTCGAGGTGTTCCTCGACGGTGTTGACGGTGTGCGGCCGCGTGGGGTTGGTGGACGCGGGCAGCACGTTCGGCTCGGAGACCATGGCGATCATGTCGGGGGCGTGGCCGCCGCCGGCGCCCTCGACGTGGAACGCATGGAGGGAGCGGCCGGCGATGGCGGCGAGGGTGTCGCCGAGGAAGCCGGCCTCGTTCAGGGTGTCCGTGTGGATCGCGAGCTGGGCGCCGCTCTCCTCGCAGACGGTCAGGCAGGCGTCGATGACGGCGGGGGTGGCGCCCCAGTCCTCGTGGATCTTGAAGCCGAGGACGCCGGCCCGCAGCTGGTCGCGCATCGAGGCGAGGGAGGTGGTGTTGCCCTTGCCGAGCAGTCCGACGTTGACCGGGAAGGAGTCCATCGACTCCAGCAGCCGGGCGATGTGCCAGGCGCCGGGGGTGATGGTGGTGGCCTTGCTGCCCTCGGCCGGTCCGGTGCCGCCGCCGATGAGCGTGGTCACGCCGGAGGCGAGCGCCTCGTCCGCCTGCTGGGGGCAGATGAAGTGGACGTGGGTGTCGATGCCGCCGGCGGTGAGGATCTTGCCGTTGCCGGCGATGATCTCGGTCTCGGGGCCGATGACCAGGTCGGGGTGGACGCCGTCCATGGTGTCGGGGTTGCCGGCCTTGCCGAGGGCGGTGATCCGGCCGTCGCGGATGCCGACGTCGGCCTTGACGACGCCCCAGTGGTCGAGGACCACGGCACCGGTGATCACGGTGTCCGGGGCGCCCTCGGCGCGGGTGGTGCGGGACTGGCCCATCGACTCGCGGATGACCTTGCCGCCGCCGAAGACCGCCTCGTCGCCGGCCCGGCCGGGTCCGCCGGAGCGGTCCTCGGTGATCTCGATGACCAGGTCGGTGTCGGCGAGCCGGATCCGGTCGCCGGTGGTCGGGCCGAAGAGGTCGGCGTAGGCCTGACGGGTCAGCTCAGCCATCGAGGGTGCCTCCGGTCCGACCGCGCAGCCCCGGCACGATCCGCTTGCCCGCGAGGGGGACCAGCTCGACCTCGGTGGGGATGCCGGGCTCGAAGCGCACGGCGGAGCCGGCCGGGACGTTCAGCCGCTTGCCGTGCGCGGCCGCGCGGTCGAAGTCGAGACCGGGGTTGGCCTCGGCGAAGTGGTAGTGGGAGCCGACCTGGACGGGGCGGTCGGCGGCGTTGAGGACGGTCATGCGCGTGCGGGGGAGTCCTTCGTTGAGGCGTACCGGCTCGTCGGCGTGGAGGATCTGTCCCGGGATCATCGTCTGCTCTCCCACGGTCAGTTGATGGGTTCGTGGACGGTGACGAGCTTGGTGCCGTCGGGGAAGGTGGCCTCGACCTGAACGTCGTGGATCATCTCGGGCACGCCCTCCATCACCTCGTCACGGGTGAGGACCTTGCGGCCGGAGGACATCAGCTCGGCGACGGTACGGCCGTCCCGGGCGCCTTCGAGGATGTGCACGGTCAGCAGCGCGATCGACTCGGGGTGGTTGAGCCGCAACCCTCGGGCACGGCGCTTTTCGGCCACGTCTGCCGCCACATGAATCATCAAGCGTTCTTGTTCATGCGGGGTCAGTTGCATACCTTCCACCTCACTGTCTTCCCGCCCGGGCATTTGCCCAGGTCACAGGCGTGGGCACACCCGTATCGGTAGATGTATCACGCAGTAATTAAAGGGGGAGCAAACCGACTTCCAGCACTTGGCCATCCAGAGCCCCATCGGGGCAGGCTAGTTCGGCCGGATTTCGGCGGCGTAACGGCGCATGACGCGGAGGTATCGCAGCACATCGCTGGCGCATTCCTTACGCCGACGGGGCCCCCGCTCACCGATACAGACGAACCCCGGAAGCGCCGATCGCGACATACCGGGCGCACTCCGCTCTGCGAACTCCGTTGTCCGATATGCGCTCTTGACGATCTCTCAAGTGATCGCAATTCTCATGTGCGCGTCAAAACGCTCCGCACCATCCCCCCACACCTGTATCGGAGCCTTCACTGTGACCCGTTCTGCACGAATACGCCGGGCCGCGCTGGCCACCGGCTGCGTCACCGCCCTGGCCGCCACCCTCTTCACCGCGGCCGGCGCCCACGCCGACCCCGCACCGGCGGCCGCCCCGGACATCGACGTCAAGGCCGTCAAGGCCGACCTGGACCAGCTCCAGTCCATCGCCGACGCCAACGGCGGCAACCGCGCCCACGGCAAGCCCGGCCACAAGGCGTCCATCGACTTCCTCAAGGGCAAGCTGGACCAGGCCGGATTCAAGACCCAGGTCCAGGAGTTCGACAACAACGGCGCCACCGGCTACAACCTCGTCGCCGACTGGCCGGGCGGCGACGAGAGCAAGACCGTCATGGCCGGCGCCCACGTGGACTCGGTCGACGCCGGTCCCGGCATCAACGACAACGGTTCCGGCTCGGCCGGCATCCTCGAAGTCGCGCTCGCCGTCGCCAAGTCCGGCCTCAAGCCCACCCACCACCTCCGGTTCGCCTGGTTCGGCGACGAGGAGGACGGCATGGTCGGCTCGCAGTCCTACGTCAAGAAGCTCGGCGCCGACACCAAGAAGATCGACGCGTACCTGAACTTCGACATGATCGGGTCGCCGAACCCGGGCTACTTCGTCTACGACGACGACGCGCGCCTGGAGAAGGTCTTCAAGGACTGGTTCGCCGCGAAGAACATCGCCACCGAGAAGGAGACCGAGGGCGACGGGCGCTCGGACCACGCCTCCTTCAAGGACGCCGGCGTCGCGGTCGGCGGGCTCTTCTCGGGCGCGGACTACAAGAAGACCGAGAAGCAGGCGAAGGACTGGGGCGGCGAGGCGGGCAAGGCGTTCGACGCCTGCTACCACCAGTCCTGCGACACCTCGAAGAACATCGACGAGAAGGCGCTGGACACCAACACGGACGCCATCGCCGCCGCGATCTGGCAGCTCAGCTCCTGACTCCTCTCCCGGTCAGCCCACGCTGACCGTCATCTCTCGCGACCCGGTCGCCGGTCCCCGGCGGCCGGGTCGCGGTGTTCCGCGGCGATGCCGAAGCGCCGCCGTTCGCCCGGAGCGGACGACAGGGGCCGGACGGCAGAGACCGTGCTGATCACCTGCTCGTCCTCCGCGCTCTGCTCGCGCCGCCCCAGCTCTTCGAGAAGCTGCAGGTCAGCGGCGGAAACCAGCGCCACGAGCGGCTTGCCGTGGCGGGTGACGACCACCCGCTCGCCGCCGTAGACGACGCGGTTGATCAGATCCGCCAGCTCCGCCCGGGCTTGCGTCACCGGAATTTCGTAGGCCATGCTCCCATTCTAACGGGATGTACATCCTGTACATTTTCTACAGACGAAAGGGGCAGACCATGCTGCGACCGACGGCCCGCTACGTCCTTCCGGAGTTCACCGAGCGCACCACACAGGGGACGGTGACGATGGACCCGTACTCCAAGCTGCTCAGCGAGCGGATCATCTTTCTGGGAACCCCGATCGACGACACCGCCGCCAACGACGTCATGGCGCAGCTGATCCACCTCGAACACGCCGCGCCCGAGCGGGACATCTCGCTCTACATCAACTCCCCCGGCGGCTCGGTCACCGCGATGACCGCGATCTACGACACGATGCGCTTCGTGTCGTGCGACGTGGAGACCGTCTGCCTGGGGCAGGCCGCGTCCTCCGCCGCGGTGCTGCTGGCCGCCGGTGCCCCCGGCAAGCGGCTGGCGCTCCCGGGCGCCCGGGTGCTGATCCACCAGCCGTCGGTGAGCGAACCGTTCGAGGGCCAGGCCACCGACCTCTACATCCAGGCGCAGGAACTGCTGCGCAGCCGCGCCATGCTGGAGGAGATGCTGGCGCTGCACACCGGCCAGCCCCGCGAGCGGATCGCCGCGGACATCGAGCGGGACAAGATCTTCGACGCCCCCGCCGCGCAGGCGTACGGCCTGATCGACGGGCTCACCCGCAACCGCAAGCAGTCGGCCGACCAGCGCGTCGGGCGGTGAGCCCGATGTGGCCGCCGGAGACCCCGCCGCTGCCCGCCCTGACCCGCGCCGAGGGGCAGCTGATCGACTGCTATCTGGAGGCGCTCGACCTGCTGGGCCGGATCAACCCGGCCCGCGGCGACGGCACCTACCGCGCCCTGCGCGCCGCCCAGGCCCTGGTGGGCAAGGCCGCCGAACTGCGGGACGCGCTGACGCTGATGCACAACCGGGGCGAGCACGAGCTGCACGGCGAGACGCTGGCCCGGGCGCTGCGGGAGCTGGACGGGGAACGCCGGTCCGGATACGTGAGGGTGCCGCCGGCCCGGGAACCGTGATCCGACACGCGCGTCCGCGCTGCCCGGACGGCGTAGCGTCCGCACGTGCGGTAAGGGGGCGACGAATTGCGCGGGACACCGGAATTACTGCGGTTGCCGATGTTTCGCCCCAGGTCCGGGGGGTGCCGGAGGAGACCCTCAAGCCCGCAACGGGGCAAATCCCACCATTCGGCGCAACTGTGGCGCATGTCACATTCGGCATTTTCAACTCGGAATTCGGGTGGCGGGTGCGTGAGGATCCCTTCGACGACAAGACCCCGCCACAGCGACGGGGCGGTCCGGCCGGGCGCCTAATCCCGCCGCCGTGCCGGATGTCCGGTCGATGCGTGTGGATCGGCGGGAGCGGAGGACCCGAGCAGTACGGGGTCCGGGGCCCGCACGGCCCGACGGACTCCTTGGGGTGAAGCCGTGGAAGCGGCCGGGCATCTTCGCCTGCCCGAACCCGACAGGTCTTCCTTCGCAGGCGGCTGACGAAGGGTTTGCGCATGACCGTGCGCACGCATACGCCGCATCTGCTGGCCCGCGCCGGCGCCGTGTCCGCACTGGCACTGGCCACGCTCGGCGGGACCACGCTCGCCCCGGGAACCACCCCCGACGCCCAGGCCGCGACCGTCTCCGCACATGCGCTGCAGATCGCGGCCTCCAAGCGGGGCTCGCCCTACCAGTACGGGGCCATGGGGCCGTACCGCTTCGACTGTTCGGGCCTGACCGTGTACTCGTTCAAGCGCGCCGGCCGGGAACTGCCGCGGACCGCCGCGCAGCAGTACGGCCGCACCCTGCACATCCCGGCCGCCGCCCGGAAACGCGGGGACCTGGTCTTCTTCCACTCGCGCAACGGCATCTACCACGTCGGCATCTACGCCGGGCACGGCCGGATGTGGCATGCGCCCAAGGCCGGCAGCGTGGTGCGGCTGGAGAGGATCTGGAGCCGCACGGTCTCGTACGGAAGAGTGCGCTGACCTGCGGCGACGCCAGGCACCCGGTGAAGTGTCGGTGGCTCCCGGTAACTTGACGGGGTGACCTCGGAACTGAGCAAGGTGCTGACGGCCGCGGCGCGGGGCAGCTTCCCGCCCGCGGACGGTTCGGTGACGGTGCTGCCCCAGCCGTCCCCGCGGGACGTCGGCGTGGTGGCGTTCACCTGCCATGCCGTGGTGTTCGCGGACGTGGAGCCGTCCTGGGTGCACAACCGGATAGCCCCCGGCGACCTCGCCGGACCGCTCAGCCCGCCGTTCCTCACCGCGCTCGGCGAGCGGACCGGCCGCGAGGCCAACAACATCGACCTGGCCACGGTCGCCGAGGCGCTGCCCGGGCCGCCGCCGCTGGAGCTGGTGGCGACCACGGACCGCAGCCATCCGCGGATCGTACGGGCGCTGCGCCACCGCGACGAGGTGCGGGTCTGGACGACCGGGGACGGCGGGACGCTGGTCATCGGCCGGGGCGTGGCCGGCCGCTGGGAGCTGGCGGTGGAGGTCGAGGGCGCCGGCCAGGGCCGCGGCCTCGGCCGCCGGCTGGCGCACGCCGCCCGCCATCTCATACCGGCGGGCGAACGGCTCTGGGCCCAGGCCGCCCCCGGCAACGCCCGCAGCGTCCGCGCCCTGCTGGCCGCGGGGTTCGTACCGGTGGGCGCGGAGGTGCTGATGGTGCCGGTCGGCGGGCGGGGCTGAGCAGAAGCCGCTGCCCCCGTGCCGTGACGGCGGCCCTCCGTGACAGCGGCTTTCCCGTGACGGCGGCCCTCCGTGACGGCCGCGTCGTTCAGCCGATCGCGACCCGCCAGGGCAGGCTGATCCACACGGTCTTGCCGCCCGTGGCGGTCGGGGCGACAAAGAGCCGGCCGCCGGCCTCCGCGGCGAGGAAGCGGATGATGACCAGCCCCCGGCCGTTGTCCTGCTGGACCGCGGCGGGCAGCCGGCGCGGGCGGCGCGGATGACTGTCGGTGACCCCGACGCGCAGCTCCTCGTCGCGGTCCAGGCGGAGTTCGAGGGTGAAGGTCGGGGACTGGCCGAAGGTGTGCTGGACGGCGTTGGTGGCGAGTTCCGAGACGATCAGGCGGACCGCGTCGGCGGTGGTGGAACCGGCGGGCAGACCCCATTCGGTGAGCACTGCGAGGGCGTGTGCGCGGGCGAGGCGGACCGATTCCGGGGCGCTCGGCAGGGTGAGTGCGGATTCCTGGTGGTCTGCCATCGCGACGCCGTCCCTTTCCCACCGAGACCGGCTCCGGTCCGCTGACCGGGGCGCCGGCGTGCCGCTCGGGTCAACGATTCGGCCTCGGGCTTCTGCTGGAGCGCCAGACTGCCACCCGTGCCCCCGGTGTGGTGCTCGATCCAGCAACATATACAGATATCTATCGCTCGATGCGGTGAACTCTGCGACGGGAGACCGGATGTGGGAGGCCGTGCCGGTCACCCACCGTGACCGGGGATCAGGTCATCGGCGGCGCGGTGGCGACGATCGTGTCCACCGCCCGATCGACCTGACCAGCCGTCAGGTCCGCGCGGGCGGTGAGCCGCAGCCGGGAGATCCCGTCCGGAACGGACGGCGGGCGGAAGCACCCGACCGCGAGGCCGGCCGTGCGGCAGTCGGCGGCCCAGCGGACCGCGGCCTTGGGCGAGGGCGCGCGGACGGACACCACCGCGGCGTCCGGCCGTACCGCCGTCAGGCCGGCCGCGGTCAGCCGGCGGTGCAGTTCACGGGCGACCTCCCCGGCCCGGGCGGCGCGCTCGGGTTCGCGGCCGATCAGCCGCAGCGCGGCCAGCGCGCCGCCGGTCGCGGCGGGGGCCAGCCCGGTGTCGAAGATGAACGTCCGGGCGGTGTTGACCAGGTGCTCGATGACCCGGGCCGGGCCGAGCACCGCGCCGCCCTGGGAGCCGAGCGACTTGGAGAGCGTCACGGTGGCGACCACGTCGGCGTCCCCGGCCAGTCCGGCCGCCGCGAGCGCCCCCCGGCCGCCGTCGCCGAGGACCCCCAGGCCATGGGCGTCGTCGACGAGCAGCGCGGCGCCGTGCGACCGGCAGGCGGCGGCCAGTGCGGGCAGCGGTGCGGCGTCGCCGTCGACCGAGAACACCGAGTCGGTGACCACCAGCGCCCGCCCGCTGTGGCCGGCCAGAGTCCTGCGTACGGCTTCGGGGTCGGCGTGCGGGGCGACCTCGGTGCGGGCCCGGGAGAGCCGGCAGCCGTCGATGAGGGAGGCGTGGTTGCCGGCGTCGGAGACGACCAGGGTGCCGGGTGCGGTCAGCGCGGTGACCGCGGCCAGATTCGCGGCGTATCCGGACGACAGCACCAGAGCTGCCTCGAAGCCGCAGAACGCGGCGAGTTCCGCCTCCAGCCGGGCGTGGAGTTCGGTGCTGCCGGAGACCAGCCGGGAGCCGGTGGCGCCGGCGCCCCAGAGCTGCGCGGCCCCGGCCGCGGCGTGGGTGACCTCCGGATGCCGGGAGAGTCCGAGATAGTCGTTTCCGGCAAGGTCGAGCAGCGGGCAGTCGGCCGGGCGGGGGCGCAGTGCGCGGACCAGGCCGGCACGTCGGCGTTCGGCGCGGGCGGTGTCGAGCCAGTCGAAGGCCGAGCGGGGGGCGGGTCCGGCGGCGGGCGGGGGCGCGGTGTCGCGCTGCGGCGGCGCGGCGGAGTCCTGCGGCATCGGCGTCCTTCGTCGGGGGCTCGATTGTGGGCTGTCGATAGACGTTAGCGGTCGTTCCGCACGGTCACGGTGTGGCGATACACACACCCCGATCGACGCGCGTTGTGGGAATCCTCCTTGGCCGGGGGCGGGGGCGTAGGACAGGATCATCGCCATGGACCTGCTGAACACACTGGTGGACAAGGGACTGCGGCGCGAGTTGCCGACCCGTGAAGAGGCGCTGGCCGTGCTGGCGACTTCCGATGACGAACTGCTCGACGTCGTGGCCGCGGCCGGAAAGGTGCGCCGCCAGTGGTTCGGGCGGCGGGTCAAGCTCAACTACCTCGTCAACCTCAAGTCGGGCCTGTGCCCGGAGGACTGCTCGTACTGCTCGCAGCGGCTGGGGTCGAAGGCCGAGATCCTCAAGTACACCTGGCTGAAGCCCGATGACGCCTCCAAGGCGGCCGCCGCCGGGGTGGCCGGCGGCGCCAAGCGGGTGTGCCTGGTGGCCAGCGGCCGCGGCCCGACGGACAAGGACGTGGACCGGGTCTCGCAGACCATCTCCGCGATCAAGGAGCAGAACGAGGGCGTGGAGGTGTGCGCCTGTCTGGGGCTGCTCTCCGACGGCCAGGCCGAGCGGCTGCGCGCGGCGGGTGCCGATGCCTACAACCACAACCTCAACACCTCGGAAGCCACCTACGGCGACATCTGCACCACGCATGACTTCTCCGACCGGGTCTCCACCGTCCAGCAGGCCCAGGCCGCGGGCATGTCCGCCTGCTCCGGGCTGATCGCCGGTATGGGTGAGAGCGACGCCGACCTCGTCGACGTGGTGTTCGCACTGCGTGAGCTCGACCCGGACTCGGTGCCGGTCAACTTCCTGATCCCGTTCGAGGGCACCCCGCTCGCCAAGGAGTGGAACCTCACCCCGCAGCGTGCGCTGCGCATCCTGGCGATGGTGCGGTTCGTCTGCCCGGACATCGAGGTGCGGCTGGCCGGCGGCCGCGAGGTGCACCTGCGCAGTCTGCAGCCGCTGGCCCTGCACCTGGTCAACTCCATCTTCCTGGGCGACTACCTGACCAGCGAGGGGCAGGCCGGCAAGGACGACCTGGCGATGATCGAGGACGCCGGCTTCGAGGTGGAGGGCTCGGACACCACGACGCTGCCCGAGCACCGCCGGCCGTGCGGCGGGACGGCGGCCGCGGCCCCCGGGACGGACGCCGAGGCGCCCGCCGCCACGGTCCCCGCCCCGTCCGACGAGGCCCGCCGCGATCTGGTGTCGGTGCGCCGCCGCGGCGCCGGTACCGACCTCCCGCCCAATGCCTGAGCCGCTCGGCCCCCGCGAACTGCTCGCCCTGGACCGGCAGCACGTCTGGCACCCGTACGGGCCGATGCCCGGCACCGCCGCGCCGCTGCTGGTCGAGTCGGCCTCCGGCGTCCGGCTGCGGCTGGCCGAACCGGCCGAGGGGCACGACGAGTTGGTGGACGGGATGTCCTCCTGGTGGTCGGCGGTGCACGGCTACAACCACCCGGTGCTCAACGACGCCGCCCGCGGCCAGCTGGAGCGGATGAGCCATGTGATGTTCGGCGGGCTCACCCACGAGCCCGCGGTGCGGCTGGTCAAGCGGCTGGTCGACATCACGCCGGAGCCGCTGCAGCACGTCTTCCTCGCCGACTCCGGTTCGGTGTCGGTCGAGGTCGCCGTGAAGATGTGCCTGCAGTACTGGCGTTCCCTGGGAAAGCCCCGCAAACAGCGGCTGCTGACCTGGCGCGGCGGCTACCACGGCGACACCTGGCAGCCGATGTCGGTGTGCGATCCGGACGGCGGGATGCACGAGCTGTGGCAGGGGGTGCTGCCGCGGCAGGTCTTCGCGGACACCCCGCCGCCCGGTTTCGACGCCCCGGCCGACCCGGCGTACGCGGACCAGCTGCGCGAGCTGATCGGCCGGCACGCCGACGAGCTGGCGGCGGTGATCGTCGAGCCGGTGGTGCAGGGCGCGGGCGGGATGTCGTTCCACTCCCCCGAGTACCTCCGGGTGCTGCGGGAGGCCTGCGACGCGCACGACGTGCTGCTGGTGTTCGACGAGATCGCCACCGGCTTCGGCCGTACCGGTGCGCTCTTCGCCGCCGGGCACGCGGGCGTGGCGCCCGATGTGATGTGCCTCGGCAAGGCGCTGACCGGCGGTTATCTGACGCTGGCCGCGACGCTGTGCACCACGGCGGTGGCGGACGGGATCTCCCGCGGCGAACTGCCGGTGCTGGCACACGGTCCGACGTTCATGGGCAACCCGCTGGCCGCCGCGGTCGCCGACGCCTCGATCGAGCTGCTGCTGTCGCAGGACTGGGCGCAGGAGGTCAAGCGCATCGAGGCCGGACTGCGGGCCGGGCTGGCGCCCGCCGCGGACCTCCCCGGAGTGCGCGACGTCCGGGTGCTCGGCGCGATCGGCGTGGTGCAGCTCGACCACGCGGTGGACATGGCGGCCGCGACCCGGGCGGCCGTCGGTGCGGGTGTCTGGCTGCGGCCGTTCCGGGATCTGATCTACACGATGCCGCCGTACATCACCGGTGACGCCGACGTGGCGCGGATCTGCGCCGCGGTGTGCGCCGCGGCGCGCGAGGGCTGAGGACCGGGAATCCGGGACCATCCGAACGACACGGCCTTCGGCCGTTGAGGAGTGACGAAGAGATGTCGGTGTTGTTCGTGACGGGCACGGGCACGGAGATCGGCAAGACGGTGACCACGGCCGCGATCGCGGCGGCCGCGCTCGCCCGGGGCCGTTCGGTGGCGGTGCTGAAGCCGGCCCAGACCGGGGTCACCGCGGACGAGACGGGCGATGCCGCGGAGGTCGAGCGGCTGGCCGGCCCGGTCACCGCCGTGGAACTCGCCCGCTATCCCGATCCGTTGGCGCCCGCGACGGCCGCCCTGCGGGCAGGTCTGCCGCCGGTGGGGCCGGGGGAGATCGCCGAGGCCGCCGCCAAGCTGGCCGTCTCGCACGACCTGGTGCTGGTCGAGGGCGCGGGCGGGCTGCTCGTCCGGCTGGACGCACAGGGCCACACCCTCGCCGACGCGGCCCGGCTGGCGGACGCCCCCGTGCTGGTGGTCGTCCAGGCCGGGCTGGGCACCCTCAACTCCACCGCGCTGACCGCCCTGGCGCTGCGCCAGTACGGTCTCGACTCCCCCGGCATCGTCGTCGGCAGCTGGCCGGCCGACCCCGATCTGGCGTCCCGCTGCAATCTGACGGACCTTCCGGAGGCCGCCGGGGCCCCGCTGCTGGGCGTGATCCCGGAAGGCTCCGGCGCGCTGCCGCCGAGCGGCTTCCGGGCCGCGGCCCCGACGTGGCTGGCCCCGGCGCTCGGCGGCAGCAAGGCGCCTCAGAGGACCGCGACGGTCTCCGTGTTCGCGTAGCTGAACCCGTCCTCGTCGAAGTAGAAGACGCTCAGCTTCACCTTGTCGCCCTTGGCGAAGTGCGAGCCGACGGCCGGGCGCAGGGTGATCTGCGCGGTGTGGTCGGCGTAGTCGCAGACGAGGTTGGCCTTCTTGATGGTGCCGGCCGCGATCGACTCCTCGTGGCCGGTGGTGTTGAGCTTGGTGGCGTTGGCGACCAGCTGGTGGTTCATGCCCTCGTCGCAGGAGTACGTGACCTTCGCCTGCAGGCCGGGCTGGTGGAGCGTGACCTTGTTGATCGTCAGCAGGTTGGCCTTGGCCGCCGCGGACGGCGCGGCGGCCAGTGCGCCGGCGCCCAGCAGGAGCGTGGCGGCGGCGGTACCGGCGAGGCGGCGCCGGATACGGGTGGACTTGGTCGACGTCATCGACTTCATCGTGTTCCTTCCCCCTGGTGCGGTCACCGTGGTCGGGCATGGCGGAGGATTTCCGCATGCGCGGTGACTGCGACAGTTGTTCGGTTTGACGGCTGATCATACGGGATCTTCCCGGCGGAAATCGGCGAGCCGTCGCACCCGTTGGCGGGCACACTGCGGGGATGGTGGATGTCGCGTACGCGGACCGGAGCCTCGCCCAGTGGTACGACCTCCTCAACCCCTGGGGGCCGGGCGACGACTTCTACCTGGACCTGGTGATGTCCGCGGACTCCGTCCTGGACGTCGGCTGCGGTACGGGCACCCTGTTGCACCGCGCCCGGGCGCGCGGCCACCGGGGCCGGCTGTGCGGACTCGATCCGGCGGCCGGAATGCTGGAACGGGCGCGCCGGCACACCGACATCGAATGGCGCGCGGGCGACGCACTGTCACTGGCCGGCAAGAATCGTCCCGGCCCGGTCTTCGACCTGGTCGTGATGACCGGGCACGCCTTCCAATGCCTCGTGGGGGAAGGGGAGTTGCGGGGTTCGCTGGCGGCGGTCCGCGCCACGCTGGCGAAGGGCGGCCGGTTCGCCTTCGAGACCCGTAACCCGCTGGTGCGGCCCTGGGAGCGGTGGACGCCGGACCGGGCGGTCGAGGTGCGGGACGCGGACGGGGTCACGGTGCGCGTCGCCCACCGGGTCGACCTGCCGGTGCGCGGGGACGTCGTCCACTTCACGGAGACCTTCAGCGGTCCGGACGGCACCCGGCCGCAGGTGAGCCGCAGCAGTCTGCGGTTCCTCGACGCCCGGACGCTGGGTGAGCGCCTGGCCGGGGCGGGGCTCACCGTCGAGGAGCAGTACGGCGACTGGGACCGCCGCCCGCTCACCGCGGACGCCCCGGAGATCATCACCGTCTGCCGGGCCACGCCGGCCGGGACTCGCCGCGCCTTCCCCTGGGGAGACTGACAGCAGCGGGCATCGGGCAGCGCGGGAGCACCGGGGACACCGGGAACACAGGGGACACAGGAAAAAGGGGTCGTCATGAGGCAGCGCAGGGGAGTTCCGCTCGGCAGCGTCCACCATCCGGTCTTCGCCCGCTTCTACGCGACCTGCTGCGGGCCGGCCGCGGATGCGCGGGCGGGGGTGGCACGGCTCCGCAGGGAGCTGCTGACCGGGGCGACCGGCCGGGTCATCGAGGTCGGCGCGGGCACCGGGCTGAACTTCGCGCACTATCCGGGCACGGTCTCGGAGGTGGTGGCGATCGAGCCGGAGCCGACGCTGCGCCAGGTGGCGCGGGCGGCGGCGGCCCGGGCGGAGGTGCCGGTGGACCTGGTGCCGGGGGTGGCGGAGGCGCTGCCGGTGAAGAGCGAGGCGTTCGACACGGCGGTGGCGTCGCTGGTGCTGTGCTCCGTACGGGAGACCCGGCGGGCGCTGGCGGAGCTGCGGCGGGTGCTGCGGCCCGGCGGGGAACTGCGGTTCTTCGAGCACGGGCGGGCCGCGGGTCGCGGCCTGGCGGCGGTGCAGTGGTCGCTGGACCACACGGTGTGGCCGCTGCTGATGGGTGGCTGCCACACCGGCCGGGACCCGCTGGGCGAGATCCGGGCGGCCGGTTTCGAGGTGGTGCGGGTGCGGCGGCTGACGGTCCCGGAGCGGGGTCCGACGCTGCCGACCTCCCCGGCGGTGCTGGGGCTGGCCCGGCGGCCGGCGGACTGACCGCGCCGGGCCGGGCGCGCCGGGCCGGGCGCGCCGGGCCGGGCGCGCCGGGCCGGGCGCCACCGGTCGCCGGTTCCCCCGCGGGACCGGCCGGCTCGTCACAGGATCCAGGTGCGCAGTTCGTCCGCGATGGCGTGGACGTCCGCGGTGCCCTCCTTGATGAGCCGGGCGAGGTCGCGGACCCGCTCGGGCGAGGTGGTGATCTTCAGTCCGCTGGCGACGAGGTAGCCGTAGGCGACGGCGGTCGCGAACATCGCGTTCGAGCGCTCCAACGCCGGTACCTGGAGCAGGAGTTGCAGCAGCGCGGCGGCGCGGTCCGGCGGGTCGGGGTAGACGGGTACGCCGAATATCTCGGCGTCGTGGCGGCTGACCGCGGCCACCAGGGCGCCCCAGTCGGTGACCTGGGGGTCCCCGGGGGTGTGCTGTTCGGCGATCAGGAGGAGCCAGGGGAGGTCGATGCGCAGCGTCACGTCGTGCCCGGCAGTCCCTCGCGGTCCGCGGGTGCGGCGGGGCCGGGCGCGCTGCCCGCGTCCCGGCCGAATTCCTCGGCGAAGACCCGCTCGTACTGCTTCATGAAGTCGGAGGCGGCCTCGACGAAGGTCTGGCCCACCTCGCCGGCGTCGCGCAGGACGAGCTCCTCGATATAGCGGTTCATGCTCACTCCCCGCTGCAGGGCGCGCTCCCGCGCCGCTTCGGCGGTGGCCTCGTCCACCCGGACGTTCAGCTGTGTCTTCGCCACCCCTTCACGCTAGCGCGCTGGCGCTAGCACCGGCAAGCGCCACCGGTGCGCCCGGCCCGCGGTCCGCGTGCCGCTGCCGGAGGCGCCGGGGCGGATGGCGCACGATGTGATCCGTTGTGCGACCGGACCGTCCACGACCGCTCGGCCGTCAGGAGGACCACCGCCGTGTCCGTGCCCGCTCCCGTGCCGCATCTGAAGCGCAGCCTGCGGCGCTTCGACATCATGGCGATCGGCATCGCCGCCGTGATCTCCTTCGATGTGATCGGGCAGATCGCCGCCGGCGGCGGTCAGGCCGTCACCTGGATCGGGGTGATCGCGGTGGCGTTCCTGCTGCCGTACGCACTGATCTTCGCCGAGACCGGCGCCGCGTTCCCCCAGGAGGGCGGCCCCTACGTGTGGGTGGAGGTGGCGTTCGGCCGGCTGCCCGCCGTGCTCACCACGATGTTCTACTGGGTGACCAACCCGGTCTGGCTCGGCGGTTCGCTGGTGTTCCTGGCCGCCGAGGCCTGGGACGGCTTCGTCTTCCCGCTCGGCACCGGCACGGTGGCCGACTACGCCTTCAAACTGGTCTTCATCTGGATCGCGATCCTCACCGCGGTGATCTCGCTGCGCCGCGGCAAGTGGATCACCACGGCCGGTGCCGGCGCCAAGGTCCTGGCGCTGGCCTTCTTCACCGCGACGGCGGTGGCGTACGGCCTCCAGCACGGCTTCCGCGGCCTGACGACGGCCGGTTTCGCGCCCACCGCGGCCGGGTTCCTGGCACTGGTCCCGGTGCTGCTGTTCGCGTTCGTCGGGTTCGAGGCGCCGAACGCGGCCGGGGACGAGATGCTCGATCCGCGGCGCGACGTACCGGTCGCGATCGCGGTGTCCGCGGCCGTCGCCACCTGCTGCTATCTGCTGCCGGTGCTGGCCATCCTGTCCGCCGCCCCGGCCGGCCGGATCACCGGCGTCGGCGGCTTCATGGAGGCGGCCCGGCTGGTCTTCGGGATCTACGGGAGCTGGCGCGGACCGCTGCTGTCCTTCGTCGCCGTGCTGTTCGCGCTGTCGCTGCTGACGCAGGGCAGCGCCTGGATGATCGTCGCCGACCGGATGCAGGCGATGGCCGCCGCCGACGGCGGGTTCTTCACCCGGGCCCTGGGCGCCTTCCATCCGCGACTGGGCACCCCGGTCCGGATGAACCTGCTGTCCGGCGTCACCGCCACCGTCTTCATGGCGGCGGCGATGAACCTGGCGAACGGCGACGCCTCGGCGATCTTCGGCGTGGTGCTCACCGTCGCCATCACCACCCTGCTGCTGTCGTACATCGCCGTGATCCCCGCCCTGCTGGCACTCCGCCTGCGCCACCGCGCGGCCCCCCGCCCGTACCGCGTCCCGTTCGGCACCCGCGGATTCACGGTCGCCACCCTGCTCGTCTACGCCTGGATCCTGCTCGGCTGCTGGGTGGCGCTGTTCCCCGGCACGCTGGAGCACCTCGTCGGGTTCCGCTACGACTTCCGGGCCACCTGGGGCGTCTCCCGGCTCACCTTCGAGGCGTTCACCCTCGGTACGGTCGCGGTGCTGCTGGCGATCGCGGCGGCCGGCTATCTGGTGCAGCGGTGGCGGGCCCCGTCGGCGGACGACCGGACGCCCTGACGTGAACGGGCCGTGCTGTCATGGGAGTTGACCGGTCGCGACCGGCACCGATCACCGCATCGACGAGGGGGTTCCATGCCACGTCCGTTCCGCTTCGGCGTCAACATGCTCACGCTGGAGACCGGGGATTCCTGGCGCCGGAAGTGCCGCCGGGCCGAGGAGCTGGGCTATGACGTCCTGCTCGTACCGGACCACCTGGGGATGCCGGCGCCGTTCCCCGCACTGATCGCCGCGGCGGAGGCGACCGAACGTCCGCGGGTGGGCACGTTCGTGCTCAACGCGGGGTTCTGGAACCCGGCGCTGCTGGCCCGCGAGGTGGCGACCACCGACGCACTCACCGGTGGGCGGCTGGAGTTGGGGCTGGGCACCGGGTACGTCCGCGCCGAGCACGAGACCGCCGGACTGCCCTGGGGGTCGCCCCGCGAACGGGTGGACCATCTGGAGCGCACCGTCGAGGAGCTGGACCGGCTGCTGGGCGACCCGGACCAGGCGCCACGGCCGGCACAGCGGCCACGGCCGCCGCTGCTGATCGGCGGGAACGGCCCGCGGATGCTGCGGCTGGCGGCCGAGCACGCCGAGATCGCGGCCTTCACCGGCGGCCGCCAGGCACCCGGCAGACCGGAGGGCACCCTGGAGCTGATGCCCGCGGACGAACTGGCGGCGTCCGTGGCCCGCTACGAGCGGTACGCGGCCGGCCGCCCGGAGCCGGCCGAGCGCAACCTCCTCGTCCAGCAGGTGCGGAACACGAACGACCGGCGGGCGGTCGCCCGGGAGCTCGCGGACCGCGGCATCGGGCTGGACGAGGAGCAGGCGCTGGAGGTGCCGACGCTGCTGATCGGCACCCCGCGGCAGATGGCCGAGCAGCTGCGGGAGCGCCGCGAGCGGTTCGGATTCTCGTACCTCACGGTCCTGGATTCCGCGCTGGAGGAGTTCGCTCCGGTGCTGGCGGAGCTGCGCGGCAGCTGACCGTCCCGGGGTACGGAATGCGGTGGCGGGCCGGGGACCGCGGCTGCTTGGCTCTCCGCATGACCGAGACGGACATCCGGCCGGCCGCTCCCTCCGACGCCGAGGCAGTGCTCGGCTTCTGGGAGGCGGCCGCCGAGGGCACGAGCATCAGCGACGACGTGGACGGGGTGCGGCGCCTCATCGAGCGCGACCCGGAGGCACTGCTCCTGGCCGAGTCGCAGGGGACGCTGGTCGGCACGGTGATCGCCGGCTGGGACGGCTGGCGGGCCTCGCTGTACCGGCTCGCCGTGCATCCGTCCCACCGCCGGCGGGGCATCTCGAAGGCACTGCTGGCCGCGGCCGAGGAACGCTTCGTGAAGCTGGGCGGGCGGCGCGGGGACGCCATGGTGCTGGTGGCGAACGAGCGGGCCCAGCACGCCTGGGCGGCGGCGGGCTACCAGCACGAGGAGCAGTGGCGCCGCTGGACGAAACCGCTGGTCTGAGCGCCGCCGGAACCGGAATCCAGCCAGCCCGGAGCCCGTCCCGACACCTCCGGGGCGGGCTCTCCCCACAACGCCACTTTGCCGATCCTTTACCATGGTCCTTCCCGGCCACGAGCGAAAGGTGTGTGAGCGTCCAGCCATGGGCGAGCCTCCCGGTAGTCGAGCATCCCGGCGACGATGCGCGAACCTCCCCGTCCTGTACCAGCATGGGACGGAGGTGACCCGATGACCGACCTGCTCTTCCTGGGCGTGGCGCTCCTCCTGACCCTCGCCTGTGGTGTCTTCGTGGCGGCCGAGTTCTCGCTGACGACCGTCGAGCGCAGCGACCTCGAACGCGCCGCCGAGCGCGGCGAGCGCGGGGCGGAGAGCGCGCTGAAGGCGGTCCGCGGCCTGACCTTCCAGCTCTCCGGTGCCCAGCTCGGCATCACCGTCACCGGCCTGGTCATCGGCATGCTGTCCAAGCCGGCCATCGCCACCCTGCTGACGGGCCCGCTGGGAGCCGTGGGGCTGTCGCACGGGGTGGCGGAGTCGGTGGCGCTGGTCCTCGGCACCGCGCTCTCCACGGTCGTCCTGATGGTGGTCGGCGAGCTGGTCCCCAAGAACTGGGCCATCTCCCACCCGCTGGGCGTCGCCAAGAAGGTCGCGACCGCCCAGCGCGGGTTCAGCGCCGCCTTCAAGCCGTTCATCCGGCACCTCAACAACACCGCCAACCGCACCGTCCGACGGATGGGCCTGGAGCCCGCCGAGGAGCTGGCCTCGGCCCGCGGCCCGCAGGAGCTGGTCGCACTGGCCCGGCACTCGGCCAAGGAGGGCGCACTGGAGGCGGACACCGCCGAGCTGTTCGTCCGGACCCTCAACCTCGCCGACCTGACCGCGGAGAACGTCATGACCCCCCGGGTCCAGGTGGTGGCGCTGGAGGTGCAGTCCACCGCCGAGGACGTCGCCAACGTGACCCGGGCCACCGGGCTGTCCCGCTTCCCGGTCTACCGCGGCAGCCTCGACAGCGTCGTCGGCGTGGCGCACATCAAGGACGTGCTGACCGTCCCGGCCGAACGCCGGCTGCGCCACCCGGTCTCCGAGCTGCTGCGCGAACCGCTGCTGGTGCCGGCGACGCTGACCGTGGACCGGCTGCTGGACCGGCTGTCCGGCCGGCGCACGATGGCCGTGGTCATCGACGAGTACGGCGGCACGGCCGGCGTCGTCACGCTGGAGGACATCGTCGAGGAGGTCGTCGGCGAGGTACGCGACGAGCACGACCCGCTGGAGACCCCCGACCTGGCCCCGGCCGGCTCCGACGCCGAGGGCCGCAGCGCCTACCAGGCCGACGGCGGCGCCCGCACCGACCAGCTGGAACGCATCGGCCTGCGGGCCCCGGAAGGCCCGTACGAGACGCTGGCCGGACTGATCGCCACCGAGCTGGGCCGGATACCGGTCGCCGGTGACCACCTGGAAGTGGCCGGCTGGACGATGGACGTCCTGGACGCCTCCGGCCACCGCGCGGCGCGGGTGCTGCTGCACGCCCCGCTGCCGGGCAGCACCGACGAGGGGCCGGAGGCCGCCCGATGACCGCGCTCCAGCTGTTCGTGGGCCTGCTGACGCTGGTCGTCAACGCCTTCTTCGTCGGCGCCGAGTTCGCCCTGATCTCGGTGCGCCGCAGCCAGATCGAGCCGTACGCCGAACGCGGGGACCGGCGGGCGGCCAGCGTGCTGTGGGGGCTCTCCCACGTGTCGGCCCTGCTGGCCGCGGCCCAGCTCGGGATCACCCTGTGCACCCTGGTCCTGGGCGCGGTCGCCGAACCGGCCATCGCGCACCTGTTGGAACCGGTCTTCCACGCGGTGGGCATCTCGCACGCGCTGGTCCACCCGATCTCGTTCGTGATCGCCCTGAGCCTGGCCACGTACCTGCACATGCTGTTCGGCGAGATGGTGCCGAAGAACGTGGCACTTGCCGAGCCGGTACGCACCGCGCTGGCCCTCGGGCCGCCGCTGGTCGCGCTGGCCCGGGCACTGCGGCCGGTGATCTTCACGATCAACGCGTTCGCCAACGTGCTGCTCAAGCTGCTGCGGGTGGAGACCAGGAACGAGGTGGCCGCGACCTTCTCGGACGCCCAACTGGCGCGGATGGTCGAGGACTCCCGGGAGGCCGGACTCCTCGACGAGCGGGCCCAGGAACGCCTCCGGGACGCCCTGGAACTGGGCCGCCGACCGGTCCGGGACGTGATCCTCCCCGCCGAGAAGGTGGTCTCGGCCCGCATGGGCACCACCGCCGAGGAACTGGAACAGCTGGCCGCGGAATCCGGCTTCTCCCGCTTCCCGGTCCTCGACGACACCCGCCGCATCCTTGGCTACCTCCACGTCAAGGACGCGCTGGACGCCGCCGCGCGCAACGTGCCGTTCCCCGTCTCGGCCCTCCGCCCCATCGCCCGGGTCCGCGCCGCGACCCCGCTGGACGACGTCCTGACCGCCATGCGGGGCTCGCGCACCCACCTGGCGGCCGTCATCGGCGACGACGGCCGCCTGGCCGGCCTGGTCACGATGGAAGACGTCCTGCGGGAGCTCGTTCTTCAATAACCCGTCCGCGGCGCTTTGCGGTGCCGCCCACGTACCTGGCTTTCCCGCCGCGGTTGTTGTTCGCCGTTGCGCTTTGCGGCGCCCCGTACGTAGCTGGCCGTCCCGCCGCGGGTGTTTCTCGCCGTTGCGCTTTGCGGCGCCCCGCACGTGCCCGTGTGTCCCGCCGCGGGGCTTGGTCGCCGTTGCGCCTGCGGCGGGCTGGGTGGGTGTCGGGTGCGGTGACTGGCCTACGGGGCCTTGTTCGTGGACTGCTGTCGCTTTACGTCCACGAACAAGGCCCCTCCGGCCCGTCCCCTCCCGTGAGGGAGTAGGAATGCGGTGCGTGGGGGTGGGCGTTGAGGCCTGCAAGGGGGCTTGGGTACCCCTACGGGATGGTCGAACAGAACCCGTAAGGGTCGCGAGGGCCCCCTGCGGGGCCAACCCGACGGCTGGGCGAGGCATTCCCAACACCTCACACCACCAGATGCTCGCTCAACGACGCGCGCCCCCACCCACCCCCACACTCCCCCAACGGGAGGGGACGGGCCGGAGGGGCCGGTTGTGTGGACGTAAAGCGTCAGCAGTCCACACAACCGGCCCCGGAGGCCCGTCACCGCACCCACAACCAACCCAGCCCGCCGCAGGCGCAACGGCGAACAACACCCGCGGCGGGAGAGACGAGTACGTGGGAGGCGCCGCAAAGCGCAACGGCGAGCAACACCCACGGCGGGACGGCCAAGTACGTGGGGCCATATAGCATCCGCATGTGTCGTACACCAGTTTCGTAGCCATAGGTGACAGCTTCACCGAAGGAATGTCGGACGGGCTTCCCGACGGGTCCTACCGTGGTTGGGCCGACCTGCTCGCCGCGCGGCTGGCGGCGCGGACGCCGGGCTTCCGGTATGCCAACCTCGCGGTGCGCGGGAAGCTGATCGGGCAGATCCTGGACGACCAGTGCGGCCCGGCCGCGTCGATGGGCGCGGACCTCGTGACGCTGGTGGGCGGGCTCAACGACGTGCTGCGCCCGAAGTGCGACGTCGCGCGGGTGTGCGCGCAACTGGAGACCGCGGCCGAGTTGCTGGTGAAGGGCGGCGGCCGGCTCGTGCTGATGCGCAGCCCGGCCCGCCAGGGGCCCGTACTGGAGCGCTTCCGGCCGCGGATGGAGCAGCTCTTCGCGCGGATCGACGAGATCGCCGCGCGGCACGGCGCGCTGGTCGTGGACCTGTACGCGTCGAAGGCGCTGGCCGACCCGCGGATGTGGGCGGACGATCGGCTGCATCTGAACGCCGAGGGGCACCAACGGGTGGCCGAGGCGGTCTGGCAGGCGCTCGGGCTGCCCGCCGAGTCGGACTGGGACGCCCCGCTGCCGGCGGCCGCACCGCCGGGCTGGCGGGCCCGGCGGGCCGCCGACCTGCGGTTCGCGCGCGAGCACCTCGGGCCCTGGATAGGCCGGCGGCTGACCGGCCGCTCCTCGGGGGACGGCCGGACGGGCGCCCATGTGAGTCCTGAGCTGGGCACGGCCTTCTGGGTCGGCCCGGCGGACCCCACGGACCCCGGACCGGTGACCGCCTGGGGCCAGGTCGGGGCGTGACGCAGGCGCGGTCGCCGGCCACCGCACGGGCCAGAGGCGGGTCGGAGGCGGGCCGGACGCGGGCCGGCGTGCGGAATACTGCCGGGCACAAGTGCGGGCACGGGGTGGGGGTAGTGGGTGCGACCGTTGACCAAGGGCGATCCGCAGCGGATCGGGCCGTTCCGGATCGTCGGGCTGCTCGGGGGCGGCGGTATGGGCCGGGTGTATCTCGGCCGTGCGGCGGACGGGCGGACGGTGGCGGTGAAGACCGCGCGGTCCGAACTCGCCGACGACCGGGGTTTCCGGACCCGTTTCGCCCGTGAGGTGGCCGCCGCCCGGCGGGTGGGCGGCCCGTTCGTGGCGCCGGTGGTCGACGCCGCGCCCCACGACGACGTGCCGTGGATGGCGACCGACTACGTGCCGGGTGTCTCGCTGACCGATGCCGTGCACGACGGCGGGCCGTTGCCGGAGCAGGCCGTGCGGCTGCTGACGGCGGGCCTGCTGGAGGCCCTGGCGGCGGTGCACGCGCAGGGCCTGGTGCACCGCGACCTCAAGCCGTCGAACGTCCTGCTCACGGCCGAGGGGCCGCGGGTGATCGACTTCGGCATCGCGTACTCGGCCGCGGACACCGCTCTGACGATGACCGGCACCGCCCTCGGCACACCGGGGTTCATGGCGCCCGAGCAGCTCGTCATGACGGGTCCGAACGTCACGGGCGCGGCGGACGTGTTCGCGCTCGGCGGGGTGATCGTGTTCGCGGCGACCGGCGGCGGTCCGTACGGGAGCGCCGAGCCGCAGATCCTGATGTACCGCACGGTGCACGAGGAACCGCGGCTGGACGGTCTCCCGGCGGGGCTGACGGAGGTGGCGGCGGCCTGCCTGGCCAAGGAGCCGGAGCAGCGGCCCGCGCTGCCCGACCTGATGGCGCGGGTGGGCCCACCCGGCCCGTACGGCGACTGGCTGCCCGCCCCCGTCGCCGTTCAGCTCCGCCGTCTGTCCGCGCAGCTCGCCGACCCCAGGTCCCCGGACGCCCCCGTCCCGCGGCATGTGGCCCGTGGGCCGGCCGGCGTCCCGTTCGAGCAGCTGCCGACCCGTACGAGTCCGGCCGGCCCGCCGCCCCCGCCGTCGCCCGTGGGGACGCCGGCCTGGCCCGCGCACACCGCCACGCCCCCGCTGCCCGCCCCGCCGGGGCCGAGCCGGCGCCGGGTGCTCGCCGCACTGTCCGTGGCGGGGGGCCTGGCCGGCACCGGGGCGCTGGGCTGGGCGTTGTGGCCGCAGGGCGGGGACCGGGCCAGTGACGGGAAGGGCGCCGGGGGACGGCCCGCCGGCTCCCCGGAACCGGCCGGCCGGTTGCCGCAGGAGATCCGTGACAAGGGCACGGTCACCATCGGCTCGGACATCGCCTACGCGCCCATGGAGTTCGTCAGGGACGGCAGGCCCGCGGGAGTCGACGTCGATATCGCGAACGCCCTCGGCCGCGAACTGGGTGTGCGCGTCACCTTCGAGAACGCCGTCTTCGACGCACTGCTCGCCGGCCTGGCCGCGGGCCGTTTCGACCTGGTCATGTCGGCGCTGGCCGACACCAAGGACCGGCAGCAGGGGATCGCGGACGGCACGAAGACCGGCAGCGGCGTCGACCTGATCGACTATTTCCGGGCCGGGCTCGTGCTCGTCGTCCGCAAGGGCGACCCGGAGGGCATCCGCAAGCCCGCGGACCTGGCGGGCAGGACGGTCGCCGTCCAGCGTGGCTCCACGGCCCGGGACTACGTGGACGGGCTCGGCCGGAAGGTCGCCAAGGGGCTGAGGGTCCGGGAGTTCGACTCGCAGGCGGAGATCTACGACGACGTCGCCAAGGGCCGTTCCTCGGCCTGTCTGGACGACTTCCCGGTGGCGGCGCACACCGCCGCCGCTCTCTCGGGCGGCGGCGTCCTCGCCCTCGTCGGCGAGCAGATCGACCCCCTGCCCTACGGCATCGCGGTGGCCAAGAACCACCCGGCCCTGCGGGACGCGGTGCGCGGTGCCCTCGACCGCCTGATCAGGAGCGGCGAGTACGCGAAGATCCTCAAGAGGTGGTTCGTCGAGGGCGGCGCGGTGGAGCGGGCGGCCGTCAACGGGGGCAGGTAGCGGGGCCGGCCCGCACCTGTAGGAACGCACAGCCGGGACCGGGGCGCTGGCCTGCGCGAATCGCCAGTAGACTCTGACCACGTGACTGCTGTGTCTGCGAAGCCTCGCATCCCCAATGTTCTGGCCGGCCGCTACGCCTCCGCGGAGCTGGCCGTGCTCTGGTCCCCCGAGTACAAGGTCAAGCTGGAGCGGAAGCTGTGGCTCGCCGTGCTGCGTGCGCAGAAGGACCTGGGGGTGGCGGTCCCCGAGGAGGCGCTGGCCGACTACGAGCGGGTCCTGGAGGACGTCGACCTGGCGTCGATCGCCGAGCGCGAGAAGGTCACCCGGCACGACGTGAAGGCGCGGATCGAGGAGTTCAACGCGCTGGCCGGGCACGAGCAGGTCCACAAGGGCATGACCTCCCGCGACCTGACCGAGAACGTCGAGCAGCTCCAGGTGCGACTGTCGCTGGAGCTGATGCGGGACCGCACGGTCGCCGTGCTGGCGCGCCTGGGTTCGCTGGCCGGCCAGCACGCCGAACTGGTGCTGGCGGGCCGCTCGCACAACGTCGCCGCGCAGACCACGACGCTGGGCAAGCGGTTCGCGACCGCGGCGGACGAGCTGCTGGTGGCGTACGCGCGCCTGGAAGACCTGCTCTCCCGTTACCCGCTGCGCGGCATCAAGGGCCCCGTGGGGACCGCGCAGGACATGCTGGACCTGCTGGGCGGTGACGCGGCGAAGCTGGCCGAGCTGGAGCAGCGGATCGCCGCGCACCTCGGCTTCGGGCAGGCCTTCACGTCCGTCGGCCAGGTCTACCCGCGCTCGCTGGACTACGACGTGGTCACCTCGCTGGTGCAGCTGGCCGCCGCGCCCTCGTCGCTGGCGAAGACGATCCGGCTGATGGCCGGGCACGAGCTGGTCACCGAGGGCTTCAAGCCCGGCCAGGTCGGCTCGTCGGCGATGCCGCACAAGATGAACACCCGCTCCTGCGAGCGCGTCAACGGCCTGATGGTGATCCTGCGGGGCTACGCCTCGATGGCCGGTGAGCTCTCCGGTGACCAGTGGAACGAGGGCGACGTGTCCTGCTCCGTGGTGCGCCGGGTCGCCCTGCCGGACTCGTTCTTCGCGCTGGACGGGCTGCTGGAGACGTTCCTGACGGTGCTCGACGAGTTCGGCGCGTTCCCCGCCGTCGTCGCCCGTGAGCTGGACCGTTACCTGCCGTTCCTCGCCACGACGAAGGTGCTGATGGGGGCCGTCCGCGCCGGGGTGGGCCGCGAGGAGGCCCACGAGGCGATCAAGGAGAACGCGGTGGCGTCGGCGCTGGCCATGCGCGAGCAGGGCGCCGAGCGGAACGAGCTGCTGGACAAGCTGGCGGCGGACGCCCGGATTCCGCTGGACCGGGCGCAGCTGGACGCGCTGATGGCGGACAAGCTGTCGTTCACGGGTGCGGCCGCCGACCAGGTCGCGTCGGTCGTCGCCCGGATCGAGGAGATCGCCAAGCAGCACCCGGAGGCCGCCGGCTACACCCCGGGCGCGATCCTCTGACCCGGGAGCCTTGAGGTGCGCTTCACCCCGGAGGAACTGCAGGCCGCTCGTGACCGCCTCGTCCCGGACGTGGCGGCGAGCGGTCTGCGGGTCCTCTTCTGCGGGATCAACCCCGGGCTGATGTCGGCGGCGACCGGCCACCATTTCGCCCGGCCCGGCAACCGCTTCTGGCCGGTGCTGCACGCGGCCGGCTTCACGCCGCGGCGGCTGCACCCCCATGAGCAGGAGGAGCTGCTCGCGCACGGTGTCGGGATCACCAATGTCGTCGCGCGGGCGACCGCCCGGGCGGACGAGCTGACCGCGGAGGAGTTCCGTGAGGGCGGCCGGCTGCTGGCGGAGAAGGTGGCCCGGCTGCGGCCGCGCTGGCTCGCCGTCGCCGGGGTCACGGCCTACCGCGTCGCCTTCGACGACAAGCGCGCGACAGTCGGTCCGCAGGCTCGTACGCTGGGGGAAACGCGGATCTGGGCGCTGCCCAACCCCAGCGGGCTGAACGCCCATTGGACGCCGGCGACGATGGCGGAGGAGTACGGGCGGCTGCGCGCCGCGGCGTTCGCGGAGGACCAGGACGCGTAGCGGGTCCCGCCTTGCGGGACCGGGTGGCGGACAGACGGCGGGCGTTCGGCCAACCGTCATCTTGAAGGCGTGTACATGTCACCTCGGTGGCTCTACTCTGTCGCCGCCCGTGCACGCCCCCACTCTTCCGTACGGAGGCAGTCGTGCCCACTCCGTCCCCCTCGCCTTCCCCCTCCGCCGCCGGGTCCCCGGCGAACCCCCGCGGCCGCCGCTCGCGCCGCCACAAGCTCACCGCGCTCGCCGGGGCGTTCGGCCTCGCCACCGCCGGACTCGGCATCTGGGCCGGCAACGGCTTCGGGGCCGAGGCCGCCGCGGCCGGCGTGCCCAGCCCCGACCACGTGGTCGTGGTGGTCTTCGAGAACCACGCCTACCACCAGGTGCTGGGCAGCTCCAGCGCCCCGTACATCAACTCGCTGGCCTCCGGCGGCGCCAGCCTCACCGCCTCGTACGCCGAGACCCACCCCAGCCAGCCCAACTACTACGCGATGTTCTCCGGCGACACCCAGGGCGTCACCGACGACAGCTGCGTCACCCCCGGTTTCAGCTCCGCGGCCAACCTCGCCTCCGAGGTGACCGCGGCCGGCAAGTCCTGGGCGAGCTACAACGAGTCGCTGCCGTCCGAGGGCTCCACCACCTGCCGGAGCGGCAAGTACGCGCAGAAGCACAACCCCTGGTTCGGCTTCGGCAACGTGCCCACGAACACGGCGCACACCTTCGACGCGTTCCCCACGGACTTCAGCACGCTGCCGACCGTGTCGTTCGTTGTGCCGAACCTGTGCAGCGACATGCACGACTGCTCGGTCTCCACCGGCGACACCTGGCTGAAGAACCACCTCAAGAGCTACGCGGACTGGGCCAAGACCCACAACAGCCTGCTGCTGGTCACCTTCGACGAGGACAACCGCCTCAGCGGCAACCGCATCCCGACCGTCCTGTACGGCCAGCCGGTGCAGCCCGGCTCCACCTCGGGCACCACCTACAACCACTACGACGTGCTGCGCACCCTCGAGGACATGTACGGCACCTCGCACGCCGGGAAGGCCGCCGACGCCAAGGACATCACCGGCGTCTGGGCGAGCTGAGGTGTACCTCGCGGACAGCCGCGCCGCCCCCACGACGGCCGGCCCGGGCGCACGCCCGGGCCGGCCGGTCCGGGCCGCGGTCCCCGGCACCGTCCTCGTCCTGGGCACCGTCAGCCTGATCACCGACGTCTCCTCGGAGATGGTCACCGCCGTCCTGCCGCTGTACCTCGTCGCCGAACTCGGCCTGTCCCCGCTCGGGTTCGGGCTGCTGGACGGGGTGTACAACGGTGTCAGCGCGCTCGTCCGGCTGATCGGCGGGCGGGTCTCGGACCGCGGCGGGGGCGGCGGCCACAAGAGCGTCGCGGTGGTGGGATACGGCCTCTCGGCCCTGTGCAAACCGCTGTTGCTGCTCGTGCACACACTGCCGCTGATCGGTGCCGTGCTGGCCGTCGACCGCACCGGCAAGGGGCTGCGCACCGCACCGCGCGACGCGATGATCTCGCTCGCCGGCGAACCGGCGGTCCGCGGCCGGGCGTTCGGCGTGCACCGGGCGATGGACACCGCGGGCGCGCTGCTCGGCCCGCTGGTCGCCTTCCTCGTGCTGCGCGCCGCGGCCGGGGGGTACGACGCGGTGTTCACAGTCAGCGGCTGTGTGGCCGCGCTCGGCGTGGCCGTCCTGCTGCTCTTCGTCCCCGCCCGGATCCGGCCCCCCGCACCGGCCACCACCGAGGCCGCCGGCCGGCCCCCGTCCCCGGCGCGCGGCTCGCTCCCGTCGCCGGCGCACGGTCCGGCGTCGCCCAGCCCGCCGCGCGAACCCGGGTCCACCCGTCCGCGGGCCCCGGCGTCCGCCCCTCCGCTGCGGCCGTTGCTGCGGCTGCCCGCGTTGCGCCGGCTCACCGGCTGCGCCGTGCTGCTCGGCCTGACGACGGTCAGCGACTCCTTCCTCTACCTCACCCTCCAGCGCCGGCTCGGGCTGTCCGGGGCGTGGTTCCCGCTGCTGCCGCTGGGCACCGCCGCGGCCTTCCTGCTGCTGGCCGTGCCGCTGGGAGCGGTCGCGGACCGGTGGGGCCGCCGCCGGCTGTTCCTGCTCGGCCATCTCGCGCTGCTCGGCGCCTACGGGGTGCTGCTCGCGCCGTCCGCCGCCTCGCCGGTGCTGACGGGCCTGGTCCTCGTCCTGCACGGGGGCTTCTACGCGTCCACCGACGGGGTGCTCGCCGCGGCCACCGCCGACGCGGTGCCGGACGCCTGGCGCGGCAGCGGGCTGGCGGTGGTGCAGACCGGCCAGGCCGCGGCCCGCTTCGGCTGCTCGCTGGCCTTCGGCGCGGCCTGGACCGCCTGGGGCGACCGCTGGGCGCTCGCCCTCGCCGCGGCCGGTCTGGCGCTCGCCGCCGCGATCAGCGCCCGGCTGCTGCGCACCGCCCCCGGCACCGACGCCGCTCCACACCCGGCCGATGTCACCCCCACCCCTTCGGAGCCCGCACCGTGAGCCGCACCGCCCGCCTCCTGGTCCTGTTCGTCACCGTCCTCGTCCTCGGCGGGATCGCGGTCGGCGCCACCCTGCACGCCGCCGGCCGGGCCGCCGAGAAGGACCGCGCCCGGGCCGGCGGGCCCGCGGTCGCCTCCGGGACGGTACGGCTGAGCGATCCACACCGCGCGCTCTTCCGCAACATGGCCTGGGGCCCGCACCGCGACGAGATCACCGCCGTCCCGGCCGGCCGGCCCGCCGGCCCGCGCACCGCCTCCGGCGTCCGCTGCCTGCGCTTCCACGCGGCCGCCGGCACCGGCATCTGCCTGCGGGCCGTGCACGGCGAACTCCGCGACACCTACCGGGCGGTGGTCCTCGACGACCGGCTGCACGAGCGGCGCCACTACGACCTGGCCGGCACCCCGACCCGGGCCCGGGTCTCCCCCGGCGGCCACACCGTCGGCTGGACCGTCTTCGTCAGCGGCGACTCCTACGCGGGCACCGCCTTCTCCACCCGGACCTCGATCCTCGACACCCGCACCGGACACCTGGACGCCAACCTGGAGACGTACGCACTGTCCGTCGGCGGACACCGGGTGCACGCGGCCGACGTCAACATCTGGGGCGTCACCTTCGCCGACGACGACCACTTCTACGCCACCGCCGCCACCGGCGGGCAGACCTACCTCGTCCGCGGTGACCGCACCGCCCGCACCCTGCGCGCGCTGCACGCCAACGTCGAATGCCCCTCGCTGTCACCCGACGGCACCCGCATCGCGTACAAGAAGCGGGTCGCCGGCGCCGATCCGGACGCCCCCTGGCGGCTGTACGTGCTCGACCTGCGCACGCTGCACGAGACCGCGACCGGGGAGCACCGCACCATCGACGACCAGGCGGTCTGGCGGGACCGCCACACCCTGGTCTACGCGCTGCCGGGCGACTACGGCGCCGATCTGTGGACCGTCCCCGCCGACGGCTCGGGCACCCCGCACCGGCTCGCCACCGCCGCGCTCGCCCCGGCCTTCCCTCACTGACCTCCGGCCACCCGCGCCACCTCCTCCTCCCCCACCGCCACCAGCAGCTGCAACGGCAGCTCCCGGCCGCCCTGTCCGACGCCCACGCCTATCCACCGGCCCGCCACCCGCCAGCCGTACATCCGCGGCACGAAACCGCACAGGGTGTCCAGCGGCGGCCGCACCGGCAGCCCCTGCGCCGTCCGCTCCAACGCGCTTGCCAGGTCAAGGACTTGGGGATCGCCCCACCGTAAGGACAGCGCCTGCACCAGCGCGGTCAGCGCGGCCTGGAACTCCTCCTCGGCCTCCGCGAGCTCGGCGAGGTCCGCGTCCCAGAAGTCCTGACTGACCCGCAGCTCCGCGAGGTGAAAGCCCGGCCCGCTCTCGGCCGGCGCGGAACGGACCAGCTGCGCCGGGAACTCCCGCAGGCGCAACCGGTCGATGGTCGTCAGCTGCTCATCAAGCGTCATACCGTCAGTAAAGCGCGGGGGTCTGACATCTGGCCGTGCGCTCCGCGGCGGCCGGCTCCCACCGGCCCTCGGCCCCCTCGTCCGGCCTCCCGCCGCACCGGGAAGGGTCTCCCCCACCGGGAAACGTCTCCCCCACCAGGGGGAGGCAACGCCCGGTCGCACACTGGCACGATGACGGCGTGACCGCCCCGCTCGCCTCCGTCGTCCGCCGGCTCGGCCGGCCCGTCACCTACACCCGCTGGCTGCACCTGCTCATGGCCACGGTCGCCGGGGTGCTGACCGGTTTCCTGCGCGGGGGGGCGTTCCGGACCGGCGGCTGGGAGACCTGGCTGCGGATCGCTACGCTGCCGCTCCCGCTCGTCCTCGCCGCCGCGCTGGTGCCGGTGGTCCGGCGGGTCGAGGGGCTGCAGGCCCAGCTGCTGCTGACGCCGGGCCCGCACGGCCCCGAGCAGCGGGCCACGTCCGGTATCGCCACCACCCCGTCGGCCCGCTGGCGCGATCGTGCCCGTACCGCCGGATGGCTGGTGCTACGGCTGGAGACGGGCGTCGCGGTGACCGCCCTGACCATCCAACTACCTTCACTGGCAGTCGCGTTCGCCATGGCGGCGGCCGGCCGGACCAGCCACCTGAGCGGCCTGCCGGCCATCGAGACGCCCCACTGGTGGTACGGCCTGCTCGTGCCGCTCCCCCTCGTGCTGCTCCTGGCCGTGGTCCTGGGGGCGGGATCGCTGATGGCCTGTGCCGCCCGGCTGTTGCTGGGCCCCTCGGCGGCCGAACGGCTGGCCGCACTGGAGGCCCGTACGGAGCGGCTGCTGGCGCACAACCGGCTGGCCCAGGAGCTGCACGATTCGATCGGGCACGCGCTGACGGTGACCGTGGTGCAGGCGGGGGCGGCCCGCGCCGCCGGGGCACCGGAGTTCACCGACCGGGCGCTGGCCGCCATCGAGGAGACCGGACGGCAGGCGCTCGGCGATCTGGAGCGGGCCCTGGCGCTGCTGCGCGAGGACGCACCACGGCCGGCCGACCGGCCCCTGCTCACCGAGGCCGAGCGGCTGCTGGAGTCCGCCCGGGCCGCCGGCTCCACGGTCAGCGCCGAGCTCAGCGGCCCGCTGGCGGACCTGCCCGGGCCGGTCTCCCGGGAGGGGTACCGCATGGTGCAGGAGGCCCTGACGAACGTGCTGCGGCACGCGGGCCCGGTGCCGGTGTCCGTACGGATCGCGGCCGCCGGCGGTGTCCTGGAACTGGACGTCCGCAACCCGCTGCCCGCCGCCCCCGCGGGCGCCGGCAGCGGCGGCCGCGGCCTGCGCGGCATCCACGAACGCGCCACACTGCTCGGCGGCGCGGCCCGCACCGGCCCGGCGGACGGCACATGGCGGGTGAGCGTCCGCCTGCCGCTGTCCGCTTGACCGCGCCTCCCTCTAGGGTGGCTGCGTGCCGATATCCGTACTCCTGGTCGATGACGAGCCGCTGGTGCGCGCCGGGTTGCGCGCCATTCTGGAGGCACAGCCCGACATCGAGGTGACGGGTGAGGCGGCCGACGGGGCCGCCGTGGTCCCGCTGGTGCGGCAACTGCGGCCGGACGTGGTCGCCATGGACGTACGGATGCCGCTGCTGGACGGGATCGAGGCGACCCGAGCGGTGCTCCGGACGGTCACCGACCCGCCGCGGATCCTCGTCATCACCACCTTCGAGGCGGACGAGTACGTCTACGAGGCACTGCGCGCGGGTGCGGACGGTTTTCTGCTCAAGCGGTCCCGGCCGGCCGAGATCGTGCACGCGGTGCGGCTGGTCGCGGAGGGCTCCTCGCTGCTGTTCCCGGCGACGCTGCGGGCCATCGCGGCGGACCGGCTGAGCGACCGGGCCCGGGCCGAGTTCGAGCGGGCCGCGCTGACGGGTCGGGAGCGGGGGGTGCTGCGTCTGATGTGTTGCGGCCTGTCGAACGCGGAGATCGCCGCGGAGCTGGTGGTGGGGGCCGAGACGGTCAAGACGCACGTCAGCGCGGTGCTGGCCAAGCTCGGCGTCCGGGACCGCACCCAGGCCGTGATCGCCGCCTACGAGTCCGGGTTCGTGACACCGGGGACGGTCGGGTAGCGGGCGCCGGCGCCTGCCGCGGCCCCGGGCGGGGCTCGCCGCGCACCGTCCGACCGGCTACGATCCGCCACACACGGAAAGCTAGGGAGACGGACGTTGGGGCGGCTCACCGGCGGGGATCCCTCGCTGCTGCGACGGATCAACTCCGCGGTGGTGCTCGACGCGCTGCGCGCCGCGGACGCCGCCACGCTCACCCGTCTCGTCCAGGTGACGGGACTGTCGCGGCCCACGGTCGAGGGCGTGGTCGAGGGGCTCATCGAGAGCGGCCTGGTCGTCGAGGTGCCCGCCGAGGAGGGTGAGGCGCGCCGCCAGGGCCGCCCGGCCCGCCGCTTCCGGTTCCGTACCGAGGCCGGTCATCTGCTGGGCATCGAGATCGGGCCGCACCGCATCGTGGCGCTGCTGTCGGACCTGAGCGGCCGGGTGCTGGACACCGCGCAGCGCACCGTCGAGGAGGGCGCCCCGGCCGATGAGCGGCTGGACCGGGTGCGGACCGTGGTGGCCGAGCTGCTGCGGCGCACCGGCGTGCCGCGCCGGGGCTTGCGGGCCGTCGGTGTGGCCAGCCCGGGCATCGTGGAGGCGGACGGCACGGTACGGCTGGGCACCGCGCTGCCCGGCTGGACGGGGCTGCCGCTGGGTGACCGGCTGCGGCGGTCGTTCCGCTGTCCGGTGCTGGTGGAGAACGACGCCAACGCGGCGGCGGTGGCCGAGCACTGGCAGGGCGCGGCGGTCGGTTCGGACGACCTCGTCTTCGTGCTGGCGGGTCTCAGTCCGGGTGCCGGTGCGCTGATCGGCGGGCGGCTGCACCGCGGGTTCGGCGGCGCGGCCGGGGAGATCGGCGCGCTGCATCTGCTCGGGCGGGAGGCGACCCCGGAGGCGCTGCTGTCGACGACCGGGAAGCCGCTGCACCCGCTGGACGAGGCGCAGGTCGCGGCGGTGTTCGCGGCGGCCGGGCAGGGTGATGCGCGGGCCCGGGACGCGGTGGACCGGTTCATCCGGCGGCTGGTGCACGACGTCGCCGCGCTGGTGCTGGCGCTCGATCCCGAGCTGGTGGTGATCGGTGGCTGGGCGACCGGGCTGGCCGGCGTACTGGGGCCGCTGCGCGACGAGTTGGCGCGGTACTGTCTGCGGCCGCCGCGGGTCGTCCTGTCGCAGCTGGGCGAGGCGGCCGTGGCGACCGGCGCGCTGCGGCTGGCGCTCGACCACGTCGAGGGGGAACTCTTCGCGGTGGAGGGGACCGTGACGGCCCGTCGGTGAGCCGTCACCTCCCCCGGCGTACGGTCAGCCCGCGAGCAGCGCCATCGCGTCGCGCTCGCCGAACGTCAGCCGGCAGGTGTCCGCGCGGTACGTGGACACCGCGACCGCGGTCGGGCGTCCCCCGGAGACATAGCGGGTCGTGACGACCAGAACGGGCGCGCCCGGGAGCCGGTCGAGCTGCTTGGCGTCCTCGGCCCGGGCCGAGCCCAGCTCCACGGTGCGGTCCTGGCCCTCCAGCTCGCGCTCCTGGAGTGCGCGCAGCACGGCACGGGCGCGGCCGGGGGCGCTGAGCGCGGCCGCCGCGTCGTATCCGGGGACCGCTGCCGCGGGTACGTACAGCAGCTCGGCGGCGACCGGGCGGCCGTCGGTGACCCGGCTGCGGCGCACGACGTGGACCTGCTCGCCGGGGGCGGTCTCCAGCAGCCGCGCCACGTCGGCCGGGACGGTGTCGCTCTCGGCGGCGTCGACCGGCTGCCAGTCGTCGCCGGGGGCGCCGGGCCAGGTGTGCCGGACGGAGTCGACGGCGACGTCGGCGCGCGGCGGGGCGACGGTGGTGCCGACGCCGCGGCGGCGCTGGAGCCGGCCCTCCAGCTCCAGCTGTTCGAGCGCCTGCCGGAGCGTGGCCCGGGCGACCCCGAACCGGGCCGCGAGGTCGCGCTCGTTGGGCAGGACCTCACCGACCGCGAACTCCGAGTCCAGCGCCTGACTGAGCACGGTCTTGAGGTGCCAGTACTTCGGCTCCGGCACCGTGTCGAGTTGCGTGGTCCCCACCCTGTCCTCCGCACTGGCGGCTGCCCGCGGGGCAGCGCCCCCTGGGATCCGGGCCCGCACACGGCCCCCGCACGACGGGCCGTCCGCGCACCCTTTATGAGCGCTTCTTTATTAAAGGTTGTTGCAGTATCCCGACGATATGGCCGCCCCCACCCTTGGTCAAGACCAATCCCGCCACCGATTGCCGTAGCGCCGCGCGAGGAGGAGGGCCCCGAGGTGCCCGGTCTGCGGGCCACGGGGCCACGGCTCAAGAGGTGGCCAGCGCCCTGAGTTTGTCGGGATTGCGCACGAGGTACACGGTCCGGATCCGGCCGTCCTGGATGCCGAGCTGGACGAAGGTGTCCGGTACACCGTCCAGGTGCAGCAGCACGGCGAGCCCGCCGTTGAGGTCGCACAGGCGGAAATCCAGCCCGGCCGGCTGGGACTTGGCGACGCCGAGGAGGAAGCGGGCGACCTTGTCGGCGGACTCGATGATCCGCAGCGGCGCCTTGGCCTTGCCGCCGCTGTCGCCGACCAGCCGGGCGTCCGCCGCCAGCAGGCTCAGCAGCCCGGCCAGGTCGTCACCGGCCGCCGCGGCCAGGAACCGCTCGGTCAGATCGCGCTGCTGCTCCGGGTCGACCTCGTAGCGGGGCCTGCCCTCCTCGACGTGGCGCCGGGCGCGGCCCGCCAGTTGGCGCACCGCGGCCTCGCTGCGGTCGAGGACCGCGGCGATCTCCGCGTAGGGGTAGCCGAACGCCTCGCGCAGGACGAACACCGCGCGCTCCAGAGGGGAGAGCGCTTCCATGACGACGAGCACCGCGAGGGTGACGGTCTCGGCGAACACCGCCCGCTCCGCGCCGTCCGGCGGGCTCCCGGCGGCGTCCGTCGCCAGCGGCTCGGGCAGCCAGGGCCCCACGTAGGACTCCCGCCGCGACTGGACCTGGCGCAGCCGGTCGATGGCCAGCCGGGTGGTGATCCGGACGAGGAAGGCGCGCGGCTCGCGGACCTCGGCGCGGTCCGCGCCGGCCCAGCGCAGCCAGGCGTCCTGCACCACGTCCTCGGCGTCGGCCACCCGGCCGAGCATCCGGTAGGCCACCCCGAACAGAACGGGCCGGTGTTCCTCGAAGACCTCGGTCGCGGTATCGCTTCGCACCCGTCCATCCCACCCGGCGGCCGGGCCGTTGTCCAGCGGAAACGGCCCGGTGCGAGGCACACCACTGCCCCGGCGGGCCGGCACAGTCCTGGCCATCGCCCCCGCCGGCTTGCGACCATGGCCCGGGTCCGGCCGCACCCGTGGGCCGGGATGCCCCGCCACCACCCGCGAACCCCCTCGCGTTCACCGGGAGTTCGACTCCGGGGCATCGAACAGCGATACGAACGGGTCGTCAGTCAGTCGGTCGAGGCATGGAGGTTGGAGATGGCGCAGGGATCCGGCAGCGGCTGGGGGCGGCGCGCGGTGCTGCGGGGTGCGGCGGTGGGTTCCGCGGCGCTGGCGCTGCCCGCGGTCGCCGGGGCCGCGCCCGCGCCGGCCCGCGGCGGGCGGCCGAGTGCCGACTGGGGCGTGCAGGTCGGGGACGTGACGACGTCCTCCGGTCTGGTGTGGGTGCGGTCCGATCGGCCGGCCCGGATGGTGGTGCAGACCGCGGCGACCGAGTCGTTCCGCAACGCCCGCACCTGGCGCGGCCCGGTCATCGGCGCGGGCACGGACTTCACCGGCGTCACTCCGCTGCACGGCCTGCCGCCCGGCGAGCAGGTCCACTACCGGGTGCTGCTGTCCGACCCGGACGACCCGCGGCGCACCGGCGAGCCGGTGACCGGCACCTTCCGTACCGCCCCCGAGGGGCGCCGATCCGACGTGCGGTTCCTCTGGTCGGGCGATCTGGCCGGCCAGGGCTGGGGCATCAACCCGGACCGCGGCGGCTACCGCGTCTACGAGGACATGCGGCGCCGGAACCCGGACTTCTTCCTGTGCAGCGGCGACAACATCTACGCCGACAACCCGATCACCGAGCGGGTGACACTGCCGGACGGCCGGATCTGGCGGAACATCACGACCGAGGAGAAGGCGAAGGTCGCCGAGACGCTCCAGGAGTTCCGCGGCGCGTTCCGCTACAACCTGCTGGATGCGAACCTGCGCCGCTTCAACGCCCAGGTCCCGACGATCACGCAGTGGGACGACCACGAGGTGCACAACAACTGGTACCCGGGGCAACTGCTCGACGACGACCGGTACACGGAGAAGCGCACGGACGTGCTCTCCGCGCGGTCGCTGCGGGCCTTCGCCGAGTACTTCCCGATCCGTACGCTGCGGCCGGACGGCACCGGACGGGTCTACCGGGTGGTGCACCACGGTCCGCTGCTGGACGTCTTCGTGCTGGACATGCGGCGCTACCGCAACGCCAATTCGGCGGACCGGCAGACCGACGACCCGCAGGGCATCCTCGGGGCGGAGCAGCTGCGCTGGCTCAAACGTGAGCTGTCCCGCTCGCGTGCGGTGTGGAAGGTGATCGCCTCGGACATGCCGCTGGGGCTGGTCGTCCCGGACGGCAAGGCGAACTTCGAGGCGGTGGCGCAGGGCGATCCGGGCGCTCCGCTGGGGCGGGAGCTGCAGCTGGCGGAGCTGCTGCGGCACATCAAGCACGCCCGGGTGACCGGCACGGTGTGGATCACCACGGACGTGCACTACACCTCGGCCCAGCACTACGCGCCGGAGCGGGCGGCGTTCCAGGACTTCGCGCCGTTCTGGGAGTTCGTGTCGGGGCCGCTGAACGCGGGCGGTTTCCAGGCCGTGAAGCTGGATGGAACGTTCGGGCCGGAGCAGGCGTTCATCAAGGCACCGGACCGGGCGAACGTCTCCCCGGCGGAGAGTCCGCAGTACTTCGGCGAGATCGACATCGACGGGGGAAGCGGGGAGCTGACGGTGCGGTTGCGCCAGGAGGGCGGGGACGTATTGTTCAGCAAGGTGCTCCAACCCGGACGGGTAGGGCAGTAAGGACCAATGCCCCGATTGCGCCTTTTACCCGTCGGACACAATGTGTTGGCGACGAGGCAACACCTGTCGGCAAGGCTTGTGTGCATGACTGAAGCAACCTCTGCCACATCGTCCCGCCGTCACCACTGGCGGCGGGAGCTCGTCGAGCTGGCGGCGCTGTTCACCGCGGTCGCGGTGGCCGACGCGGTCGCCAACACCGTCGCGCACGGCCCGTCCGGCCCGGGGCTGCTGTGCGCCTTCGCGGTGGCCCTGCTCGCCACGGCGGGCTTCCACGTCTGGTGGTCACGGCGCCACGAACCCGCCCCGCCGCCGACCGATACCGGCGCCACGGCGCCGTCCCCGGCCGGCGTCGCCCCCCGGGCCGCCGGCCGGGAGACGACGCTGTGGCGGATGCGGACCACGGTCCGCGACGAACCGGGCAGCCTGGCCGCGCTGTGCACGGCACTGGCCACCCGGCAGGTGGACATCCTCAGCCTGCAGACCCACCCGCTGTCCGAGGGCACCGTCGACGAGTTCCTGCTGCGCGCGCCGGCCCCGCTGACGCCCGCGGAGCTCACCCGTACGGTGGCCGGCGCCGGCGGCGCCCACAGCTGGCTGGAGCGGGCCGACGCGCACGACCTCGTCGACGCGCCGACCCGGATGCTCGGGCTGGCGACCCGTACGGCCCTGGATTCCGCCGAACTCCCCTTGTCGCTGCGGCAGTTGCTGGGGCGCTGCACGATCCACTCGGTGCCCGCACGGTCGCTGACCGGGCAGCCGCTCGCCGAGCAGGTGCCCGCGGAGGGCGTGCTGGAGGACCACCTGATGAAGTTCCGTGACCCCTGGGGGGGTTCACTCACGATCGAAAGGCCGCAGTTGCCGTTCACCCCCACCGAGTTCGCCCGGGTGCGGGCGCTGGTCGAGCTGGACGCCCGGCTGGGCCAGCGGGTGCCGCCGCGGCGGGACGTGCTGACCCTGCCCGAGGGCAACGAGATCACCGTCCGCCGTGCCGGCACCTCCGATCTGGCCGCGGCCCGGGAGATGCACGACCGCTGCTCGACGCGGACCCTCGCGCTGCGCTACCACGGCCCGGTCGGGGACGCGGACCGCTACCTCGCCCATCTGCTCAGCCCGCGCTTCGGCCGCACCCTGGCGGTGGAGACCGCGTCCGGCCGGCTGGTGGCGCTCGGCCATCTGCTGTGGGACGGCGACGAGACCGAGGTCGCCCTGCTGGTCGAGGACGCCTGGCAGCAGCGCGGCATCGGCGCCGAGCTGCTGCGCCGGCTGGTGGCGATGGCGGCCGAGACCGGCTGCGACAGCGTGTACGCGATCACCCAGGCGTCCAACACCGGCATGGTGGCCGCGATGCGCGGCCTCGGCCTGCCGCTGGACTACCAGATCGAGGAGGGCACGCTGGTGATCACGGCCCGCCCGGCCGGCCCGCCCGCCCGGCCGGAGCACCGCGAGACCGTGCACATCCGGGACGCGACCGGCCGCCACTGAGGCCGGGCCACGGCCCGCGGTCCGGCCGGGTGGCGCGCGGCTCCCGGCCGGCCGCCCGCCGGGAGCCGCGAAGGCAATGACGCCGTAAAGTGACAGGAACGTATGGGCTGTTGATGGTGACGCGGCGGGCCGATCCGTACGAGGATGGTCCGCATGCCCCACACCACTACTCCCGCGAGCGGTCCACTGCCCCGCCAGGTCGCGGACGCCTACGTCGACGCGCTCGTCGAGCTGGACCCCATCATCGGCACCTACCTCGGCGTGCCCGAGAGCTCCGGCAAGCTCCCCGACTTCTCACCGACGGGCCGGGAAGCGGTGGCCCAGCTCGCCCGTACGACGCTGGAGAAGCTCGGCGAGGCGGAGGCCCGGCCGGGCGCGGAGCACCCCACCGAGAAGGTCTGCGCGCGGCTGCTGCGCGAGCGGCTGACCGCCGAGCTGGCGGTGCACGAGGCGGGCGAGGGCCTGCGGGCGGTCAGCAACCTCAGCTCGCCGCTGCACCACGTCCGCGAGGCGTTCACGCTCACTCCCTCCGAGACCGAGGAGGACTGGGCGGCGATCGCCCAGCGGCTGCGGGCGGTACCGGCCGCCCTGGAGGGCTACCGCGCCGCGCTGGACGCCGGCCGCAAGCGCGACCTGCCCGCCGGGCCGCTCCAAGTCGCCACGGTCATCGGCCAGTTGGGCGAATGGATCGGCACCGACCGCAGCTGGTTCGCCGAGTTCACCGAGCCGGGCCCGACGACGCTGCGCGCCGAGCTGACCGAGGCCGCCGAGGTGGCCACCGGCGCGCTGGTGGAGCTGCGCGACTGGTTCCGTGACGTCTACGCACCGGCCATCGCCGGCGCACCGGACGTGGTGGGCCGGGAACGCTATGCCCGTCTCGCCCGCTACTACAACGGCGCCGACGTCGACGCGGACGAGGCGTACGCGTACGGCTGGTCGGAGTTCCACCGGCTGCTGGCCGAGATGAACAAGGAGGCGGAGCGGGTGCTGCCCGGCGCGAAGACGCCGTGGGAGGCGCTGGCCTGGTGCGACGAGCACGGCGAGGCGATCGAGGGGGTCGAGGAGACCCGGCAGTGGCTGCAGTCGCTGATGGACGAGGCGATCGACGCCCTGGACGGCACGCACTTCGAGCTCGCCGAGCGGGTGCGCCGGGTGGAGTCCAAGATCGCCCCGCCCGGCAGCGCCGCCGCCCCCTACTACACCCAGCCGTCGCTGGACTTCTCCCGCCCCGGCCGCACCTGGCTCCCGACCATGGGCGAGACCCGCTTCCCGGCCTACGACCTGGTCTCGACCTGGTACCACGAGGGCGTGCCCGGCCATCACCTCCAGCTGGCGCAGTGGGCGCACGTCGCCGATTCGCTCTCCCGCTACCAGACGACGGTGGGCATCGTCAGCGCCAACGCCGAAGGCTGGGCACTGTACGCCGAGCGCCTCATGGACGAGCTGGGCTTCCTGACGACGCCGGAGCGCCGGCTGGGCTATCTGGACGCGCAGATGATGCGGGCCATCCGCGTCATCATCGACATCGGCATGCATCTGGAGCTGGAGATCCCGGCGGACTCGCCGTTCCACCCGGGCGAGCGCTGGACGCCGCAGCTGGCCCACGAGTTCCTGGCGAGCCACTGCAGCCGCCCGGCCGATTTCGTCGAGAGCGAGATCATCCGCTATCAGGGCATGGCCGGCCAGGCGATCGGCTACAAGCTCGGCGAACGCATCTGGCTCCAGGGCCGCGAGGCCGCCCGCGCCCGCCACGGCGCCGACTTCGACCTGAAGTCCTGGCACATGGCCGCCCTCTCCCAGGGCTCCCTGGGCCTGGACGACCTGCTGAGCGAACTCTCGGCACTCTGAGGGAAGTTCGCGGGGCGCCGGGGGCCGTGGCCCCCGGCGCGCTCAGCAGCCGCACTCCCCCGCGCCGACCGGGGCCGTCAGCGGGTCGGCGGGCCGGGTTTCCGTGCCCTGCCAGGTCTCGGTCGGGTAGCCCTCGCGGATCCAGTACTCGATGCCGCCGAGCATCTCCTTGACGCGGTGGCCGAGCCGGGCCAGGGCGAGGGCGGCGCGGGTGGCGCCGTCGCAGCCCGGGCCCCAGCAGTACACGACGACCGGCACCTCCGGATCGAGCAGCTGCGGGGCGTCCGCGGCGATCCGGGCGGTGGGCAGGTGGACGGCGCCGGGCACATGGCCCTGGTCCCAGGCGGCGGTGCTGCGGGAGTCGACCACGACGAAGTCCGGAGCGCCGGCCGTGAGGGCGGTGTGCACATCGGCGACGTCGGTGTGGAAGGCGAGCCGCGCGGCGAAATAGGCGGCGGCGTCGGCCGGGGCGGCGGGCGGGGTGGCGAGGACCGGACTGACGGGCGTGGGGGCGGTGGCGTCGGCCGGGGACTGCTCGGCGGGGCGGGGCTGCTGAGTGATCATGGCGATAAATCTAGGGTCCGCCGCGGCGGCCGAGAAGCGACGATCCCCGGCGGAAACCTTGCCGAGCCGGGGATTCCACTGCTAGACAGCGCAGATGACCGGATATTCCCCCGACGCCACCGACTGGCGCATCCTCGACGTCCTGCAGCGCAACGGCCGCGCGGGCTACGCCGAGCTGGCCCGCGCCGTGAACATGTCCGCCAGTGCCGTCACCGAGCGGGTCCGGCGGCTGGAGGAGGCCGGGGTGATCTCGGGGTACGCGGCGGTGGTCGACCCGGAGCGGATCGGTCTGCCGGTGCTGGCCTTCGTACGGCTCCGCTACCCGAACGGCAATTACAAGCCGTTCCATGATCTGCTGGAGACGACGCCGGAGATCCTGGAGGCGCACCACGTCACGGGCGACGACTGCTTCGTGATCAAGGTCGCGGCCCGTTCCATGAAGCATCTGGAAGAGGTGTCCGGGCGGATCGGCGCGCTCGGCGCGGTGACCACCAGCGTGGTGTATTCGTCGCCGCTGCTGCGCCGGCCGGTCGGCCACTGACCGGGGCGCCCCGCCCTCCCCCGGGGCTCAGTGCCGCACGTGGTGCCGCACCGCCGAGCCGGTGCGGGCCTTGACGACCTCCAGCTGGGCGGGGATGCGGGCCTTGAGGTCCGCGACATGGCTGACGATGCCGACGCTGCGGTCGCGTTCGCGCAGGGAGTCCAGGACGTCCAGCACCTCGTCGAGGGTCTGCTCGTCGAGGCTGCCGAAGCCCTCGTCGATGAAGAGGGTGTCCAGCCGGGTGCCGCCGGCCTCGTCGGTGACGACGTCGGCGAGCCCGAGGGCCAGCGCGAGCGAGGCGAAGAAGGTCTCGCCGCCGGAGAGGCTGGCAGTGTCCCGCTCACGGCCGGTCCAGCCGTCGATGACGTGCAGCCCGAGCCCGGAGCGGCGGGTGCCGCCGGCCCGTTCGTCGGAGTGGACGAGGGTGTAGCGGCCGGCCGACATCCGGTGCAGCCGGGCGCTGGCCGCGGCCGCGACCTGTTCGAGCCGGGCGGCGAGGACGTACGACTCCAGCCGCATCCGCCGCTCGTTCTCGCCGGACGTGCCGGCGGCCAGGGCGGCGAGCCGGGCGATGCGGTCGTGGGCGGCGCGCAGCGGGGCCAGCGCCCGGGCGTCGGCCCCGGCGCGCGCGGAGAGCCGGTCGAGTGCGGCGGCGCGGTCCTCGGCGGTGGCGTGGGCCGTGGCGGCGGTCCGCAGCCGCGCCGCCGCCTGCTGGTGCGCGGCCCGGGCGGCGTCCGGGTCCGCGGGCGGCAGGGCGGCCGCGGCGGACACCTCCGGGTCGGCCAGTTCCGCCTCGGCCGCGGCGGATTCCCGCTGCCAGTCGTCGAGCCGCTGCTGCAGGGCCCGCCACTCCTCGTCCCGCAGCAGTGCCCCGGCGACCTCCCGCGGGGTGTCGAACCCGGCGCGGTAGGCGGCGTCGGCGAGCGCGGCGTCCGCCTCCTTGAGCCGCTCGGCGCAGGAGTGCGCCGTACGGGACGCCTCGGCCGCGGCGGCCAGCCGGGCCACCTGCCGCTCCAGGTGCCCGGCCCGCTCGGCGACGCTCGCGCAGTCCGCGCGGGCCCGGGTCAACTCCTCCTCCAGCGCGGCGCGTTCGGCATCCAGTGCCTCGCGGCGGGAGGTGCGGGCGGCGGCCCGGCGCTCGGCCTGCTGCTGCTCGGTGCGGCGCCGTTCGTGCTCCCGCTCGGCGCGTTCGAGCGCCTCGCGGGCGGCGTGCAGATCGGCGCCGCGGGCGTGCTCGCGGGCCAGCTCGGCCCGCAACTCCTCGACCTGCGCGGTGAGTTCGGCCACCGGGGCGTCCCCGGCGGTGGCGGCGGCGCCGGCCAGCTCCTCCTTGGCGGACTGGCAGCGCTGCTCCGCCTGCCGGCGGCCCTCCTCGGCCCGGCGGTACGCGGCCAGCGCGGCTTCCTCGGTGGCGCGGTCGACGTGGCCGGCGCCGGCCCGGGCCGGCGCCGGGTGCTCGGTGGCGCCGCACACCACGCAGGCCGCGCCGTCCGCCAGCCCCTCCGCGAGCTCGGCGGCGATCCCGCGCAGCCGCCGGTCCTTGAGGTCGAGCCAGCGCTCATGGGCGGCCGCGGACTCCTCACGTGCGGTGAGCAACTCCCCTTCGGCGGCGCGTACTTCTTCGGTGAACCGGTCGCGCCGGCGGGCCGCGGCGAGCCGTTCGGCGGCCGGTTCCGCGCGGGCGGCGAGCTGCTCGGCGCGGGTCGCGGCCTCCTGGGCCGCCTCGATGCGCTGCTGGTGGGCGCGGCGGGCCCGGTCCCACTGGGCGAGCCACTCGTCGGCGTCCAGCAGGGTCTGCTCGTCGGCGCGGGCCTCGCGGTCCAGCGCGACCCGTTCCGCACCGATCTCGGCGGCCCGCCGCTCGGCCCGCCGGGCCGCCCCGAGCGAGCCCAGCTCCTCCCGCAACTCCCGCTCCCGGCTGGCGAGTCGGTCGCCCGCGGCGTCGGCGAGTTCCGGCGGCAGGAGGCCGCGGCATTCCGCGTCGGCGCGCCGGGCGGCGTCCAGGTCGCGTCCGGCGGCGTCGCGCAGGGCGAGCGCGGGCGCCACCTCCGCGGCGGCCCGGGCCCGGGCCAGCCTCGTGCGGGTCTCCTCCCGTTCCGCGGCCCGGGCCTGACACGCATCGGCCCGGCGGCGGGCGTCCGCGTACCGCTGCTGGAGCCGGTGCCGTTCGCGGGCCTCCGCCAGCCGGCCGGCCTCGGTCCGTTCGGTCTCCTCGGCCCGGTCCAGCGCACAGCGGGCGATGTCCAGCCGCTCCCGTGCGGTCACCCGGGCGACGGCGGCGCCGGCCAGCACCGCGTCCGCGAAGCCCGGCTCGCCCGGCCCGGGTACGTCCGACTCGGCGGGGGCGGCCCCGGTGCCGCGTCCGGCACGCCCGGCCGGGCCCGCGGTACGCCGTCCGGCGGCGCCGCCCTGGGCCGGGACCGAGGCCGCCGTACGCCGGCCGGAGTCCGCGGCGGGCAGCAGCCCCGCGAAGACGGCGGCGTCGCCGGCTTCCGCGTCCGCGGTCCCGCCGGCCGCCTGTGCCATCCGGTGCGCCAGCGCCAGCAGCCGTTCGTCGCCCGCCGCGACCTCGTCGGCGGCGGCCCGGCGGCGCGCGGTCAGCTGCTCCTCCAGCGCGGCGAACCGGCGGGTGTCGAAGAGCCGCCCCAGCAGCCGGGCGCGGGCCTCGGCGTCGGCCCGCAGGAAACGCGCGAACTCGCCCTGCGGCAACAGCACGACCTGGCAGAACTGCTCCTTGCTCATGCCCAGGAGCTGCCCGATCTCCTCCCCGATCTCCTGGTGCGAGCGGCTCAGCGCCTTCCAGTGCCCGTCGCCGCCGGCCGCCCGCTCCTGCGTTGCGGCCGGTACGAACTCCCGCAGCCGGCTCTGCGCCTTCTCCCTCGTCGTGCCGCTGCCGCGCTTCTTGGGCCGCGGCTGCTCGGGCAGCCGGGTGATCTCCAACCGCCTTTCCCCGACGGTGAGTTCGAGGACGACCTCGGTGAGGGTCAGCGGATCGGCCAGGTCGCTGCGCAGTGCCTGGCCGCTCTGCCGCGCCCCGGGCACCGACCCGTACAGCGCGAAGCAGACCGCGTCGAGGACGGAGGTCTTGCCGGCGCCGGTCGGCCCGTGCAGCAGGAACAGGCCGTCCCGGGTGAGCCGGTCGAAGTCGATGGTCTGGGTGTCGCCGAACGGCCCGAACGCGGTGACGGTCAGCCGGTGCAGCCTCATCGTGCCCCCTCGCCCGCCATCTCCTGGGCGCGCACCTCGTCGATCGCGGAGCGCAGTTCGGCCCGCTCGTGCGCGTCGGCCGCGCGACCGGACCGTACGTGCGCCACGAAGTCCTCGGCGATCTCCTGGTCGCTGCGGCCGCGCAGCCGCTGGGCGTACGAGGCCAGCGAGCGGGCCGGCCCCTCGTCGGGGTCGAAGACCAGGCTGACGAGGTGCGGGAAGCGGCGGGCCAGCCGGGCCATGGGCTCGTGCGGGCGGGCGCTGTCGGTGAGCGTCGCCTCGACCCAGGAGTCCTCGTGCCCGGCCAGTGCCGGGTCGTCGAGCAGCTGCTCCAGCGGCCCCCGGATCCGGGCCAGCGGCCGCGGGACCGGGCAGTCCACCCGCTCCGCGTGCACCGCCCCGGCCGCGTCGAGCTCGACCAGCCACATCGATTTGCGGTGCGTGGCCTCGGAGAACGAGTACGCCAGCGGGGATCCCGAGTAGCGGACCCGTTCGGTGAGGGTCTGGCAGCCGTGCAGATGGCCGAGCGCGGCGTAGTCCACGCCGTCGAACACGGCCGCGGGGACGGAGGCGACGCCGCCGACGGTGATGTCGCGTTCGCTGTCGCTGACCGCGCCGCCGGTGACGAAGGCGTGCGCCAGCACCACCGAACGGGTCCCCGCCGGCCGGCCGGCGAGGTCGGCGCGCACCGCGTCCATCGCCGCGCCCAGCACCGCCGCGTGGTCGGCCCGGGGCGCGCCGAGGGCGTCGCGGACCATGGCGGGTTCGAGGTAGGGCAGGCCGTAGAGCGCGACCGGGCCGTGCGCGTCGGGCAGCAGCACGGGGGTGCCGCAGCCGGCCGGGTCGGTGCGCAGGTGCATGCCGGCCCGCGCCATGAGTCCCGAGCCGACGCCCAGCCGGCGGGCGGAGTCGTGGTTGCCGGAGATCATCACGGTCGGGACGCCCAGCTCCGCGAGCCGGTGCAGCGCCTCGTCGAAGAGCTCGACGGCGGCGAGCGGCGGCACGGCCCGGTCGTAGATGTCACCCGCGACGAGTACGGCGTCGATCGCCCGGTCCCGCACCGTCGTGACGAGGTGATCGAGGAAGGCGCGCTGGGCGGTGAGCAGGCTGACCCGGTGGAAGGACCGGCCCAGGTGCCAGTCGGAGGTGTGCAGAAATCTCAACCGACCGCTCCGACCTGCACGTTTCCCCTCCCGGTCCGTTCTGTGCGCCGTCCGGGGTCCGCCGGCCGGCCGTGCCCAGGGTAGCCGTCGGCGGCCCGCCGTCGGCTACCGGGCTCCGGCCGCGGGCGGCGTGGCGCGGTCCGTGCAGCGGACGTCGTGGGCGGGGCGGCGGCCGGTGGTGAGGAAGGTGGTGACCGTGCGGTCGCCGCAGGCGGTGCCATTGGCGAGGTAGGCGCCGTGGCCGCCGTGGTCGAGCGTGACCAGGCGGGCGCGGTCACCGAGGGCCTGCCGCATCTTCAGGGCACCGAAGTAGGGGGTGGAGGGGTCCCGGAGGTTCTGGAGCATCAGGACGTTGGACGGGCCGTCGTCGGTGATGCGGGTGGGCCGGGCGTCCGGCGCGTCCTTCCAGAAGGAGCAGGGCGTGATGTTCACCGGCATGCCGGCGGTGAGCGGGTGGCGGGCCCGGTCGGCGGCGACCGCGCGCCGGTGGGCGGGGCCCGACGCCGGCCAGCGCACGTCGTTGCAGAGGGTCGCCATGATGGCGGTGGCGCCGGGGTCGGGCAGCGGCCGGGCGAGGTCGGCGGGCAGGTCCGGGCGGGCGGCCGGGTCCTGGGCCTGCTGGACGAGCCGGGCCAGCGGCGCGAAGAAGGTGTCGCTGTAGAGGGCGTTCTGCAGCGCCTGCCGCAGCATGTTGCCGGTCAGCGGCACGGACGGGGTGCTGGATTCCTTGGGCGCGCGGTCCAGTTTCGCGGCCAGTGCGAGGAACAGCGGGCGGACGTCCTGGGGGCGGGCGGCCAGCCGCAGGCCGTCCTTGTCGCGGGCCGGGTCGGCGGCCCAGGCCGCGAAGTCGGGGAACCGGTCGTCCGCGGCGGCCGACATGTTCGCCAGCCAGCCCCGCTCGACCCGCGCCGGGTCGGGATCGCCGCTGCTGTCCAGCACCCAACGGTCGGTGTGCTGCGGGTACTTCTGGGCGTAGACGGCGCCCACGTACGTGCCGTAGGAGACGCCCCAGGCCGAGAGTTTCCGCTCGCCGAGCGCCTGCCGGAAGCGGTCGATGTCGCGGACCTCGTTGGCGGTGGAGATGCTGCGCAGGACGGCGCCGCCGTTGCGGTGGCAGGCGTCGGCGACGCGCCGGGCGCGGGCGGCGTTGTCGGTGATGCCGCCGTCCGGGGAGGGCCAGGAGCGCAGGCTCACCAGATAGCGGTCGGCGGGCGCCAGGCCGCAGCTCGCCGTGGTGCTGCCGCCCACCCCACGCGGGTCCAGACCGACCAGGTCGTACGCCCCCGCCGTGGCCTTGCGCAGCGCCTCCCCCTTCTGCGCAAGCCGCTGCACCCCCGAGCCGCCGGGGCCGCCCGGGATCAGCAGCAGGGTGCCGCGCCGGGCCGCGGGCCGGTCGCTGCGGAGCCGGGACACCGCGACGGTCAACTGCGGGCCGTCCGGGTGCCGGTGGTCCACCGGGACGGCCAGGTCGGCGCACTCCTGCCCGGCGGGGCCGCCGGGCTGGGCACAGGGCCGCCAGGCGAGGGGCGTGGGTGCGCCGGTGGCGGCGGGGGCGGGCGGGGCGAAGCCGGTCAGGGTGGCCGCGACCGCCGTGGCGGAGAGGCTGAGGAGGAGGGCACGTCGTGAGCAACTGGTCATGGGACAAGGGTGGTGGGGACGCGCCCGGACTCCCATCCGGCAGCCACGAGACCCGAGCGGGGGTTATCCCCCGGCACCGGCGGCGCCGGCCTCGTCCCCGGCCGGGCGGTCGCCGCCGTCGCCGCGCCCGTCCCGGTGCCCGTCGCCGCGTCCCTCCGCTTCCGGGGAGCGCTCGTCTCCTTCCAGGTACCGCTCGTCGATCCGCTTCGGGCCGAACGGCCACTCCTTCTCGCGGCGGGCCCAGCAGAGGAACGCCACGACGCCCGCCGCGACCCAGGCCAGCGACCATTCGATGGGGTGCCGGCCGGGCGCGTTGCGGTCCGCGTAGCCGTAGATCACCAGCCAGCCGACGAGCGCGACGAGCCCGGGGAGCAGGTAGAGCCACATCCGGTAGGGGCGGCGCAGGGCCGGCTGGCGGCGGCGCAGCACGGTGACCGCGGCTACCTGGGCCAGCGACTGCACGATCACCATGACGGTGGTGAGCAGCTGGATGACGGTGGCCAGGTCGGTGTGCCGGCCCAGGAGGAAGCCGGCCGCCATCACCGTCCCCATGGTGAGCAGGCCGAGCACCGGGAACCGGTGGCGCGGGTGGAGGGTGCCGTACGGGCGGAAGAAGACCCGGTCGCGGGCGGCGTCGTAGGGGACCCGGGAGCCGCCGAGCAGCCCGGTGAGGACGGAGGCGACGGCGGTGACGAGGATGAGCACGGTGACGGTGCCGGCCGCGTCCCTGCCCCAGGCCCGCTCCAGCACGGCGGAGGCGACGGAGGAGGACGCCGGGGAGTGCGGGTCGAGCATCTCCCGCCAGTCGACGACGCCGAGCGTGCCGATCTGCAGCAGCAGGTAGATGGCCATGATGCCGAGGACGGCGGTGATGATCGCGCGCGGGACGGTGCGCCCGGGATCGCGGATCTCGGCGCCCATGTAGGCGACGGTGTTGTAGCCGAGGTAGTCGTAGATGCCGATGGTCAGCCCGGCCGCGAAGCCCACCCAGAAATGACCGGCCGTCAGCTCGAAGGCGTGCGCGGGGTAGCTGAAGGCGCGCTCCGGGCTGAAGTGGGTGAACGCGGCGATGATGACGAGGACGACGGCGGCGATCATCACCACCCAGAGGACGACGGTGAGCCGGGCGATGCGCTCCACCCGCCGCCACAGCAGCACCACGATGCCCACCGTGACCACGAGCCCGACGGCATCGCCCTGGCCCTGGCTCATCCCCGGCCACAGATAGCCGAGGTACTGCACGAAGCCGATCACGCCGGTGGACATGCCCAGCGGGATGAACAGCATGGCCGTCCAGACGAACAGGAACGGCATCAGCTTGCCGGTGCGGTACTGGAACGCCTGCCGCAGGTAGACGTAGCTGCCGCCGGCGCCGGGCAGCGAGGCGCCCAGTTCGGCCCAAACCAGCCCGTCCGCGAGCGCCAGGACGGCGCCGGCGAGGAATCCGATGACCGCCTGCGGTCCGCCGAAGGCGGCCACCATCAGCGGGATGGTGACGAACGGGCCGATGCCGCACATCTGGCTCATGTTGATGGCGGTGGCCTGGAACAGGCCGATCCGGCGGACGAATCCCGCCCGCTCGTCGAGGAGTTCAGGCATCGGCGGCCCCCTTCTCGTGCCGGCACGGCGGAGCCCGGGCCCCCGCCGCTCGCCGGTGCGGCACCCGTCGCCGCGCCACAGGCTGACACGCCCGGCACCGCCGCGCACCGGCACGGACCGGACTTTCCGCCGTGACCGCGGAGCTGACGTCACACCGGCCGCCGCGGCCGGCCGCCTCCCCCGTAGGCCGCGCCGCCGATCAGAGCTCCCCGTACGCCTTGCCGCCGAGCTCCAGCCGGGCCGTACCGGCCGTCGCGTCCGCGAGCCAGCCGCGGAACGCCTCCACCTCGGCCTCCGGCAGCCCCACCTCGATGCGCACCTCCGCCCCGTACGTCACCTCCCGCACCGCGCGGCCGGTGGTCCGCAGGTCGTTCTCGACCCGGCCGGCCCGCTGGTGGTCGACGGTGACCGTGGCCAGCCGGAAGCGCTGCCGGGTGACCGTGCCCAGCGCGTCCAGGGCCTCGCCGACGACGCCGCCGTAGGCGCGTATCAGCCCGCCGGCGCCGAGCTTGATGCCGCCGAAATAGCGGGTGACGACCGCGACGACGTAGCGCACCTCGCGGCGGAGCAGCATCTGCAGCATCGGGACGCCCGCGGTGCCGCCCGGCTCGCCGTCGTCGCTGGCCTTCTGCACGCCGCCGTCCGCGCCGAGGACGTACGCCCAGCAGTGGTGGCGTGCGGTGGGGTGCTCCTTGCGGATGCGCGCGAGGAAGTCCTGCGCCTCGGTCTCGTCCGCGACGGGCGCGAGCGCGCAGAGGAAGCGGGACTTGTTGATCTCGATCTCGTGGACACCCTCGCGCGCGAGCGTGCGGTACTGCTCCTGCATCGCTCCAGCCTATGCGGCCCCTGTGACAACGGGCTCCGGGCCCGGCGGCCCGCGCCGCGCGGGGCCGTCCGCCAAAAGGGCACGGGGGTCCGCCGGACGGGCGCAGTCCGCACGGCCAGGCGGCGTACCCGCCCCGTCCGCACGGTGCGTCGGGGAGACGTCGGAGCCTGCCGTGGGCAGGGTGAGGCCCGTGCGAGAGCCTCGTGTTTCCGGGGCCCCGCTCGTACGCGCAGGAACCGAACGGCGGGTTGGCGGAGGGCTGCATGGAAGAGAGCACACAGTCGGCGATGACGGCGGGCGAGCCGCTGACGGGCGAGGACATGCCCGAGCCCCCGCCGGAGGTCGTCGAGGCGGCACGCGAGGCGCCCGACCACTGGCTGGCCCTGGTGGATCTGACGTGGCAGGGCGAGGGGCCGCCGCCCCTCTGGGCGCTGATCGGGCAGTGGCGCTCCGGGCCGACCGGTGAGATCGAGGAGTGGCGGGACAACCCGGAGTACCGGCCGTCGCCGCAGATGCTGGAGTGGTCGGAGCCGGCCGACCCGGTGGACCGCGCGGTGCAGCTGGCCGCGACCGGCTACGGGCCCGGCCAGGACGTCACCGCGGCGCTGGCGCGGGCCGAGGTGTCCGTCCTGGTCACCGCGACCGGCAGCCCGCTGGCCGCCGCCTCGCCCGAGGGCACCCCGGTGATCCCGGTCTACACCTCGGAGGGCTACCTGGAGTCGGTGGGCCGGCTGCTGTACGACCGGCGTCCGGTGGCCGACCTCGTCGACCAGCTTCCTCCGGGCCATGCGCTGTACCTGAACCCGACCGGTCCGGTGAGCATGCTGGTCGACACCGAGGAACTGCGTGCCGCGCTGGCCGGGACGTCCGCGGAGGCGCCGGAGGAGGCCCGGAGCGCGGCCGCGAACGGGGCGCTGCGACCCGGCACCGCGGCCGCCGGCGCCGAACCGGTGGGCGGCGGCCGGGCGATCGGCAAGCCGGCCCGGGCCGCCACCGGCAGCACCGTCGTCGGCGCCGGACTGGCCGGCGGCACGGTCGTCCGCGCCCGCCGCTGACCGCCTCCGCCCCGCCCCACTAAAGAACCCGCCCCGCCCGCCTTCCCCTTCGGGCGGGGCGCCTGCGTCCACGGGCGCGCCCGCCGGGGCCCGGGCGGGAATCTTCCGGCGGTGCCGGCCGTTGATCCGCACGAGAACCTTCCCTGAGCAGGAGGCAGTGCGTGTACGGCGATCCCAGTACGATCCGCAGGATCCTCACCGAGCTCGGCGACACCTGGGCCGTCGTGGGCCTGTCGAACAACGACCGGCGCGCCGCGTACGGCGTCGCCGAGGTGCTGCAGCGCTACGGCAAGCGCATCGTTCCGGTGCACCCGAAGGCCGAGACGGTGCACGGCGAGCCGGGCTACCCCTCGCTCGACGCCATCCCGTTCCCGGTCGACGTGGTCGATGTGTTCGTCAACAGCGAGCTGGCGGGGCCGGTCGCCGACGAGGCGGTGGCGGCCGGCGCGAAGGCCGTCTGGTTCCAGCTCGGCGTGGTCGACGAGGCGGCCTGGAACCGCGTGCGCGATGCCGGTCTCGACATGGTCATGGACCGTTGTCCGGCCATTGAGATACCGCGTTTGGGCTGAGCCGGGCGTCCGCTAGCGTCCGTACATGAGCGAAATACGGGCCGCCGCCCCCGGGGACGCCGCCGAGCTGGTCCGGTTGCGCCGGCTGATGTTCCGGGCGATGAACGGCGAGGACCGGCCCGGCAGTTGGGAGCGCGAGGCGGAGGCGGTGGCGCACCGGCTGCTGTCCGGGCCGGAGGCGCGACTGGGTGCGTTCGTGGTGGCGGGCGACGAGGCGGCCGGTGCGCCGCATCTGGCGGCGTGTGCGGTCGGGACGGTGGAGCAGCGGCTGCCCGCGCCGGGCCACCCCACGGGCCGCTTCGGCTTCGTCTTCAACGTCTGTACCGACCCGCGCTATCGGGGCCGCGGCTATGCCCGTGCCACCACCGAGGCCCTGCTCGGCTGGTTCGCGGAGCAGGGCGTCAGCCGCGTCGATCTGCACGCCACGGACGGCGCCGAACCGCTGTACCGCAGCCTGGGGTTCCACGAGCACTCCACACCGCTGTCGCTGGACCTGCGCGCGGGCGTGCGGCGGAAGGCCGGCTGAGCGGGCGCACGGCCCGCCCGGAGGCATCCGTCCTCTCCACCCGGTGCCCTAATCCACCCGGGCCGCGAAGCCGTAGTGGAGGCCGCTGCCGGGCACCGCAAGCCCGGCAGGCAACTCTTCACCGGTCAGCGGCGGGAGGGCGACGGCGTCCCAGTCGACGGTCCGGTCGAAGTGTTCGGCGAGGTGGACGACGCGCGTCTCCTCGCCGTGCGTGTACGCGGTGAGGGTCGGCGCCCCGCTCAGCCCGCAGCCGCCGACGACCGAGAACCACTGGTCGCACGCCCAGCGCAGCTCCTCGGGGCGGGACGCGACGATCGTCGCGCGGTGCGCGGTCGAGCCGCTCCAGCCGGTGTCGTCCAGCACGTAGAAGCTGTACGGGCCGGCGCCGTGGTGCCCGGGCCCGGCGGCGCCTGCCCGGGCGAGGAGTCCGTCCGCCTCGGTCTGCCGCCGGGCGAGAGTGGAATCGTCCTCTCCGTACGCCTCGGCGGCCTCGGGGTTGAGCTCGTGCATGTTCTGCCAGAAGTCGATCTGCTGGGCCAGCCGTCCGGCCAGCAGGGTCATGGCGGGCACGTGACCGGGATGGCTGCCGAGAGCGGCGCGCAGCCAGGGTTCCTCCGGCCAGCTCTGTCCGGGGCCTTCGAGGCCCTCCGGCGCGTGCGCCGGGCCGGTGGCCGTCAGGCACAGCAGCCGCGCCAGCGCGAAGGCGGCCTCGGCAGCACCGGCCGTCGCGGCGGTCCGCAGCCGCGTCAGCCTCTCGTCGTCGATCGTCATGTACCGCAGGCTAGGCGCCGGCACCGACACCCGGGGCCGTCTTGGTCCGACCGGGGGCCGGAAGGCCGCAACTAGGCGATGCCCAGGCCGTCCAGGAGCGTGGCGCCGGGGAGTTCGGCCAGTGCCTTGCCGGGGACGATGAGCTTGCCGCGGCGGCTGCCGCTGCCGATCAGGGCGTACGGGGTGTCGGCGACGGCGGCGTCGACGAGCAGCGGCCAGCCGGCGGGCAGGCCGACGGGGGTGATGCCGCCGTATTCCATGCCGCTCTCGCCGACCGCCCGGTCCATCGGCGCGAACGACGCCTTGCGCGCGCCGAGTTGGCGGCGCACCACACCATTGACGTCGACGCGGGTGTGGGAGAGGACGACGCAGGCGGCCAGGGTGGTCTCGCCGCCGCGCTTGCCGGCGACCACCACGCAGTTCGCCGACTGCTCCAGCAGCCAGGGGCCGTAGTGCTCGACGAGCAGGGCGGTGTCCGCGATGGCCGGGTCGGTGTCGACGAAGCGGAGTTCCTCGACCGGTACGGAGCCGCTCCAGGCGCGGACCGCCGCGGCGACGGGCTCGGTCAGCAGGTCCAGGCACTCGACGGCGGGCCGGACCTCGTCAAAGGCATCCATCGGGACGGGCATGGCGCCAAGTTAACAGCCGCGGCCGGCCGCCGCGGGACCGTCTCAGCGGGCGAGCTGGATGATCACGGACATGGTCATCTCGACCGGTTCGGTTCCGTCGTTGCGATAGCCGTGCGCGACCTTGGCCTCGAACGTCGCCGAGGCGCCGGCCGGCACCGTGTGGTCGACCCCGTCGACGACGAGGGTGAGGGTGCCGGCGCGGACGTGGAGCAGTTCGACCGTGCCGGGCGGATGGGGGTCGGAGGTGCTGCCGTCGCCGGGCATCAGGCGCCAGTCCCACAGTTCGAAGGGGCCGGGTGCCTCGGCGCCGACGAGGAGCTTGGTGAAGCTGCCCGCGTCGGTGGACCACAGGCGGACCGCCTCGCCCGGCCCGACGATGCGGACCTGGGGGCCCTGTTCGTAGTCGAGGAGCGTGGTGATGCTGACGCCGAGCGCGTCGGCGATCTTGACGGTGGTTCCCACGCTCGGGTTGGTACGGGCCTGCTCGATCTGGATGATCATGCCGCGGCTGACGCCGGCGCGGGCCGCCAGGGCGTCCAGGGTGAAGCCGCGCTCGGCGCGCCAGTGCTTGAGGTTGCGGGCGAGCGACTGCGTGAGCTGGTCGAGGTCCGTCACGGTCCGTCCAAGTCGAGGCTAATAAATTAGATGCCGCAGTTCATTTTGTTGGACTACGGTGTGGTGTACTTCAGCGTCCGGTTCACTGTACTGCGAGGTTTCACCATGACAGCGGTCTTCGCCCTGGCCACCAGCCTCCTCTGGGGGCTCGCCGACTTCGGGGGCGGACTGCTCACCCGACGATTCCAGGCGCTGACCGTAGTGGTGGTCTCGCAAGCCCTGGCCGCCGTGGTGCTGGGCGCCATCGTGGTGGCGACGGGTGGCTGGCGGGAGGCCGGTCCGCAGCTGTGGTTCGCGGTCGGGGCGGGCGTCGTGGGCCCGGCCGCGATGCTCTGCTTCTACCGCGCCCTGGCGCTCGGGCCGATGGGCGTGGTCTCCCCGCTCGCCGCGCTCGGCACGGTGCTCGTACCGCTCGGCGTCGGCTTCGTGGCGGGCGAACGGCCCGGGCTGCTGCAGGGCGCCGGCATGGTCGTGGCGGTCGTCGGAGTGCTGCTGGCCGGCGGCCCGAAGATCGGCGGCGCGTCCATCGCCCGCCAGACGATCGTGCTGACGCTGGTCTCGGCGCTCGGTTTCGGTGCGGTGATGGCACTGATATCGGAGGCGTCCACGACCGTGACCGGGCTGTTCCTCGCACTCTTCGTCCAGCGGGTGTGCAATGTCGCGGTCGGCGGGGCCGCCCTGTACGCGGCGGTGCGGCGCGGCACCCCGGCGCTGCCCGAGGGCAGGTTCGCGGCCCTCAAGGGTTCGCTGCCGATGCTCGCCTTCGTGGGCATCGCGGACGTCGCCGCGAACGGCACGTACTCCCTCGCCGCCCAGCACGGCCCGGTCACCATGGCCGCGGTGCTCGCCTCGCTCTACCCCGTCGTCACCACGCTCGCCGCGCTCGGCGTCCTCAAGGAGCGGATGCGGGCCATCCAGACGGCCGGCGCCTCCCTGGCGCTGGTCGGCTCGGTGCTGCTCGCCTCCGGCGGCTGACAATCCGTCGGGCCGCGGCGCTACGCCTCCCCGGCGGGCGCCGTGATCCCGTCCGCCGCCCACTCCCCCAGCGCCAGCAGCTGCGCCGGTGTGACGCCGTCCGGGATCGGCACCGGCGCCGGGGTGCGCAGCGGCGGCTGCCAGCCCGTCGCCGGGTCCCAGCGGCGGACGACCTTGGCGGGCGCGCCGGCGACCACCGCGTGGTCGGGAACCTCACCGCGCACCACGGCGCCGGCCGCGACCACCACGTTCCGGCCCAGCCGGGCACCGGGCAGGATGACGGCACCGGTGCCGATCCAGCTGCCGGGGCCGATGCTGACCGGGTCGCTGCGCGGCCACTGCTTGCCGACCGGCACCTCGGGGTCGTCGTAACTGTGGTTGGTGGTGGTGACGTACACACCGGGGCCGAAGAAGCAGTCGTCGCCGATCGTCAGCCGGACATCGGCGATCACATGGCTGCCGCGGCCGAGGACCACGCCGTTCCCCAGCGTGAGGATCGGCTCCGGGCCGAGGTCGAGGTCCGGCATCATGCCCGCCGTGAGCGTCACGTCCTGGGCGATGATGCAGTGGTCGCCGATCTCGATCCAGGGGTCGCCGAAGACGGTGCCCTGCGGGAACGCGAGCCGGGTGCCGGTGCCGATCCGGCGGAAGCGGTACGGTCCCGGCCGGCCGGCCGTGACGGCCGCGGCCTCGCGCACCCAGCGCGCGCCGCGGTGGACGGCGCGCGACACGGCCCGGCGCCGCCAGGCCGCCAAGGACGAGAACACGTTCTGGTTGATCGGCACCCGCACACCGTACTCAGCACCCCGGGTGCCGGACCGCGCGCCGGGCTGTGATCTTCGCCCTACCGGCCGACGGCCCGGCCCCCCGGCCCGTGGGTCATCTACGGTGCTGGAGGCGCGGCGCACAAACGGCGAGGAGATCCAGGATGGCGGAACGGGCGTTGATTTCACCGGTGGGCGGCAAGGAGCCGAACGTGGATCCGACGGCGTTCACCGCCCCGACGTCCGTGGTGCTCGGCGAGGTCACCCTGGCCGCGGGCGCCAGCGTCTGGTACCACGCGGTGCTGCGGGCCGACTGCGGCCCGATCGTGCTGGGCAGCGACAGCAACATCCAGGACAACTGCACCGTCCACGTCGACCCGGGCTTCCCGGTGACCGTCGGCGACCGGGTCTCGGTCGGCCACAACGCGGTGCTGCACGGCTGCACCGTCGAGGACGACGTCCTCATCGGCATGGGCGCCACGGTCCTGAACGGCGCCCACATCGGCGCCGGCTCCCTGGTCGCCGCCCAGGCACTGGTCCCGCAGGGCATGCAGGTGCCGCCCGGCTCCCTCGTCGCCGGTGTACCGGCGAAGGTCAAGCGCGAACTGACCGCCGAGGAGCGCGAGATGATCCGGGTCAATGCGGCGATGTACCTGGAACTGGCGGCCGGGCACCGGGAAGCGATGACGGCGGACTGAGGCACGCCGGGGCGGGGGCCGCGGGGCGGGCGTGGGGACCGCGCCGCGGCCGGGGGCGTCGCGAGGGCTCGTGGAGGGCCTCGGCGACGCCGCGGAGGAACCTCAGCGGCGTCCGACGGAGGCGGCGACGGTGAGCGCCGACGACAGCAGCTCGGCGTCGAAGAGGGAGGCGTCCGCGAGGCGGTGGGCGCCTGCGTACCCGTTCATCATGAGCTTGGCGGTCCGCAGGGCCGCGGGAGACCGGCGGATCAGCGGCTTGGTCCAGCGCGTGACGGTACTGTCGAGCTGATCGGCGGGGACGACCTTGTGGAGGAGGGAGAGCTCCTGCGCGGTGACGGCGTCGAAGTTGTCGGCCGTGAGTATCAGCTCGCGCACCCGGGCGGCGCCTCCCTCGCTCAGCAGCCGCGGCATGATGCCGCCCCAGGCGGGCGGCACGCCCAGGCCCAGCTCCGGCAGCCGGAAGCGGCAGTTGTCCGCGCCGACCCGCAGATCGCAGAAGACGGCGAGCCCCACACCGGCCCCGACCACGCCGCCGTGCAGCCGCGCGATGGTCACGACATCGGTGGTCGCGAGGGCGTCACACACCCGGCGGGCCTTGTTGGCGAGCGCCCGCAGCTCCACCCCACTCGGGTCGGCCGCGAGCAGGGCGGGGAATTCCGCGCGGTCGCCGCCCAGACAGAAGTCGTCGCCCGCGCCGGAGAGGACCAGCACCCTGATGCCGGTCTCGTCGTCCAGGGCCCCCAGGACCGCGAGCAGCTCGTCGAGGATCGGTCCGGATATGGCGTTGCCGGTCTCCGGGCAGTTCAACTGCACCCGGAGGACGGGCCCTTCCTGGGACACGAGGAGGGACTTGAAGTCGTGCATCATGGCGGTTCCTTGTTCGTTGTTCCACGCTTCGTGGGAGCCCGGTCCACCGGGCGACTCAGGCACGGGCGACCGGAAGTGTGATCAGGCGGCGGAAGGCCACCCGGGACGCCCAGCCGGGCGCACCCGCGAGCCGCAGGCCGGGGAGGCGCCGGAGCAACGCGGTGAGCAGGCACTCCGCCTCCATACGGGCGAGCGCGTTGCCGAGGCAGAAGTGGATGCCGCCGCCGAAGCTGAGGTGGGGGGACCGCCGGCGGATGTCGAAGAGTTCGGGGTCCGCGTACTGACGCGGGTCGTGGTGGGCGGCGCCGACCATGAGCTGCACCATCTCGTTCTCGCGGATGGTGACCCCGGCGAGCACGGTGTCCTCCGGAGCGACCCGGCTGATCATGTGTATCGGGGCGTCGTAGCGGAGGACCTCGTCGATGGCGCCCTGTATGTGCTCGGGCCGGGTGCGCAGCCAGTCCCGTTGGCGCGGGTGCTCCAGGAGCAGGCGGACCGCCCCGGAGAGGACGTGGGCGGTGGTCTCCAGCGCGGCCAGCACCATGAACAGCGCAAGGTGGAAAACGGCCTCGTCGGCGGCCGCCCGGTCGGGTTCGAGGTCGTCCCAGACGGCGAGCCAGGACGAGACCGGGTCCGTCCCGGGATTCCTCCTGCGGTCACGGATCAGAGCGGTGAAATATTCCCGCAATTGACCGGTGGCCCGGTCGGAAAGCGCAAGCTGACTCCGGGTCGGAAACAGCTCCTGGGTGAATACCTGGTCGTGGGTGAGCGATCGCAGCAACGGGTAATCGGCCGGCGGAAGTTGCAGCCATTCGCCGATGGTTATCACCGGCAATTCGTCACTGACGAGGGCGCAGAAATCGGCTGGGCCATAGGCGAGTTCCTCGTCCAGGCGGTCGAGCAGCCGATTCACCGTACGCTCGATGGAACTCTTCATCACCGCCAGGGAATGGCGGTCGAAGACATTTCCCACCGACCGCCGCATCCGGGTGTGATCCGGCGGGTTGAGCATGGGCAGGGTGCCGCCCATCTGGCGTGATGCGGGTGCCTTCCAGCGCGCCGCATCGACCTGGCGGGCCCGCCAGCCGCTGTCCGGCACCCGCCATGCTCTGCTGCGCAGGACCTGGTGGCACAGAGCGTAAGAAGTCGCCAGGTGCCCGCCCCAAGGCGCCGGGACAATATCCCCCATTTCCCTGAGCTTCACATACCAGGGCAAGGGATTTGCCTGACCAACTCCCGTACGCAGACGGGAGAAGAGCGAAACCACGCTGCGCCGGTCAACGGGGGCAGTGGCCAGAGCGGGCTCCACAGCGACACCTTCTTCCAGAAGATCACACAGTAAACGCCAACGCTGCATACCCCCGAGCTTGAACATTCATGCGGTCAATGAACATTTACTCTGTCAGCAACGTCACACACGCCACCAGTTGAGAAACCCGCTCCACCAGCTGCCCTTCTGCGACCTGCCCTTGTCCTGCTGGGCCGACGCATCTCCCGGCCGGGGGTCGCTGCCGCCGCCCGGCGTCGCCTCACCGCGGGTGTGGCGCACCGGGGTGAAGCGGGCGGGCAGCGCGATGAGAGCGCGGTGGAACGGGCCGGGCCGCCACGTCAGGGTGTCCGCCGGCACGCCCAACTCGACGTCGGGCAGCGTGTTCAGCAGCTTCTCGATGGCCCTGATGGAGATGAGCAGCGCCGGGTCCTTGGCAGGACAGGCATGCGTTCCGGCGCCCCAGGCCAGGTGGGCCCGCTTGCTGAAGGTCTGCCGTGAGGCGGACAGGCTCGGGTCCGCGTTGGCCGCCGCGAAGCTGATCAGGACCGGCGTGCCGGCCGCCAGCTTGGTGCCGGAGACCTCCACGTCGTGCACCGGGTAGTGGGTGGCGTAGTTGGCGATCGGCGGGCTGTTCCACAGCACCTCGTTGATGGCGTCCTCGACCAGGACGCCGGCACCCTGCTGGCCGTCGGCGAACTGCTCGTCGGACAGCAGCAGGCGCAGCGCGTTGCCGATGATGTTCTGCACCGGCTCGGTGCCCGCCCCGATGAGGAGGGCCAGCTGGTGGACCATCTCCTCGTCCGACAGCTGCGACGGGTGCTGCATCAGCCAGGAGGTGATGTCCTCACCGGGGCTGGTGCGCTTCAGCGTGACCAGCTCGAAGAGCGCCCCCGCCATGGCCTCGTTGGCCCGCTCCACGTCGACGCCGTCGAAGAGGTTGGAGATGGCGCTGATCAGCCGGTCACCGAGCTCCGCGGGGCAGCCGAACAGGTCGTTGAAGACGAGCAGGGGCAGCACCTGGGCGTAGTCGCTGATCAGGTCGGCCTTGCCACGGAAGCCGAACTGGTCGATCAGGTAGGCGGCGACCCGGTCGACGTGCCGGCTCACCCGGTGCATGTCCAGGCGCGCGAAGCTGTCCGTCACGGCCTGACGCAGTTTCAGGTGGTCGGCACCGTCGGAGAACATGCAGTTCGGCCGGTACATCATCATCGGGAGCACCGGGCTGTCCAGCGGCACCCGGCCCTCGTTCAGGGCGCGCCAGCGGCGGGAGTCACGGGCGAAGGTGTCCGGGTTCTGGAGTACGTGGAGCGCGGTGGCGTAGTCGGTGACGAGTTCCGCCTCCACCCCGGGGGCGAGCTCGACGGGGGCGACGGGGCCGTACTGCCGGAGACGCTCGTAGAAACCGTGCGGGTCCGCGGCGAATTCCGGGCCGTACAGGGACGTTCTCATGCCGTCGGCATGGGCCGGGCAGCCCGGCGGCGGAGTCTCGAATTCCGAAGGAGAATGCATGCCTGAACTCCTAGTTGAGGCGGGACTGGAGATAGCGGACGAGCGCGATCAGGGAATCTGCCGAAGAACGCTGGTCCCGCGCGTCACAGTGGACAACAGGCGTCTCAGGGAGCAGGTCCAGCGCCTCGCGGATCTCGTCGACCGAATGCGCGGGGGTCCCGTCGAAGCGGTTCACGGCGATGGCGTACGGGATTCCGTAGTGTTCCACCAGGTCCATGACAGGGAAGGACTCCTCAAGACGCTGGGGGTCCACCAGGACCAGCGCCCCCAGCGCCCCGCGCGTCATGTCTTCCCACACCTGAACGAAGCGCTGCTGCCCGGGCGTTCCGAACAGATACAGGACCAGCTGGTCGCTGAGGGTGAGCCGGCCGAAGTCCATGGCGACGGTCGTCGTGGTCTTGCCCGGCGCGCCCTTCGGGTCGTCAATTCCCTGGCCGGCCTGGGTCATTACCTCTTCGGTACGCAGCGGAGGAATCTCCGACATCGTCCCGATGAACGTCGTTTTCCCCACCGCGAAGTGCCCTACCACCAGGATCTTCGCCGCGGTCTGCACTGAATTGCGCAGGTACACGCCGTCATCCAAAGCGGGCCTGGAGCCCATGCAGCACCTCCTCAAGAATTTTCCGGTCGACAAGCTGGGCGCTGGGTACGGGCGCCCGGGAACAGAGGTGGCCCTCGTGTACGAGGTCGGACACCAGAATCTTGACGACGCCCATCGGGAGCCGGGTGTGCCCGGCAATTTCGGCGATGGACAGGAAACCGCCCGAACAGAGGTCGAGTACGCTCAGCCGCTCCGGGTCGAGCGGCCTGGTGCGGGGCGGTTCCGGGTGCACGGTGACCAGGGTGATCAGCGAGAACTCCTGATCATCAAGGAGATCACGGCCGTTGGTGATGACGTACGGCCGTACTAATTCAGCTGCTTCCTGTTCCAGCTCCGGCTCGTCATCGGTCGTCATGGCTGGATATCGGCCCTCTCACGCGGCGGACTGGTCAGTGCCTTGCCGAGCTGGCCCACCAGCTGCTGCATGCGGAAGGTGATCTCTGCCATGTCGACATCGGGCGACGCCGAAACCGCAAGATAGGCGCCTTCACCGGCCGAGATCAGGAAAACCCAGCCATGGTCGAATTCCACCAGCGTCTGACGCCATTGCGGACGGACTGTGGGCGCGCCGCCGTTGCAGAAGTCGGCGACCGTACGGCTCAGTGACTGCATTCCGCTCATGGCGGCGGCGACGGTGTCGGCGTGATCCCGGCCGACGTCCTTCGAACGGGCCATGAGAAGGCCGTCGGCGGAGACGAGAATGGCATGCTGCGCTTCGGGCAATTCCAGAGCACTGTCAAGCATCCACGACAGATCGTAGTTCACTGAACCTCATGCCCTTCACTGCTTGCATCGGTGGATCGACGACCGGATTGGGTGCCGCGCTGGAATGCACCCATCACGGATGCGGCCCTTGCGCTGTCCCGGGCCGGAGTCCGGTCGTTCTCGGCTTCGGCCGGCACGATGGATATCGCGCCGCGGCGGCGGCGCTTGGGCAGCCCGCCCGCGGTGGTCTCCGGCTCCGCCGGCGCGGCGGCCGGAGCAGGCGGCGCGGCAGGGGCCGAAGGGGCCTGTCCGCGGTAGCCATGTGCGGCGACTTCAGGGGCCTGACCAGGACGATTCTCGGGCGGCAACGGTGTCGACGCGGCCACGGCAGGGCTCTCCTCCGGCTCGTGCAGGGACGTGAGCAGATCGTCGGGGAGCAGGACGACCGCGCGCACGCCGCCGTACGGAGAAGTGGAGTCGACCGAGACGCTGAAGCCGTACCGGGCGGCGAGCACACCGATGACGGTGAAACCGAACTGCGGCGGATTACCGAGGCTGGAGACGCTCGCGGAATTCTCGCTGGACAGCAGCCGGGCGGCCCGCGCCTTCTCCTCCTCATTCATGCCGACACCGGCGTCGTCGACGACGATGCAGACACCCTTGGGCACCGGCCGGATATTGATCTCGATGACCGTCTCGGGTGCCGAATAGCTGGTCGCATTGTCCAGCAGTTCGGCGAGCACCAGCGCCACCGGTTCCACGGCACGGCTCACGATGCCGAAATGGCTCTGCGACCGGATCTCGACGCGCGTGAAGTGACGAATACGTCCCTTCGCACTGCGGACCACGTCGTAGAGCGAGGCGTCCTGGCGGCGCCGGCCGAGCCAGCCGTCGCAGAGCACGGCGATGGACTGGGCCCGCCGCGCGAACTGCGAATTCATGTGGTCGATGTCGAGCAGATCCTGCAGGATCTTGTGCTCGCCATACGCCTCCTGGAGTTTGGAAATCGCCAGCTGCTGCTCACTCGCCAGACCTTGCAGGGTCCGCATGGCGGCCTTCAGAGTGGTTTTGGTGGCCTCTTCGGCCCGGTCCTTCGCCTCCTCCACGGCCTCCGCGTAGCGGTCCTCAAGATTCGCGTAGTGCTGCTTGAGTTCAACCTTCTCTTTTTTCAGCTCCGCGATCTTCATTCGTCCGCGAACAATCGCGGTTGCGGCGACAGGGGTGCCAGCGACCAATGCCCACAGCGCTGGATCCTGGAAGTATGGCGTCATAGGACTCTCTTCGGACGACGGAGCCACCGGATGTCGTATGCCGGACTGCGGTGCACAGCATCGCTCACCATCCCTGACATACGTGAACGGCCGCGCGCAGTCGCCTGCCAGAGAGCCATCAAAGGGCCGGCTAATGGCATCGTTCTCCCCGGGGGTGGCGATTTTCATAGGCCAATGCGCGGATTTCTTTTCTTGCCATAGCAGGTGACTAGCCCGTTGGCAAGTGCGATGATCTTAGCATCACGTCAACGTCCGTCGTCCAACGGCGATGTGAACTGTTATCCACCTGAAGGAGATTCAACAATGGCCCGCTTTGGGTCTATTGGGCGCCGTTGCCGGTCCCGCGGCAACCCGCTCGGCCACTTCCTGACGAACCGCTAGCAGGTCAACGGCTCCCGAGGCCGTAGCGATCGCAACGAGCGCGAGCGAAGACGGGAGGCGGCAGGTGGAGGCTGCACGCGGCATCGCGGCGGAGGCGGCGGCGAGCCCAAGGGCATGAGCGGAACGGGGCAGGCGAACTGCCCGCGCAGCCCAACTCCCGGCTGCCCGGCGCCCCCTGGTGGCGTGGACGGAAGGGGCGGCACTCAGCGGTGCGGGGCGTCGTGCACGTACGTGATCTCGCCACCGCGCACCCGGACGACACGGACGGTCATGCCGCGGTCCGTCCCGCGCAGGTAATGGGCGGTGCAGGTGGTCCGGGCGCCCTCGACCGCCCGCAGGTCCTGCGCGCAGTCGACCGAGCGCGGCCCCTTGAGGATCACCGGCAGCGACAGATGGCCCGAGATGGAGCGGGCCACCTCGTCGCGCGGTACGGCATCAGTCACGCCGTCCACCTCGCTGGTCGCGCCCCGTTCGCCCAGCCACCGCTCACCGGCCGCGAAGCTGCCCGTCAGCAGCGCCGAACCGGCCAGCAGCAGGCCGGCCGCTCGCAGATACCGCACGACTCTCCTTCCAGCGGGCACACGGACACCCGGCCGCACCCACGGCCGGGACACGCACCATTCTCACGGCCCGGCCGATCGCGGCACCACCGGGGCCCTCCGCCGTCGCGGCCGGCGCGGCCACCCTGGCGACGGGGCGCCAGGCAGGGGGCCGAGGGAGGGCGTGCACGGCGGGCGCCGACCCGATCCGCGCGGGAGTCAGGCCGCCGGTAGGTCTGGCCGGCGGTAGGTCTGGTCGGCGGTGACGTCAGGCCGACGGTACGGGACCCTGCATCTGCTCGCTGATCCAGTGCAGCGATTCGGGCATCCGCTGGATGTAGGTGTGCGCGCTGTGTACACCGTCCGGTATTTCGAACAACGTCGAGTGGATCGACCCACCCGTATAGTCCCTGATGAAGCGCTTCACATCGGGAACCGCGGCCTCCCTGCTGCCGAGTTCGAAGGCCAGATAGACCTCCGGCTCCCGCCGCGCCACCAGAACGCGCGCCAGATGGCGGGGGTCGTTGGCGCGCATCTCCGCCGGGTGCCCCCGCCACATCGGCGAATCAGGCGCGGTGTCCGGCCCGTTGACGATCGCCGCCTTGAACGTCCGCGGCTGCTTCAGCACGGCCTTGAGCGCCGCGAACCCGCCGGACGACGACCCCATGAAGGCCCAGCCGTCACGGCTGCCGTACGTACGGAAGTTGGCCCGCGCGAAGTCCGGCACGTCCTCGGTCAACCAGGTGCCCATCTTCGGCTGCCCCGGGATGTCGCTGCCGTCGTAGTACTTCCGCTCCGGGTTGAGCACCGGCATCACGACGATGAACGGGAGCGTCTTGCCCTCCCGTGACCACTCCGCGATCCGTTCCTCCAGCGCGAACGGCGCCCCCGCCCAGTAGTTGAAGGGATAGCCGTACGCACCCGGTAGAGCGATCAGCACCGGAAAGCCGCTCTTGGCGTACCGGGGCTGCTGGTACTGCGGCGGCACCCACGCCCAGATGTCGCCGGTGAACCCGGACTTCCGGCCGTGCCACCTCGTCTTGACGACCTGGGTGCCGTCGTCCCCCGTCGTACGGAAGGGCGTGAAGAGCGAGCGCGGCTCGCGCGGCGGCACCACCCGGGGCGCCCCGTTGATCGCGTCCGCGGCACGGGCCGGTAACCGTGGGACCCCCGACGCATCGACGGTGTCCACCCCACCGCCACAACCGGCCAGGACCGCCATGGCCACCACACTTGTCGCAGCGCTGAGGAACACGCGCTTCATCGGGATGATCTCCTCGGTCCTGGGCGCCGGCCGGGGACAGTCACATCGCCACCACGGCGAACCACGGCACCCGTCGAAAGACCCCATTTTACGTTCGCGCCGCGAGCCCCCGGCGCCCGCCCCGCCCCATATGACCTGCACGTCCCCTCTCCCGCCTCCAGGGGGCGGCCCGCCACGTCAAAGCCACCACCCTGGTTTCCCTCGTTCGGTAAGGCCGCTCCGTGTTTACCGGACGGTCGGTTCTGGCATCGTGGAGAGCTGGATCGCACGGGCGCGACCGCCGTGCCGTACCGAGCAAGGGCGCGACGCCGCGCCGTAGTTGGGATGACCGATGACCGCGTGGCCGGATCGCCCGCCCCTTCCCGCCGTGGTGGGACGGGCCGTTGAGCACCAGCAGCTGACCGGACTGCTGGACACCACTCCGCTGGTGACCCTCACCGGACCCGCCGGGGTGGGCAAGAGCGTGCTGGCCCGCGCCGTCCTGGAGGAGCACACCGCCCGGCACGACGGCGCGGTGGTCCGGGTGGGCTGCTGGGACGGCCTGGCCGACGGGGGCGTCACCGACGCCCTGTTGCGCGCGGCGGGCCTCCCCGACGCCGCCACCACCCGCGAGGCCGCCCGCGCCCTCGCCCTCCGCACCGCGCACCCCTGCGTCAGCAACCGGGGCCCCGGACGGACCGGGCGGCGGGCGGGGCGTGGGGAACAGTCGGAGCGAACGGAGCGGGGTGAGCGTGCGGGCGCGGCGGACCGTACGAACCCGAGGCCCGGGACAGAGCAGCCGCGCCGGCCAGAGCAGTCACGCCGGCCAGAACGGCCGGAACAGCCAGGCCGGCCAGAACGGCCAGATCAGCCAAAGCCCTCAACTCCCTTTCCATTCCCGGGCGATGCGTCCCTCAAGGCGCTCACCGCGCACTGCCGGCGGCACCGCTTGACGCTGCTGCTGGACGACTGCGACCCGGTGCTCGACGAGTGCGCACAACTGGTCCACCGGCTGCTGCGGGCCGACCCCGGGTTGCGGATCGTGGCGACCGCACGCCGTCCGCTGGGGCTCCCCGAGGAGCGGGTCGCGGCGATCGCCCCGCTGCCGGTGACGCTCGGCGAGGGCATCGCCGGGCCGGCCGTCGAGCTCCTGGCCACCCGTACCGGACCCGCGGCGCCGGAGCTGCTGGTGACGGTGTGCCAGGCGCTGGAGGGCTCGCCCCTGGCGATCGCCCTGGCCGCGCACCAACTCGACCGGATGTCGCTGCCACAACTCGCCGTCCAGGTGGGCGCCGACGGTGCGCTGTTCTACTCGGGGCCGGCGGCGACCGTACGGCACACCTCGCTCTACGCCGCGCACGCCGCCGGCTACGCCCTCTGCTCGCCCACCGACCGACGGGTCTGGGCCAGGCTCTCGGTCCTCCCCGGTGATTTCGACCCGTGGCTCGCCGGCTGCGTCTGCAGCAGCAGTGACGTTCCTGCAGCGGCCGTCGACGGCGCGCTGGAGCGGCTGCGCAGGGCCTCGGTGGTCGAATGCGTACGGGACGCGGGCGGGGCACATCCCGATACCGGGGTCGCACTGCCGCCCCGTTACCGACTCCCGCGCGCCGCCCGCGACTTCGGGCAGTCGCAACTGCGCGAGGCGGGTGAGGAGCCCGCGGCCCGGCGCCGGTTCCGGCAGGCGTGCGCGGCAGTGGCAGCCGAGGCCCAGATCGCCTGGCAGGGACCGAACCAGCAGGTCGCGGTACGTCTCGTCGAGGACGAACAGCACAACCTCGACGCGGCGCTGACCCATCCCCCACAGGACGCCGAGGACGCCCTCGCCGCCTTGGAGATCGCGGTCTCCCTGTGGTTCCACTGGGCGGCCTGCGGCTACCGGCAAGAGGGGCGGGCCCATCTGCACCGGCTGCTGCTGCTCTCCCGCGACGACACCGCGCTACGGGCCCGGGCGCTGTGGCTGGCCGGCTATCTGGCGGCACAGGAACATGCCACCGCCACTGCGGAGGGCCTGCTCGACCAGGCGTGGCGGGCGGCCGTGATGCACGCCGACTCCGACGGACTGGCCCGGATCGCACATGCCCACGCCGTACTGGCCCTGTACCGCCAGGACGCCGCGACGGCCGTGGGATGTCTGGAGGAGGCCGCCCGGCACCACTCCCGGGACCCGTGGTTCGGCCCGGGCCCGGCGCACAGTTGGGCGCTGCTCGCGATCGCCCTGGCACCGCACGACCCGGCGCGCGCCAAGACGGCGACTCACCGCGCCTGGGAGGCCCGGCACTCCGACGGCGACTTCTGGCTCCACTCGACGCTCCTCTACGCCCATGCCCTGGCCGAACGGACCCACGGCGATCCGGCAGCGGCACTACGGGCCTGCCGCAAGGCCCTGGCGGCCAAGAAACTCGTCGGCGACCCCCTGTTCATCACCGGCGCCCGTCACCTGCTCACCGGCCTGCGCCGCGCGGTACGCAACGGCAGTGCACCACCCGACCCCAAAGCGGGCGAACCATGGTGGCAGCACCGCCACCCCACGGGACGGGACAGAAACCCGGAGGGGAACCGGGACCGCCGGGCCGGGGATTACGCGGGGTGAAAGCAGGGTGAGCGCGAGGTGAGCGCATTGAGCGTGGCGAGCCTGGTGAACGCCGTGAACTTGGTGAGCCTGTGGTCGCGTCCACCGGACGCCGCGAGGGACACGATGTTCACGAGGAGCACCAGGGCACGAGGAGCACCAGGCACGATGGTCACGGTGAGTAAAAACACGCTCGCTTTCGGGATGCGACAGGGTGGGTCCGGTCGCATCCTGGGGGCATGAAGCGTGCCCCCGTGATCGTCCATCCGCCGTCCTCCGGCGGCCGCCGTGTGACGCTCTACGGTCAGGATCTGGGACGGGCGCTGCGCCCCGGTGACGTGGCCGCGAAACTGCGCCGCGCCGGTTTCTGCACCACCAAGTTCGTGTGGGACGACACCGGAGTCTTTGAATGGCGTGCCGGCGGCCCCGACATCTGGCTGATGCCGTGAGGCCCTCACAAGCCTGCTAGGTCACCGCAAGCCTGCTATTAAGCAGACCTACGTGAGCAAAGTCCCACAAGCCAGCGGGATTCAAGCGGTCACCCAGTGGCTCAGTCGCTCAGTCGACCGTAGCGGCGACCCGCGTCTCCTCCGCCTCGCGGGCCGCGGCCGCCTTCTTCGCCCGGACCTTCATGAGCAGGAACGAGCCGATGCCGAAGAGCACGGCGGCCACCAGCCCCCACGTCGAGAACCGCTTGAGCCACGGCTCGGCGACCAGGCCCACGGTGTAGATCAGTGCGGTCGTACCACCGGCCCAGATGATGCCGCCGAGCACGTTGGCGATCAGGAACTTCCAGTACGGCATCTTCAGTACGCCGGCGAGCGGACCGGCGAAGATGCGCAGCAGCGCGATGAAGCGACCGAAGAAGACCGCCCACATGCCCCACTTGTCGAACTTCGACTCCGCCATCGCGACATGGTCCGGGCCGAAGTGCTTGGGGAACTTACGGCCGGCCCACTGCAACAGGGGCTGACCCCCCTTGCGACCGATCAGATAGCCGATGGAGTCACCGACGATCGCGCCGACAGAGGCACAGGCACCCAGGACGAACGGATTGATGTGGTCCTGGGTCGCGGCGAGGATCGCGGCGCTGACCAGGACGATCTCGCCGGGCAGCGGAATTCCGAGGCTCTCCAGCCCGATGACCACCCCCACCAGGAGATAGACGCTCACGGCCGGTACGGTCTCGAGCCACTCCTGGATGTGCACCGACGATTCCTCCGCTGTTGAGGGCCCCCGTGGGCCGTGGCTCCGTGTCCATGACACCGGTGCCGGTCGATCCCCTGACGCGCCGCAGGGCGCCCGGGCAGCGTACTCGATCGCTCCGTCCGAGAGCCGAATCCGCGTGCGGTCAGCGACATCCGGCTCGCGGCGCACCGAGCCCCATGAAGGCGAGCCGAAGGAGCGCGAGCCCCGTGACGGAAGGAACGGAGTAAACGGAAGAAACAGGTACCCGCCAAGGACGGAAAGGGCCGGAGCGGGTACCCGTGAAGCGCGAAGCGGAATCCGCTATGCCGAATCAGCTCTCCGCATCAGCTGTTCGGCCGCAAGGTCCACACGATGCTCATCTCACCCGTAACCGCGCCGTCCTCGCGCGATATCGCCACGTTGACGGGGAACTCCGGGCGCCCCCCGGCGTCGAGCTCGGCGATCACCTCGGCCACCGACCGGCCCAGCTCTGCGGTCGCGGTCACCGGCCCCATGGCGAGCTTCTTGTAGCCGATCTCCGCACGCACGGCGAGCGGCACCGCCCTGCCGAGGTGACTGCCGAACGCGGCCATCACGATGGCCCCGCTTGCAGACTCGGCGAGGGTGAACATCGCTCCGGCGTGCGGCCCGCCCACGTGGTTGTGGAAGTCGGACTGGTCGGGCATGCGGACCACGGCGCGCTCGGCACTGGTCTCGGTGAACTCAAGGTTCAGCGTACGGACCATCGGCACGGAGGCCGCCATCATTTCGCCGATCGACGGCAGGGTCTCAGAAGACATACGAGCTATGTTACCTAGCGGTAGCTTAGTTGTGAAGACCCCGATCAAGCCCGCCCCCACACCAGCTAGCCCCCGCATCCACCACCCCCAAACCCGCCCCGCCCTCCCCATGACCCCCTCGACGCCCACCCCTCCCTGCCCCTCGCTCCCGCTCCCGTCATTCCGCCCGCCTCCCACCCCCTCCCCCCATATCGTTGACACCCATGCGGCCAGGACAACTACACAACGCGAGGACGCGCCCCAGCTGGGCGGGACGTAACTATCTGCTCCTCACCGGAGCCACAGTGATCGCGAACCTCGGCAGCTCTGGCGCACTGATCGCCACCGCCTTCGCGGTCCTCGCCGCCGGCGGATCCGCCACCGACGTGGGACTGGTCGCCGCCGCCCGCACGATCCCCCTCGTCCTCTTCCTGCTGATCGGCGGCGCGGTCGCCGACCGACTCCCCCGCCATCACGTCATGGTCGCCGCGAACGCCCTCAGCTGTATCTCGCAGGGTTTGTTCGCGCTGCTCGTCCTGACCGGAGAACCACGCCTGTGGCAGATGGCCGTATTGGCCGCACTCGGCGGCACCGGGCAGGCCTTCTTCGCCCCGGCCTCCGAGGGCATGCTGCTCGCCAGCGTCTCCGGGGAGCAGGCGGGCCGCGCGTTCGCGGTGTTCCGCATGGGTATGAGCGGCGCGAACATCGGCGGCGCGGCGCTCGGCGGCGCGCTGGTCGCCGCGGTGGGCCCCGGCTGGGTACTGGCCGTCGACTCCGCCGCGTTCGCCCTGGCCGGGGCGCTACGCGCCTTCCTCGACGTCCGCGGCATCCCCGAACGGGCCGCGGGCGGCGGAATCCTCCACGATCTGCGGGACGGCTGGCGCGAAGTGGCATCGCGACCGTGGTTGTGGGCGGTGGTGGTGCAGTTCTCCATCGTCAACGCGGTGGTGTCGGCAGCCGAGGCCGTCTACGGCCCACTGGTCGCCGAAGAGCATCTGGGCGGCCCGGGTCCGTGGGGCCTGGCACTGGCCGCCTTCGGCGCGGGCACAGCACTCGGCGCCCTCCTCATGACCCGCATCAAACCGCGCCGCCTCCTGCTGACCGGCGCACTGTGCGTCTTCCCGCTCGCCCTCCCGTCCGCCGCACTCGCCATCCCCCTGCCGGCCCCCGGCCTCACCGCCCTCATGTTCGGCACCGGCATCGCGATCGAGGTCTTCTCGGTGACGTGGATGATGGCCCTGCATCAGGAGATCCCCGAGGAGAAATTCTCGCGAGTCTCTTCCTACGACTGGCTGGGCTCGGTCTCCATGATCCCCCTGGCCACCGCCCTCGCCGGCCCTGTCCAGAACCTCATAGGCCGCACCGCCGCCCTCTGGTCCTGCTCAGCCCTGATCGCCCTCCTCACCGCCGCCGTCCTCTGCGTCCCCGACATCCGCCACCTCACCCGCCATAACACCCCACCCCTGTCACCTACGCCCTCCACTCCCTCCCCTCACCCTCCCACTCCAGTCACTGAAAGTGATAAAATCACGGGAACTAATCACGCTCCGTAATCGTTGCCGGAGATAGAGGAGGCACACACGGCCCAGCCCCAAGGCGAAAGGCACAGACGCAGGACCCAACCCCAAGCCCCCAGCCAGGCCCCACCAAACAACCACCAAAAGCGAGGCGCCAGAAGGCGCCAATCGCGGTGCTAACCAAAACCCCGCAATGAGGCCGCCGACCGCCGTGGGGGGACGGATGGCAAGGGCGGCGGACCGGGAAGGCGAGCGGAAGACGGACCAACGGACCGACCGTCGCCACTAACCGCCACCCCTACCCGCCCTGCCCCACCCGTCGCCACCCCGTCCGTCAACTGTCCGTCAACCAACGTTGCCGCTGACCTGCACCTCACCGCTTGGTCCCTCGCCGTGAGGTCCCTCACGGCGAGGCCGCTCACCGCGGTCAGCCGACGCTGAAGGCTCCAGCCGGCGGCACCGGAGACGCCACCGCCTCGGCATCCCGTACGGGTCGCGCATCGGCGATCAGGCGCCGAAGCGCGGTACCGTGCTCGACCCGCGCCGGGAAGGCGTCCGCGGCTGTGCGCCGGGTCAGCTGCGCAATCGGGAGCTCCACATGCGAGGCGACCAGGACGACGTTGCCGAACCGGCGGCCTCGGAGCACCGAGGGCTCAGCGATGAGCGCCAGATGCTCGAAGACCGTGCCGAAGTTGGCGAGTTGGCTGCGGAGGAAGTCGAAGGGTGCGCTGTCGGCGAGATTCGCGATGTAGCGGCCGTCTGTCCGCAGCACCCGGTCGGCGGCCCGTGCGTACTCGACCGAGGTGAGATGGGCCGGCACCCGCGAGCCGCCGAAGACATCGGCCACGATCACATCGGCGCTCGCTTCGGGCGCCTCCTCGAGCGCCGTACGAGCGTCCTGCGCTCGGACGGCGATACCGCCGAGACCGCTGCCCTCAGGGAGCGGTAGGGCTTCGGTCACCAGGGCGAGCAGACCCCGGTCGGCTTCGATCACGTTTTGGCGGGAGTGCGGACGGGTGGCGGCCAGGTAGCGGGGCAAGGTCATGGCCCCGCCTCCGAGGTGCAGCACATCGAGCGGCTGCCCGGGGGCGGCGAGCTCGTCCAGGACGTGGGCGAGGCGACGCACGTACTCGAATTCCAGGTGCGTGGGCGCATCAAGGTCGACGTACGACTGCGGGGCGCCGTCCACGGTCAGCAGCCAGGCGCGCGGCCGGTCGACGTCCGGCAGCAACTTGGCGGTTCCGTGATCCACGGACCGGGTGACGGGTATCGGCTCGGGTGCTTCGTCCACCGTTCTATTGTGCCGGGCCGGGGGCTGGTGCCTGGCGGGTGTGCCGGGCCGGGGGCTGGTGCCTGGCGGGTGTGCCGGGCCAGTGCTTTGCGCCTGGCGGGTGGGGGCTGGGCCGGCGGGCCGGTGGTTTGTGAGGGGCCGCTTGCCCCTGACGCGACCCCATGCCCTTTATTGACCGTTTTGCAACGGTACGGTACTTACCAGTCTGTTCATGCATGCCAGGGTCGTCCTGGGTGGTCGTGCCGGGCTGCGTGGCTGCGCCTCGTGTACGTAGTTGTGGTGCCGCGCCCCGTACTCGCAGGGTTGTCGGGAGTACGGGGCGCGGCTTGGGCGGGGTGGCGCGGTCAGGTGGTGAGGGTGCGGACCGTGCCGGCGCCGATGGTGCGGCCGCCCTCGCGGATGGCGAAGCCGAGGCCGGGCTCCAGGGGGACGTCGCGGCCGAGTTCGACCGTGACCGTCACCGTCTCACCCGGGCGCGCGATGCCGCGCTCGCCGAGGTCGAGGTTGCCGACCACGTCCGCGGTGCGGATGTAGAACTGCGGGCGGTAGCCGGTGGAGATCGGCGTACGGCGGCCGCCTTCCTCGGTGGAGAGCACGTACACCTCGGCGGTGAAACGGCGCCGCGGTGTGACGCTGCCGGGCGCGGCGACCACGTGGCCGCGGCGTACCTGGTCGCGGTGCATCCCGCGGAGCAGCAGCGCGACGTTGTCCCCGGCCTCGGCGGATTCCATCGGCTTGCCGAAGGTCTCCAGGCCGGTGACCGTGGTCTCGGTGTCCGCGCCGAGCACGGCGACCCGGTCGCCGACCCGTACGCTGCCGCGCTCGATGGCTCCCGTGACGACCGTGCCGCGCCCGGTGATGGTGAGGACGTTCTCCACCGGGAGCAGGAACGGCGCGTCGACATAGCGTTCGGGCGTCGGCACGTAGGTGTCGACGGCGTCGAGCAGCGCCTCGATGGCCTCCGTCCAGCGCGGGTCGCCCTCGAGGGCGCGCAGGCCGGAGACGCGTACGACGGGTACGTGCTCGCCGTCGTAGCCGTGCGCGCTCAGCAGCTCGCGGGCCTCCAGCTCCACCAGGTCGGTGAGTTCCGGGTCGCCGGCGTCGGCCTTGTTGAGGGCGACGACGATGTGGCGCACACCGACCTGTTTGGCGAGGAGTACGTGCTCGGCGGTCTGCGGCATGATCCCGTCGACGGCGGAGACGACGAGGATGGCGCCGTCGAGTTGGGCCGCGCCGGTAACCATGTTCTTGATGAAGTCGGCGTGGCCGGGCATGTCGACGTGGGCGTAGTGGCGGGTGCCGGTCTCGTACTCGACGTGCGAGATGTTGATGGTGATGCCGCGGGCGGCCTCCTCCGGGGCGCGGTCGATCCGGTCGAACGGCACGAAGGTGCCGGTGCCGCGGTCGCTGAGGACCTTGGTGATGGCCGCGGTGAGGGTGGTCTTGCCGTGGTCGACGTGGCCCATGGTGCCGATGTTCAGGTGCGGCTTGGTGCGCACGTATGCCGTCTTGGGCATGGTTTTCTTCCTCGCAAGGATGCGGTGAGAACGGCGACTTGGCGCCGTGGGGACCCCTGGGCCGGGCCGACCCTCCCCCTGCGGGGTCCGCCGGACGATCCGGAGAGGGTCAGCTTCGTGCGCCGTCGAAGGCGGCAGCGGTAGCCAGGGTGGTTGCTGCGGAGATGGCCTTGGTGGGCATCGGTGCAGCGGCCCGGGTGGGTGCTACGGCGAGGAAGTTGGCGGCAGCCTTCAGCTCGTCCGCGACTGCGGACGTGAGCGACAGGAAGGCGTACCGGGACATGCGTCATATGGTGCCGGGTGGTTGCCGTGACGTCGAACGATTTATCAGGTGCCGGTCGGTTACGCTCCCGGGATGGTCGCCCCTGCCGCCTCTGGCCATGGCTTCGCCGCTCGCTGTGCGCGGATGGTGTGTTCTCCGTGGTTGCGGCTGGCGTTGTTGTTCGTCCTGTTGGCCGGTGGTGCGGTGGCGATGCTGCGCTGGGAGCCGCAGCGTCTTTTGTCGGGCGGTTGGTCGGCGCAGTTGTCCGGGGCGACCGCGATGGTGGTGTTCGCGGTGGCGTACGGCCTGTGCACAACGGTTTTTGTTCCGCGTCCGGTCCTGAATCTCGCTGCGGGAGCGCTTTTCGGCAGTGTGGCGGGGTTGGCTGCGGCGCTCACCGGTACGGTGCTGGGGGCCGGGCTGGCGTTCGGGCTGGGGCGACTGCTGGGCCAGAAAGCCTTGCGGCCGTTGTTGCGGGCGCGCTGGCTGGCGGCGGCCGACCAGCAGCTGAGTGAGCACGGCTTCCGCTCGATGATGGCGGTCCGGCTGTTCCCCGGGCTGCCGTTCTCTGCGGCCAACTACTGTGCTGCGGTTTCTCGTATGGGCTGGTGCCCTTTTCTTCTGGCCACGGCACTCGGCAGCCTTCCGAATACGGCGGCCTACGCCGTGGCCGGTGCCCGGGCGGCGACGCCGTCGTCGCCTGTGTTCCTGTTGGCGATGGCTTTTCTCGCACTCAGTGCTTTGGGGCCGCTGATGGTGGCGTGGCGCAAGCGGGAGGCATTGCGCGGGCGCTGAGGGCGGCGGGGTGAGCAGCGTTGGTGTGTGGGTGAGCACCGTTTGTGCGTGGCGCTCATCGATCTCGGTACCTCGGTGTTCGGGACGGAGTTGTGCGCGGCGCCTGTGAGGCGATGGCGCTGTTTCCCGGCGTTTCCCGTTCGGGAGTACCCGTTCTCGAGTACCCGATTGTGAGCGCCCGTTCGGGAGTATTCGTTCGGGAGTGACGGTTAACGGTGGTCTGTTGGTGGGCTGCTGATGGGGCGAGGGTGGGGAGCGGTGGGAGGCGTGTGGGGGGTGGAGTGGGAGGGGACAAGTGCCGGCCCGGGCGGGCGGCGGGGGCCGGCGTATCGCGGGGTTTGGGACGTCGTACCGGAAACAACATCGGGAGGGCGGGGAACCAGTCGGGCCGGCCGGGGCCGGTGGTGGTGCCTGTAGGGGAATGGGCCGGTGAGGATAACTGGTCGTAACGGGTCGCAACGGGTCAGGAACTCAGGTGGTATTGGGTCCATGGCTGTGGAGCCTGCGCGTGGTCCTCGTGGGTGGGGGCGAGGGTGCCCCAGGGGGCGAGGGCGTTGTCCCATTCGGTAGAGAGGGCGGCGGTGACGTCGGGGACGGATTCCGCCGAGGGCATCGTGCCGGTTTGCCAGGCGGTGGCCATGGGGTGCGCGTGAGGTGTGGCGTTCCAGGCGGCCGTTTGTTGGGCGGGGATGGTGTATTCGCTTTCGTGGACGTCGCCGGGGCCTCGGCGGTGGCGTCCCGCGTGGGTTTCCGTCGGGCCCGGGTAGAACCGCCCCTGGGCGGAGAGTTGTTGGGCACGGGTAACCAGGCGGGTGAGGTCGAGCCCGAATTCGGCGGCGAGTTCACGGAGATCGACGCCGGTCTGCCAGCTACCGATGAGGACCGCGTCCATGGCCGGGGACCAATTCTGGTCGGACGGCCCCGATGCGCTGCCGGGGCCGGTGCCGCCTTCGCGGGTGGGGCCGGTGCTGCGGGGCGCGGCGGCGGGGTTGTGGTGGGCGTATTCGGCAGAGTTGTCCGGGGTCGGTGGGTTCTCTTCCGGTTCGCGGGGTGGCGCGGTGGGGACGGCTGCGGCGAGCAGTTCCTCGGCGACGGCCCGGGCGTCGTCCTTGCCCACCGTGCGTCGGGCGATGCGCACTTCCCGCTCGTTCAGTCCGAAAAGTCCGGCCACGGCGCCGGTGCTGCCCACTGTGACCGCGAATGCCGCCAGAACTCGTGACCGGTCGGCCTGGGCCTCGTCAAGTCGGGCCTGCGCCTCCCGCACGCGTTCGTCGCCCAGGCAAAACGCCTCTGCCAGTACGGCGTTGCGGTCCCACAACTCTCTAGGATCCATACCCGTTCAACGCATCTTGGGCAGAGGTGTCCCGACCTGCCGTAGCAAAGCACCCCAAAGCACCCATCGAATCACCAGATGAAAATCACCCCGCAGGGGCCGAGGTGGGGAGCTCGCGAAAGCACCGGATGGCGTAATGCCTGGCCACGCGGTTGAGGTCGCGTGCAGCGTGGATTGTCAGTGGCTTGGCCTAGTGTCGTGATCAGTGAGATTTTCATCGCGGGCGTCGCGGCCGCATGGTGCGTTGTTCCGCAAGGCCTTGCTCTGTGCGGTGCGTTGCTTGCGGTGATTGTATTCAGGGGGGACACATGAGGAGTCGTTGTTCACTGAGGTGCTCCAAGAGGCGCTCGAAGGCTGTACGAGCCGTCGGTGTGCGGCAGGGTGAGGGTGCACTGGCCGTCGATATGCGGCCGGGTGCGCTGAGGGGCGATCACCACTGGGAGGTGGTGGAGCGGTTTCGGCAGCGGGGGGGTGCGCATTGGTGTGAGCATTCTGCATCTTGATGCGTGGGTCGGGGTCGTTGATCGCGTGGTGAAGTTCCGTGAGCGTGGTCAGGCGGCCCGGGGGTCGCTGGACGAGGCCATACGCTTCTTCGGGTTCGACAAGCCGGTCACCGTTTAGGCGCCGCCTGCCTCCGACTCGGAGGGTGTGGAGCAGACGCGGCGGGGGCTCAGGGAGCCGGAGGGGCGGCGACTGGGCCAGTGGGGTGTTCCGCGGCGTGTGGCAGGGGTTCGTCGAGGTGGGGCAGCCCGATCGGGTTGGGGAAGGGCAGCACGTCCGCGGCGAGGACGCGGCGGGCGACGACGTCCAGAGCGTGCAGCAGCGCTTCCGCCTCCGCTTCGGGCAGCGCGTGCAGCATGCGGCCGGCCAGCCGGTCGGTGGCGTTCTCGATGCGTTCACGTTCTTGCAGGCCGTGTTCGGTGGCGTGGCCGTCTGCGTCGACGAGGTCTCGGGAGCGAAGGCGGTCCGAGGCGGCCGACCATTCCTCCTCGCTCCAGCCTCGGTCCTCCCGGATGGTGTCCTTGGGGACGCGGCCGGAGGCGGCGGCCAGGACGAGGGCTTCGCAGCCGTCGAGTCCCTCGTCGGCGAGTACGGCGAGATGCGCATCGCCGCGGAACTCGCGCAGGGCGGTGACCAGTTGCCAGAGCTGCTCGACGGGGTCGGCGTGGTCGCAGAGTGCGCGGTTGGCGGCGAAGAGGGGGCGCGCGGTGGCCGGTGCCTCGTCGACGAGTGTGTGGAGCGGGGGCAGGAGGTCGGTGGTGCGGTGTTCCAGCTCGGGGTCGATCCGGCGCAAGGCCTGGGCGGCGCGGCTGCCGCGTTCGTCGAGGATGTGCGCCGGACCGGCCACGCTCCAGGCGGCGGGCAGCGCCCGGGCCACCATTCCGGGCGCGAAGACGCCCAGTACGGCCGTGGCGGCGGCGGGTTCGACGGCACCCAGCGGAGCGGTACGGGCGGCGAAATAGCCCATCCAGAAGCCCTTGAGGCCGAGGTCCTTGCCCAGGGCACGGCACTTCTCGTCGAAATAGCAGACCGCGTGCAGGGGCTCGGTCACCAGCCAAAGCGATCGCGCATGCAGCTCCATGCCCCGCACGGTACCGCCGCGTCGGATCCGGCGCAGCGTGTGGACGCGCAAGGTGGGCGAGCGAGGTGGGGGCGTGCGGTGTGGGGCGTCGGGCTTTTCTCGGGTGGGCCGGGGCATGTCTCAACAGATCTCTGCCGACCGTCGTCACCCGTTGGCTGCTCCGCGGGTTCTTGCCAACGCTGTGACGGGCACCAACGGGGAGGGGGCCGGGTGCACCGGGACCGTGCCGTTGCGGGCGCAGCCGGGTCGTGCCGTTGCGGCGGAGAAGGCGCTCGATGCGGCGTATGGGGAGGCTAGAGGGGGTGCGCGGAGGAGGGTGAGGGGTGTGGGGTGGGGCCCGCCGGGCGCTCCGGCTTGTTGGGGGCCTGGAGTGAGCTGCGGTCGGGGGTGGGGGCCTGGTCTCAGGGGGTGGGGTGGCCGGCTGCGCCGAAGCCGGATTGCCAGGTCCACAGGTGGGTGCAGTTGGGGCACTGCAGGTGGAGCACGCTGCCCTTGTTGGAGAGGAGGTAGCGCCAGTGGGTCGTGCAGGTGCGGCCGTCGAGGCAGGTTCCGCAGCCATGGTGGTCCTCGCAGCGGGGGCACGGGATCCAGGCGCGGCGGCCGATGTCGGCGGTGGGGTCCAGCGGCAGCATGCTCAGCCCTGCTCGGGGGGCGGCAGCACGTGGGCGGCGACCAGCATGTCGTAGGTGGCCTGCTGATCGGCGTCCAGGTCCGAGTAGAGGAGCCGGTGGGCTGCCGCCTCGTCCTCCATCACCGTGAGGGGGTCCCACGTGTCGCCCAGCGCCGCGACGACTTCGGCCCGCCGCCGGGCTTCGTGGGCGGTGAGGTCGAACTCGAAGATCTCGGACGGCTCGGCTATGTGGTCGTCCGTGGTGTTGCGGTCGTTCATGGTGCGCGTCCATACCACTTGCGGATGATTCGGATGTGTCTATCAAGTGGGGCGGCACTGAGGAAGCGTCAGAGGGAGGAGCGGTGGCTTATAGGGTGATTTGGAGGCATATCTAGGGCCATGCCTGCGGTCGGTCGGTGGGGTGGTGGGGGGGTGGGGAGGGGCTTCGGTTGGGTGGGTAGGCGGGAGTCGGGAGTGGGGGTCCGGTGGGGCGTGGAGGGATGAGGTGGCAGGAGACTGCCGTGGTGTCGGGGACGGGGAGGTGTTCGGGGCTGATGGGTGCCGTTCGGGCCGTCGGTGGGGGTGGGCGTGGGGCGGTGTCATGGGGCGGCTGGCGGGGGTGCGGGGAGGCGTCGTACGGCGACGGCTGCGGCGTCGTCGCTCAGCTTGCCGCGGGTATGCGCCAGCAGATCCGCTCGCAGGTGCCGCAGAAGCTGGTGCGGGCTGCAGCTGCTCCAGGCGCCGGCGCGCTCGGCGAGTGGATAGAAGGCGCCCTGGGGGTCCCGGGCCTCGGTCACGCCGTCCGTGTAGAGAAGCAGGAGATCGCCCGGCTCGCACGGGAACGTCTCGACCTCGTAGGCGGGGGCGCCCGGCAAGCCGCCCAGACCGATGGGCAGCGCCGGCCGCTCGGGGTGGAGGGTGAGGGCCGCCCCGTCGCGTAGGAGCAGGGCGGGGGGATGGCCGCAGGTGATGGTGTGGAGTACGGGCGCGTGGTCGGGGATGTCCAGCAGTACGACGGTGGCGAACGTCTCTTCGGGGTCGGGGAGGCCGTGGCCCGGGTCGGGACCGGGAGCGTCGGCGGGCGCGAAGTCGGGGATGGGGCTGGCGGAGAGTTCCGGCGACGGGGTAGGGGCAGGTGTCCCGCCAGAGGCGGGATGAGGGGCACGGGAAGGGGCGGAGCTCGTGGCAGGCGTGGGGGGCGGGGCAGGGTTGGATGTCGGGGCAGGCATGGGGGTCGGGGCGGAGGTGGAGGTCGGGGCAGGGGCAGGGGTGGTGCCTGGTGCAGGGGCCTGCCAGGGGTGGGGTGGGCCGGCCGTCCGCACCGGCTCTTGCGGGCCAGCCGCACGTTCCACCCCTCGGAAGCTGGCCGTCATCCGTTCCGCCCCCTGGGGACCTGCCACCCCTTGCGCCCCCTCAGGGCTGGCTACCCCTTCCGCTCCCTGGGGACTGACCGCCCGTTGCGTCCCCTCAGGAACGGCTGCCCCTTCCGCTCCGTGGGGACCGGCCGCCCGTTGCGTCCGTTCGGAATCGGCCGGTCGTTCCGCGCCTCGTTGAGCGGTCGGCCGTTCTGCTCCCTGGGGGCCGGCTGTGGGGGTCGTGGACCACTGGCTGCTGTCCCAGCGGACGGCTCCGTCGAGGTGGCGGGCGAGGTTGGGCAGGGTGGCCTGGCGGTGGGCGGCTGCGCGAAAGGCGCCGAGGAGGAGGGCGGCGTGGCCGTATGCGGGCAGGCCCTTGCCGCGGACGTCGCCGATGATCAGCCGGGTGCTGGCGAGGGTGCGTGCCGCGGCGAAGAGGTCGCCGCCCATTTCCGCCTCCTCCTCGGCCGGCAGGTACAGCGACGCGATCTCCAGAGGGCCGCTGCGTCCGGGCAGCGGGCGCAGCAGGACCTGCTGGGCCACCGCGGCGACCGAACGGCTCTTGATCAGGCGGCGCTCACTGCGGTCCCGGATGACGGCGAAGAGAACGACCAGCGCGGAGACGACTACCAGGGCGGCGATCTGCGCCTCGAGGTTCTCCGTGGAGAGGACGTGGCGCGCCACGCCGATGAACACCTGGGCGGCGACCGCGAGAGCCCCGATCGCAGCCGTCAGCCAGGGGCCGGCGAAGGCTGCGGTGATTGCGGGGGCCGCGACCAGGAGGGGCCCGAGGTGGATATGGGGCGGCGAGAGAAGGTCGATCGTGCAGACGGCCGCGATGAGGCCGATCGGGAGCAGCACCAGCAGATGACGCAGTTCCCGTCGTCCCCGGAGGAGCGTCAGCCGTCGAGAGGGCATGCCTCATGTTTGCACCGATGAGAGAGAAATGTCCGGGTTGATCCCATATGTGCGATCACGTTCCTCTATGGGTGAGGGATGGGTATTGGATCGGATCGCGTCGCGTGGCCAGAAGATCGAAGACCGAAGGCCGGAGACCGGAGACCGGAGACCGGAGAGCGGAGAGCGGAGTGCGGAGTGCGGAGTGCGGAGTGCGGAGAGTTGAGAAACCTCACGAAGCGCGGTTGGTCGCTTCTTGGCGTAGGGCCTTGAGGAGGAGGTCGAGGGCGGGTTCGACGGCGGAGCCGGCCATGAGGGGGAGGTGGTCGCGTACGCGGTGCAGGCTGGGGACCTCGTCGGCGGGGAGGGTGCCGTATGCGGCGTGCCAGGCCCGTTCGTCCGCCGCGCGCTGGGCGGGGGCCAGCAGCAGTACACCGGCGTCCAGCGCGGCGTGACCGAGGACCGTGTCGACGAGGGCGTGGTAGTGGCGGACCGCGCTCGCCTCGTCGAAGCCGGCCTGGAGCAGTAGGCCGATGCCGGTGTCGACGGCCCTTTGCTCATGTGGCCGGCCGGTGACGCGGAGGGTGCTGAAGACGGCGATCTGCGGGTGGCGCAGTGCGGAGCGGTAGGCACGCAGGCCGAAGTCGCGCAGGTCGGCGGCCCAGTCCCCGCTGGGCGTGAAGCCCGTCATGGATTCGCCGATGAGCCGGTCGGCCAGGGCGAGCAGCAGGTCCTCGGTGTTGCGGAAGTAGCGGTAGACGGCGGAGGGATCGGCGCCGAGCGCGGCGCCCAGTTTGCGTACCGTGAACGCCTGCGCACCGTGGGCGTCGATCAGCCGGCATGCGGTGTCGACGATGAGGTCGGCCGACAGCACCACGCCCGAGCTGGTCGGTCGGCGCCGTTTGCGCTCAGCCGGGACCCGGTCCGGTGGGACCCGGTCCGGTGGGATCCGGTCGGCCGGGATGCGGTCGGTCGGGACGCGGTCGCGGACGCGGTCACTGTCTGGCACGCCGAACCTCTTTCTGTGCTCCGTTGGGGACGCGCTGTTCCCTTCGGGATCTGCCGCCGGGTCTCGACCCGAGTCTCGGCCGGATCTCGCCCGGCCCGCCACCGCCCGATGCCTGCCCTACCGGCGCATTCTCAACCCCATAGCCCGGCGAGCTCCTTGCTCCTACCCAGGTCCACGTGTCCGGCGCCTCGTCCAACTCCTTGCCCCTTGCCCAATGCCCTGGCCTTGTACAGGTCCTTGACCTTGTCCAGGTCCTTGTCGGGCCCCGCAGTTGGGCCGCAGCAGGAAGCCCTAACAGGAGGCCCCAACAGGAGGCCGCCCTGCCTCGCTCGGGGGCGAGGCGGGGCCCAGTTAATCACCAGCCCCCTCACCCAGGTTACGTCAACACCGTTGACACAAGCTGGCGGGGGCTGTTTCATCGGCGGACATCAGCGCCCTCGCGGCCCGCTACCGGCGACCCGTACCGGCAGAGCCGCCTCATTGACGCCCATTGCCCCCTCCCTGCCGCTTCACTGCTGCCCCACTGTCGCCTCATAGCTCCACTGCCGCCTCAAGTCGCCAGTCGCCTCATAGCCACCTCGTAGCTCCCTTCGGGCGCAGCCCCTCCCCTTCCCCCTCCCGTACGCGCCCCACCCCGCCCCACCCCTCACCTCACCGCCTCGTCCCTCCCCCTCCAAGGAGTCGATGCCATGTCCTCCGCAATGCCACAGGAACCCGAGAACCGCGTGGGCATGCGCCGCGCGCTGGGGGTGAAGGACGGGGTGGCGATCGCCGCGTCCAGTACCGCGGCCACCACCAGCATCGGCATCGGGATGGGCTCGTTGGCCGCGTGCGCGGGGCGGCAGACGCCCGCGCTGTTGCTGCTGGCGTGTCTGCCCATCCTCGGCATCGCGCTCTCCTACGCCCGACTCAACCGCACCGAGCCGAACTGCGGCAGCGGCTACACCTGGGTCGGCCGGACGATCGGCCCCTGGCCCGGGTTCCTCACCGGGTGGGTGGTGCTGGTCGGCAATGTGGTGTTCATGGCGTACACGGGCGCGGTGACCGGGTCCGTGGTGCTGCAGTTCCTCAACAAGGCGGGTCTGCACAGCGTGTGGGGACTGCGGCTGGATCCGGGCTCGACCGGCATCAGTACCGCCGTGGGACTCGTCGCGCTGGTCGCCGTCACCGTGACCGCCATCACGGGCGTACGTGCCGCGACCCGGCTGCAGTGGTGGCTGCTGGTCTTCGAGTACGCGGTGCTGCTGGTCTTCTGCGGCTATGCCCTGGTCGTCGGGGACCAGCCGTTCTCGCTGTCCTGGCTGAACCCGTTCGACATCGGCTCACCCCAGGCGCTGGCGCAGGGGATGGTGCTCGCGGTGTTCATCTACTGGGGCTGGGACGCGGCGTTCAGCGTCAATGAGGAGACCCGCAGCGCCTCGGACGCGGCCCGTGGCGGGTTGATCGCCCTGGTGGTGATGGCGGGCCTGTTCCTCGTCGGCGCGGTCGCCTTCCAACGGGTGATGAGCACCGGCGAACTCGTCCGCAACGGACCGCAGGCGCTCACCTTCCTCGGCGGCAAACTGGCCCCCGAGCCCTGGGCCTCGCTGCCGTTGGCGGCGCTGATGTGTTCCGCCTTCGCCTCCCTGCAGTCGAGCGTCATCCCCACCGCCCGCGGTGCGCTGGCGATGGCGCGCGACCGGACGCTCGGCCCGGTGTGGCAGCGGCTGCACCCGCGCTACGGCTCCCCGGCCGTCGGCACGCTGGTCATCATGGCGATCGCCGCGCTGATCGCCGTCCTCGCCGTCGGCATCCCCCAGCTCAACGACATGATCCTCACCGCGGTGAACTCGATCGGTCTCACGGTGGCCCTCTACTACGGGCTCACCGCACTCGCCTGCGCGGTGCGCTTCCGCGACAGCCTGCGCCAGGGTGCGGTCCGCGCGCTGCGGGACGTGGTCGTGCCCGCGGCGAGCGCGCTGGTGCTGTTCGGGCTCGGCGGCTACCTCGTCTGGGACTACGCGACGATGAGTGACCACTTCGCGATGAGCCCGGACAACGGCTGGTTCATGCTGGCCCTGCCGGCCCTCTTCATCCTGCTGGGACTGGCGGCCGCGGCCTGGGCCAAGTGGGTACGACAGGCACCGTACTTCCGTACCGGGCAGGGGACCGACGCGGATGCGCTCACCTTGCCGATGGACGGGGACGGGGGCGGGGCCATCGCCCTGGCCTCGCCGCCTCCCCCCTTGCCCTCGCCTTCGGACGGCTGACGACCGCAGCGGCAACAATGATCAGCAAACCACCACCGGAAACCAGCAAGCCGTAGGCCGTAGGCCGCAAGCCGTAAGCCCCCATCAGCAACCGGCACGACCACCGGCGACCGGCACGACCACGACCACAATCACCAGCATCACCCCACCCAACACCCCTGGAGCACCCGCAAGATGGCCCCCCGCACTCCTGCCCCCACCTCCCCCACCACCACCGCATCCCCGACCACCGCTGCCTCCCCCACCACCGCATCCCCCTCCCCCGCCGACCTCGTCTTCCTCTCCGGTCCCGTGCACACCGTTGACGCCGCGCGCAGCCGGGCCGGGGCGGTGGCCGTGCGCGGGGAGCGGATCGTCGCCGTCGGGCACGATGCGGACGTACGGGAGTTGATCGGGCCGGGAACGGAGGTCGTCGACCTCCACGGCAAGCTGCTGATCCCCGGGTTCCAGGACGCGCATGTGCATCCGGTGGGCGGCGGAATGGAGTTGGCGCAGTGCGATCTGAGCGCTGCGGAGACCGCGGACGCGTACCGGGAGCTGATCGGCTCGTACGCGGCCGCGCACCCTCAGGCGCCGTGGATCATCGGCGGTGGCTGGTCCCTGGAGGCTTTCCCGGGCGGGATGCCCACCCGCCAGTTCCTGGACGCCCTCGTACCGGACCGGCCGGTATTCCTCGTCAACCGCGATCACCACGGTGGCTGGGCCAACTCCCGTGCCCTGGAACGCGCCGGGGTCACCGCCGGTACGCCGGACCCGTCCGACGGGCGTATCGAGCGGGAGGCCGACGGCCATCCGTCCGGCATGCTGCAGGAGGGGGCGATGCGGCTGGTGGCGGACCTGATCCCGGAGCCGACGGTCGCCGAGCGGACCGCCGGACTGCTGAGGGCGCAGCGTCTGCTGCACAGTTACGGCGTGACCGCCTGGCAGGACGCGATGCTGGGCCGCGCCCCGGGCATCGCCGACGCCGTCCCCGCGTATCTGGCCGCCCGGAGCGAGGGCCGGCTGACCGCGCGGGTGACCGGGGCGCTGTGGTGGGACCGGGCACGGGGAGCCGAGCAGATTCCCGAACTCCTCGCCAAGCGGGAGGAGTTGACGGGTGGGCGGTTGCGGGCGACGAGCGTGAAGATCATGCAGGACGGGATCGCGGAGAACCACACGGCGGCCATGCTCGGCCCCTACCTCACCGCGTGCGGCTGTGCCTCCGACAACAGCGGGATCTCGTTCATCGACCCCGAGGAGCTGCGGACGTACGTCACGCTGCTGGATGCGGAAGGGTTCCAGGTGCACTTCCATGCCCTGGGCGACCGGGCCGTGCGGGAGGCGCTCGATGCGGTCGAGGCGGCCCGGCGGACGAACGGGTGGCGCGACACCCGGCCGCATCTCGCGCATCTCCAGGTCGTCCACCCCGATGACGTGCCGCGTTTCCGCCGGCTCGGGGCGACGGCGAACATCCAGGCGCTGTGGGCGGCGCACGAGCCGCAGATGGACGAGCTGACGATTCCGTTCCTGGGGGCGCAACGGGCGTCCTGGCAGTACCCGTTCGGCGATCTGCTGCGGTCGGGGGCCACGCTCGCGGCGGGCAGCGACTGGCCGGTCAGCTCGCCCGATCCGCTCGCCGCCCTGCACGTCGCGGTCAACCGCCGCATCCCGGAGGCGTCGCCCTCGGTGCCGGCCTTCCTGCCCGAGCAGCGGCTCGACCTGGGGTCGGCGCTGGCCGCCTACACCGCGGGCAGTGCCTACGCCAACCACCTCGACGAGACCGGCAGCATCCAGCCGGGCAAGCTGGCCGACCTGGTCGTCCTGGACCGGGACCCGTTCGACGGACCGCCGGAGGAGATCGCCGCGACCCGGGTTCTGCAGACGTTCGTCGGGGGGCAGCGGGTGTACGCGGCCGATAACGCCTGAGGCAACGGAAGTCACCTCTCCCCCTGCTACTTGGGCGTTCCTCCACACCCGCGCCGCTTTCCCGGGCGTGGTTTCGGAGGACGTGCGGATAGTTCCGGATGGTCGGCCTCCGGTCTACTGAGGGCGGTCTGCGGACGGGGGAAGACGGGGGAGAGATGGGCAGGGGGTGCGGGGCCGGCACGGTTCGACGTGGCGCGGGCGGGGACGGCGTGACGGCCACGCGCTCCAGATCAGCGTGGGCCGGGGTGCGGGCGGTGGTGGGGATCGCCGGGGTGGGCCTGCCGGTGCTCTCGTTCCTGGCGCGGTTGCCGGCCGCGCTGTGTCCGATCGGCACGCTGTTGCTGCTCACCGAGGTGGACGGAATCGGCCGGGCCGGTGTCGTGGCGGGGATGCTGTGGCTCGGGCAGGCGGTGGGCGGGGCGCCGGTCGGGCGGCTGGCCGACCGGCGGGGGCACCGGCCGGTGATCCTGGTGGCCTCGCTCGTCAACGCGGGCGTGATCGTGGCGCTGGTGGGGGCCGTGCTCGCCAGTCTGCCGGCGGCGGTGCAGGCCGGGCTGGCGGGACTGACCGGGGCGACGATGCCGCAGGTGGGGCCGCTGTCCCGGACGCGGTGGAGCGTGCTGACCGCGTCCCGTGCGGAGGATCCCGGACGGCGGGAGCCCACCTCGGCCCATAGGGAGCCCACCTCGGCCCATGAGCTCGCCTCGGCGCCTGCGGAAGGCCCCGACGGTCAGGAGCTCGCCCCGGCCCATGAGCTCGCCTCGGCCCCTGCGGAGGGCCCTGACAGCCACAAGCTCACCTCGTCCCGTCCGGCAGGCCCCGACGGGAAGGAGTTGACCGGGCGTGCGCTGTCCCTGGATACGACGATCGACGAGATCAGCTTCATGGTGGGGCCGGCGCTGGCGGCCACCGTCGTGGTCCTGTTCCACCCCGCGGCGGGCCTTCTGCTGGCTGCCGTGCTCGGTGCCGTGTGCGGGGTGCTGTTCGCGGTGCATCCGACGGCTCCGGGACCGGTGCGGACCGGACGGGTGGCGGCCGCCGGGGTGCCGCTGGTGTCGTCCGGGCTGATCGTGCTGTGGGTGATGGCGCTGGGGCAGGGGGTGATCTGGGGCGGCGCGAACGCCGGTGTCAGCGCGCTGAGCAAGGAACTGGGCGATGCGGGCACGGCCGGGTTCGTGTGGGGCGGGATGGCGGTGACCAGTGCGCTGGCCGGGCTGGTCACGACGGCGTTGCCGGTGAAGCGGGATCTGACGGTCCGGCTGCGGTGGGCGATCGTGGCGCAGACGCTGCTGGTGTTGCCGCTGCTGGCGGTGGCCGGGTTCGTCGGGGCGTCGCTGGTGATCGCGGGGATCGGGGTGGCGGTGGCGCCGCATCTGATCGCGGTGTTCGGGCTCGGTGAGCGCATCGCGCCGGCCGCGCGGATGGGCGAGGCGATGGCCCTGTTGGGGTCCGGGCTGATCGTCGGGCAGTGCGTGGCGGCGGTGGTGGCCGGTCCGCTGGCCGAGGCGTACGGGTACCGGACCGCGTTCGGGCTGAGCTGCGGGGCGGGGCCGGTGGCGTGTGCGGTGGCCCTGCTGTTCGTACGGGGACCGCGGTTCGGTCCGTCGTCCCACGGGAGCGTGGGCGTTCCGCCGGCTCCGGTGGAGGCGGTGCAGGAGCCCACCGGCCGGTCGTCGTAGGGCCTGCCACGCGGCACCCGCCCTCAACTCACCTCCGCCGGAGGCGCATTGGGGGCAGCCGGTCCGCCCCCGCCCGCCGTGCACTCCCTTGACGCCTCCGCCTCTCAGGCTTTAACTCACACCGGAAGTCAAGCCTTGAGGCCGTTCAGGACCTGAACATGGCCGGCCCTCGGACTCCTCAGAGAGAGGCGTATCCGTCATGCGCATACTCCGGGTCGCGACCGTCTCCGCCCTCGTCGCCGCGCTCGCCGCGGCGGCCTCGGGCTGCGGTGGCGGTACGAGCCCAGTGGGCGGGGGCAGTAACGATTCCCCCAGGACGTTGACGTACTGGGCGTCCAATCAGGGGCCGAACGTCGAGGCGGACAGGAAGATCCTGGGTCCTGAGGTGAAGAAGTTCGAGCGGCGGACGGGGATCAAGGTGAAGCTGGAGGTCATTGCCTGGCCCGATCTGCTGAACCGGGTCCTGGCGGCCACCACGTCGGGCCAGGGCCCGGACGTGCTCAACATCGGCAACACCTGGTCGGCGTCGTTGCAGGCCACCGGCGCGCTGCTGCCGTGGGACGAGGAGAACTTCGCGGCGATCGGCGGACGGGACCGGTTCGCGGCACCGGCGTTGGCCGCGACGGGGGCGGCGGGCAAGGACCCGGCCGCGGTGCCGCTGTATTCGCTGACGTACGCGCTCTACTACAACAAGCGGGTGTTCAAGGATGCCGGGATCAGCAAACCCCCGGCGACCTGGGACGAGTTGGTCGCGGCGGGCAAGAGGGTCCGGAAGGCGTCGAAGGGCGGCAGGTGGGGGCTGGGGGCCGAGGGCGGGCAGCTGGCCAACAACGTCCACCAGGCGTTCGTGCTCGGCAAGCAGCACGGTGCGGACTTCTTCGACGCGGCCGGCAGGCCGGCGTTCACCTCGGACGGTGCGGTCGCGGCGGTCGAGCAGTACGTCGATTTCATGGCCAAGGACAAGATCATCGCGCCGGGGAACGCCGAGTACGGCCAGAACCAGTCGTTGCGGGACTTCGCGACCGGCCGGACCGCGATGGTGCTGTGGCAGGCCGCGGCGACGACGTTCGCGGCGGACGGGATGAAGCCGTCGGACTGGGGCGTCGTGCCGGTGCCGGTGCCGTCCGGCCGCCCGGGAGCCGGCCGGCGGATCAACTCGATGCTCGCCGGCATCAACGTCGCGGTCTTCAGGAACACCCACAACCTCGACGGCGCCCGGAAGTTCGTGAGGTTCCTGACGGGCGACGCCGAGCAGCGGCTGCTGAACAAGGCGTACGGTTCGATCCCGCCGGTCAAGGCCGCCCAGCGGGACCCGGCGTTCGGCCGGCAGGACACCAGGGTGCTGCGGGAGACGCTCACCAGGAGCGCCGCGCCGCTGCCGCAGATCCCCGATGAGGCGCAGTTCGAGACGTCGGTGGGCACGGCGATCAAGGACCTGTTCGCCGAGGCGGCGGCCGGGCATCCGGTGACCACGGCGTCGGTGCGGGCCCGGCTGGCCGAGGCCGAGCAGCAGATGGCGAAGTGAGCGGGCCCGCTGTGGTGCGTTTCGCCCGGCTGCGCCGTGCCGGCCTGCCGTATGTGCTGTTGCTGCCCGCGCTGGTCGTGGAGGTGCTGGTCCATCTCGTGCCGATGGTGATCGGCGTCGTGATGAGTTTCCGGGAGCTGACCCCGTTGTTCCTCGGCAACTGGGGTGCGGCGCCCTGGAAGGGGCTGGGCAACTACCGGCTGGTCGTGGACGTGGACGCTCCGGTGGGTGCCGCGTTGCTGCACTCGTTCTGGGTGACCTGTGTGTTCAGCGTGCTGGCGGTCGGGCTGTGCTGGCTGCTCGGTACCGCGGCGGCGGTCTTCCTTCAGGAGAACTTCCGCGGCCGGGGTCTGCTGCGGGCGGTGTTCCTGGTCCCGTACGCGCTGCCGGTCTATGCCGCGGTGATCACCTGGGCGTTCATGTTCCAGCGGGACGGTGGGCTGGTCGATCATGTGCTGCACGACCAGTTGCACCTCACCGGCGGCCGGCCGTTCTGGCTGCTGGGCGACAACAGCTTCGTGGCGCTGCTGGTGGTGGCCGTGTGGAAGACCTGGCCGTTCGCGTTCCTGGTGGTGATGGCCGGGTTGCAGGGCATTCCGAAGGACCTGTACGAGGCGGCGGCGCTGGACGGGGCGGGGATGCTGCGGCAGCTGTGGCGGATCACGCTGCCGTCGCTGCGGCCGGTCAACCAGGTGCTGGTGCTGGTGCTGTTCCTGTGGACGTTCAACGACTTCAACACGCCGTACGTGCTGTTCGGGAAGGCCGCTCCGGGGTCCGCCGATCTGCTGTCCGTCCACATCTACCAGTCGTCGTTCGCCACCTGGAACTTCGGCACCGGTTCGGCGATGTCGGTGCTGTTGCTGCTGTTCCTGCTGGTGGTGACGGCCGGCTACCTGCTGGTGACGTCCCGCGGAAGGAAGCACGCCGATGGCTGACACCGCCGCCCGCACGCGCCGCCCGGCCGTCCGTGCGCCGCGCCCGCCGGTCCGCGGACGCCCCCGGGCCCGGCGCGGGGTCTCGCCCACCGCGCCGCCGCGGTCGTTCCGCTGGGCGCGCCGGATCTTCCTGACCGCGCTGACCGGCTTCGTGCTGCTGCCGGTGTACGTCATGCTGAGCAGCTCGCTGAAGCCGCTGCGGGACGTCTCGGGCGGGTTCCGGTGGCTGCCGAGCGGGCTGACCGTCCGGCCGTACCTCGACATCTGGCGGACCGTGCCGCTGGCGCACTACTTCGTGAATTCGCTGATCGTGGCGGGGTCGGCGACGGTCTGTTCGGTGGTGATCGCGGTGTTCGCGGCGTACGCGGTCAGCCGGTACCGGTTCCGCGGCCGGCGGGCGTTCACGGTGACGGTGCTGTCCACGCAGATGTTTCCGGGCATCCTCTTCCTGCTGCCGTTGTTCCTGCTCTACGTCAACATCGGGAACGCCACCGGTGTGGCGCTCTACGGTTCCCGGGGCGGTCTGGTCCTGACGTATCTGACGTTCTCGCTGCCGTTCTCGATCTGGATGCTGACCGGGTACTTCGCGTCGGTGCCGCGGGAGCTGGACGAGGCGGCGTACGTGGACGGCTGCGGGGCGCTGGGGGCGCTGCTGCGGGTGGTGGTGCCGGCCGCGCTGCCGGGGATCGTGGCGGTCGCGGTGTACGCGTTCATGACGGCGTGGGGCGAGCTGCTGTTCGCCTCGGTGATGACGAATGACACCACCCGCACGCTGTCGGTCGGGCTGCAGGGTTACGCCACGCAGAACGACGTGTACTGGAACCAGGTCATGGCCGCGTCGCTGGTGGTCAGCGTGCCGGTGGTGGCCGGATTCCTGCTGTTGCAGCGCTTTCTGGTCGCCGGGCTGACCGCCGGGGCCGTCAAATGACCGGCGCCGGCCAGGGAGTACGCGGCGCCGAGGAGCGAGGTCGCCGGGAACGGCGCCGCGTATCCGGACGGGGTCCGGCCGGACGGGGCGGCGGGGTGCGCCGCTCGCCGGGTGTCTACTCGATGACCAGCTCGACCGGGATGTTGCCGCGGGTGGCCTTGGAGTAGGGGCAGAACTCGTGGGTGGCCTCGACCAGCCGGCGTCCGGTCTCGCCCGCCAGGGTGTCCGGCAGCTCCACCCGCATGACGACGCCGAGGCCGAAGCCCTCGCCGTCCTTGCCGAGGGAGACCTCGGCGGTGACCGACACGTCCTTGGTGTCGAGCTTCATGCGGCGGGCGACGTTGCTCATCGCGCTGGCGAAGCAGGCCGCGTAGCCGGCGGCGAAGAGCTGCTCCGGGTTGGTGCCGGCGCCGTTGCCGCCGAGCTCGGGCGGCAGGGCCAGGGCGAGGTCGATCGTGCCGTCGGAGCTGACGGCCCGGCCCTCGCGGCCGTTGGCGGTGGCGGCGGCGGTGTACAGCGCGTCCATCGTGTGTCCCTTCACGTGCGGGGCGGCCGCTTCCCGGCCGCCCGACGGGTCCCACTGTCGCAGAGATTTAAGTTGTGCGCAACTAGATTGCGCACAACCTAAATGCCTGCCCGGCTAACCTGGAGCCATGACCACGCTTCCGCCGGACGCCGAACTGCTCCGCCTCGACCACCAGGTCTGCTTCTCCCTGCACGCCGCCTCCCGGGCGTTCGGCGGCGTCTACCGGGACGCCCTGAAGGACCTCGGCCTCACCTACCCCCAGTACCTGGTCATGCTGGTCCTGTGGGAGCACGGCGCACAGCCGGTCAAGGCCATCGGCGAGCGGCTCCGGCTGGACTCCGGCACCCTCTCCCCGCTGCTCAAGCGCCTGGAGACGGCCGGTCTGGTGCACCGCGAGCGCAGCACCGAGGACGAACGGTCGGTCACCGTCCACCTGACCCCGGCCGGCGACGAGCTGCGCGCGGCGGCCCTGCCGGTCCCCCGCCGGATACTGGCCGCCACCGGGCTGACCGTCGAGGAACTGCGCACCCTGCGGGGCCTGTTGGGGCGGGTGACCGGCGCACTCGACGCGTCCTGAGGCCCCCGCGCGCCGCGGCCGGCCGGCCGGCGTGCCCGGCCTTCCGGCTCCCCCATCACCCCATTGAGTTACCAGGGTTGGGGGCTCAACAGGACGAAGGCGTATAAAGAGTGGCCAAACCGCCGGGCCACCGGCGAGACCCGTCCATGACGCGGTGGGCGGCACGCCAACAAGCGGAGGAACGCCTCGTGAATGCGGCAGAAGTTGTCCACGCCCCGCCGGCCCAGGAATGTCCCGTCCAGCGATTTCCGGTCACGGCGTGACGGCCCGCCGGCAGCCGTTCTCCGCGGCGGTGACGGGGCTGGGCATGGTGACCGCGGCGGGCGCCACCGCGAAGGCCACCTGGCACTCGGTCACCCAGGACACCCGGCCCGGCGGGGTGCATCCGCACCCCGAACTCGCCGATCTGCCCTGTGACTTCATGTACACCGCCGACCTGGACACCACCGAGCAGCTCGGCGTGGCGGCCCAGCGGCTGATGGACCGCTTCTCGCAGCTCGCAGTGATCGCGGCCCGCGAGGCGATCACGGACGCCCGCCTGGACCCGGAGACCTGGGACGGCTCCCGGGTCGCGGTGGTCATCGGCTCCGCACACGGCGGCCTGCCCTACTACGACCAGCAGAGCGCGGCGATGGCCGAGCGCGGCGCCCGCCGGGTCTCCCCCAAGCTCGCCCCGCTGACCGTCGTCAACGGCGCCGCCAGCAGCGTCTGCATGGACCTCGGGGTGCGCGGCCCCAGCCTGGGCGTGGCGACGGCCTGCTCCTCCGGGACCGTCGCCCTGGGCACCGCCCATCAGCTGCTGCGCACCGGGGCCTGCGACATCGCCATCGCCGGCGGCGCCGAGTCGCCGATCTCCCGGCTGCTGATCGCCAGCGCCTGCCGCATGAAGGCGGTCTCCACCCGGCGGGAGGACCCGGCCGCGGCCTGCCGGCCGTTCGATGCCGCCCGGGACGGTTTCGTGGTCGGCGAGGGCGCCGGTCTGCTCGTACTGGAGCGGCCCGAGCACGCGGCGGCCCGCCGGGCGCCGGTCCGTGCGCACGTCAGCGGTTACGGGGCCTCCAGCGACGCCTATGCCGCGGTCGCCCCGGATCCCGACGGCAACGGCATCGAGCAGGCGCTGCGCACCGCGATGGCCGACGCGGGGGTGCGGCCCGGTGACGTCGGACACGTCAATGCGCACGGCACATCGACGGTGGTCAACGACCTGATCGAGGCCACCATGCTGCGGCGGGTGATCGGCGACCATCCGCTGGTCACGTCCACGAAGGCGATGACCGGCCACACGCTGGGCGCGGCCGGCGGCATCGAGACCGCGCTCACCGTGCTGGCGCTGGAGGAGCAGCTGGTGCCGCCGACCGCGAACCTCGACGTGCCCGATCCGCAGCTGCCGCTGGAGATCGTGCGGCAGCAGCCGCGGCGGGCGTCCTTCGACTGTGCGGTCAAGACGTCGCTCGGCTTCGGCGGGCACAACGCCGCCCTCGTGCTGACCCGCTAGGCGGCGGCCATGCACGCCGAGACGGTCCGGTCACTGTCGGTGGACGGAGTGGGCTTCGCCTACCGGCGGCTGCGCGCCGCGGCGCCGGTCACCGAGCCCGTGGTGGTGCTGGGCGGGGCGCTGCAGGGCATGTTCGGCTGGCCGCAGATGGAGGACCGGCTGGGCCCGGTGGCGGACCTGGTGACCGCCGATCTGCCCGGGATGGGCAGCGCCGATCCGCTGCCGCCGGGGCCGGCCCACGGTCTGCTGTGCGCCGCCCTGGAGCGGATCATCGACGACCTGGAGGTGCCGCGGATCAACCTCTTCGGCTTCTCCTACGGCGCGGGCCTCGCCCACGGGTGCGCCCGGCGGGTGCCCGGGCGGATCGCGCGGCTGGCCCTCGGCGGCGTTCCCGCGCACCTGAGCGGCGGGCAGCTGGCGCTGTGGCGGCGGGCCGCCGGCCACCTCGCGCGGGGTGACGCCGGCACCTTCGCGACGGTGGTCACCGAGGCCCTGATGTGCCTCGACGAGGACCGGTACGTCACCCGGCGGGCGCCGGCACGGCGGTACGTCCGGCGGTCGGTGCTGCACGCGGTGCGGCACTCGCCCCATGCGGCGGATGCGCTGGGTCGCGCACTCACCGACCGCCCGGACTTCTCCGAGGTACCGGCCGGGGTCCGCACGCTGGTCTTCAGCGGTGAGCACGACACGGTGACGTCGGCGGAGCGGCAGCGGGCCTTCGCCGCGCGGATTCCGGGCAGCCGTTTCCTGACCGTCCCCGACACGGATCACTGGGTGGTGCTCGAACGGGCCAAGGACGTCGCGGAGTTGGCGGCCCGGTTCTTCACCGACGGACCGCTGGAATGCGCCCCCGCGCTCGCCCCGGTGCCCCGCCCGGCGCCGCCACCGGCCCGTTGTCCCGCTTCGCCGGAGCTTCCTTCCGTCGCGGTGGGATAACCCCGGTTGACCGGGCGCCCGAGGTTCCCCGCGGGTTTGTCCCCGGCGATACGGGAAAGCGCCCCCTGCGGACTTCGCAGGGGGCGCTTTTTTGTCTCGCGCGGGGCTGCGGGCCTTTTGCGCGGGGATCTGTGGGCCCTTGTGCGGGGGTCTGCGGGCCGGGCCGCGGGTGTGAGCGGGGTAACTCCGGCGGGGGTCCCGAGCGGGGCGCGGGGGCGGTTCCGGGTGATGCCGGGCACGCGACGTACGTCACGTACGGCCCTTCCTAGTCGACCGGCGCAGGGGAAGTGACGCCTGCAATTCGGGGGAAATCCGGAATTTATATCGGACATCTCTCCTCAAGTCACGAAGAGAGGTAGTACAACACCTCTTTGCCACCCTCCAGGGCGGGCGCTAACCATGTTCCGGGTAGCACCGAGAACGTCTGCGAACTCCGCCGGAGCGGCGAGCGCGGCAACGACCCTCGGTCCTCACGCGCCAACCGAAGGCCGCCTCCCCCGCCACCAAGCCCTGGAAGAGGTCACATCCGCATGTCCCGCTTCGCCCTGCCCCGCGCCGCCCGCAACGTCCGCATCACCCGCGCCCACAAGGCTTCCGCGGCGCTGGTGGCCACCGCGAGCTGCGCCGCCGCGCTGGCGTTCACCGCCGCGCCGAGCGATGCCGCGACGCCGTCCGCGCACGCACCGGCCGCGGTCAAGCCGGTCAGCGCCGACGGAATGCCGCTGACCGCCAAGGACCGCGCCGACGACGGCAAGAAGGACCGGGTCGTGGCGTCGACCGTCGCCGACGGCCTGAAGGTCACCGCCGTCGAGAAGCAGGGGCACACGGCCAAGGCCGCCGCCAGCCGTTCCGTCGAGCGCAGGACGATGGCCCAGGCACCGAAGGCCACCCCCAAGGCCAAGCCGAAGGCCGCCCCCAAGCGCTACGCGAACAACCTCGACGGCTGGATCCGCCAGTCGCTCGACATCATGCACGCCAAGGGCATACCGGGCTCCTACGAGGGCCTGCACCGCAACATCATGCGCGAGTCCAGCGGCAACCCCAACGCCGTCAACGACTGGGACATCAACGCCATCAACGGCATCCCGTCCAAGGGCCTGCTCCAGGTGATCCAGCCCACCTTCGACCGCTACCACGTCTCCGGCACGGCCGACAACCTGGTCGACCCGGTGGCCAACATCACCGCCGCCGCCAACTACGCGGCGCACCGCTACGGCTCGATCGACAACGTCAACTCGGCCTACTGAGCCGCCAGTAGCACCTCCACGTCCAGTGGCCCTGCCCGCATCGCGCGGGTGGGGCCACTGCCGTTTTCCGGCCTCCGGACCGGCCGTCAGTAGCGGCCGTGCCGGGCCGGGCCGCCACCGAACAGCGCGTCGAGCACGTCGCCGGCGAAGCGAAGTCCCGCCTCTTCCCTGGGAGAGAGGTGATGGTGGTCGTCGACGGGCGCCGCGGCCGCGGACCCCGCGGCGAGGACGCCGGTCACGAGAAGGCCGGTGGCAACAACGGCGATACGACGGAACATGAGCACACCCCTACGGTGAGTGACGACTGTGTGCGTGACACTGTCAAGGAGCCGGGGCCCCGCCGTCGTGCGACAGTCCGGGGCGCTGCTGCGAACGGACCAGCAGCACCGCCGTATTGCCGTAGCGGGGGCGTCCCCAACGGCCGAGCCCGCGCGGTGCCGCGGGGCGCACGGGGCGGAAATACACCGCGGTCCGTCGTACGTGAATTGGCGCACAAATGCCGCTCTTTTGGGCTCAGCAGCAGTGCCCTGCACCACATTTATCGAATCCCGCTGGCCCACAACGGGCAGCCGGGCGGATGAATCGGCCGCGGGCGGCGCATGAAACGGTGCGGCCCGGCGGTAATTGCGGTGTGAGCCAGGCAACTTAAGCACCCCGATAACGCGGGCTTTCCGGCCGCTTCCAGGTGACCCGCGGCACGCGATGTACGTCACTTACGACCATGCCTAGTCGAGGGAATCCGCCGCTTTTCCAGGTCAACGCGGTGGGAAACGCTCATTACTTCAGAGAGCCGGGTTTTCTCACGAAGATGGGTAGTACAGAGCACCATTGCCTCGATTCCGGACCGTCGCTAAACATGGATTCCGACGCGCCGAGAGCGAGTCGCGGTGAACGCCCCAACGGCGAACGCGGCAAAGACCTCCGGTACGCAACGCGCCGCCACAGGCCGCTCCCCGATCCCGTACCTGGAAGAGGTCACTCTGCATGCCCAGCTTCACCCTGCCCCGCGCTGTCCGTATGACCCGCATCACCCGTACCCACAAGGTCGCCGTGGCCGTTCTGGCCGCCGCGGGTGCCACCTCGGGTCTGGCGCTCACCTCCGCCCCGGACACCGCACAGGCTGCGTCTGAGCACGCTCCGGCCGCGGTCAAGCCCGTCAGCGCCAACGGCCTGCCGGCCAAGAAGGCCGACGACGCCCGGACCGGCCGCCCGGTGACCGCCTCGGTCGCCGACCACATCAAGGTGACCGCCGTCGCCAAGCAGCACACCGCCCAGCAGGCCGCCAACCGCTCCGCCGAGCGCAAGGCCGTGAAGGCCTACCCGAACAACCTCGACGGCTGGATCCGCGAGGCGCTCGACATCATGCACGCCAAGGGCATCCCGGGCAGCTACGAGGGCCTGCACCGCAACATCATGCGCGAGTCCAGCGGCAACCCCAACGCCGTCAACGACTGGGACATCAACGCCATCAACGGCATCCCGTCCAAGGGCCTGCTCCAGGTGATCCAGCCCACCTTCGACCGCTACCACGTCTCCGGCACGGCCAACAAGCTGACCGACCCGGTGGCCAACATCACCGCCGCCGCCAACTACGCGGCCGACCGCTACGGCTCGATCGACAACGTCAACTCGGCCTACTGAGCCGACGGCGAGCAGCCGTCGCCGGCGATCACGCCGGCTTCACCGGACCACCGGGTCACGGGAGAGACGGATCACAAACGCGGGCCCGACCGGCTCGCCATGAGGAGCAGCTTGCGAAGCGGCGGAATGGCGCGTTCGCCGCTGCGCGCGGAGCGGGCCCCGGCACAGCCGGGGCCCGCTCTGTCCGTCCGGGGACCGGCCCGGACGGCCGGGGGTGACCGGCCCTGCCCGCCGGACGGGTGAGATGCGGGGCCGGTCGGCGGACTGACGGCCTGTTGCGCCATAGAGTCAGGCAGTTCTGCGTATAAGTCTCTTATCGGCAGAATTCTGCTCAAATCCTGCCGTACCTGACTCAACCGAAGGCCTCGGAGGCATGCGATGCCCTTGCGCAGATCCGGTCCGGCCCGCCGTAAAGTCGCCACGGCCGGAACGCTCGTTTCTCTCCTCTCCGTGCTCGCTCTGCCCGTCGCACTGCCCGGATCGGCCACGGCGACCGATGCCGCGAAGAGACCCGCCCATCCCGACGCGGACTGGATGGGCTCCACCATCGCGCTCCACGAGGGCGTCGACCGGGCCGGCGGCATCGAGCCGCGGGCGTCGTACGGCAGGAGGGGGGTGGCCGGGGTCGACGTCTCCAGCCACAATCACAAGGTCGGCTGGTGGTCGCTGCGCAGGTCGGGGGTGCGCTTCGCGTACGTCAAGGCCACCGAGGGGATCAACTACACCAACCCGTACTTCACCCAGCAGTACCGGGGCTCGTACAAGTCCGGAATGATCCACGGCGCCTACCACTTCGCGCTTCCCGACCACTCCAGCGGTGCCACCCAGGCGCGCTACTTCGTCAACCACGGCGGCGACTGGTCCCAGGACGGCAGGACGCTGCCCGGCGCGCTCGACATGGAGTACAACCCCTACGGCGCGACCTGCTACGGCAAGAGCGCCAAGGGGATGGTCAGCTGGATCCACGACTTCGTGCGCACCTACCGGGAGGAGGCCGGGCGCGACCCGGTCATCTACACGTCCACGAACTGGTGGAAGCGGTGCACCGGCAACTCCGGGAAGTTCGGCCGGAGCCATCCGCTGTGGATCCCGCGCTACGGCTCGTCCGTCGGCACGCTGCCGGGCGGCTGGCAGTACCACAGCATCTGGCAGCACACCTCCTCCGGCCACCCGGTCGGCGACCGCAACCGCTTCAACGGCAGCTACAGCCGGCTGAAGGTCCTCGCGTACGGCGACGACGAGGACGACTGACCGGCGGCCCACCCACCGCTCTGCTCCCGGCCGGTCCCCGGCGCCCGATCTCGGGGCGCCGGGGACCGGCCGCTCGCCGTCCGGCGCCCTGCCGGGCGCGCACCGGCACACCGCCCCACCGGCACCCGGCATCGACCACTCAATTCGAACAACGGGCAATTCCCGCGACGCTACAACCTTTACGTACCGCTCCGGGTCCAACACTGCGAAATGACCACGCGACGCACCCACCCGACGGGGGCATTCCCATGAAGCGTTCACGTGCCATCGCAGGATCCGCCGTACTCGCCGTGGCAGGACTCGCCACGATGGCCACGGCGACCACCGCAACCGCCGCACCGACCGCCGCCGCGTACAACGGGGCCTGCGGCAGCGGCTACCGTGTGGTGAATTCCGTACCGGTCACCGGAAAGGGGACCGTGTACCTGACGTACAGCGCGAAGACCGGAAAGAACTGTGTCGTGACCGTGCGGAACAAGCCCGGAAAGCCGGTGTACGTCTACACGTACCTCACGGCCACCGACGGCAGTTCCGAATGGGTTTACGACAGCGGGCAATACACCAGCTACGCCGGTCCGGTGTATCTCCCGGCAAAGGGCCGGTGCGTGGACTGGGGCGGCGCGATCGAGACGGTGAGCGTCAGCGTCTCGGGCTCCAACTGCGGCCGGATGGCGGCCGGCGTGGTCACCCACCGCTGACCGCGCGGCGGCCGACGGCGGTCCCCGGCAGCCCGCCCGGGGGCCGCCGTCAGCGCATGCCCAGCGCCCGCAGCGCCGAGCGCGCCGCGTTGTGGCCGCACATCCCGTGGGCGCCGGCGCCCGGCGGGGTCGCCGCCGAGCAGAGGTACACGCCGGGCACACCCGTCGCGTACGGGTCGAGCGCGATCCGCGGACGCATCGTCAGGTTCAGCGGAGTGTTGGCACCGCCGATGATGTCGCCGCCCACGAAGTTGGCGTTGCCGCGCTCCAGATCGGCGGTCGAGGTGGCGGTGAGGCCGACGATCCGCTCCCGGGTGCCGGGGGCGAACCGCTCGAACTGCGCGAGCATCGCGGCGGTGGCGTCGCCGCGGTAGCCGTGCGGCACATGGGCGTACGCGGAGACCGGGTGGACGTCGCCGGCGGAGCGGCCGGGGTCGGCGAGGTACTGCTGGGAGACCAGGAGGAACGGGCGCTCGGGCATCCGCCCGCGGTGGATCTGCCGCTCGGCGTCCGCGATCTGCGCGAAGCTGCCGCCGAGGTGGACGGTGCCGGCCCGCCGGCAGGCGTCGGCGCGCCAGGGCACCCCGCCCTCGACCGCCAGGTCGAGCTTGAAGGCGCCGGGGCCGTGCCGGTAGCGGGTGTAGGCCCGGCGTACCCGGGGCGGCAGCCGGTCGCCGATCACGGATGCCGCGGCGGCCGGCGCCAGGTCGAGCAACACCGTTGCCGCGGGCGGCAGTTGGCTCAGGGAGCGGATCGTCACGCCGGTCTCGATCCGGCCGCCGGCGGCGGTGAGGAGGCCGGCCAGCGCGCGGGCGATGGCCGCCGAGCCGCCCTTCGCGACCGGCCAGCCGAACCGGTGGCCGGCCGCGATGATCATGAGTCCGACGGATGCGGCGGCGGGCCCGTTCAGCGGTCCGAAGAGATGCGCCGCCACCCCGCCGTAGAGGCCGCGCGCCTCCTCCGTGCGGAAGCGGCCGGCGAGCGCGGTGGCGGGCTGCAGGGCCCGCAGCCCGAAGCGGGCGAGCCGGACCGGGTGCCGGGGCACCCGCAGGAGGGGCTTCATGACGGCGTCGGTGAGCACCTCGGCGTCGGCGGCCGGCGGACCGAACAGCCGCCGCCATGCCGGACCGTCGACGCCGAGCCCGTCCGCCGTCCGGGCCAGGGACCGGTACAGCGCACCCGCGCCACCGGAGTCGACCGGATGGGCGAGGTCGATCTCCGGCCAGCACCACTCCAGCCCGTGCGCCGCGACGTCCAGCGTGCGCAGCCAGGGCGACCCGGCGCCCATCACATGCGTCGAGGAGCAGTGGTCGAACAGCAGGCCGGGGGCGAACAACTCACCGCTGCGGACGCCGCCGCCGATCTCGTCGGCCGCCTCGAAGACCGTCACCTTCAGGCCGGCCTGTGCCAGCGTGACCGCCGCGGCCAGCCCGTTCGGTCCGGCGCCCACCACGACCGCCGCGTCTCGTGCCCGTCCCACCCGTTTCGTCATGCCGTCAGCATGCCAAGGCGTACGCGGAACCGGCGTGCAGGGGTGCGGAGTTCACGCCGGGCGGGTGGCGGCCGCGGCCTCGGCGGCGGCCGCGATGTTGCGGGCCATGCCGCCGAACACCACGGCGTGGAAGGGCGCGACGCACCACCAGTACGCATGGCCGGTCAGCCCGTGCGGATGGAACAGCGCCCGCTGGGCGTAGCGGGTGCGGCCCTCGGCGTCGCGGGTGACCGTCATCTCCAGCCAGGCGAGGCCGGGGAGCCGCATCTCGGCGCGCAGTCGCAGCAGCCGCCCCGGCTCGGCCGCCTCGACGCGCCAGAAGTCGAGCGAGTCGCCGACCCGGAGGCGGCCGGCGTCCCGTCTGCCGCGGCGCAGCCCCACCCCGCCGGCCAGCCGGTCCAGCCAGCCGCGCACCGCCCAGGCGAGCGGGAAGGAGTACCAGCCGTGTTCTCCTCCGATGCCCTCCACGACCTGCCAGAGCGTCTCCGGCGGGGCGTTGACGGTGACCTCCCGACGGTCGGTGTAGAGGCTGCCGCCGGCCCAGTCGGGGTCGGTGGGCAGCGGGTCGCTGGGCGCGCCCGGTACGGCGGCGCCGGACCAGCGGGTGGTGACCTGGGCGTCCCGCACCCGGCGGAGCGCCAGCTCCACCGCGTCGTCGAAGGGCAGCGGGTGGCCCGGCGGGTCCGGGTCGGGGACGTAGCGGGCGATGTCGTGTTCGTGGCAGACGACCTCGTGGCGCAGCGACTCGGCCAGGGGCCGGGCGATGCCCGGCGGGACGGGGGTGACCAGGCCGATCCAGAGGCTCGACAGGCCGGGGGTGAGCACCGGGACGGGCAGGATGAGCCGTTCCGGCAGCCCGGCGGCGCGCGCGTAACGCTGCATCATGTCGCGGTAGGTGAGGACGTCCGGGCCGCCGATGTCGAAGGTGCGGCTGACGCCGGCGGGGAGCCGGGCACAACCGACCAGGTACCTCAGCACGTCACGGACGGCGATGGGCTGGATGCGGGTGCGCACCCAGCTCGGCGTGATCATGAGCGGCAGCCGTTCGGTGAGGTAGCGCAGCATCTCGAAGGAGGCGGAACCGGAGCCGATGATGACCGCGGCGCGCAGCACGGCGGTGGGCACGCCGGAGGCCAGCAGGATGCCGGCGACCTCGGCCCGGGAGCGCAGGTGGGGTGAGAGGTCCCGCTCGGGGATGCCGCGCGGGGTGAGTCCGCCGAGGTAGACGATGCGGTGCACGCCGGCGGCGCGGGCCTCGTCGGCGAAGATCCGCGCGGCCCGCCGGTCGGTCTCCTCGAACCGCCGGCCGGTGCCGAGGGCGTGCACGAGGTAGTACGCGATGTCGACGCCGGCCAGCGCACGGCGCATCGAGCCGGCGTCGGTGACGTCGCCGCGGACGATCTCCGTCTCCCCGGCCCAGGGGTGGTCCCGCAGTTTCCCGGGCGTCCTGGCCAGCGCCCGGACGGTGTATCCGGCGGCGAGCAGCTCGGGTACCAGGCGGCCGCCGAGATAGCCGGTGGCGCCGGTGACCAGGGCCCGCGGTGCGGCGGGGGCGCCCGTGTCGGCCATGGGTGGACCTCCTCCCGTTTGCGCATTGCGGCACTTCCCACGTACCTGTCTGCGGCGCCCCGGGGCGCTGCGCTTTGCGGCGCCTCCCACGTACCAGTCTGTCCCGCCGCGGGGCGTCTCGCCGTTGCGCGCTTTGCGGCGCCCCGCACGTACCGGGCGCTGCGCTTTGCGGCGCCTCCCACGTACCTGTCTGTCCCGCCGCGGGGCTCGCTCGCCGTTGTGCGCTTTGCGGCGCCCCGCACGTACCAGTCTGTCCCGCCGTCGGGCCTGGTCGCCGTGGCGCCTGCGGCGGGCTGGGTGGGTGTCGGGTGCGGTTCTGGCCCTCCAGACTTCGTCCTCCGGTCCAGCCCCTCCCGTGAGTGGGAAAGTAAAGGCCGGTGGGGGTGCACGTGGTCCTAGGTGCGGGCAGTGAACGGAACCACGCCCGCCCCCACGAAAACTCCCACCAACGGGAGGGGACAGACCGGAGGACGAAGTCTGGAGGGCTGTCACCGCACCCGACAAACAAACGCCCGCCGCTGGGGGTACCTCCCACGCCCTTTAGGCAGTGGGGGAGCAACGGCGAGACGCCCCCCGGCGGGAGAGACGGGTACGTGCGGGGCGCCGCACAGCGCAACGGCGAGCAAGCCCCGCGGCGGGACGGCCAAGTACGTGGGAGGCACCCCTCACCCGCAGGGGCCCGTGCTCTCCCGGGCCTCCAGGTGGGGGAGTTCGCCCTGGACGGTGCGCGGCGGGCCGCCGTCGAGGACGGTGAGGAGCTCGTGGGCGGCGAGCCGGCCGAAGCCGGGGGTGTCGCGGACCAGCGCGGTCAGGCGGGGGTGGGTGACCCGGCAGAGCGCCGAGTCGTCCCAGGCCACGATGGACAGCGCGGCGGGGACGGGGATGCCGCGCTCGGCGGCCACCGAGGCGCCGGCCACCGCCATCACGTCGTTGTCGTAGATGATCGCCGTGGGCGGCCGGGCGTCGTCCAGGATGCGGCGGGTGGCCTCGGCCCCTTCCGCGTCGGAGTAGTCGGTGGTCACCGAGCGGACCTGCCGCTCGGTGAGGCCGCGGAGCGCCGCCTCGGTGCGCAGCGAGCGGATCCGGCGGGCGGTGTGGGCGAGGTCGGGCAGGCCCGCGACGTGCACGATCCGGCGGTGGCCGAGGCCGTGGAGGTGATCCAGGACGCGGGCCATGGCCCGGGCGTCGTCGGCCCAGACCGTGGGAAGCAGCGGTGGCCGCGCGGCGTCCTGCTCCTGGTCCGCCGGTGCGGGGCCGGCCGGGCCGCCGATGGCGACGGCGGGCAGGCCGAGCGTGGCGAGGAGTTCCGGGCGGGGGTCCTCGGTGCGGGGGTCGACGACGAGGACGCCGTCCACCCGGCGTTCGGCCCACCAGCGGCGGTAGAGCGCGCACTCGGTGTCGAGGTCCTCGACGACCTGGAAGAGCAGGGCGATCTTCCGGGCCGAGAGCACTTCCTGGATGCCGGAGACGAGCTGCAGGAAGAAGGATTCGACGCCCAGGGTGCGGGCGGGGCGGGCGAGGACGAGCCCGAGGGCGCCGGCGCGTTCGCCGGAGAGGGCGCGGGCGGCGCTGTTGGCCTGCCAGCCGAGTTCCTCGGCGACCCGGCGGACCCGGGCGCGGGTGTCGTCGGAGACGCCCGGCCGGTCGTTGAGCGCGAAGGAGACGGCGCTCTCCGAGACCCCGGCCCGGCGGGCGATGTCCTTGATCGTGGGCCGGCGCGCCGGCCTGCGGCGGGCGGCCTCACCGGGCGCTGTCATGGCGGGCTCTCCTCGTGCTGAACCGCATTAGTGCGGCATGGGTCCGGCTCAGTCTGATCAGCGGGGGACGGTGTGTCAAACGTGCGCCCAATCCCTCGTCGCGCCTTTTGAAGTCCCGCCCGCAGCACGGGTATTGACACTCACTAAAGCGCATTAGTAGCGTCTGCCGCGTTGTCGCCCGAGGTCCTGCGGAATACCCGCCGAAACGGCCTGGAACGCTCTCTCTCCCGGGGCCGGTGCGCGGCATTTCGTGCGGTCCGGTCCGAGCAGAGGAGCCGCCAGCCATGCGCAGAGTTACCGTTCCCCGCCGAGCCGGTGCCGCGGCCGTGGCGCTGGCCGTATCGGCGCTCACGCTGACCGCCTGTGGTGCCGGCGGCGGAGCCGGGGACGACGCCTCGGGGAAGGTCGAGGGCCAGGTCACCTTCCAGACCTGGAACCTCAAGGCGAATTTCAAGGATTACTTCGAGGGGCTCATCAAGGACTTCGAGAGGAAGTATCCGGATGCCCGGGTGAAGTGGATCGACCAGCCGGCCGAGGGATATCCGGAGAAGCTGAGTGCGGACGCGGCCGGCGGCACCCTGCCCGACGTGGTGAACGTATCACCGGATCTCGCCTATCCGCTGGCGAAGGCCGGGCTCGCACTCGACCTGGAAAAGGCCGCCGGGAAATACCGCGGAGAATATCTCGACGGGGCCTGGAAGAGCCATGAGATGCCGGGCCTGCCGGGCGTCTACGCCTTTCCCTGGTATCTGAACACCGGGCCGATGTTCTACAACAAAGAGCTCTTCAGGAAGGCCGGACTGGACCCGGACAAACCGCCGGCCACCTATGACCGGCTCTTCACGGACGCGGTGGCGATGGCGAAGAAGAGCGGCCGGAAGATAGCGATGCTCGCCGGCACACCGTCGATCGAGGACTTCGGCCGGTACGGCGTACGGCTGATGAACGCCCGGGGCACCGAGTTCACCTTCAACGAACCCAAGGGCGTCGAACTGCTTCGGCATTACCAGGAGTTGTACGCGGCCGGGGCGCTGGACTCCCAGGCGCTGACCGCACAGGCCGAGTCGGCGGGGCGGAAGTTCGAGCAGCAGTCCGTCGCCATGAACCCGGGCAGCGCGCTCGATCTGCAGAACTTCAAGAAGGACGCGCCGAGCCTGTACCGGCACATCGGCATCACCGACGCGGTCAACAACACCGGTAAGGCCAATATGTACGTCCAGGGCCTGATGGTGAACGCGCAGAGCAAGGTGAAGCCGGCGGCGGTGGCCTTCGCGCACTTCGTCACCGACAAGAAGAACCAGATGGCGTTCGCCAGGAAGGTCACGATCTTCCCGAGCACCAAGGGCTCGCTGGACGATCCGTACTTCACCAAGGAGGACGGCACCGATGCGACCCGGGTGCGGGTGGCCTCGGCCAAGTCGCTGAAGACCGCGGTGAATTACACCCCGGTGCTGCTGAGCGACCAGATGAAGACCGTGCTGCGCAATGCGGTCGCCCGGGCCGTGCAGGGCAAGCAGTCGCCCGAGGCGGCGCTGGACGGTGCGGTCGCCGAGTGCAATCGCCTGCTGAAGACCGGCTGAGCCCGGGCCGCCGTGAAAAGGCACCGTTCCGCGAGTCCCTGGCTGTTCCTCGCCCCCGGACTGCTGATCGCCCTCGCCTTCGGTCTGTATCCGTTCCTCAGCACGGTGGCGCATTCCTTCACCGATGCCCGCACGCTCACCGCGGGGCAGTTCGTCGGGGGCGCGAATTACCGCGAGCTGATCCACGACGCGATGTTCTGGACCGGGCTGCGCAACAGCGTGCTCTACGTCCTCGGGGTCGTACCGCTGCTGGTGATCCTGCCGCTGCTGCTGGCGATGCTGGTGCAGCGGCAGATTCCCGGGATCGCCTTCTTCCGGGCCGCGTTCTACACCCCGGTGGTCGCCTCCGTCGTGGTGGTGTCGCTGATCTGGGTGTGGCTGCTGGACGACCGGGGGCTGATCAACGCGCTGCTGGAGGGGCTGGGCTTCGGGACCGCCCACTTCCTCAGCGATCCGTGGCTGCTGCTGCTCAGCGCCATGGCGGTCACCGTCTGGAAGGGCCTCGGCTACTACATGATCATTTATCTGGCGGCGCTGGCCAACGTCCCCGGGGAGCTGCACGAGGCCTGTGCGGTCGACGGGGCCGGCGCGGTGCGCCGCTTCCTGACCGTGACGGTGCCCGCGCTGCGTTCCACGATGGTGCTGGTGGCCGCGCTCTCGTCGGTCAGCGCGTTCAAGGTGTTCTCCGAGGTCTATCTGATGGCCGGCCCGACCGGCGGGCCCGGCGGCGAGGACACCACGCTGGTGATGCTCGTCCAGCAGGCCGGCACCGGCCTGTCCGGCCGGGTCGGCTATGCCTCGGCGCTGTCCGTCGTGGTGTTCGTGATCACCCTGGGGCTGATGCTGCTGGTGCTGCGCGCGAACCGCAAGGAGGGGGCATGAGCGCGGCCGCGCCGCGGTACGGGCGCACCGGGCGGCGGCCGCCGCGGTGGCAGTCGGCGCTGCGCTACGCGCTGCTGCTCGCCGTACTGGCGCTGACCGTCGGGCCGTTCCTCTGGCAGCTGTCCACCTCCCTCAAGGGCCCCGGTGAGGACATCTACCGCTATCCGCCGAGCCTTCTCCCGCATCAGGTGACGCTGGCGAACTACGCGGGCGTCACCCGGATCATCCCGGTCTGGGACTTCGCCCTGAACTCCCTGAAGGTCGCGACCGCCAATGTGCTCACCAACTGCGTGGGCGCGGCGCTCGCCGGCTATGCGCTGGCCCGGCTGCGCTTCCGGGGCCGCCGGGCCGCGCTGGTGGTCTTCCTCATGGCGATGCTGGTCCCGGTCGAGAGCATCATGATCGCCCAGTTCGTGACCCTGCGGTCACTGCAGCTCAACAACACCCTGCTCGGGGTGGTGCTGCCGGGCTGCATCGGCGCGATGAACGTGCTGCTGATGCGCAATGCCTTCGCGGCGCTGCCGTACGAGGTGGAGGAGGCGGCGTTCGTCGACGGTGCCAACGCCTGGCAGCGGTTCGTGCGGATCGCGCTGCCGTCGGTGCGGGGCACCCTGGCGGTGGTGGCGATCTTCGCCTTCATGGGGGCCTGGGACGACTTCCTGTGGCCGCTGATCGTGCTGAGCGACCAGTCGAAGTTCACCCTGACCATCGGCCTGAACTTCCTGCACGGCACCTTCGCCGACAACCAGCGGCTGGTGGCGGCCGGCACCGTCATCGCCGTGCTCCCGCTGATCGTGCTCTTCGCCTGCCTCCAGCGCTCCTTCTTCCGCGGTGTCGGCGAGGGCGCCGTCAAGGGCTGAACCCGCCGGCCCGGACGTCCTTCCGCCACCTTCGACCCCACAGGAGTCCCATGCGATTCGGCGTCAACTACACGCCCACCCAGGGCTGGTTCCACCACTGGCTGGACTTCGACCTCGACGCGGTGCGCGCGGACCTCGACTCCGTCGCCTCGCTCGGCCTGGACCACATCCGGGTCTTCCCGCTCTGGCCGCTGTTCCAGCCGAACCGGGCGCTGATCCGGCCGCGCGCCGTGGAGCAGCTGGTGCAGCTCGCGGACGCGGCGGCCGAGCGCGGGCTCGATGTCGCCGTCGACGGGCTGCAGGGGCATCTGTCCAGCTTCGACTTCCTGCCCGCCTGGACGCGGACCTGGCACCGCCGCAACCTCTTCACCGACCCGGAGGTCCTGGCGGGCCAGGAGGAGTACCTGCGCGCGCTGGCGGCCGCGCTCGCGGACCGTCCCCACTTCCTCGGGATGACGCTCGGCAACGAGATCAACCAGTTCTCCGACGGCCCGCACCCGGACCCGGACCACCTCACCGGCACGGAGGCCACGGCCTGGCTGGAGCGGATGCTGGCGGCCTGCGAGCGCGGCGCGCCGGGCCGTATGCATCTGCACGCCGCGTACGACGCCGCCTGGTACCGCGACGGCCATCCGTTCACCCCGGCGCAGGCGGCCCGGCTGGGTGCCGTGACGGCCGTGCACTCGTGGGTGTTCAACGGCACCGCGCAGCGCCACGGGCCGGCGGGCACCGCCACCGAGCAGCACGCCGCCTATCTCGTCGAGCTGTCCAAGGCGTGGGCGAGCGACCCGCACCGCCCGGTGTGGCTCCAGGAGGTCGGCGCGCCGGCACCGCACATCCCCGCGGAGCGGGCGGCGGACTTCACCGCGGCGACCGTCGCGGCCGTCCTGGACTGCCCGGATCTGTGGGGCGTCACCTGGTGGTGTTCGCACGACGTGTCCCGGTCGCTGGCGGACTTCCCGGAGCTGGAGTACGGGCTCGGGCTGCTCCGCACCGACCGTACGGTCAAGCCGGCCGGGCGGGCGCTGGCGGCGCTGGCCGCCGAGTGGCGCGGACGGGAGCACCGGCCGCCGGTGCGGAGCTGCGCGCTGGTGGTGGACGTGGGCGGGGCCGACGCGGCGCCGCACCGGTCGGTGTGCGCGCCCGGCGGACCGGTCTTCGAGGCATGGGCGGAGCTGGCCGCCCAGGGCGCCCGGCCGGCCCTCGTACTGGCCGAACTCGCCGAGGACCGGGAGCATGTGGGCTCCCGTGGCATCACCGAGGTCGTTTCACCCGACGAGGTGCGCGCGTCCGGCGGCCCGGCCCGCGCCGCGCGTCGCCGGCCGCCGTCCGTCCCGTACCGGAGGAGCACCTCATGACCCACCGCCCGCTGCCCGTCCCCCGCCGTCGGGTGCTGCTGGCCGGGGCGGGCGCCGCGGCCGCCCTGTTCGGCCCGCCCGTCACGGGTGGTGCGGCGGCCGCCGGCCGGCACCGCACCGCGGAACCGCTCCAGCCGTACGCGTCGTACTGGTTCCCCGCCTCGCTGCCCGAGGGCACGCCCGGGGACGGCGTGGTGTGGCGCAGCCTCGCGGCGTGGACGCCCGGGTCCGACCGGGACCTGCCGTTCAACACGGCGACGGTGCCGCTCGCCGAGCGGTTCACGCCGGTGCCGGCGAACTCCTCGGTCCGTGCCGGACAGGCCCGGATCAGCGCGCTGGCGGCCTTCGGCCCCACCGCGGGCAATCCCTCGCAGGGCTCGGCGACCGCGGACACGTACGCGCCGACGCACTGGGCGTACCTCGACGAGCTGGTCTTCTGGGGCGGCTCGTCCGGCGAGGGCCTGATCCTCGCGCCGAACGCCCCGGTCGTGGACGCCGCGCACCGCAACGGCGTGCCCGTCCTGGGCACCGTCTTCCTGCCGCCGGCCGCCTACGGCGGGCAGCTGCGCTGGACCCGCGACCTGGTGCGGAAGGACGGCGCCGGCCGCTTCCCGCTCGCCGCGAAGCTGGCGCAGGTGGCCGCGGCGTACGGCTTCGACGGCTGGTTCGTCAACGCGGAGACCGGCGGCGGGGACGCCGCGCTCGCCGCCGACATGCAGGGATTCCTGCGGGCGCTGCGCGCGGCGGGCGCCCGGCACGGGCTGCGCCTCACCTGGTACGACGCGATGAACCGGACCGGGCAGGTCGGCTGGCAGGGCGCGTTGAACGACCTCAACCGGCCGTTCTTCCAGGACGCCGCCGGGCCGGTCGCCGACTCGGTGTTCGTCGACTTCCGCTGGACCGCCCGGTCGCTCGCGGACTCGGGCCGTCTCGCCGGTCGACTGGGCCGCAGCCGTTATGAGTTGTGGGCCGGGGTGGATGTCGAGTCGGCCGGCTGGGACACCCGCACGGACTGGGAGGCGATCGTCCCGGCCGGGCGCGACCACGTCGTCTCGTACGGCTTCTACCGTCCGGAGTGGACGCTGACGCATCTGCCCGAGGGGCGTACGCCCGGTGAGTTCCATGCCGCGGACGACCGGTTCTGGTCGGGTGAGGCCCTGGATCCGACCGTGCCGGGCGGTGCGGGGGACGGCTGGCGGGCGCCGGCCGCCGTGGTGGCGGACCGGTCGGTGCTGACCGCGCTGCCGTTCGCCACCACCTTCAACACCGGGCACGGGCTGCGCTGGTACGAGGACGGGCGCGCGGTCTCGGACGCGCCCTGGAACCACCTCGGGTTGCAGGACGTGCTGCCGCCGCGGCGCTGGGCGGTGCGCACCGCGGGCGCCCGCCCGGAGGTCTCGCTGGACTTCGCCGCGGCCTGGCGCGGCGGCAGCAGTCTGCTGGTGCGCGGTGCGGCGGACGGCCCGGTGACGCTGGAGCTGTTCCCCGCGCGGCTGCCGGCCGGTGCGGAGACGGTGGTCGGCCTCACCCATCGCCTCGATCCGTCGTCGGGGCCGGTGACCGTCGAGGTGGCGGTGGCGCTGCGGGACGCGCCGGCGCCGGGCGAGTCCGCTCCGTACGCCTTCCTGCCGGCGGGCACGCTGGAGCCGGGCGGCGGCTGGCGCACCGACACCGTGCGGCTCGGTTCGCCGGTCCCGGGGACGGTCCGTGCGCTGGGGGTGCGGCTGACCGGCCGCGGCGGCGGTGCGGTGGCCTGGCGGCTGGGGGCGCTGGCGGTCCATGACCGCGCCGGGGCGCCGGCCGCGCCCGCCGGGCTGCGGGTCACCGGCCGCGCCACCACGGACGGGGCGCTCGGCCTGCGGCTGCGCTGGGAGCGCGCCGCCGGGCCGGTGCGCCACTACGAGCTCCACCGCCGCTTCCCGGACGGGTCCCGGCAGTTCCTCGGCGGGACCTGTGGCACGGCGTACTACGTCAGCGGGCTGCGGCGGGCCGCGGACGAGCCGGCCGCCCGGCTGGAGGTGCGCGCGGTGCACGAACTGTTCACGGTCTCGGCGCCCGCCCGCACCGATGTCCCCTGGTGACCGTCCGTCCTTCCTGCCCGAACCTCCTCGATTCCCGACGCTACGGAGCCCTCGCATGCATGACGATCGCGCACTGGTCGAAGCCCGGCTCAAGCGGGTCCTGGACGAGCGCATCCGGCCGGCGCTCTACCCCGAGTCGGTCCCCCTGGAGGTCGCGGCCTGGGTCGCGCCCGGTGAGCCCGTGCCCGTGGCGGAGGGCCTGGCCGCCGCGCACGCGCCGGTGCAGGTGGGTGATGCCTGGGGCGCGCCGTGGGGCACGACCTGGTTCCGGGTCCGCGGGCAGGTGCCGGCCGAGTGGGCCGGGCGGACCGTGGAGGCGGTGCTGGACCTCGGCTTCGACGAGCGGATGCCGGGGTTCCAGTGCGAGGCGCTGGTGCACCGGCCGGACGGCAGCCCGGTCAAGGCGCTCAACCCGCGGAACCAGTGGGTGCGGGTGGGGGCGCCGGTGCGCGGCGGGGAACGCGTCGAGTGGCATCTGGAGGCCGCGTCCAACCCGGTGATCCTGGATGTGCATCCGTTCCTGCCCACGCCGCTGGGCGACCGGGAGACCGCGGGCAGTGCGCCGCAGTACCGGCTGGCGCGGATGGATCTGGCGGTGTTCGACACCGAGGTGTGGGAGCTCGTCCAGGACCTGGAGGTGCTGGGCGAGCTGATGGCGGAGCTCCCGGTGGACGGCCCGCGGCGCTGGGAGGTGCTGCGGGCGGTCGGCCGGGCGCTGGACGCGGTGGATCTCCAGCAGGTCAACGTGACGGCCGGGGCGGCACGTTCGGAGCTGCGGGAGGTGCTGGCGGCGCCCGCGGGGGCCTCGGCGCACCGGATCAGCGCGGTGGGGCACGCCCACATCGACTCGGCGTGGCTGTGGCCGCTGCGCGAGACGGTCCGGAAGGTGGCGCGGACCACGTCGAACATGACGGCGCTGCTGGAGGACGAGCCGGAGTTCGTCTACGCCATGTCGCAGGCGCAGCAGTACGCCTGGATCAAGGAGCACCGGCCGGAGGTCTACGCCCGGGTCAAGCAGGCCGTGGTGGAGGGCCGGTTCGTGCCGGCGGGCGGGATGTGGGTGGAGTCGGACACCAACATGCCGGGGTCCGAGGCGATGGCCCGGCAGTTCGTGCACGGCAAGCGGTTCTTCCTGGAGGAGTTCGGCGTCGAGAACGAGGAGGCGTGGCTGCCGGACACCTTCGGTTTCGCCGCCGGGCTGCCGCAGATCATCCGGGCGGCGGGCGCGAAGTGGCTGCTGACCCAGAAGATCTCCTGGAGCCAGGTCAATTCCTTCCCGCACCACACCTTCCGCTGGGAGGGCATCGACGGCACCCGGATCTTCACCCACTTCCCGCCGGTGGACACCTACAACTGCCAGCTGTCCGGCGGTGAACTCGCCCACGCGGTACGGAACTTCAAGGACAAGGGGGTGGCCCGGCACTCGCTGGCGCCGACCGGCTGGGGCGACGGGGGCGGCGGCACCACCCGCGAGATGGTCGCCAAGGCCCGGCGGCTGCGCGATCTGGACGGGTCACCGACGGTGGTGTGGGAGAAGCCCGCGGACTTCTTCGCGCGGGCGGAGGCGGAGTACCCGCAGGCGCCGGTATGGGTGGGTGAGCTGTATCTGGAGCTGCACCGCGGGACCCTGACCAGCCAGGCGAGGACCAAACGCGGCAACCGGCGCAGTGAGCAGCTGCTGCGGGAGGCGGAGCTCTGGTCGGCGACCGCCGCCGTGCGGTGCGGGCACCCGTATCCGTACGAGGAGTTGGACCGCCTCTGGAAGACGGTGCTGCTCCACCAGTTCCACGACATCCTGCCCGGTTCGTCGATCGCCTGGGTGCATCGGGAGGCGGCGGCGACGTACGCGGCGGTCGCCGCCGAGCTGGAGGGGCTGATCGCGGGCGCACTGACGGCACTGGCCGGCCGCGGGGACACCGGCCTGGTGGCGAACTCCGCGCCGCACGCCCGGGGCGGGGTGGCGGCCGGTGCGCTGGCACCGCCGGTGACCGAGGGCCCGGAGGTGTCCGTCGCGCCCCGCGACGACGGCGGTTTCACGCTCACCAACGGGCTGCTGCGGGTCGGGATCGACGGCCGCGGGCTGGTGGTCTCCGCGTACGACCTGGCGGCCGGCCGCGAGACGGTGGCTCCCGGGACGGCGGCGAACCTGCTGCAGATCCACCCCGACTTCCCCACCATGTGGGACGCCTGGGACGTGGACGCGTTCTACCGCGATGTGGTCACCGACCTGACGGACGCGGACGAGGTGGTCCTCGGCGCGGCGGGCCCGGACGCCGCGACGGTGCGGGTGTCCCGTACGTTCGGGGACTCGCGGGTGGCGCAGCAGCTGACGCTGGCGCGCGGGCAGCGGCGGCTGGACGTCGACACCGAGGTCGACTGGCACGAGACGGAGAAGTTCCTCAAGGCCGCGTTCCCGCTGGACGTGCACGCCGAACGGTACGCCGCGGAGACCCAGTTCGGGCATCTGTACCGGCCCACGCACACCAACACCAGTTGGGAGGCGGCCAAGTTCGAGGCGTGTGCGCACCGGTTCGTGCACGTCGGGGAGCCGGGCTGGGGCGTGGCGCTGGTCAATGACGCGGTCTACGGCCATGACGTGAGCCGTACCGTCCGGGACGACGGCGACCGCGGCACCACCACGACCGTGCGGCTGTCACTGCTGCGCGCCCCGCGCTTCCCCGACCCGGAGACCGACCAGGGCCGGCACCGTTTCCGCTACGCGCTGGTGCCCGGCGCGGGGCCGGCCGAGGCGGTGCGCGAGGGCCACCGCATCAATCTGCCGGAACGCCGGATCACCGGTGCGGGCGCGGTGCCGCCGCTGGTCACGGTCGACAACGACGCGACGGTGGTGACCGCGGTGAAGCTCGCCGACGACGGGAGCGGCGATGTGGTCGTCCGCCTCCACGAGGCCCACGGCGGGCGCGCCACTTCCGTCCTCACCACCGGGTTCGAGCTGGCCGGCGCGGTCGCCACCGATCTGCTGGAGCGCCCGTGGGAGGACGGTCCGGCGCTCGACCGGGAGGGGAACGCGGTACGGATGCGGCTGCGCCCGTTCCAGATCGTGACGCTGCGACTGCGCCGGGCGGGCGGCGCCCGGTAGCCGGTCGTCGCGGCGGGGAACGGATCAGGGCGTGTCCCCCCGATCCGGCCGCAGCAGGGAGCGGGCGCGGCCGGCCCGGGCCCCCCGTCCCGGGCTGCGGCCGTGGTCCGCCGCCGGCGCGTGCGCGGCGCCGCGGCCCGGGTCCCCGGCCGGATCCAGGCCCAGCATGTCCATCAGCATCGACAGGTCCGCCGCGTCCCGCGCCCGGCCGGCCAGCGCCTTGCGGGCGAGCCGGCGTTCCTCGTCACCCGGTGCGGCGCGGGCGGGGTCCTCGGCATTGCGGTGTTCTTCGCTCACCGCTGCATTCTCGGCCGGACCGCGGTGCCGTGCCCGTCGAGCGCTCCCGCGGCGCCCGCTGCGGAACCGACCCGGGCGCGTAGGGCCGTTCGGGTGAACCGGTCCGCGCCAGGGCCGCGCGCCGCATCGTCCGGCCGGCCGGGCGCGAGGGAACCCGCACCACCCCTTTTCCCTCTATATGAGCACGTGCAAGGGCACGTGCCGTTGATCCACCGCCCCGGAGTCCCCGTTGAAACACCCCTACGCCGTCGCGCTCGCGGCCGCCCTCGTCGCTTCCTGCGCACTGCTCACCGGCTGCTCGGAGACCGGGCAGCCGGTCGACTTCAACGCCGGCGGCAAACCCGACGGGGCCGCGCCCGTCAAACCCGTGGACGCGGACACCCGTATGCCGACGGGCCCGAAGAGCGACTTCCGGGTCACCCGGACGCTGGACGACGGCACGCACATCGCCCGGACCACGCTCAAGGGCCGCAAGTCCGGGGTCACCGGCAGCGTCTGGGTGTGGGCACCGAAGGAGTACCAGGACCCGAAGTACGCCAAGAGCGGATTCCCGGTGCTGATCGCCCTGCCGGGCGGTCTGGGCAGCCCGCAGGACGCCGACGGCGTCACCAACTACTGGGTCGGCGGCGACATCAAGCTCCAGGAGAACCTCACCCGGTGGACCGCGGAGGGCAAGAGCCTGCCGTTCATCGTGGTGATGCCGATGCTCAACCCGGACACCCGCTACCACGACGCCAGCGACATACCCGGCCGGCAGAAGATGGGCACCTGGCTGACGGAGGACGTGGTGGACCTGGCGAAGGCCACCTTCCGCACCTACCGGTCCCGCGACGGCTGGGCCTTCATGGGCTCGTCCTCGGGCGGCTTCGCCGGGCTGAAGTCGGTGCTGAAGCACCCGGACAAGTTCAAGGCGGCGATCGCCAGCGGACCGGACATCGTGCCGGACTCCCCGATGTGGGCCGGGCACCAGGCGGAGAAGGACGCCAACGACCCGGAAAAGCTTGCCCGCCGGCTGCTCCAGAAGGGCGGCCCGGACGTGTACCTCGCCTTTCAGGTGGGGACCCGGGAGTCCGCAGCCGTCACCCTGCCCGTCCAGAAGTTCCGCACTACCTACGGCAAGGGGCCGATCCACACCTCGCTGCAGCTCATACCCGGTGGCCGGCACAACGCCTGGGACTACCAGAAGGGCATGGCCGACGGCTCCCTGAAGTTCATCAGCGACCACCTGAAGGCCCCGGTTCCGAGCGGTTCCTGACTCGGGGCGCGCGGATGCAGATCACCTGAGTGGGGGAGATCCTGGAGGGGCGGGGGCCGTCCCGAGGAGGTCACACCATGTCCGTGATGGACAAGCTCAAGCAGCTGCTGAAGGGGCACGAGGAGCAGGCCGGCAAGGGCGTCGACAAGGGCGGCGACATGCTCGACGAGAAGACCCAGGGGAAGTACTCCGGGCCGGTCGACACGGCACAGGACAAGCTCAAGGGGCAGCTCGGCAACGACCAGGGCCGGGAGCGGCCGCCGGGGACCTGACCGAACGGGTTCCCCCGAGGGCGGTGCCGGGCCGCCGCCCCGCCCGTACGCTGTGCGGATGATCTCCGCGTCGTCCGCCCGGCTGACCCCTGACGTCCTGCTGCGCCCCGCCACGGCCGAGGACGCCGCCGGCCTCGCCCGGTCCTACCGGCGCAGCTGGGACCATCTTTGCCGCTGGGAGCCGGACCGGGCCGACGCGTTCTTCACCACCGACGGCCAGGCGGCCCGGCTGCGCGGCCTGCTCGCCGAGCGGAACGCCGGGCAGACCATGCCGTGGGTGCTGGAGCGGCAGCCGGACGACGGTGCCGGGGAGCCCGAGGTCGTCGGTGCGATCACCCTGACCGGGATCGTGCGGGGACCGTTCCGCAGTGCCAACCTGGGCTACTGGATCGACGCGGGCCAGCTGCGCCGCGGCCTGGCCTCGGCCGCGGTCACCGCGGTCTGCGCCGCGGCCGATGCCGAGCTGGGCCTGCACCGCGTCCAGGCGGGCACCCTGGTCGACAACCTCGCGTCCCAGCGCACGCTGCTGAAGTGCGGTTTCACCGCGTTCGGCACGGCCGAGAACTATCTGCACATCAACGGCGCCTGGCGCGACCACCGGCTGTTCCAGAAGATCCTCAACGACCGCCGCCCATAAGGCGGCGGGCACCTCCGGACGCGAAGGGGCGCCCGCCCCCGGACGGGAACGGGCGCCCCTTGCCGCGTGCTGCGGACGGCTCAGGCCAGCCGGATCTTCTCCGCCTGCGGGCCCTTGTGGCCCTGGGTGACCTCGAACGTCACCTTCTGGCCCTCCTGGAGCTCGCGGTAGCCGGTGGCGTCGATGTTGGAGTAGTGCGCGAAGACGTCGGCGCCACCGCCGTCCTGGGCGATGAAGCCGAAGCCTTTCTCGGAGTTGAACCACTTCACGGTGCCGGAAGCCATACCTGTCTCCTTCGTTCAAGGGGCTCGGATCGGGTCCCGCGACTTGCGGCACCCGGAGGTGATCGCCTTGGGTCCGGAGACGCACCGCACACGCACACGCACAGCAAGAACGCCCGTGAATGCGACACGGGCGCCCGGTACTTCGGAACCACGACAGCTGTTCAGGACGCTACACCGAGCAACGCCCGGCGGGCGGCAGGTCCGTGACGGACGCGTCGCCCTTCACCGGGCCAGGGCCATCCCCTGTCCTCCGTATACCTGACCTATCGGATACCCGTACGAAACCGGCGAGGCCGCCCGGGTGCCTGACGAAAGGCACGGCCTCACGCCTCCGGACGGCCCGATCTCGGAGGCATGGACCGGTGCCGAACGTGTCATATGTGGGTGGAACAGGCCGATCTGATGAGAATGAGCCCGTTGGTCGAGGACCCCTCAGGCGCTCGGAGTCGAAGGGGCACGAGCGAAGACGAGGTGGCCGAGGTGGCGGAAGCTTCGACGGACGCGCAGGACGGCGAGGGGTCCGTCGAACGCGGGGGCTACGAGCAGGAGCTGAAGCGGACGCTCGGCTCCTTCCAGGTGTTCGCGATCTCGTTCGCGTTCATCTCGGTGGCGGTCGGGGTCTTCTCGACCTACGACGACGTGCTGCAGAACGCGGGGCCGGTAGGGATCTGGCTGTGGGTCGTCGCGACCGTGGGACAGGTGCTGGTGGCGCTGGTGGTGGCGCAGCTCGCCGGCCGCATCCCCCTGAGCGGCTCCTCCTACCAGTGGGCCTCGCGGCTGGCCAACCCGAAGATCGGCTGGGGTTTCGGCTGGCTGACCTTCTGCTATCTGGCGATCGCGGTGGTGGCGATCGACAACGCGCTCGCGAGCCAGGCGTTCATGCCACTCGCCGGCATCGCACCGGACGAAGGGACCGCACGCCTGATCACGCTCGCGGTGCTGCTCGTCCAGGCCGTGCTCGTGGTGGCCTCGACGCGCCTCGTCAGCGTGATCAACGCGGGCGCCGTGGGACTCGAACTGGGGCTGGTCGTGGTGCTGGCGCTCGCCCTCGCCATCGCCGTGGCGGTCACCGGCCACGGCGCGGCCGGCAACCTCCTCTCACGCGGCGTCACCGTGAACGCCCCCCACTACTTCGAGGTCGGCGGCGGATTGATGATCGCGATGATCATGGGTCTCGCCACGCTCGTCGGCTTCGACTCCGCGGCGAACCTGGCGGAAGAGGCCAAGGACCCCCTGCGCAGCGTTCCGCGCGCGATCGTGGGATCCGTCGTGGCCGCCGGCGTGCTGGGCATCGTGTTCCTGATCTGCCTCACCGTCGCGATCGAGGACATCCCACGCATCACCGCGAGCGAGTCCCCGGTGGCGGCCATCATGCGTGAGCAGCTGGGGCCGGCGATGGAGCGAACCCTCCTGATCGCGATCACGGTCGCGTTCTTCGGCGCCGGGATGGTGGTGATGACCGCCTGCTCACGCATCGTCTTCGCGATGTCCCGTGACGCCCGCTTCCCCGCCCATCGGCTGATGCGCCGGGTCAGCCCGCGCACGCACACCCCCGTCCCGGCGACGATCCTGATCTTCGCCGTGGGCATCGTCCTGATGGTCGCGCTGCCGGGCGCCGCACTCCTGCAGCTGATCACGGCGTCGACGATCCTCCCGGCGATCATCTACGGCGCGACCACCGTCCTCTACCTGGCGGTGCGCCGCCGACTGAGCCGCACGAAGGGCGCGTTCGACCTCGGCCGGTTCGAGCTGCCGGTCGCGGTCTGCGCACTGCTGTGGTCGGTCGCCTCGCTGGTGATGCTGGTGTCACCGGCCGAGGCTCTGGTCCCCGCCCTGATCGTGGTCGGTCTGCTCCTCGCGGGCGGGACCTTCTTCGTCGTCATGCTGAAACTCGACCGCGCAGCCCTGGAGAGCGAGCCGGGAGACGTGAACGTTTACAAGCACTGACCGAAGGACCCTCCGACGTCCGACGCCCGACGCCCGGCGTTCGGCGCTCGGCGCTCGGCGTCAGGGGCCCTGCCGATCCGCAGCCGTTTCCACACCGGCTTCCACACCGGCTTCCACACCCGCTTCCGGACCTGCTTCCGGGTCCTTCCCGGCCGCCGTTTCCGTGGCCGGGGACGGCTTGCGGCGCCGCCACCACAGCCCGGTGCCGAGCCCGGCGGCCGCGATCACCCCGACGGCCGCGGCCGACGTCAGCAGCCACCGCCGGCGTCCCGCGCCGTCCTCGCCCCCCGGGGCACCGGCCACGTGCAGGGGCTGCAGCGATGCCGGCCGGTGGGCGACGTGCCCGGCCCCGGCGTCCCGCCAGCCCGGGGCGACGCCCGGCAGCATGGCCACCGCGGCGGCGCGCGGAGCCACCTCGAAGCCCCAGTCCAACAGCGCCCGGGTCTCCTCGTAGACCGCGTTCGAGGCGCCGGACTGCGGGTTCATCACGGTGACCAGCAGCGTCCGGCCGTCCCGCCGGGCGGCCGCGACGAGGGTGTTGCCGGCGTGCGTCGTGTAGCCGTTCTTCACTCCGATCAGTCCCTCGTACGGGCGTACGCCGTGCGAGCCGACCAGCAGCCGGTTGGTGTTCTGGATGCCGAACGCGTCCGGGCCGCCGCCCTGCGGGAGTTGGGCCCGTTTCGTGGCGGCGAACTCCGCGAAGTCGGGGTTGGTCAGCCCGGCCTGCCCGAAGAGCGACAGGTCGTAGGCGGAGGAGACCTGCCCCGGGGTGTCGAAGCCGTCCGCGGACTCCACCCGGGTGTCGCGGGCGCCGAGGCGGCGCGCGGTCTCCTGCATGTCGTCGATGGTCTTGTTCCAGCCACCGTTCATGGCGGCCAGGGTGTGCACCGCGTCGCTGCCGGAGCTGAGGAAGACGCCGTGCCACAGGTCGGCGACGTGGTACGGCACCTCCTCCTGGAGCCCGGCCATCGAGCTGCCCGCCTCGATGCCGGCCAGGTCCTCCATGGAGACGGTGTGCACCGTCCCCTGGGAGAACTTCGGCAGCACGGTCAGCGCGAACAGCGTCTTGAGCGTACTGGCGGGCGGCAGCGGCCGATGGGCGTCCTTGGCGGCCAGCACCTTGCGGCTCCCCAGGTCCGTCACCATCCACGACAGCGCGGAGACCTTCGGCGGCTCCGGTACGTCCCGCCGGGCCACGAACTGCACTCCACGCCGGTCCAGCCGGTTCCCGGCATCGGCCGCGGGGCGGGCCCCGGCCCGCAGATCGTCGACGCCGTACGGGCCGTCGGCCCGCACACTCCGGCACGCACCGGTGGCCAGCGCCGGAGCGGGCACGACCAGCAATCCGGCGGCACAAACGGCCGCGACGGCCACGGCTCTGACGGGGACCCATCTCGCGCTCGACATGAGGCCACGCTAAGAACGACGGGGGCGGGGCGCTGGTTGGCCTACGCCATCTGGTGACTTCCCACGTACCTGGCTGTCCCGCCGCGGGGCTCGCTCGCCGTTGCGCTTTGCGGCGCGCCGCGCGTACCCGTCTCTCCCGCCGTCGGGGTTGCTCCCTGTTGCGCCTGCGGCGGGCTGGGTGGGTGTCGGGTGCGGTGACGGACCTCCGGTTGGGGGAACCGGCTCACATCGCGGCGTCACATCGCGGCCTCAGCCCCGCGGTTTGTCCCACACCAGCGAATAGCGCCACAGCAGATGACGCCGGTACCGGCTGCCCGGCAGGCAGGTGCGGGCGGCGCGCCGGACCTCGCCCCACGTCATGGTGCTGTCCACGACCGGCATGCCGGGCGGCCCGGACTTGCCGCCGTGGCGGCGGGCCTGGATGCGGGCGGCGGGGAGGCCGGCGCCGCTGACGAGCCAGTCCCAGGGGGTTTTGTTGGCCGCCAGTCCGAGGATGACGAGACGGCCGCCGGGCGCCAGCAGACCGGTCAGGCGACGGGCCGCGGCGGCGAATTCCGTGTGGTGGATGACGGCCACGGCCGTGACGAGGTCGTAGCCGCCCGGCAGGGCACCGTCCGCCATGAAGTCGGCGGCCACAAAGGTGACGTTGGTGGCTGCGGCACTGCTCTCGCGGGCCTGCCGCAGCATCGCGGCGGAGCGGTCCACGCCGGTCACCTCGCCGATCCGCCGGGCGAGTTTGCGGACCAGCAGGCCGTCACCGCAGCCGACGTCCAGCGCCCGCGCACAGCCGTCCGGCACCGCGTCCAGCACCAGCCGGTGGTAATGCACGTTGTGGTTCCAGTACGGATCCGGCGGCGCCGGTGCGTCGGTGAACGGCATCGGGTCACCCTAACCAGACCGGCCGGTTCCGCGTGGTCCCATCGGGTGAATCCGTGCGTGCGCCGCAACCAGGCGGGGCATTCGCGGCTTCCGGAGGATTGTCGGAGCTGATCCGTTCCCACGAGCCGTGGAGGTCCCGATGCCGCTCGACCGTCCCACTCCCCCGCCGTACGGCGCGGCACCGGAGTACACGCTCGCCCCGCCGCGCGCCGAGGACCGTCTGGACACCCTCGCGCTGCCGCTCGATCTGCGGCTGCCGCCGCCCCGCCCGGAGGACCGGGTGCCGGGCGGGCCCTGGCGGGCCGATGGCCGGCCGCTGCCGCCGCCGCGTCCCGAGGAGCGGCTGCAGGGCCCGGTGGCACTGCCCGATCATCGGCGACCGGACCTCCGGGCCGCGCTGACCGCCGCCGGCATCGCGGCGGACGCCGGGGACGCGGTCGCGGTCGCGGAGATCGCGGGGCTGGGCGACGCCACGGTCCGGGCCGTCATCGGCTGGATCGAGGCGGCCGGCCGGGCGTCCTGGGCCCGGCGGGCCGCCGTGTGACCGGCCGGCGCGAGGTGAGCGACCGGTCCGCGGTTCAGCGCAGGCCGGGCACGGTGCGCAGTTCGGTGACCTTGAGGAGCCGGGCGAGTGCCAGGAAGAGCAGGGCCATGCTGAGGCCGCCGGCGGCCAGCGCCAGGACGGGGACCCAGAGGTGCGGGACGGGGGCCCCGGAGCACGCCCGGGCCACGGCCCAGGCCACCGCGCCGGCCACGGCGGCGGCGCCGGTCAGCTTGCCGTAGGTGCGGCACAGCCGGCGGCCGTCGAGGCGCCCGGAGAGGCGCCGGCGCAGCAGCAGTGCGGTGAGCAGCAGTCCGGCCCCGTACGCGACGGTGTAGGCGGCGGCCATGCCGGTGACCGCCCAGCGGGCCGGCAGCAGCAGGTGGCAGGCGGTGGCCAGGGCGATGTTGAGGGCGGCGATGCCGGCGCCCGTCCAGAACGGCGTGCGGGTGTCCTCGAAGGCGTAGAAGCCGCGCAGCAGCAGGTACTGGGCGGAGAACGGGATCAGGCCGAGGCCGAACGCCTGCAGCATGTGGCCGGCGGGTGCGGCCGAGTCGGCGTTCACCGAGCCGTGGGCGAACAGCAGTTGGGCGGTCTGCGGGCCGAGCGCGACGAAGAAGAAGGCGGCCGGGACGATGAGCACGCCGCTGACGCGCAGGGCCCGGGAGAGGTCGTTGCGCAGGTCGTCCAGGCGGTGTTCGGCGACCGCCCGGCTCATCCGGGGCAGCAGGGCCGTCACCAGTGAGACGGTCACGATCGACTGCGGCAGTGTCCAGATGGTCTGGGCGTAGCTGTAGGCGGTGTATCCGACGCCCGCGGTGGGGAGTTGCCGGTCGGCGGCGCCGGCGTAGTGCGTGACGACGGTCATCGCGGCCAGGTTGGCGAGCACGAACAGCAGGGTCCAGCGGGCCGCCGCGATGCTCTTGCCGAGGCCGCTGCCCCGCCAGTCGAAGCGCGGGCGGAAGCGGAAGCCGGCCGCGCGCACGAACGGGACCAGGGCCAGGGCCTGCAGGGCGATGCCGCCGGTGGTGGCGAGGCCGAGCAGGTCGATCTGGCCGGGGGTGATGTCCTCGATCCGGTCGGGACCGGCCAGCAGCCCGAGGTAGAGGCCGAACATCGTGATCAGCACGACGTTGTTGAGGACCGGCGTCCACATCATCGCGCCGAACTTGCTGCGGGCGTTGAGGACCTGGCCGAGGATGAAGAAGAGCCCGTAGAAGAAGATCTGCGGGAGCAGGAAGCGGGCGAAGACGACGGTGAGCGCGAAGGCGGCGTGGGTCCGGGGTGTGTCGGGGGTGTAGAGCGCGACGATCTGCGGGGCGGCCCACACCGAGAGCAGGGTGCCCACCGCGAGCACGCTGAGGACGAGGGTGACCAGCCGCTGTTCGTGGGCCCGGCCGCCGTCCGGGTGCTCGGCCCGGGCCCGGACCAGCTGCGGTACGAGCACGGAGTTGAGGGCGCCGCCGATCAGCAGGGTGTAGAGGCTCATCGGGACGACGTTGGCGGTGTTGTAGGTGGTGGCGAGCAGTCCGGTGCCGAGCGCGGCCGCCTGGAGGCCCTGCCGGAACACTCCGGTGGCGCGGGACGCCACGGTCCCCACCGCCATCAGGAGCGAGGAGCGGGCCAGCCCGCCCGCGGGTTCCTGTTCCCCCGTGGTCGCCTCGCCGGCGGTCATCTCCCGGCCGGTCACGCGCAGTTGCTTGGTGTCGTCCGATGTCCCCTCGATCATGGGGACAATCTATGCCGCTCCCGGCAGCGGTCGGGCGCGGTCGGGGTCGAGGAGCGGGGCGAGCAGATCGCCGTGGGCGGCGCAGCGGGGGGCGATGTCGCTGAAGAGGAAGGTGAGTTGGGCCGGGTCGGTGCAGTCGGCCACCTCGTCCCAGGTGACGGGGGTGGAGACGGTGGGGGTGGCGCGGGCGCGCAGGGTGTAGGCGACGGCGGTGGTCTTGGCGGCGGAGTTCTGCGAGAAGTCGATGAAGACCTTCCCCGGGCGCAGCGACTTGGTCATCTTGTGGACGACGAGGTCGGGCAGGGCCCGGGCGGCCTCGACGGCGAGGTGCCGGGCGTAGGCGGTGACCCGTTCGGAGGGGGCCGGTTCGATGGGCACGATGAGGTGCAGCCCCTTGGAGCCGCTGGTCTTGGCGTGTACGTCCAGGCCGTCGGCGCCCAGCCGGGCGTGCAGCCACCGGGCCGCCAGGCAGCACTCCACGATGGTGGCGGGCTCACCGGGGTCCAGGTCGAACACCAGCCGGTCGGCGATGCCGGGCGCGCGGCACGTCCATTGCGGGGTGTGCAGTTCGACGACCAGGTTCGCGGCCCAGACGAGGGCGGCGAGGCCGTCGATCACGACCTGCCGGGTGGGTCCGGACGTCGAATGGGGGACCTCGCAGGTCTTCACCCAGGAGGGCGTGCCGGGCGGCACGTTCTTGGTGAAGAAGCGCTGGCCGTCGGGCCCGTCGGGATAGCGCAGGAAGGACAGCGGCCGGTCCCGCAGGTGCGCGAGCAGCGCGTCCGCGGTGGTGGTGCAGTAGTGCAGCACCTCACCCTTGGTGGTGCCGGTCTCCGGATAGAGGACCTTGTCCAGGTTGGTCAGCGAGAGGCGCCGCCCCTCCACCATGGTGATCGGCGACATACGATGAGAATCCCACACAAGGGATGAAATATGCGTTCTATCTGGAATGGGTCAATTTCCTTCGGACTGGTCACCATCCCCGTGAAGACGTACAGCGCCACGGACCGAACCTCGTCCGTCTCTTTCGTCCGTATTCACGAAAAGGACGGTGCGCAGATCCAGTACCGCAAGATCTGCGAGCTCGATGGTGAGGAAGTCCCGAACGAAGAGGTGGGCAAGGGCTACCAGCCGCCGGGCGACGACATCATCGTGCCGGTCAGCGACGACGAACTGTCGCGACTGCCGATGCCGACGTCCAAGACGCTGACGATCCTGTCCTTCGTCGACCCCGGCGAGATCGACCCGCTCCAGTTGGACAAGGCGTACTACCTGGGCCCCAACGGGGCGGCCGCCACCAAGCCGTACGCCCTGCTGCGGGAAGCGCTGGAGCACCACCGGAAGGTCGCGATCGGCAAGGTGGCGATGCGCGGCCGGGAGTCGCTGGCGATGCTGCGCGCGTACGAGGGGGCGATCGTGATGCATGCGCTGCTGTGGCCCGACCAGATCCGGCCGGCCGCCGGCGTGGCTCCCGAGGCCGTGCAGGTCCGCGAGAACGAGCTGTCGCTGGCCGAGACCCTGATGGATTCCCTGGGTGAGCTGGACCCGGCCGAACTCCACGACGAGTACCGGGAGGCCGTGGAGGAGCTGGTCGCGGCCAAGCTGGAGGGCGAGGAACCGGTCGCTCCCGCCGCCCCGGGGCCGTCCGCCCGGGTCTTCGATCTGACCGCGGCGCTGGAGAAGAGCGTGCGGGCGGCGCGGGAAGGGCGGACGGACACCGCGGAGGGCGAGGCGGAGTCGGCGTCCGTGACACCGATACGGGGGCGGAGGCCGGCGGAGAAGGCCACGGCCAAGAAGGCGCCGGCGAAGAAGGCCGCCGCCAAGAAATCCACGGCGGCGAAGTCCACGGCGAAGTCCGCCCCGGAGAAGAGCGCGGCGAAGAAAAGCACGGCGCCGAAGACGGGAGCGGCGAAAAGCGCGACGACGAAACATACGACGGCGAAGAGCACGGCGGGCAAAAGCGCGGCCAAGAAGAGCGCCGCGCAGAAAAGCACCGCCAAAAGGGGCTCGGCCAAGAAGTCCGGCTAGGTCCGTCCCTGGCGGGCCCCGGCCGCGCGCTTTCCTCCTCCCCCGCCCGTTCTAGAGTTTCGGTATGGCTTCAGACGAGGGGACCACCCGTATCGACAGCTGGATCTGGTCCGTGCGGCTCACCAAGACCCGTTCGCTGGCCGCGGCGGCCTGCCGGGCGGGACACGTACGGGTCAACGGCGAGCGGGTGAAGCCGGCGCACGCCGTGCGCAGCGGCGACGAGGTGCGGCTGCGGCACGCCGGCCGGGAGCGGATCGTGGTGGTCTCGCGGCTGGTGCGCAAGCGGGTGGGCGCGGCCGTCGCCGCGGAGTGCTTCGTCGACAACAGCCCGCCGCCCCCGCCGCGCGAGGAGATCCCGCTGATGGGCCTCCGCGACCGCGGCACCGGGCGTCCCACCAAGCGCGACCGCCGGGAGATCGACCAGCTGCGGCGTCGCGGCATCGACTGACTCCGCGGGTTCCTCAGGCGTCCGGGAGCGCGTCGAGGTAGACCCAGGCGCCGTCCTGACGGACGAAGCGGCTGTGCTCGTGCTGGCTGTCGGCGTGGCCGTGCAGGGTGTGGTGCGCGCGGAATTCCACCGTGCCCTCGGTGTGGAAGGCGCTGCCGCCGGTGGTCCCGAGGATCTCCAGCCCCGTCCAGCGCTGCGCCGGTTCGAGGTCGAGGGCGGCCGGCCGGGTGGACGGGTGCCAGGTGCGCAGCAGGTAGCCGGTGTCGCCGACGGCGAAGGCGCTGTACCGCGAGCGCATCAGCCGCTCCGCGGTCGGGGCGGTGGCGGCGCCCTGGTGGAAGGGGGCGCAGCAGTCGCCGTAGGTGGCGGCGCGGCCGCAGGGGCAGGGCGCGGCGGGGGTCACGGCGGCGGGGCGGCGCGGCGGGCCGGCCGGCTTCTTCTTGGACTTCGGCACCCCACGATTGTGCCGGGTCGGCGGGGGCGGTTCGCGACGGGCCGGGGTGTACGGAGGGGCCCGGCCGGGCGGCGGTGACGGACACGCCGGGGCGACACACCCTGAAGCTGCGCCCATATAGGGAATTTCAACGACAAATCACCCGTTTGCGGCTTCTTGTGGCTTGATGCGACCTGTGAGGCTGGAAGAACTCAAGGTGACCGTCCCCACCACCCAGGAGAGAACACCCCATGATTCTGTCCATTTCCGGCGTCGTCCTGCTCGGTGTCATCGTCTTCCTGTTCTTCCGCAAAGACGGCCTCAAGTTGTCCCACGCGCTGGTCTCGGCGCTCTTCGGGTTCTATCTCGCGAGCTCCGCCATCGCGCCGAGCATCAAGGCCGGCGGGGCGAGCCTGGCGAGCCTCCTCGGGGGGATCAAGCTTTAGAGGCGCCTCCCCCGGGGTGGCCCCCTGGGGCCCCGTTGGGGTCCCTTCCGATCAGCGGCCAGGGTGCGGGCCGGTCGCCACGCGCCGCCCGCCCCCGGCCCGCCGCCCGACCGAGCTCCTCCGACCACCGCACGAGCACCTGGAGACGATGTGGCCCGGCGTCCTCTGCCCCGCGTCCTGACCGACCGCGTACCCCTCGCCCGTGTGACGCAGAGCGTGTCGCTCCTGCGCGGGCGCGATCTCGCGCGCAGCGCCGCCGACGGCGCCTCGGACGTGTTCCACCCGCTGATCACCATCGGCCGGGGCCTGCGCCGGCTGGCGGTGGCCGGCCGGGGACGGTGGGCCGAGACGCCCAAGGAGCAGCGCGGACCGGCGCTGTTCTTCATCGGCGCGTGCGTGCTGATCGTGGCGCTGGTGCCGTACGGGCCGCTGCTGGCGCTGATCGCGACGATGATCGCGGGGGCCTGGGCGGGGCGGGAACGCGTCCCGGTGGAGACCGGCCCCAGTGAGGCGGAGACCGAGCGGCTGCGGGCGCTGTACGAGGCGCTGGTGCCGTATCTGGCCGTCGAGGGCGACCCGAGTCCGCTCTACGCGCCCGGCGGCGACTGGACGGGGGTCTTCCCCGAGTACGCCTTCGACGACGGGCGGCTGGCGCGGCTCCGGCTGAAGTACCCCCCGTACTTCACCGATGGTGAGGACCAGTCCCGGGTCCGCATCGAGCAGGTGCTGTACGCCAAGGCCGGCCGCGGCCGGGAGTACCACTTCGCCTGGGACGAGCTGACCAACCAGCTGACCGTGACCGCGCTCGCCGCGCTGCCGACCGACATCGCCGCGCAGCGCTTCGTCACCTCGCCGGGTGAGACGGTGCTCGGGTTCACCGATGCCGACGCCGTGCGGCGGACGCTGCCGGTCGACGGCGACGGGGGGACCCGCGACGCGCCCCCGGTGGTGTGGCGCACCGGCCAGCGCTCCACGGAGCCGCATCTGCTGGTCATGGGGCCGCCGGGCGCCGGCAGTACGACGCTGCTGCGCTCGATCGCGCTGCAGGCGCTGCAGCACGGCGAGTTGCTGGTCGTGGACGGCGGCGGCGCCGGTGAGTTCGGCTGCCTGGCCGGCCGCCGGGGCGTGCGGGGCGTGGAGAGCGGACTGGCCGGGGCGCTGACGGCGCTGGAGTGGGCCGCGCAGGAGACCGAGCGGCGGCTGGTCACCGCGAACCGCGCGCGGCAGGCCGGCCGGCCCGTACCGGAGGAGGTCCGGCGGCCGCTGTGGATCCTGGTGGACCGGCCGTCGGCACTGACCCACCTCGCGTCCGCGGAGGGCCGGGAGGATCCCCAGCGGTGGCTGCAGGTGCCGCTGCGGCACGGCCGGGCGGCCCAGGTGACGGTGGTCGTGGCGGAGCAGTTCGAGAACGCCGAGCTGCTCGGCGAGGCCGTGCGGTCGCACACCAAGGCGCGGGTGGTGCTCGGGTCCGCCACGGCGGAGGAGGTGCGGGCGGTGCTCGGGGCGCCACCGCACACCACGCCGACGGCGAGCGTGCCGCCGGGGCGCGGCTACGTGCGGCTGGGGACCGCCGAGGTGCTGCGGCTGCAGGTGCCGGCGACCCCCGACCCGTTGGACGAGGCGACCGGCGAGGCGCACCGGCAGGCCGTCCTGGCCCTGCTGCCGGAGCGGGTGGTCCCGGCCGGCGAGGAGCGGGCCGTCCCGGCCGGCGAGGAGCCGCCGGGGGACGCGTCGGCCGCCGCCGCCGAGCCGGTGGGACCGGCGCCCCAGGTGTCGATCGTCAAGGGCGGCGAGTCCCTGACCGCCCGGGGCGGCTCGGTGGAGGCACTGCGCGCGGAGGGTTGATCCGCTTGCCACGCCCAGCAGTTGACGATCCGTCAGGAAGCGAACCGTCAGGCAACGAACGAGTGCCGTGGTTCGGTGTCCACCGGCGCGCCCGTGGCGACCAGTTGCGCGGCGCCCGCCAGCCGGACCGCGGCCTCCTCGGCAACCGCCCCGCTGACCGTGAACGGCAGCCGGACGAAACCCTCGAAGGCGCCGTCCACGCCGAACCGCGGGCCGGAAGGCACCCGTACACCCAGCCGCTCCCCCGCCTCGGCGATCCGCGAGCCGGACAGTCCGCCGGTGCGCACCCAGAGCGTGAGGCCGCCGTGCGGCACGCTGAACTCCCAGTCCGGGAGGTGGCGCTGGAGCGCGGCGACGATGGCGTCGCGGTTCTCCCGGGCCTGGTCCCGCCGGATGCCGACGGCCTGCTCCCAGCCGTCGCCCTCCAGCAGCGAGGCGATGGCGAGCTGTTCGAGGACCGGTGAGCCGAGGTCGGAGTAGGCGCGGGCGGCGACCAGGCTGCGGATGATGTCAGGAGCGGCGCGCACCCAGCCGATCCGCATCCCGGCCCAGAACGCCTTGCTCGCCGACCCGACGGTGATCACCGCGCTGCCGGCCGGGTCGAACGAGCAGACCTGCGGCGGGGTTTCGGTCTCCGGGTCGAGCCGGAGCTCGGTCATGGTCTCGTCGACGACGAGCAGGGTGCCGGCGGAGCGTGCGGCGTCGACGAGGCGGCGGCGCTGGTCCTCGGTGGCGAGGGTGCCGGTGGGGTTGTGGTAGTCGGCGACGACGTACGCCATGCGCGGCGCGGCGTCGCGCATCACCTGGCGCCAGACGGGGATGTCCCAGCCGGCCAGCCGCTCCGCGAGGGCGACCGGGACGAGCCGGGCGCCGGCGTCCCGCATCAGCTGGAGGATGTTGGCGTACGAGGGCGAGTCGACGGCCACCCGCTCGCCGGGGCTCGTACAGAGGCGGCAGATGGCGGCGACCGCGCCCATCGCGCCCGTGGTCACCATGATCTGCTCGGGCATGGTGGGGATGCCGCGGGCGGTGTAGCGGTCGGCCAGGGCCTGGCGCAGGACGGGCAGGCCGGCCGGGTAGTCGCCGTGGGTGTGGGCGTAGAGCGGGAGGTCGCCCATCGCGGCCTGGACGGCGCGGGTGAGCCAGGGCTCGGGGGCCGGGAGGGCGGCGCAGCCCAGGTCGATCATGGAGCCGGCGGCCTCGGGGGGCAGTGGCTCCAGGCCGCGGGTGGGCAGCGGGTTGCCGGCGGGGACGGCGGTCCAGCTGCCGGAGCCGCGCCGGGACTCCAGGAAGCCCTCGGCGCGCAGCGCTTCGTAGGCGGCGGCGACGGTGGTGCGGCTGACGCCGAAGGCGGCGGCCAGTTCGCGTTCGGCGGGGAGCCGGGCGGCGACCGGTATCCGGCCTTCGAGCACGAGGAGGCGGATGCCGTCGGCGAGGCCGCGGTAGGCGGGCAACCGGCGTCCGCCGCCCGCGAGTTGGACCTCGCGGGAGTCCTGCGACCGGAGCAGCCGGGCGAGTTGGGGCGCGCCGACGGCTGAAGTCCACTGGGCCATGAAGATCAGTCCACCTTCCCGCAATTGGCTCTACTTCGCGAGCCCGGACATGCCACATGGTGTCATGCCTCGGTCCAATCCTGCCATGAGGGGGAATTTTCGTGTCCATGACGAGGGAATCCGGTCCGTCGCGCGGAATGCTGGCGCGCCGGCTGGTCCAGCTCTACACGGGGCTGGTGCTGTACGGCGTGAGCATGGGGCTGATGCTCCGAGCCGATCTGGGCCTGGAGCCCTGGAGCGTGCTGAACCAGGGCATATCCCGGCATACGGGTCTGTCGATCGGCACGGTCACCGTCGTCTTCGGCGCGCTGATCCTGCTGCTGTGGATCCCGCTGCGCCAGCGCCCCGGCCTGGGCACGGTGTCGAACGTGGTGATCCTCGGGGTGGTGATGGACCTGACCCTGGCCCGGGTCCCGGAACTGTCCTCCCTCGGCGCCCGCATCCCGCTGCTCGCCTTCGCGGTCGTCCTGAACGGCGCGGCGACCGGCCTCTACATCTCGGCCCGGTTCGGGCCGGGCCCCCGCGACGGCCTGATGACCGGGCTGCATCTGCGGACCGGCCGCCCGGTGCGGCTGGTGCGGACCGGCATCGAGGTGACGGTGCTGGCGGCCGGCTTCCTCCTCGGCGGCTCGGTCGGCGTCGGCACGGTCCTCTACGCCCTGGCCATCGGCCCGCTGGCGCAGTTCTTCCTCCGCCGCTTCGCGATCTCCGGGCTACCCCCGGCACCCTCCCGTGTGGTGGCCGGCACCGGGTCTTCACCTGCGCGCGCGATACTGCGGAAGTGACCACCGCACCACGCCTCCGCCACGCCTACCTCGACCACCCCGCACCGCTCCCCTTCGCCCACCGGGGCGGGGCCGCGGACGGCCTGGAGAACACCGCCGCCGCCTTCCGGCGCGCGGTCGGCCTGGGCTACCGCTATCTGGAGACCGATGTGCACACCACGTCGGACGGCAGGCTGGTGGCCTTCCACGACCCGACCCTGGACCGGGTCACCGACAGCCGCGGTGCCATCGCGGAGCTCCCCTGGCGGGCCGTGCGCCAGGCCCGGGTCGACGGCCGCGAGCCGCTCCCGCTCTTCGAGGAGCTGCTGGAGGAGTTCCCCGAGGCGCGCTGGAACGTCGATCTCAAGGCGGAGTCCGCGCTGGAGCCGCTGCTGGACCTGCTGCGCCGTACGCACGCCTGGGACCGGGTGTGCGTGGGCTCGTTCTCGGAGGCCCGGGTGGCCCGGGCGCAGCGGCTGGCCGGCGGCCGGATGGCCAGCTCGCTCGGCACCCGCGGCGTGGCCGGCCTGCGGATGCGCTCGTACGGGCGCGGGGCGCTGCCGCTGGACCGGCTGCTGGGCACGGCCGTGCGGCGCAGCGCGATCTGCGTCCAGGTCCCCGAGCGGCACACCGGCATCCCGGTCGTCGACGCGCTCTTCCTGCGCGCCGCGCACGCCCTGGGCATGCAGGTCCACGTCTGGACCGTCAACGACGCGGATCGGATGAAGGCCCTGCTCGACCTGGGGGTGGATGGCATCATGACCGACCAGATAGAGACGCTGCGGACGGTGCTGACCGAGCGGGGGAGCTGGGTCTGACGCCCCCGGGCCGTCCGCGGTGCAACGGGGACGGGAAGACGGGGGTGGGCGTGCAGAGCGCAGAGGCCGTGGCCGGGGTCGTCGACGAGACGGCCGCCCGGCGCCGCGAGCAACGCGGCTGGTACTGGTACGACTGGGCGAACAGCGTCTACTCGACGAGCGTGCTCACGGTCTTCCTGGGGCCGTACCTGACGTCGGTGGCCAGGGCCGCGGCGGATCCGCACGGCTTCGTGCACCCGCTGGGCATCCCGGTGCGCGCCGGTTCCTTCTACGCGTACACGGTGTCGGTGTCGCTGCTGGTGTCCGTACTGGTCATGCCGCTGGCCGGGGCGCTGGCCGACCGGACCGGCCGCAAGAAGCCGCTGCTGGGCTCGTGCGCGTACACCGGCGCCGCGGCGACGACCGGCATGTTCTTCCTGGGCGGTGACCGCTATCTGCTGGGCGGGGCGCTGCTGGTCGTCGCGAACGTCGGCTTCGTGGTGTCGTCGATGCTCTACAACTCCTTCCTGCCGCAGATCGCGACGCCCGACGAACGGGACGCGGTGTCCTCGCGGGGCTGGGCGTTCGGCTATGTCTCCGGGGCGCTGGTGCTCGTTGCCGACCTCGTCCTCTACGGCGCGCACGATTCCTTCGGCGTCTCCGAGGGCGTCGCCGTGCGCATCTGCCTGGCCTCGGCCGGGCTGTGGTGGGGCGCGTTCTCGCTGATCCCGCTGCGGCGGCTGCGCGACCGGCGGGCGGCGACGGCCCCCGGCACCGGCTCCGGCCCCGGCCGCGCGGAGACGGGCGGCGGTCCGCTCGGCCAGGGCTGGCGCCAGCTCCGGGGAACCCTGCGCGACATGCGCCGCCACCCGCTCACGCTGTCGTTCCTGCTGGCCTATCTCGTCTACAACGACGGCGTGCAGACGGTGATCACCCAGGCGTCGGTCTACGGCTCCGAGGAGCTCGGGCTGGACCAGACGACGCTGATCATGGCGGTCCTCCTGGTGCAGGTGCTGGCCGCGGCGGGCGCCCTGCTGATGGGCCGGCTGGCCCGGCGGCACGGCGCCCGGCGGACGATCCTGGCCTCGCTGGCGGCCTGGACACTGACGGTCGCGGCCGGCTGTGTGCTGCCCGCGCGGGCGCCGGTGTGGTTCTTCGCGCTGGCCGCCGGCATCGGGCTGGTGCTGGGCGGCAGCCAGGCGCTGTCCCGGTCGCTGTTCTCGCATCTGGTCCCGCGCGGCAAGGAGGCGGAGTACTTTTCCGCGTACGAGATGAGTGACCGCGGGGTGAGCTGGCTGGGCCCGCTGGTGTTCGGGATGGCCTACCAGCTGTCGGGGAGCTACCGGGCCGCGATCGTGTCCCTCGCGGCCTTCTTCGTGATCGGGTTCGTCCTGCTGGCGAGGGTGCCGGTGGGGCGGGCGATCGCGGCGGCCGGGAACCCGGTACCTGACCGGATTTAGCCCCAGGGCGCGCGGGCCGGTAGTATACGCCTTTGGCTCACCAGGCGGACCGTTACTGCGCGCTCAAGCATGCAAGGCGCTGGGTGACATCTGCTGCCAGATGTGACAAACCGGGCGCCGGTGGGTACAACAAGGGGCGGCACGACGGGCGACGCACATGTCCCGATTACGGGAATCTTCACCGCCGACCGGACGTTGACCGGATGACGACGACAGCGACACCTGTCCTGTGGGCGACAAGCCCGGGAGGCACGATTCATGAGTGAGCGAGCTCTCCGCGGCACGCGCCTCGTGGTGACCAGCTACGAGACCGACCGCGGCATCGACCTGGCCCCGCGCCAGGCGGTGGAGTACGCATGCCAGAACGGACATCGATTCGAGATGCCGTTCTCGGTTGAGGCCGAGATTCCGCCGGAGTGGGAGTGCAAGGTGTGCGGTGCACCCTCGCTCCTGGTGGATGGCGACGGCCCTGAGGAGAAGAAGGGTAAGCCCGCGCGTACGCACTGGGACATGCTCATGGAGCGGCGCACCCGCGAGGAGCTGGAGGAGGTGCTGGCCGAACGGCTGGCGGTCCTTCGTTCCGGCACCATGAACATCGCGGTGCATCCGCGCGACACCAACCGCAAGTCCGCCTGACGGCACGACCTGCGGCCGCACCACCAGCGCGTAAGGGCCGGGGCCACTGCACTTGTGCAGTGGCCCCGGCCCTTACCGTCTTCGGCGTGCGCCGACCGGCTCCTCGGCCGGTCGGCTCCTCAGCCGGTCAGCGGCGGATCCTGGCGGCGCGGGGGCTCGTCGTCGCGGATCACCTCGCCCTGGACGACCTTGCCGTCCGGCCGGTGCATCCGGGCCTGCTGGAAGGCGTCACCGAACGACCCCGGAGTGTAGGAGACCGGCCGGTTCAGCAGCTTCTCGGCCCGCCGCCGGATCAGCCGGCCGGTGGGCGGGAACAGGCACAGCAGCCCGAGGACGTCGGACACCAGCCCGGGGATCATCAGCAGCAGACCGCCGGCCATCGGCAGCGTATTGCCGCCTGCCTGGCGGTCGTTGCCCGGCGACGCCGGCTGCTCGGCGGCCGGATCGGCGCCCTGCCGGAGACCCTCGGTGAGGTTCTGCCAGGCGCGGCGGCCGGCCCGCTTGATCACGTACCCGCCGACGACCACCCCGGCGACCAGCAGCAGGAAGACGGTCAGGCCGTTGGTGGCCCCGGCGACCAGGGTCAGCAGCCAGATCTCCAGCACCATCCAGGCGGCGATGCCCAGGGGGGCGAACCGGCGGGCGCGCGAGCGCTGGGGCGGGCGGGGACTCGGCGGGGGCATGGCTCCGAACGTCATGCCTCAAGTGTGCCTGGCGCGCCCCGCCGGACCGCCCGCGGACGACGGGAACGGATCAGGTCCGGGCCCGGCGCCGGGGTCAGCGGCCGCGGAGCTTGTCCAGCCGGGAGCCGACGCCCCAGGCCGTCACCCGCCACAGTGCCTCGACGACGATGTTCCGGCTCATCTTGCTGTCGCCGTGCTCCCGTTCGACGAAGGTGATCGGCACCTCGACGACGTGGTAGCCGGCCTGCACGGCGCGCCGGGCGAGGTCGACCTGGAAGCAGTAGCCCTGGGAGGCCACCTCGTCGAGCCCGAGCCCCTGGAGGGTCTCCGCCCGGAAGGCGCGGTAGCCGCCGGTGATGTCGCGCAGCGGCAGGTCCAGCACCAGCCGGGAGTACGTGCTGCCGCCGCGGGAGATGAACTGGCGGTACTTGGGCCAGTTGACGGTCCGGCCGCCGGGCACCCAGCGCGAACCGAGGACCAGATCGGCGCCCTTGAGGGCGGTCAGCAGCCGGGGCAGTTCCTCGGGCTGGTGCGAGCCGTCGGCGTCCATCTCGACGAGCACGCCGTAGCCGTTGTCGATGCCCCACCGGAAGCCCGCCAGATAGGCGGCGCCGAGCCCTTCCTTGCCCTTGCGGTGCAGGACGTGCACCTGCTCGTCCTCGGCGGCCAGTTCGTCGGCCAGCTTGCCGGTCCCGTCCGGGCTGTTGTCGTCCGCGACGAGGATGTGCGCCTCGGGGACGGCGGCCCGCACCCGCGAGACGACCGGCTTGATGTTCTCCGCCTCGTTGTACGTCGGGATGATCACCAAGGTGGTGCCGAGCGGACCGTACCGCCGCTGACCGTCTGTCACTGCTGCCCCTTCTCGTCCTTCGTACGCCCGCGCCGGCCGCCGATGACGGCGGCGGCGCAGGACAGAAGGCCCACGATAGCGAGCGCCCATTCAGGTGCGGCGCCGACGCGGTCGGCGAGCGTCGTTTCGTTCCGCAGCGGAATGCGGGCGGAGACCACGCCCTGGGTGAATTCCGGAATCCGGTGGGTGACCGTGCCGTCCGGAGCGACCACCGCGCTGATCCCGCTGGTGGCCGCGGTGACCACCGCGCGGCCGTGCTCGACTGCGCGCAGCTTGGACATCGCCAGTTGCTGCTCGGGCTGGCCGGTGCGCCCGTAGGTGGCATTGTTGGTCTGGATGACCAGGGCCCGGGCGCCGGCGCCGACGGTGTCGTGCACGATCTCGTCGTAGGCGACCTCGAAGCAGATGACGTCGCCGAGCTCGGCGGGGCCGACCTTCAGCAGACCGGTGTGGTCGCCGGGATAGAAGTCGCGGGGCACCCGCTGGAAGCGCGTAATGATCTTGCTGAGCTGCTCCCGGAACGGTACGTACTCGCCGAACGGCACCGGGTGCTGCTTGGTGTACGAGGCGCCCGGCCCCTTCTTCGGGTCCCAGACGATGCCCTCGTTGAAGACGTAGCCCTTCTTGGACGGATGGTCCACGAGGGCGCCGACGAGCACGGGCACCCCGATCGCCTTGACCGCCTCGTCGATCCGGTCGTACGCCTGCGGGTACTGGAACGGGTCGAGGTCGGAGGAGTTCTCCGGCCAGATGACCAGGTCCGGCTTCTTGGCGCGGCCGGCCTTGATGTCGGCGGCGAGCTTCTCGGTGGCCGTGGCGTGGTTGTCGAGGATCTTCATGGGGCGGCCCAGGAAGTCCATCCCGGCCTGCTGGACGTTGCCCTGGACCACGGCGATGTCGACGGTGTCGTCGGCCTTCGTGGGGACCGGCACCAGCACCCCGGCCGCGGTGACCGCGGCGGCCAGCCCGAACGCCTCCAGCGCCGGCACGGCCCGGCGGACCGTGGCGTTGCCGCGCAGCCCCCACAGGACGGCGGCGCAGGCCGCCAGCAGCGTGCCGGCCAGCGCGACCGCGAAGGTCACCAGCGGGGCGCCGCCGAGCGCGGCGAGCGGGGTGAACGGCGAGCCGGTGTTCGCGAAGGCCAGCCGCCCCCAGGGGAAGCCGCCGAACGGCAGCCGGTCGCGGGCCCATTCCTCGGCGACCCACAGGCAGGCGCCCCACAGCGGCCAGGCCGGCAGCCGGGAGGTGAGCGCGAGCCCGGCGCCGAGCAGCGCCACGAAGAGCGCCTCGGCGAGCGAGAGGCCCACCACCGCGTCCCAGCCCACGACGTGCAGCCACTTGAGCAGGATGAGGAAGAACGGCAGACCGAAGGCGAGGCCGGTCCAGGCGCCCTGGCGGGCGGTCCGGCCGCGGGTCAGCAGGGCCAGCGCGGCCACCGCCAGCGGCGACAGCGGCCACAGGTCGTACGGCGGGAAGGCCAGGCCCAGCGCAACGCCGGAGACGACCGCGAGGCCGGTGCGCAGTGCCTCGCGGCGGGCCAGGGAGCGCAGGCGGCGGGCCCGTCCCGGGCGCGCGGGGGCGTCCGGGGCGCCGGTCGCGGCGGGCGGCACCGCGCCGCGGGGCGAGGGGCCGCGCACGGCTTCTTGGGTGGTGTCGGAACCCGACGGCACGGTCACGGGCCTTCCTGCAGCAGGTCATGCGTATGTGAGCTGACCGTACATCGGATGACCGGAATCGTGGGTGCGGGGTGCGCAGAAGGTGAAGAACACGGAAGACGGGTGCGGATCGGGGCCCGGGCGCCCTTCGGGCCGACCTGGGACCCGCTGGCTGCGGGTCGACCGAGAGCCGTTGTCTACTGAGCGTCCGGGCCCCACCCGGGTCGCACCTGCCGACCAGCCGAAACCCTCCGTCGCCCCGTACCGCTGGTGCTGGACCTGGCTCCCAGTGGTGGTGTGCCGCGGCGCACCGCCCCATGGCCCAGCTGCGTTCGACGACTGCGCGGAGGTCTCCCGGTCGGACGTCCTGTGGTGGACTCGGCCGAACCTACCGGCCGCCGACCGCCTGCTGTCAACAGGTGCTCCGCCTGCGTCGTTTTCGCGTCGTCCCAGGTCAGCAACGAGCGGCCCCTGGTGGGGCGAGTAGCGGCAAGCACGGGCCGTGAAGGGACCTGCCCGCCCGATGTCACTCGTTCGGCGGCCCGAAGACCGTGCGGCCGCCGACGACCGTGCGCAGGCACACCGGGAGGTCCCGGCCCGGCGTGAGATCGGGCAGGCCGGGGGTGCCCGAGCGGGGGTCGGTGGACCAGCGCTCCACCCGCTCGTCGGGCGCCTGGACGACCAGGTCGCCGGTGCGCCAGACCGCGTAGTCGGCGGGCGCGCCGGGGACCAGGACGCCCGCGTCGTCCCTGCCGACGGCCCGCCAGCCGCCCCGGGTGTGGGCGGTGAAGGCGGCGCGGGCGGAGATGCCGTGGGCGGGGGTGCGGTGGAAGACCGCGGCGCGCACGGTGCCCCAGGGGTCGAGCGCGGTGACCGGGCTGTCGGAGCCCAGGGCGAGCGGCACACCCGCCTTGAGCAGCGCGGCGTACGGGTTGAGGGTGGCCGCCCGCTCGGCGCCGAGGCGGGCGGCGTACATACCGTCGGTGCCGCCCCAGGCCGCGTCGAAGGCGGGCTGGACGGAGGCGGTGAGGGCCAGCTCGGCGAAGCCGGCGATGGTGGCCCCGGTGAGCATTTCGGCGTGCTCGACGCGGTGCCGGGCGGCCCGGACGCGGTCCGTTCCCACCCGCTCGGCGGCGGCCCGTACGCCGTCGACGACGCTGGTCAGGGCGGCGTCGCCGATGGCGTGGAAGCCGGCCTGCAGGCCGGCCTCGGTGCAGGCGACGACGTGCGCGGCGACCGCGTCCGCGTCGAGCTGCGCGGTGCCGGTGTGCCCGGCGTCCGCGTACGGGGCGTGCAGATGGGCGGTGTGCGAGCCGAGCGAGCCGTCGGCGAACAGATCGCCCGCGGCGCCGATCGCGCCCAGCTCGCGGATGCGCTCGGCGTCCTTTGCGGATGCGACCGCCTCGGCCCAGTAGCCGACCACGCGGGGGCCGGTCCCCTGCCGGGCGAGGGCGAGCAGTGCGGTGAAGTCGTCCTCGCCGGAGATCTCCGGGCCGGCGCATTCGTGGATGCTGCCGATGCCGAGTGCGGCGGCCCGGGCCAGTGTGGCGGCCTGGGCCTCGGCGCGCTGGGCGGGGGTGACGGTGGCGAAGGCGGCGCGGCGGGCCGCGTGGTGGGCGTCGCCGGTCAGCGGTGCGTCGGCGCGGAACCCGGCGCGGTCGCGGATGCCGGGAACCAGGTCCAGCAGGGCGGTGGTGACGACGGCGGAGTGCACGTCGACCCGGGTGAGGTAGAGCGGCCGGCCGCCGGCGGCGGCGTCCAGTTCGGCGCGGGACGGCGGGCGGCCCTCGGGCCAGGCGCTGGCGTCCCAGCCGTGCCCGAGCAGGATCCGGTCCGCGGGGCGGGCGTCGGCGTGGGCCCGGATCCGGGCCAGCGCGTCGGACAGCGAGGTGGCGCCGAGCAGGTCGAGGCCGGTGAGTGCGAGCCCGGTGGCGGTGGTATGCACATGTGCGTCCGTGAACGCCGGGGTGACCAGCGCTCCGTCCAGTTGGACGACCTCGTCGACGCCGTCGGCGAAGGAGTCGGCCGCGCCCTCCTCACCGACCCAGGCGATGCGGTCACCCTCGACGACCATGGCGGTGGCGAAGGGATCGGCGGGACTGTGCACCTCACCGCCGCGCAGCAGAACGGTACGGGGGGAGGCCGGGTCGGGGATGTGCTCGCTCATACCGGACAGTCTGGCCCCTGGACGGGCACGCTCCGCACGCAGGGGGCACCCCAGGGTGTCCTTCCCGTCAGATGCGCGGCGGGCGGGACTCGTACGGGGTGGACAGCACGACGGTGGTGCGGGTCGAGACACCGGCGAGCGTGCGGATGCGGGTGAGCAGGTGTTCCAGTTCGAGCGGGGCGGCGACCCGGACCTTGAGGATGTAGTTCTCGTCGCCGGCGACGCTGTGGCAGGCCTCCAGCTCCGGGACCTCGGCGAGCCGGTCGGCGATGTCGTCGGGGGCGCTGGGGTCGAAGGGTTTGACCGAGATGAAGGCGGTGAGCGGCAGGCCCACGGCTTCCGGGTCCACGATCGCGGCGTAGCCGCGGATCACACCGCGCTGCTCCAGGCGGCGCACCCGCTGGTGCACCGCCGAGGTGGACAGGCCGGTGGCCTTGCCCAGGTCGGTGTAGCTCATCCGCCCGTCCTTGACGAGCAGATCCACGATTTGTCGGTCCAACTCCTCCACCCGTTCAACCTACTGTGCGCGGGCGCGTATGCGCATCGTGCGCCGGATCGTGGACACCTCCGCGCCCCGCCGTGTGACCAATGCCACATGAGTGAACCCGTGTCCGTGGGGCGGTCGCGATTATGCGCGCGGCATGAAGGGAATTGCTGGTGGTGGCCAGGACCGCCCGTCAAGGAAGTCAGCGGTCCCCGCGGCCCACCCGAGGGGGATGGACATCATGCGACGCCTTCAGCAGGACTCCGCCGCCGCGAACATCGACGCCCAGGAGGGCGACAGTTCCGGCCTCACCGGCGACGACGAGGCGTACGACGCCTTCGACACCTTCGAGATCTACCGGGTGACCTGCCCGGACTGCCTGCAGCCGATCGCGCTGCTGGCGGACGAGGACACCCTTCCCGAGCACGCGCTGTGCCCGACTCCGTGGAACCCGTTCGGACTGACGGTGTGCCAGGGTTCGGGCCGTCCGGTGGCCGAGGCCCCGGAGACCGAGGACGCGCTGGACGCCCAGGAGCAGGACGCGGCCGTGCTGCTGACCCTGCCGGAGGGCCTGGACTGGCGCCGCCAGCCGTTCTCGCACATCGGCGGGCCCGGCACCCGTCCGCTGCGGGTGCCGCGGATGCGCCACAGCGCCTGACGTCCCGCCCGCGGCCGTCCGGCGGCCGCGGTGTTCCTCGCACGTACCGGGGCCGGGGAAGCCCTCAGCGGCTCACCAGTACCGGCCCTCGATCATCGCCTCCAGGCTGTCCCGGTGGAGGATCAGCGCATCGGCGTCCTCCGGTACCGGCACCTCCCCGAAGTGCACCTGGCGGTAGGCCACTCTCAGCATCACGACGGCGTGCCGCAGCGCCGCGTAGAGGGTGTGGAATTCCATGTCGCGGGGGGTGTGCCCGGTGAGCCGGGCGTAGCGGCTCTCCACGGCGTCCCGGCGCAGGAAACCGGGCAGTCCCCGTTGGCCGCTGCCTTCCGTGAGGTCCTGGAAGAAGCGGTGGAGATAGATCATCCAGCCCAGGTCCAGTTCCCGGGGGCCGAGCGCGGCCATTTCCCAGTCGAGTACGGCGGCGGGTTCGAAACCGTCGTAGACGATGTTGCCGATCCGGGCGTCGCCCCAGGTCAGTACGGTCTCGCCGGGGTCGGCGGGCCAGTGGTCGGCGAGCCAGGCGAAGCCGCGCTCGATCAGTGGTGATCGGGGGGTGTCCGCAACGACCCAGGCGTAGTAGGCGCGTTGGGCCGCCACATGCCGCTGCAGGGCGCTCCCGGTCCCGGCGGCGGCCAGGAAGCCGGCCTCGGCGGGCGGGACGTGGTCGTGGAGCCGGGCGAGCACCCCGACGCTGGCGGCCTCCAGCCGGTCGCGTTCGGCGTCGGTGGCTCCGGACAGCCAATTCCCCTCGTACGTATAGGGCATGACGTCCGGCGGCACCCGGCCGTCGGCCCGGGCCATGACGAAGAACGGGGCGCCGAGGTGCGCCGGGTCCTCCTCCAGCCAGAGGGTGCGGGGCACGGGGAGGCCGGTGTGCGCGGCGACCAGCCGCATGGTGCGGTACTGGCGGGGCATGTCGTAGCGCGGGAAGACGGTGTACGCGGCGGGGTCGGCGGCCAGCCGGAGTGCGCAGCGCATGGGGGTCCCTCCCTGCTCGAGCGAAGCCGAGAGCTTGGGGGACGGCGGGTGAGCGTGCTCGATGTCGAAGAGCAGCGTCTCGCTGGACATGCCGTTGGAGCCGGGGACGGTGGTGCGGGTGGCGCGGGCACCGGGGAGCCGGGTGCCGAGCCAGGCGTTGAGCCGGGCGGTGAGCTCCTCGGGGTCGCGGGTGGTGGTGCGGGGCCGGGGCGCGGTGCTCATCGGTCCGCCTCCGGGGCGACCGCGGCGTAACCGGTGAAGCCGCTGGGGTCGTGGCGTCCGAAGCTGCCGTGTTCGAAGATCCCGTAGCCGGTGCGGCCGTCGAGGGTGAAGCGGGCGGCGTGGTCGGTGACGCCGTAGGCGGCGTGGGGGTGTGCCGCCGGGTCCTTGAGGTCGTAGACGCGGCGGTCGGTCCAGCCGCGGCCGCGCCAGGTGCCGTGCTGCCAGTCGTCGTCGGGGTCGGGGTGGGGGTCCCCTCTGCTCGAACGGAGCTGAGAGCTCGGGGGAGGATAGCCGGCGCCGACGGCCAGGGGTGAGGAGGTGAGGATCTCGGCGGTGAGGTCCAGGGGTTCGCGGGCCGGGCCGGTGAGGTGGAGGACCGCGCGCTCGGGGTGCCGGGTGCCGGGGCGGTAGGTGATGTCCGTGTGGGGCCAGCCGAGTTGGACGTCGGGGCGGTCCGGGCGGACCTGCCGCGCCTCGTTCAGCGTGCGGTACCCGTCGGCGTCCTCCTGGACGATGACCATGACGAAGCGGTCGTCGAAGCGGACCGGGCACCAGATCCAGTGGAAGCCCTCGGTCCGCAACTCCTCCCCGGCCCGTCCGGGGTCCTCGCCGGGGATCGGCCGGACGCCCCAGCTGCGGTCGCGGGTCCCGGTCCACTCCCCCGCCGTGACGGCGATCTCCTCCCCCGCGACGCGGATCCGGCCGGTGCAGGTGCCCGCCTGGACGAACCGCCGGGCCTGGAGCGTCAGCCGGTCGCCGCGGTACTGCGTGTGGTGCGGTTCCCAGGTGGCCGGGAAGGCCGCGGTCCAGGTCAGGTCGTACGCCAGGCCGTCCGGGTCGCCGGGGTCCGCGGCGCAGGTCAGCCGCAGCCGGGCGAGCGGCTCCTCGACGGTGATCGCGAGCGGGCCGACGGTGAGCGCCATCCGGTCGTCGGTGAGCGCGTCGGAGGCCCGTACGGCGTGCAGCCGGTCGCCGAGACGGAGGGTGGCGTAGGCGTCGATGACGCCGGTGTTGGGGTAGACCCCGAGGCCGGCGATCAGCAGGGCCCGGCCCGAGTGGTCCAGGACGTGGAAGATGCACCGGTCGTAGGCGTTGCGGTCGCCGGTGGCGACGTGCCGCAGGGACAGCGGCACCTGGTGGATCGGGTATTCGTCGAGCGCGATGGGACGGTCGGACACTTCTCCTCCTGGGCGCTCGGGCAGGCCGGGCACCGCCCGGACTCGCGGGCCGCGGCGGGGAGTTGACGGTACGTCAGCTCGGCGCGGACGGCCAGACCCCGGCCGGGGTGAGAGGTGTCGACAGCACGGGCGGGCCGGGTGCGCCGGCCCGCCCGGTGGAGGATCAGCGGCCTTCCGGGCCCGCGAGGTGGCGGGCGATGACCATGCGCTGGATCTGGTTGGTGCCCTCGACGATCTGCAGGACCTTGGCCTCGCGCATGTAGCGCTCGACCGGGAAGTCGAGGGTGTAGCCGTAGCCGCCGAGCAGCTGGACGGCGTCGGTGGTGACCCGCATCGCGGTGTCGGTGCAGAAGAGCTTGGCCATCGCCGCCTCCTTGGAGAACGGCAGACCGGCGTCCCGCAGCCGGGCGGCGGTGAGGTAGAGCGCCCGGCCGGCCTCGATCTGGGTGGCCATGTCGGCCAGCATGAAGCGCAGGCCCTGGAAGTCCACCAGGGGGCGGCCGAACTGCCGGCGTTCGGCGGTGTACGAGAGCGCCTCGTCCAGCGCCGCCTGGGCGACGCCGACGGCGCAGGCGGCGATGCCGAGGCGGCCGGAGTCCAGGGCGGACAGCGCGATGGCGAAGCCCTGGCCCTCGTCGCCGATGCGGCGGGCGTCGGGGACGCGGACGGCGTCGAAGTGCAGCTGGGCGGTCGGCGAGCCCTTCATGCCCATCTTGCGCTCGGGGGCCGCGGCGCTCAGGCCGTCGGCGTCGCCGGGTACCAGGAAGGCGGTGATGCCGTGGGCACCGCTGCCGCCGGTGCGGGCCAGGACGGTGTAGAAGTCGGCCACGCCGCCGTGGGTGGTCCAGGCCTTGGTGCCGCTGAGCGTCCAGTCTCCCCCGTCCTCCCGCTCGGCGCGGGTGGTCAGCGAGGCGGCGTCGGAGCCGGAGGACGGCTCGGAGAGGCAGTAGGCGCCCAGCAGGCCGCCGCCGAGCATGGCGGGGAGGTGTTCGGCGCGCTGTTCCTTCGTGCCGTAGCCGGCGACGGCGTGGCAGGCGAGGGTGTGCACGCTGACACCGAGGCCGACGGTGAGGCGGGCGGCCGCGAGCTCCTCGACGACCTGGAGGTAGACCTCGTAGGGCTGGCCGCCCCCGCCGAATTCCTCGTCGTAGGGCAGCGAGAGCAGTCCGGATTCCGACAGCAGCCGGAAGGTCTCGCGGGGGAAGCGGCCGGCGTCCTCCTCCTCGGCGGCGGTCGGCCTGATCTCCCGCTCGGCGAGCTCTCGCACGAGCGTCATCAGGTCGCGGGCTTCCTCCGTGGGCAGCCTGCGGTCCACCGGCCGGGGGCCGTACTCGGTCATGGCGGCGCTCTCCTCCCTGTCGGGCGCTGCGGCGACGCACGCGGGGTGGGCGGCGGCGCCGTTTCCGTAGTGCCAGGCCGATGATCGCTTTCCGGGTCGCGGAAGGCGATGACCTGCGGCTGTGGCGCTAGGAGTATGCCCGATCGGCGGCCCCGCGTCACTGGTTGATCAACAGCGGGTACGGGTTCCGGCCCCTACCCGGACGTCGTGCGGTGCCGCCACCGACCGCCGGTGAAATTGGTCCGAACCATTGACGCACTGGTCTAGTCCTTCTACCTTCTCCTCAACGTTCAACGCGTTCATGCCAATTCGGAACGCAGGTCCGCACGCTTCCCCCTCGCCCCCCTCCGAGGAGACGACATGCTCAGACCGCACCGCAGGCGATCGCCGCGCCGGCTGATCGCCGCCGCCACCGCGCTGTGTACCGCGGCACTGGCCGGCACCCTGCTCGCCGGCCCGGCCTCCGCCCACCCGGCAGCCGCCCCTCACTCCCCCGCGGCCGCCGTCCCCACGGCGAAGCCGGCCGCGGCGGGCGGCAAGGTGGTCGGGTACTTCACCAACTGGGGTGTCTACGACCGCAATTACCACGTCAAGAACATCGAGACGTCCGGGTCGGCGGCCAGGCTGACGCACATCAACTACGCCTTCGGCAACGTCCAGGGCGGCAGGTGCGCCATCGGTGACTCCTACGCCGACTACGACAAGGCCTACACCGCCGACCAGAGCGTCGACGGCACGGCGGACACCTGGGACGCCGGTGCGCTGCGCGGCAACTTCAACCAGCTCAGGAAGCTCAAGAAGCTGCACCCGGGCCTCAAGGTGATCTGGTCCTTCGGCGGCTGGACCTGGTCCGGCGGCTTCGGCGAGGCCGCCAGGAACCCGGCCGCCTTCGCCCAGTCCTGCTACGACCTGGTCGAGGACCCGCGCTGGGCGGACGTCTTCGACGGCATCGACATCGACTGGGAGTACCCCAACGCCTGCGGTCTGACCTGCGACACCAGCGGGAAGGACGCCTTCACGGGCGTCATGAAGGCACTGCGGGCGAAGTTCGGCAGGAACAACCTGGTGACCGCGGCGATCACCGCGGACGCCTCGGCCGGCGGCAAGATGGACGCCGCCGACTACGCGGGCGCCGCCCAGTACGTCGACTGGTACAACCCGATGACGTACGACTACTTCGGCGCCTGGGACGCCAAGGGCCCGACCGCACCGCACTCCCCGCTCTCGTCGTACAACGGCATCCCCAAGGCCGGCTTCAACACCACCGACACCATCGCCAAGCTGAAGGGCCTCGGGGTGCCGGCGAGCAAGCTGCTGCTGGGCATCGGCTTCTACGGCCGCGGCTGGTCGGGCGTCACCCAGGACGCGCCGGGCGGCGCGGCGACGGGCGCGGCGCCCGGCAAGTACGAGGCCGGCATCGACGACTACAAGGTGCTCAAGACCCGCTGCCCGGCCACCGGCAAGGTGGGCGGCACCGCGTACGCCAAGTGCGGTGACCAGTGGTGGAGTTACGACACCCCGGAGACCATCGGGACCAAGATGGCCTTCAAGAACGCCCAGGGCCTGGGCGGCACGTTCTTCTGGGAACTGAGCGGTGACACCGCCAGCGGCGAGCTGATCAAGGCGATCAACTAGCCGCTGCGGCACGGGACGCGGACGGGCGGGAGGTGGCGGCCTCCCGCCCGTCCGGCATGCCGCCCCGCCGGTCTCAGGCGGGCGGCCGCGGCGGGGCCGGGCAGGCCGGTTCGAACTCCTCGATCAGCCGGAGGGTGTCGCCCAGGCCGCGCACCAGCAGCGTCACCACGGTCTCGCGGGGCACCTCCTGTTCCGCGATCCAGTCCAGGGTGACGCCCTCGACGCCGGAGAGCCAGCCGGTCAGCGCGGTGCGGGCGAGCGGCGGGAGGTCGGTGCGGCCCCAGGCGCCGAGCGCGATGGTGCCGAGCAGCCGGGCGCGCACCGCGTCGCGGAGCGCCATGACCTCGGCGTCGAAGCCGACCCCGCCGGTGACGATGGCGCGGTAGGCGGCCTGGTGGTGCTGGGCGTAGCGCAGATAGCCGTCGACGGTGCGCTGCACGCGTGCGGCCGGCGGCAGGTCGTGGGTGGTGCCGGCCCGCTCGACCAGCTCGGCCACCGCATCCTCGATGATCGCGAGGTAATAGCCCCGCTTGTTCGTGAAGTAGTAGTAGATCAGGCCCTTCGCGACCCCGGCCTGGCGGGCGATGTCGTCCATCGACAGTGCGTCGTAGGAGGTGTCGGCGAACAACTTCCGTCCGATGGCTATCAGTTCGGCGCGGCGCGCCTGGGATCGCACGGTGCCGCGAGCGGCCGGGGAGCCGCTCGTGCCGCGCTGTGGGCCCTTGTTCAAAATTCGCCCTAGTTTTCAACTGCCGGGATTTACAGGGAGTATGACAGAGCGTCATGAGTGCCGGAGGCCGTACCGCGCCACCTCGGACCCGATCAGCGCGGACGGGGCCGCGGCCGCACGCGGGACACCCGCACGCCTGAGCGACGACGGGCAGGCGGGGTTTACGGTCCCGTCCCGGCCGAGCACCATCGGCACATACGGTGCAGGAGCCGCTGCGGAAAGGTGACACGTGGTCAACCCCTGGCTGGCGATGGAGGCCGGCGCCGATCCGGTGGAGCGCACCCGGACGGTGCGCCGGGCCCATGCCGCGTTCCTGGCCGACGGGACCGTCGCCCCGCCGGTCCGCCGGGTCGTCGCCGAGTCGTGGCGCCGGTCCGCGCACGCGCGGGCCGCATGGGACGGTGCCGCGCCGATCGAACTGGACGAGGCGGCGCTGCGGGCCCACCGCGAGAGCCATCCGCTGGCCCGCGCGATGCCCGTCTTCCGGGACCTGCTGGGCAGCATCGCGCAGGACGGGGCGCATCTGCTGGCCGTCTGCGACCAGCAGGGGCGGCTGCTGTGGGTGGAGGGGCACCGCGGGGTGCGGCGCAGCGCCGAGCGGATGAACTTCGTGGTGGGTGCGCGCTGGGACGAGCCGCACGCCGGCACCAACGCGCCCGGCACCGCGCTCGCCGCCGATCACGCCGTGCAGATCTTCGCCGCCGAGCACTACAACCGGCAGGCGCAGCGCTGGACCTGTGCGGCCGCGCCGCTGCACGACCCGCGGACCGGGCGGCTGCTGGGCGCGGTGGACATCACCGGCGGCGACCATCTGGCGAGTCCGCACAGCCTGGCCCTGGTGCAGGCCACCGCCCGGGCCGCGGAGGCCCATCTCGCGGCCGGGGCGCCGGCACCGGGCACGTACCTGTCCGTGCTCGGCCGGGACGAGGCCGTGCTCGTCGTCGACGGCCGGCGGCTGCGGCTCGGGCGCCGGCACAGCGAGATCGTGCTGCTGCTGGCCCGCCACCCGGCGGGCCTGACGGGTGATCAGCTCACGGTGCAGCTCTACGGCGAGCGCGAGATGCGCCCGGTGACACTGCGCGCCGAGCTGTCCCGGCTGCGGCAGCTCGTCGGGAGCCTGCTGCACTCGCGTCCGTACCGCCTGAGCCGGCCGGTGGAGACCGACCTCGGCACGGTCGAGGAACGGCTGGCGGCCGGCGACCCTCGGTCCGCGCTGGACGGCTACGGGGGCCCGCTGCTGCCGTCGTCGGAGGCACCCGGCGTGCGGCGGTTGCGGGACGCAACCGCGGACCGGCTGCGCGCCGCCCTGCTCGCCGCGCGCGATCCGGGACTGCTGGGCGCGTGGTCCCGTACGCCGTGGGGCGAGGACGACCTGGAGGTCTGGGAGGCCCTGGTGGACGCGCTGCCGGAGCGGTCACCGGCCCGCGGCGGACCGCGCGCCACCGCGGACCGGCTGCGCGCCGCGTACGGCCTGACCGGCGGCCCGGCTCCTGCTCCGGCCGCCGCGCGCAGCGCAACGTTCCGGCAACCTCCGCCGCCCTAGGGTGCGCCCCATCGCCCGCCGCACGGGAGCGGCGGGCACCGCACCGAGAGTGATGGGGAGGCCGCTTCATGGCCCGTTACGCCAGCCCGGGTTCCGCCGATGCCGTGATGAGCTATCTGCCGCGCTACGACCACTGGATCGGCGGCGAGTTCGTGGCGCCCGCGGCGGGCCGGTACTTCGAGAATCCGACGCCGGTCAACGGGCAGCCCTTCACCGAGATCGCCCGGGGCACCGCCGAGGACGTCGAGCGGGCGCTGGACGCCGCGCACGCGGCCGCGCCCGGCTGGGCCCGTACCCCGGCCGCCGAACGCGCCGCCGTCCTCCACCGGATCGCCGACCGGACGGAGGCGCACCTCGAAGCCCTCGCGGTCGCCGAGAGCTGGGAGAACGGCAAGCCGGTACGCGAGTCCCTGGCGGCCGACATCCCCCTCGCGGTCGACCACTTCCGATATTTCGCCGGGGCGCTCCGGGCCCAGGAGGGCTCGCTGTCGGAGATCGACGAGGACACCGTCGCGTACCACTTCCACGAGCCGCTCGGCGTGGTCGCCCAGATCATCCCGTGGAACTTCCCGATCCTGATGGCCGCCTGGAAACTGGCCCCGGCGCTGGCGGCGGGAAACACGGTCGTCCTGAAACCGGCCGAACAGACCCCGGCCTCCCTCCACTTCTGGATGAGCCTGGTCGCGGACCTGCTGCCGCCCGGCGTGGTCAACATCGTCAACGGCTTCGGCGTCGAGGCCGGCAAGCCGCTGGCGTCCAGCCCCCGGGTCGCCAAGATCGCCTTCACCGGTGAGACCACGACCGGCCGGCTGATCATGCAGTACGCCTCGGAGAACCTGCGCCCGGTGACGCTCGAACTGGGCGGCAAGAGCCCCAACATCTTCTTCGACGACGTCTCCGCCGCCGCGGACGACTTCCTCGACAAGGCACTGGAGGGCTTCACCATGTTCGCCCTCAACCAGGGCGAGGTGTGCACCTGCCCCTCCCGCGCGCTGATCCAGCGCGGCCACTACGGCGATTTCCTGGCGGCCGGCGTGGCCCGTACGGAGAAGATCGTCCAGGGCCACCCGCTGGACACCGACACCATGATCGGCGCCCAGGCGTCCAACGACCAGCTCGAAAAGATCCTCTCCTACCTGGACATCGGCCAGAAGGAAGGCGCCCGCATCCTGACCGGCGGCACCCGCGCCGAACTCGGCGGCGAACTGGAAGGCGGCTACTACGTCCGCCCCACCGTCTTCGAGGGCAACAACGACATGCGCGTCTTCCAGGAGGAGATCTTCGGCCCGGTCGTCGCCGTGGCCCCCTTCTCCGACTTCGACGACGCCATCGGCATCGCCAACGACACCCTCTACGGCCTCGGCGCCGGCGTCTGGACCCGCGACGGCTCCACCGCCTACCGCGCCGGCCGCGCCATCCAGGCCGGCCGCGTCTGGACCAACTGCTACCACGCCTACCCGGCCCACGCCGCCTTCGGCGGCTACAAACAATCCGGCATCGGCCGCGAGAACCACAAGATGATGCTGGAGCACTATCAGCAGACGAAGAACCTGCTGGTGTCGTATTCGGCCAAGAAGCTCGGCTTCTTCTAGGGGCCTGGCTTACGCACCTCCACCCCCCGTGGCCCCCGGTTCCAACGGCTGTTCCGCCCAGATGGTTTTGCCGTTGCGTACGTAGCGGGTGCCCCAGCGGGCGGTGAGTTGGGCGATCAGGAAGAGGCCGCGGCCGCCTTCGTCGGTGGTGGCGGCGTGGCGTAGGTGGGGCGAGGTGCTGCTGGTGTCCGAGACCTCGCAGATGAGGTGGTGGTCCCGGATGAGCCGGAGGGTGGCGGGACCGCTGCTGTAGCGGTAGGCGTTGGTGACCAGCTCGCTGACGATCAGCTCCGTGGTGAGGGCCAGGTCCTCCAGGCCCCAGTCGTGGAGCTGGGCGGCCGCGAGCTTCCGGGCCTCGGCGGCCGCGGTCGGTTCGGCCGGCAACTCCCAGGTGGCCACCTGGTGTTCGGCCAGGCAGCGGGTGCGGGCGGCGAGCAAGGCGACGTCGTCGCGGGGACTCTCGGGGAGCAGCGCGTCCTCCACCGCCTTGCAGGTGTCGTCCAGCGACCGGGCGGGATCGCTCAGCGCCCCGCGGAAGAGGGCCAGGCCCTCATCGAGGTCGCGGCGCCAGGCCGCCAGGAGTCCATCGGTGTAGAGGACGAGCAGGGAGCCCTCCGGCAGTTCCCATTCGGTGGCTTCGAAGGGCAGTCCGCCCAGGCCGAGCGGCGGGCCGGCCGGAAGATCGGGGAAGTCCACCCGTCCGTCCGGTGTCACCACCGCGGGTGGCGGGTGGCCGGCGCGCGCGAGGGCGCAGCGCGCGTGGACCGGGTCGTAGACCGCGTACAGGCAGGTCGCGCCGACTATCTGCGGGGAGTTCTCGTCGGTCGCTTCCTGCTCGGCGGCCAGCCGGTCCACGAGGTCGTCCAGATGGGAGAGGACCTCGTCCGGTGGCAGGTCGAGGTGGGCGAGGGTGTGGACCGCGGTGCGCAGCCGGCCCATGGTGGCCGCGGCGTGGATGCCGTGGCCGACCACATCGCCGACGACGAGGGCGACCCGGAGTCCGGAGAGCGGGATGACGTCGAACCAGTCGCCACCGGCGCCGGCGGTGGTGTCGGCCGGCCGGTACCGATGGGCGATCTCGACCGCAGGATGCTCGGGCACCTCGCGCGGGAGCAGGCTGCGCTGCAGCGCGACCGCGGCCTGTTGCTGCTGGGTGTAGCGCCGGGCGTTGTCGATGCATACGGCGGCGCGGGCGGCGAACTCCTCGGCCAGCGTCAGGTCGTCCTCCTCGAACGGCTCGGGCCGGCGCCACCGCCACAGGCTCACCACGCCGAGTACGAGGCCGCGCGCGAGCAGCGGCACCACGATGAGTGAGTGGACGCCCAGTTCGAGGACCCGCTCGACCTTGGCCGGGTCCAGGGACGACCAGGCGGGGGAGAATTCCACGGCCGGTTCGAGGACGGGACGTCGCTCGGCCAGACATCTGGCCTGCGGTGCCTCCGGGGGGAAGTGCACCGGGTGGCCCACCGGGAACATCACCTGCGGCGCCTCCGGCGAGACGCTCCGCACGGCCGTCCTGCGCAGGGAGGCCGACGGCGCCTGATCAGGCTCCGCACCGCGGGTCACCGGTTCGAGCAGATCCACGGAGGCGCAGTCCGCGAGGTCGGGAACCGCCACCTCGGCCAGCTCACGCGCCGTGGCCTCCACGTCGAGGGTGGTGCCGATCCGGGCGCCGGCCTCGTTGAGCAGCGCCAGTCTCCGGCGCGCCCGGTAGCGGTCGGTCACGTCCTCGACGAGCTCGGTGACCCCGAGGACCTGCCCGGACGAATCCTGCATCCGGAAGGCCGAGACGGAGACGAACATCTCCGTGTCCGGGTCGTGCCGCAGACGGCAGGGCTGCTCGGTGAAGATCAGCGGTTCGCCCGTGTCGAGCACCCGCCGCAGCCCCGATTCCACCAGGGCCGTGTCCCGGTCGACGACGAAGTCTCCGGTGCGCATCCCCCGGTAGTACTCGGCCGGGAGGCCGCCGAACCGCGCGATCGCCCGGTTCACCCGTAGCAGGCTCAGGTCAGGGGCGAGGACGGCGAGACCGATCGGGGACCGGCGGAACATCCCGTCCAGGACCGACCGGTCCGTCTCCCACTGGATCACCTGCTCCGCGGGCGCACTCACGAGGAACCACTCCAGGCGGGAGCCCGGGCGCACCACTGCCCGGGCCCGGCAGCCCACCTCGACCCGTTGACCAGCCCGGTCCCGCACAGGGATGACCCCGAACCAGCCGCCGGCGCTCACACAGGCCGCCACCGCCGCCATGACGACGTCTTCATCGCGTGGGTCGAGCAGGAGGTCGCGGGCCGCGCGCCCCAGCACGTCCTCGGGCGAGTAGCCGAGCAGCGCCTCGGCGCGCTCGCTCCAGCCGACGACCCGCCCTGTGTCGTCCAGCACCGCAGAGGCCGAGCGACGCACCGCGAACGGGTCGTCCGGGCTCTCGCTGAACGTCGTCACCGGGGTGTCCATCACTACCACCCTCGTACCACCCCGGCGGGATCGCGCGCTGGAGCCGGGAGGGCTGCTGGCTCCGCCCCGACGATCTGTCCGGGCGGACAAGACTTACAAAACTGCCTTGCAAGGGTGCTTTGCAACTTCTAGGCTGCCGTGCATGCCACCCGAACCTCAGGAAATCAACGATGTGGAGGCCCTCCGGGTGCTCGCGCACCCCATGCGGCAGAAGATCGAGCAGTGCCTGCGGAAGGGCCCTGCCAACTCCACCACCCTCGCGCGCGAACTGGGCGAGAGCACCGGGCTGACCAGCTATCACCTGCGCCAGATGGCCAAGCACGGATTCATCGAGGAGGCGCCCGAGCTGGCGAAGGGGCGGGAGCGGTGGTGGCGGGCGGTGCCCGGGGACCGGCGGTTCCCGCCGTACAGCCGGCAGACGCCGCAGATGCGGGAGGCGCTGACCCAGATGCACCGGCTGAACCTCGCCGAACTGCTCGACAGCGCCCGGCAGTTCGAGGCGGCGCGGGACACCCTCGGCCCCTGGGCGGATGCGGCGATCTTCTCCCGTGCCACGCTACGACTCGATCCGGCCCAACTCCGGGAGTTCTTCGAGGAGTACATCGCGCTGGTCCACCGGTACTCCCCCGCGCAGGACGAAGCGGCTCCCGGGGCGCGCGCCGTCCTGGTCCGTCTGCTCGGGTTCCCCGAGATCGGCGACGAGGACGGCACGGCGTGAGGCTCTCGTTCCCTCGGTCCCTCTCCGCGCTGGCCGTGGTGTGGACGGTGGTCCTTGCCGCCGTGTCGGTGCCCGCGGGTGCCGCCCGGGCAGACGGTCACCGGTCGCACGGACGCGGCCACGGCGGCGAGGGCCTGGTCCGCCAGGAGGTTTCCTTCCGGGGCGGTGACGGGCTCGTTCTGCACGGCACGGTGCTGAGCGCGGCCGCGGCCCAAGGGATGCCTGCCCGGCCCGGGATCGTGCTGGTCGGCGGGGCGGGGCCGGGGCCTCGTCGGGAATACCGGCAGGAGGCGGAGTCCTTCGCCCGCGCGGGGATCACGACGCTGGTGTACGACAAGCGCACGGTGCGCTACTCCACGATGGACCGCGACTTCGGTCTGCTGGCGGCGGACGCCGCGGCCGGGGTGCGACTGCTGCGCGGCCGGCCGGGGGTGGATCCGCACCACGTCGGTCTGTGGGGATTCAGCGAGGGGGGCTGGGTCGCCCCGCTGGTCGCCGCGCGCTCCTCCGACGTCGGTTTCGTGATCACCATCGGCGGGCCCGGCCACTCGCCGCTGCGCACCCAGACCTGGAACCTCATCACCCATCTGCGGCATCGCGGCGTCAGCGGGTCCTTCCTCCCCACCCTGCAGGGGCCCGCCTCCCAACTCGTCGCCGCCACCGGCCTGTTCCCGGAGGGAGACTTCGATCCGTTGCCGGCGTGGAGGCGGCTGCACCACACGCCGGTGCTGGCTCTGTGGGGCGATCACGACCGGCAGGTGCCGCCGCGGGAGAGCGCGCAGACATTTCGGCGCGTCCTGACCGAGGCAGGCAACCGGCATGTCGTCGTCCGCTTCCTCCGGGGCGCCGCGCACAACGGCCACCGCACCTCGGACGGCTTCGACCGGATCGGCGGACCGCTCTTCCGGGGCAAGCGGTTGGGGGCGCTGGCCCCGGGCTATGTCCGCACCCTCACCTCCTGGGTGGCCGCGGTGGCCTCCGGTCACCCTCCCCGGTCCAGCACCGCCCCCGCCCCGCCGCAGCCGGTGTCCAGCGCCCCCGCGGCCGGCGCCTGGTACGCCTGGCTGCCTCCCGTACTGCTGCTCATGGGGTTCGCCGCCTACCCGGTGGCCGGGGCGCTACGACGGATCGCGCGGCGCCCTCGGCCCGGCCCGGCTCAGGGGGCAGCCCTGCGGGGCTGGCTGGCCGGGCTGGGCCTTGCTGCGGTCACCGCCGCGGTGCTGTGCCCCCTTGCGGTCTTCGGGGTGGGCGACGGGGGCGCGGCGGGACCGGTGGTGGCGGGACGTCCGCTGGGCTGGCTGCTGGCGCAGGCGCTGAGCGTCACTGTGGTCGTGCTGACCGGGGTGGTGGTGCGGCGCCGGTGGAAGGGGCAGCGCACCCCGGCCGGTGCGCGTCCGCGCGTCCGGCCCGGGGTGGCGAGGGCGACGCTGATGGCGACAGCGGTGCTGTTCGTGCCGTGGGCGCTGTGGTGGGGGACGTTGCGTCCGTGAGGAACCCCTCGGCGGCCGGGCCGGCCGGATGCCGGCCCGGCTCGCCTCGTGGCGGCACAGCGGCCCCGGCGCAACCCTCCTGGCCGTCGCGCCTCCCATGAGCCCTCCGCGCCCGCGCCGGCCGGGGCTCAGCCTGCGTGGAGGGCGAGGACCAGTGCGGAGGCGCACAGGACGAGCATGCCGGTGGCGTTGAGGAAGAGGTTGCGCCCGTAGTCCTTGGCGCGGAGGTGCAGGGAGATGGCAACGAGGAAGTAGACCACCAGTGAGGCGGTGGTGAGGACGGCCAGCGGCAGGAACCAGATGCCGACGATCAAGCCGGCCGCCGACGCGGTCTTCAGCACGGGCAGCAATCGCCAGTACCGGCGGGGGAAGCCGACATCTTCCAGGCAGGCCCGGATGAATCCGACGGGCCGGAGACACAGTGCGGCATCGCCGAGCTGGACGGCGGCCAGGCCGGCGAAGAGCCACCACGGGTTGATCACCACAGATACCTCGTCTCGTAGCGGTGGTACGGCTGTCGAACGAGGGACGGACGCGGGCCGGCGCCTTGTGACATCGCCACGTCGAGGAGGGCACGGGCCGGCAGTGCGGTGGCCGCTGCCCCGGCCACCGGGCCGGTTCATCAGGCTGTTATCGCCGTCGGCGTTCTCGTGGTACAGGTGCTCGCTGATGTGCAGCCGGTCGGTCGGCGACTCCGGTACGAGACTCCGGTACGAGCAGCCCCGCGAGGCGCCCGCGCCCCACGCCCTCTCGCCCGGCGTGGCCGTGGGAGGATTCCCGATCATGACGCTTCCACCATCGGATCGGCCCGTTGCCCTGGTCACGGGGTCCACATCGGGGATCGGCGAAGCCGTCGCGCGTCGGCTGGCGGCGGACGGCATGCGGGTCGTCGTGCATTCGCGGCGCAGCACGGAGGCCGGGGAGGCACTGGCGGCGGAGCTCGGCGGTGCGTACGTACGGGCCGATCTGGCGGTGGAGGAAGAGGCCCGCGGGCTGGCCGAGGCGGCGCTGGACCGGTACGGGCGGCTGGACGTGCTGGTGAACAACGCAGGCATCAGCTGGCCGATCCCGCACCACGACCTGGCCGCGGCGACACCGGCGGACTGGCGGCAGGTGCTGGAGGTCAACCTGATCGCGCCCTGGGTGCTGTGCACGGCGGCACTGCCGGCACTGCGCGCCTCCCCGGGGGGCGGCAGCATCGTGAACGTCACCAGCCACGCCGGGGTCCGACCCAAGGGCTCCTCGGTGCCGTACGCGGCGAGCAAGGCCGCGCTGAACCACGTGACCCGGCTGCTCGCGGCCGCGCTCGCGCCCGACGTACGGGTCAACGCGGTGGCCCCGGGGCTGGTGGACACGCCCATGACGAAGGACTGGGCGCACGCGCACGAAATCTGGCGGGACCGCGCGCCGATGCGCCGTCCGGCCCGACCCGCCGACGTCGCCGACCTGGTGGCGTCGGTGCTCGCCCACGGCTATCTCACCGGCGAGGTCATCCTGCTCGACGGCGGGCTGAACCTCACCTGACGCGCCGGGGGCCGGAGCCCGGCGCGGGCACCCCGGCCACCCCGGCCACCTCGGGCACCACGGACACCTCGCACACTCTACGGACCGTGCCGCTCAAGCCGCCGTGAACCAGGTGCCCAGCGCCTCGTGCAGGCCGTCGCCCGTGGTGCCCTGCCAGGCGACGTAGCAGTCGGGCCGGAGCAGCAGGGCGCTGTCGAGTCCGGGGACGGCCACGGTGTCGACGTGCGACGCCCAGGGGCCTGTGTCGAGGGTCCCCGTCGGGTCCAGTAGGAGCGGCCGGCCGGTGCGGGTCAGTTCGCGCAGGCCCGGCAGGTCCGGCGCCCAGCGGCCGACGAGCGCTCCGGTCGCCGGCCCCATGTCGTAGGTCAGGTCCGCGCCGGACAGCAGATCCGCGAGGTGCTGCCGCGTCGCCGGCTGGGCGAGCAGCTCGCCGAAGAGTTCCCGCAACGCCGTCACTTCGCCGCCCGGCCGGGTCAGCAGTGACTGCGCCTGGGTGTGCATGGCGACCCGCCGGGCGGCCGGGGACCGTTCCGCCTCGTAGGTGTCCAGCAGTCCCTTCGGTGCGTGGCCCCGCACGGCCGCGGCCAGCTTCCAACCGAGGTTCACCGCGTCCTGCAGGCCCAGGTTGAGCCCCGGGCCGCCGATCGCCGAGTGCACGTGCGCGGCGTCACCGAGCAGGAAGGTCCGGCCCGCACGGTAGCGCGACGCGATCCGGGTGTTGCCGCCGGACAACCGCCTCATCGAGTGCGGTCCCGGCCCGGTCGGCGGGCCAAGCGGCACGTCCGCGCCGAGCACCCGGGAGACGCTGGCCCGAAGCGCGTCGAGCGAGGCCTCGCCCTCGGCCGGCTGTCCCCATTCCACCGTGCTGATCAGCGGATCGCCGCCGGGGAACGGCGCCCAGGCGATCAGGCCGTGTGCGGTCCGCAGGTGCCGGAACGGCGGCACGGTACCGAAGTCGGGTACGACCAGCCCGCCATCGGCCCCGACCCTCTCCCGGGGCACGCTGACATGCCCGGTGCGCGAGACCGAGTCGTCCCTGGTCACGCCGGGGAAGTCGATCCCGGTGAGCTTGCGGACCACGCTGTGCCCGCCGTCCGCGCCGACCAGGAAGGCCGCCTCGACCGGCGTGCGCCCGCGCAGCTCGACCACCACCGACCCCCGGCCCTGCGTCAGGCCGATGACCTCGTGGTCGCGGCGGATCTCGACGCCCAGTTCGGCCGCGCGCTCGGCGAGCATCCGCTCGATCCGGCGCTGCGGCACCTGCAGCGTGTGGAGCGGGTTGTCCGGCAGGTCGGTCAGGTCGAGCGGGAACGCACCGAAGACGTGGCCGGGCGCCGGCCGCGGGGTGGCAGGGGCACCGGGCGCGGTCAGCCGCTCGTACAGTCCGCGCCGGTCGAGCATGCGGACGACCTGACCGACCAGGCCGTTCGCGCGCTGCTCGGAGGTCGGTTCGGCGAGGCGTTCCAGGACGAGCGGGCGCACGCCGGCCAGGGCGAGCTCACAGGCGAGCATCAGGCCGTTGGGTCCGGCGCCCGCGATGACGACGTCGATCATGAGTGGTCTCCGTTTCCGGGCAGGGGCCATCGGCCCGGCGCCGCCGGGCTTCCGGTCCGGGAGGGTGTTGCCTACGGGTGGATTCCTCGGGGTGGACGCCTGCGGGACGAGCCCTGGGAGTCCTGTCGGGCGGACGCCTACGGGGCCGACAGCCCCGCCGCGACCCGGGTGAGGGCGTCGGCGAGCAGACGGCTCACCGGCACCGGAGGATCGGTGCGGAGGTGGTGCGCGGTGGCGGTGTTGATGGCGGCGACGACTGCGGACGCGACGAGATGCGGGTACAGGTCCTGCTGCAGATCGGTGCCGGTACGGTCGGCGACGGCCGCGGCGATCTCGGCCTCGGCGAGGGCGCCGGCCCGCAACATCTCGCCCTGCAGGGCGGGTTCGGAGACCATCATGCGCACGCCGGCCGTCCACCGGGCCGCGTCGGCGACGGGATGGGCGGCCGCCTCGGCGTCCGGCCCGAACCGGTCCAGCACCGAGCGGGTGATCGCCTCCCAGAGCGGCTCCTCCGGGCCGTCACGCAGCGCTTCCGCGATGCGGAGACAGCGGTCGAGGTGGCGGGCGACGATCGCTTCTCCCTTGCTGGAGAAGTAGTTGTTGAACGTGCGCGGGGAGACGCCGGCCGCCTCGGCGATGTCCTCCACCTTGACGTTGCCGAAACCGCGCTCGACGGTCAGCCGGACCGCCGCCCAGCTGAGCGCCGCACGGGTCTCGGCCTTCTTCTGCTCTCTCCACCCCATGACAGAGGACAGTAGCAAAACTTGCGTGGCGCGCAAATATGCGCGCCACGCAAGTTTCTGGAAACGATCGCGTTGCTCGGGCCGGCCGCGCTGCTCCGGCCGCCGTCCCGCTCAGGCCACGCAGAACTCGTTCCCTTCCGGATCGGTGAGGAGCGACCACTCGCCCCCGGGTTCCTTCACGTGCCGGACCAGTGTCGCGCCGCGCTCCTGCAACCGGGCCACGGTGGCTTCCCGCCGGCCCGCCTCGGTGTGGATGTCGAGGTGAAGCCGGTTCTTTCCGTTCGGCTTCGGCTCGGGGACGCGGTTGAACAGCAGGCGTCTGCCCCGGCCGGCGCCGCTGAGCGGATCGAAGGGGTCGTCGGGGTGCCGGACGGCCGCGGCGTCCCGCCAGAACAGCCGCCCCTGGAACTCGATGCACAGACTTTCGTCGACCGCCCCGGAGGCCAGCAGCCGTTCGATCAAGGCGCTGTTGTCCTCGATCCGGTAGTCCAGCGCGTCCGCCCAGAAGACGGCTTGGCGGTGCGGGTCGCCGGCGTCGAAGACCACTTTCCAACCGAGTGCCACAAGGCTCTCCCCTCAGGAGGCGGTTGAACGGCTCATCACGCGGTGGATCACTATGCCTCCTCGGCGGAGAAGCGCGCCGGCTCCCGCGAGGACGCTGCTCAGTCGGCGACCTTGAGGACGATCTTGCCGCGGGTGCGCCCGGTTTCGCCGAGGCGGTGGGCGTCGGCGGCCCGTTCCAGCGGGAAGACGTCGGCGACCTCGACGGAGAGGGCGCCGTCCGAGATCAGCCGTGCGACCCGGGCGAGCGCCGCGCCGTCGGGCTCGACGAGGAACGGGGTCGTGCGCAGGCCCCGGTCCTCGGCCCGGGCGGCGAGTTCCGGCGCCACGTCCGACGGCACGACGACCAGCAGACCGCCCGGGGCCAGGACGTCGAGGGAACGGGTACCCGTCGCGTCCATCGCGTCACCGACGAGGTCGACCACCACGTCGACGTCCTTCACCACGTCCTCGAAGCGGACGGCGGTGTAGTCGATGAGCTCGTCGGCGCCCAGCTCCCGCAGCCACCGGTGCTTGCCCGCCCGCGCCGTCCCGATGACATGGGTGCCCAGGTGCCGGGCGATCTGCACCGCGAAGTGGCCCACCCCGCCGGCCGCGGCATGGATCAGCACCCGCTGACCCGGCCGGACGTCCGCGGCGTCGACCAGGATCTGCCAGGCGGTGAGCGCGGCCAGCGGCACCGCCGCCGCCTCCTCGTGGCTCAGGACCCCGGGCTTGCGGACGAACTGCCGGGCCGGCGCGGTCACGTACTCGGCGTAGGCCGAGGCGGCCCGGGGGAACCAGGGCATGCCGAAGACCTCGTCGCCCACCTTGAGCGTGTGGACGCCGAAGCCGACCTCCTCCACCACGCCGGAGACGTCCCAGCCCAGGGTGAACGGCGGGTCACCGAGCACGCCGAGCCCGCCCACGGCCCGGGTCTTCCAGTCGACCGGGTTGACCCCGGCAGCGTGCACCCGCACCAGTACCTCGGTCGGCAACGGCACCGGTCGCGCGGCCCGCGCGACGCGCAGCACCTCGGGACCGCCGAAGGTGTCCTGGACGATGACGCGCATGGTGGTGGAGGGGGTGGGGGCGTCGGGGGTGGCCGGGCTGGTCATGGGGTGGCTCCTGGGTGCGAGGCACGGGACAACGGCTGGTGGCGGCGGCCGGTGGACCGGGCCCCAGCCGCTGCGCCCCGGAAGCTACCTCGGAGGGAGTAGTAACCAGCAAGGGCGGCTACTATCCAAAGGGAAGTATCGAGGGTAAGGAGAGGTGGCAGGGGATGACGACGACGTGCAGGACGGGGAGCCATGACGAACACGACGTCTACGCGGCGCTGTGTCCGGGACGTGAGGTGTTCGATCTGCTGTCCAACAAGTGGACGGCGCTCGCGATCGGCGCCATGGAGGAGGGGCCGCAGCGCTTCGGGGCCCTGCAGCGCCGGCTCCAGGGCGTCAGCCCGAAGGTGCTGACGCAGACCCTGCGGCGGCTGGAGACCGGCGGCTTCGTCGACCGGACCGTCATCCCCGCCGTACCGCTGCACGTCGAGTACGCGCTGACCGACCTGGGGCGCAGCGTCGCCCAACCGCTCGCGGCCGTACGGCACTGGGTCGAGGCCCACCTCGACGAGATCGGCAGCCCGGCCGCGGCAGCGGGCTGACCTACGCCCCGGCGCAGGTCGCACCTCCCGGTACGGGCGCAGCGCTCAGGCCGTAAGCACCGCCATGCCCAGGGCCAGCAGGGCGAGTGCCTTGAGCGACTCGGCGACGGCGTAGAACACGTGGGCGCGGGAGCGTGGGAGTTCCTCGCCGGCCAGCACCCGGTCGGAGCGGCGGTTCAGGGCCGGGCGGATCGCCGTGAGCTGCGCCGCCAGGAGAAGGACGGCGACGGCCGCCGGGATCACCACGGAGGCCGGAGGACGGCCGAGGGCGACCGCGGTGATCACGACGACGGCCAGCACCGCCTCGACCCGGTTCAGCGCCCGGAAGACGAGCCGGCCGATGCCGAGGCCGATGCGTACGGTCACGTCGGGGGCGCGGAACTTCAGGGGCGCCTCCAGGAAGGAGATGCCGAGGACCATGCCCAGCCAGACGAAGGTCGCCGCGACGGCCACGGCGGCGGGGGCGGCGTGCATGGCGTGCGGGGCGTTCATGGCGGGCATGACGGTCACTGCCCCAGCCACAGGTCCGGGCCGAAGACCTCGTAGTGGATGGCTTCCGCGGGGACGCCACGGCGCAGCAGGTCGCCGCGGACCGCGCGCAGGAAGGGCAGCGGGCCGCACAGGTAGGCGGTCACGCCCGGAGGGAGGTCGACGGTGTCGAGATCGACCCGGCCGGTCGATGCCTCCGGGGCCCGGTCGTCCAGCTGCTCGTACCAGAGGTGGAGCCGGGCGTCCGGCAACGCGCCCACCAGGCTGCGCTGTTCGTCGCGGTGGGCGTGGTCGGCGGGGGTGTGGTCGGCGTGCAGGACGGTCACCGGGCGGGCGGATCCGCCGGCGGCGAGGTGGTCGAGCATGGACAGCATGGGCGTGACGCCGATGCCGGCGGACGCCAGGAGCAGCGGGGTCTCACCCTCCGGCAGGACGAGGTCGCCGAACGGGACGGAGACCGTGAGCTCGTCCCCGGTACGGGCGTGGGCGCAGAGCCAGTTGGACAATTCGCCGTCCGGCCGCCCGCCGTCCGCGGCACTCCCGGCCCGGACCCGCTTGACGGTGATGCGCCGATCGGCGCGGCCGGGCGCGGTGGACAGGCTGTACTGGCGGATCTGCCGGGCGCCGTCGGGGAGTTCGGCCCGGACGCTGACGTACTGGCCCGGGCGGAAGGGCGCGGTGGGGCGGCCGTCGGTCCGGCGCAGGACGAAGGAGACCGCGTCGGGGGTTTCCTGCCGCCGTTCGACGATCTCCATGCGGTGCCAGACGTCGCCCTCGGCCGCGCCGGCCTCCTGGTAGAGCCGCGCCTCGACGGCGATCAGCGCGTTCGCCATCAGCCAGTAGACCTCGTCCCAGGCCGCGGCGACCTCGGGGGTGACCGCGTCGCCGAGCACCTCGGTGATCGCCGCGAAGAGGTGGCGATGAACGATCTTGTACTGGTCGGAGGTGATGCCGAGGGAGGCGTGCTTGTGCGCGATCCGGGCCAGCAGGGCGTCGGGCCGGACGTCCGGGCCCTTCAGCAGCATGCCCGCGAACGCCGCGATGGAGCCGGCGAGGGCGCGCTGCTGCTCCCCGTTGGCCTGGTTGCCCCGGTTGAACAGGTCCCGCAGCAGCTCGGGGTGGGCGGCGAACAGCTTCCGGTAGAACAGCTCGGTGATGTCGCCCATGGCGGCGCCGACCGCCGGGAGGGAGGCCCGGATGACCGGGGTGGACCGCTCGGAGAGCACCGCGACTCCTTTAATTGGTTAATGATCTTCTTATTCAGGTCGCATGACGCGGCTACGGGCATGCAGGGGTAGGCGCACCGGCCGTCCGCGGGGCGGTGGTGCCGGTGGGGCGAGGGGTCACTCCGGCGGGCGGCCGACCAGACCGATCAGCACGGGGCCGGTGGGTGAGGCCACCAGGTCCGCCACGGAGAGCGGGTCGAGCGTGGCGTAGAACGCCTCCTGGGCGTCGCGCAGCGCCCGGCGCAGACGGCAGGCCGCACGCAGCGGGCACGGCGGGTCGCCCTCGCAGGCGACGACCTCGCCTTCACCTTCCAGCTCCCGGACCAGCCAGCCGACCGACGCCTTCCGGCCGAGACCGGTCAGCGCCAGGCCGCCGCCGCGGCCTCGGCGCGCCTCCACCACACCCAGGCGCTGGAGGCGGGTGACCGCCTTCGCCATGTGGGTGTAGGGCACGTCCATGGCCTCGGCCACCTCGCGCGTGGTCAGCGGGTCGCCCTCTCCGGAGACCGCCAGGCGCATCACGGAACGCAGCGCCAGGTCGGTGAACTTCGTCAGCCGCACACACGGACGTTAACAAAGACGCATGTAAGGTTCCTATTTGATGCGCCCGTGACGGTGTGGAATGCGTCACGAGCGAGACTGCCGACGGGCAGGGGGCCACCGAGGGCCCGTCCGGCTGGCAGTGGGCAACGCACATCGAACAGGGCACGTGTATGACTGTGGAAAACGACGGCTCCCCCGGACCGGCCGGTGACGCACCGGTCCCCCGCGTACTGTGCGACGCCGGGGCCCTGACCGCGCACGCGGCGCTCGACGGTGCGCCGGCCGGAGCGCTGTGGCGACTGGCGGAACCGGGACGGCAGCTCGACGCCAATGTCGTCCGCATCCCGCCCGCAGGGCGGGTGGACCCGCACACCGAGCCGGACCTCGACGTCCTCCTGCTGGTCGTCGCCGGCGACGGCACCCTGCTCTGCACGGACGGGGCACACCCGCTGAGCGAAGGAAGCCTGGTCTGGCTGCCGCACGGTTCCACCCGCGGCCTGGTCGCGGGCGCGGGGGGCCTCGGTTACCTGACCGTCCACCGCCGCCGGCCGGGCATGCAGATCCAGCCGACCTCGTCCGCCGACCGCCTCCGGCCGTGAACCGCTCCGCCTTCCCCTCCCGTTGAGGGGTTGGGAAGAGGGCGGTGGGGGTGGGCGTTGGGGGTACAAGGGGGCCTGCGGACCCGTAGGGGACGGTCGAACAGATCCCGTAAGGGTCGCGAGCGCCCCCTGCAGGGCCCAACTCGGCGGGCGAGGGGCGGTATTCCCGCTGTTCGTGCAACCCTCTCGCAACCTCGTAGGGGGTTGACTGACGGCCTTATGCCGGAAGTTGATGTGGAGGGTGGTGCGGCCGTGGACGCGGATGCCGGTGTGGAGCGGATCGCGGTGACCGCGGAGGCGGGTGCCGTGCTGCGGGACCTGCGGGAGCAGCACGGGCCGTTGATGTTCCATCAGTCCGGCGGGTGCTGTGACGGCAGTGCGCCGATGTGCTACCCGGCGGGGGAATTCCGTACCGGCGGGTCGGATGTGCTGCTGGGACGGCTGGCGGTGGCGGGGGTGCCCGAGCCGGTGGACTTCTGGATGTCGGCGGACCAGTTCGCGCGCTGGCGGCACACCCATCTGACCGTGGACGTCGTACCGGGTCGCGGCAGTGGGTTCTCGCTGGAGGCGCCCGAGGGGGTGCGGTTCCTGATCCGCTCGCGGCTGCTGGCCGAGGAGCCGGCGAAGGGGCCGGCCCACGACTGAGGGGACGGGCGGGAGAACGTGGTGAGACCCCACGCACGGGGGAGAGCGTGGGGTCTCACCTATAGGAACGGATGGGAGCGGGAAGTGGTTCCCCTGACGTGAAGATTCCGAGAAGAATCTTTCGGGTTCGCGGAAACGACGTCCCCGGCCGGGCTCCCCGGCCAGGTAGCGGCCGCTCAGGTCGGGCTCTCCCGCTCAGGTCGCGCCCGCCCGCTCAGGTCTCGCCCTGTACGAGGCGTTCGAGCAGCTCCTGGAATTCCCCGTCGACGACCACGCGCAGGCCGTCCCCGTCGGGCTCGCTCAGCGGAGTCATCATGCCCCGGCGCCACCAGAAGACCCGCGGGCTGATGGCACCCGCCGCGTCCTCGTGGCCGGCCGCGGCGAACTGTGCCATGGCCTGGAGCGCCGGGATCACCTGGGCGTCCTGGATGCGGTGGAACGCCAGCTGGTGGCGGAACGGCATGGCGACCAGCGCACCGTCCGGGGTGAGCCCGGTGCCCATGAGCCGCTGGACCAGATCGTCGAGCACCAGCACCCGGCTGGCGGTGAAGAACGAGTCCCCGAGCAGGACTTCGAAGGCCGAGCCGTCGCCGCGGCGTACCGTCTCGTGCCCCTCGACGGGCAGCGCGCGGAGGTTGTTCATGGCCCGGATCCGCAGTTCGGCGACGTCCCCGAGGTCGCTCAGCGAGTCCTCGCTCAGCATCTGCACCGCTTCGGGCAGGTCGAGCGCGAGCACCTCGCGCAGGCCGGGGGCCGGTTCCTGGCCGTAGCGGAAGGCGTCCGAGGCGGGCAGGGTCTCCTGGGCGACGACCCGGGGGTAGAGGCAGGCGCGGATCTCGTCCGCGGAGAGCACCTCCAGCGGCTGCGGGCCGTCCATGGTGCGCAGCACCTTGCCGACGTGGTCCCGGATCAGCCCGGGCCAGGCGCGTTCGCCGCGCCGGTCGCGGTGGCACACCGCGGCGAGGTTGCCGAGGCCGAACTGACGCCCCGACGAGTCGGTGACCACCCCCGCGTACGCGGTGACCTCCAGGCCCTGTTCGGCGAAGGCCTGCCGGACCTGGGACCGGAAGACGCCGCCCTCCCGCTCGGAGAAGAAGCTGAACTCCCCGTCGCGTGCCAGGTCGCGGGAATCCCGCTTCGGTCCTCGGCGGAACAGGCCCATCTCTTCCTCCCGGCAGCGGCCACGCACAACGGCCATGAATGGGCCGATCGTAACGGGTGCGCCGGCCGGCCCCGGCACCCCGCTGACCACGGGACACTGCCGTGACGCCGCAGGGCGACGGGGCGGTGGGGACGGGGGCGGACGAGCGGGGCGAGGGGGACGTACGCGGAGGAAGCGGTCGGACGGCGGTAGCGGGTCAGCCGCCGATGGTGACGTCGATGCAGGCGTAGAAGGCGTTCGCGGTGTCGGCGATGTTCCAGACCGCGAGGATCTTCTGCTTGCCCGTGATGCTGCCGAAGTTGACGGTATGGGTCACGGTCTCCGGGGGCTGTGCGCCGCCGCCGCTGAACTGGGCGACCTTCCTGCCGCCCGCGAAGTACTGCCAGGTACTGGTGGCATGACGGGCCGTCAGTCGCCAGGTGAAGGTCTGGGTGTGGCCGATCGGGGTGACCTTCCAGCCCTTGGAGTCGTCGTCGAGTTCGGCGAACCGGCTGTTGCCGCCGCTGCAACTGGTCAGCCCTTTGGGGCCCTCGACGCTCTGCGGCTCCCACTTGACGGGGCCGCAGTCGAGGGTGCCGGCGGCGCACTGCGCCTGGCGGCTGGGGGGTGCGGAGACGTAACCGTGGGCGCCGGCAGGGGTGGCCGGGAGGGTGACGACCAGCAGTGGGGCGATGCCGGCGCCGATGGCGAGGGCCAGCCTTCTTTTTTTGTCCATGTCAACCCTTTCGCGAGGGGGTGAGAGGCGCGAGGGGTGCACTGATTGGTCTGGACTTTACTCCGTGACCGTGTACGGTCAAGAGGTCCGGAGCGGACCGTCGGCAGCGACGGCGGCCGTCGCCCCGCTGGAGGCCCGGACCACCAATTCCGGGGCGAGGCGGACGGTGTGGCACGGACCTGACGAACCGTCGGCCCGGCGCCGGGACAGCAGACGGGCGGCCTCGGCGGCGAGGTCGGCGACCGGTTGCCGGACGGTGGTGAGCGCGGGGTCGGCCAGCCCGGCGAGCGGGATGTCGTCGAAGCCGGTGACCGCGACCTCGCCCGGGACGTCCGCGCCCAGCTGCCGCAGCCGTTGCAGGGCGCCGGCCGCGATCAGGTCGTTGGCGCAGACCACCGCGTCCGGGCGGGCCGGCCAGAGGCGGTCGACGGCGGCCCGGCCCCACTCCGCCGAGAAGTCGCCGAGGGCGAGCCGGCCGGGTGCCGCCGGATCGAGGACCGCGGCGCCGCTCTCGTAGGCCGTGCGCCGCTCGACGGCCGCGGAGGCGGTGCCGGCGGCCCCGATGAAGCAGGGGCGGCGGCGCCCGGTGGCGGCCAGATGGGCCAGTACAAGCGCCATTCCGGCGGCGTTGTCGACGGCCACGGAGTCGGCGACGCCCGGGCCGCAGCCGCGGTCCAGCAGGACCAGCGGCACCTGTGCGGCGGCGGCCGCCACCGCCTCCCGGCTGTGCCGTTCGTCGACCGGTATCAGCAGCAGCGCGTCGACCTGCCGGGCCAGCAGGGCGCTGATCCGGGCCGCCTCGGTGGCCGGGTCGTCGTCGCAGTCGGCGAGCAGCACCGCGCGGCCCCCGGCGTGCAGGGCGTGCTCCAGCTCCCGGACGAGGGTGGGGAAGAACGGGTTGGTGATCTGCGGCAGGACCAGCCCGACGGTGCCGGTGGAGCGGCTGCGCAGGGCGCGGGCGACGTGGTTGGGGCGGTAGCCGAGGCGCTCGGCCGCCGCGCGGACGGTGCGGGCGGTCTCGGCGCCGACCGGGCGGGTGCCGGCGAGCACACGGGAGACCGTGGCGATGGAGCAGCCGGACGCCAGCGCGACGTCCTTCAAGGTCACTTCGGCCACGGCGGCGCGCCCCTTTTGTCGACCCGTACCGGATGAGGGCGGCAAACGTTATCACCGCTCACCCACCGTGTCCGTGAGCCGGATCAAGCGGTCGTATGGCTCACATTCCGTTGACATCGGGAGGAGCGATGGGCGAAATTCTCGGAGAACGTTTTCCCTCGGTAGCCGCCTCCTGCGGGCGCACCCAGAGACTTCACCCCGGCACCACCCGCACCACCGTTCCGCAGAGCAAAGGGGCTCGTCCGTTGGCCAGAAAGATCATCCTCGACTGCGACCCGGGGCATGACGACGCGATCGCCATGCTCCTGGCGCACGGCAACCCCGATGTCGAGCTGGTCGCCGTGACGACCGTGGTCGGCAACGCGTCGGTCGAGAAGGTGACCCGCAACGCGCTGTCCGTGGCCCGGATCGCCGGGATCACCGGTGTGCCCTTCGCGGCCGGCTGCCCGCGTCCGCTGGTGCGGGACATCGAGACGGCGCCGGAGATCCACGGCGACACCGGTCTGGACGGCCCGGAGCTGCCCGAGCCCACCCTCGAACTGGACCGCCGGCACGCGGTGGACCTGATCATCGACACCGTGATGGCGCACGAGCCGGGCGAGATCACCATCGTCCCCACGGCCGGCCTGACCAACATCGCGCTGGCCGCGCGCAAGGAGCCGCGGATCGTCGAGCGGGTCCGCGAGGTCGTGCTGATGGGCGGTGGCTACCACGAGGGCAACTGGAGCGCGGTCGCCGAGTTCAACGTCATCATCGACCCCGAAGCGGCGCACATCGTCTTCAACGAGAAGTGGCCGGTCACCATGGTCGGGCTGGACCTCACGCACCAGGCGCTGGCCACCCCCGCGGTCGAGAAGAAGATCGCCGCGGTGGGCACCAGGCCGGCCACGTTCGTGCTGGAACTGCTGGACTTCTTCCGCGAGGCGTACCGCGAGAACCAGGGCTTCGAGCACCCGCCGGTGCACGACCCGTGCGCGGTGGCGTACGTCATCGACCCGGACGTGATGACCGTGCGCCGGGCCCCGGTGGACGTGGAGCTGCGCGGTGCGCTGACCGTCGGGATGACCGTGACGGACTTCCGCGCGCCCGCACCGGACGACTGCACCACCCAGGTCGCGGTCAAGCTCGACCACGAGCGGTTCTGGAACCTCGTCGTGGACGCGCTGGAGCGGATCGGCGACGTCGCGGAATGAACGGCACGAACGGCAAGAACGGCATGAACACCACCTCCACCACCCCCTCCCCCCGGTCCACCGTCGAGACGACGGGCGGCGGTTCCGGCGTCCGCATCGGGGTGCTGGTCACCGCGCTGCTGGCGGCCTGCTTCGCGTTCCAGCTGAACGCCAGCATGCTCAGCCCGGCGCTGAAGAACATCGAGGACACCCTCGGTGCCAGCTCGGCCGAGATCGGCCTCACCCAGACCGCGTTCTTCACCTCGGCGGCCCTGTTCTCCCTGTTCCTCCCGCGGCTGGGCGACGTCATCGGCCGCCGCCGGGTGCTCACCGGGATGCTCGGTCTGATGGTCGTCGGCTGTGTCGTCGCCGCGCTGGCGACCAGCGTGCCGATGCTGTTCGCCGGCCGCGTCATCCAGGGCGTCAGCGGTCCGGTCGTCCCGCTGTGCCTGATCATGCTGCGGGTCGAGGTGCAGGAGCCGAAGCGGTACGGCACCCTGCTCGGCGTGATCACCGCGGTCAACGGCGGGATCGCCGGGGTGGACTCCCTCGCCGGCGGCTACCTCGCCGACAGCCACGGCTTCGGCTCGGTGTTCTGGGCGATGGCCGTCGTCGCGGCGCTGGCGACCGTCCTCGTCGCCACCCTGACCCCGGAGTCCCGGGCTCCGGCTCCGGACGCGGCGGGCGCCCGCCGGATGGACTGGCCCGGTGTCGCCCTGCTCGTCGTCTCGGTCGGCTCGCTGCTGATCGCGCTGAACGAGGCGGGCAAGCTGGCCGCCGCGAACTGGCCGCTGATCGCCGTCCTCGTCGTGCTGGCCGCGGTCGCCTTCGGCCTCTTCTGGCGCACCGAGAACCGCAGCGGGCACCCGCTGGTCGCGACCAGGCACCTCAAGCAGCGTGCGACCTGGGCGACCCTGCTGACCACCGTGCTGACCATGACCGGCGTGTTCGCCGTGATGAACGGGCTGATCCCGGCGTTCGCGCAGGACGTGCAGGCCGGTCTCGGGATGAGCGCGGAGGCGTCCGCCTGGTGGACGCTGTCGCCGTACGCGCTGGCCGGTCTGGCCATGGGCCCGCTGGCCGGCCGGCTGGCCGCCACCTTCGGCTACGGGCGCGTGCTGCGGTGCGGCCTGGTCGGCTCGGTGGCGACGGTGGTGCTGATGCTGGCCACGATGCACAGCCACTCGCACGTCCTGCTGCTGGTGACCTCGATCCTGGTGGGCGTCGCCTACGCCGGCGTGGCCAACATCGTCCTCAACGGGCTCGGCATCGTGCTCTCCCCCCGCGACAACCCGGGCTTCCTGCCGGGCCTGAACGCCGGTGCGTTCAACCTCGGCGCGGGGCTGAGCTTCGCGGTGCTCTACGCCGTCAAGACCGCCGCCACACCGGTCGATCCGGCGTCCGCCGGCGGCTACACCGCGGGCATGATCGCCGGTGTGGTCATCCTGGCGGCGGCGATCGCCACCTCGTTCCTGATCCCGAAGCCGGTGGCGGCCGAGGCCCACGACTAAAGGGCTCGCGGCGCGCCACCGGGGGATCCTCGGGCGGTTCACTCCGGCGCCGGCTCGTCCGTCCACCGCAGGATGGCGCCGAGCCCGCCGGAGGGCGCCCGTTCGGGATCGCGGACGATCACGACCTCGGCGCCGCTGGCCGCGGCCGACCGGATGAGCGCGTCGTCGGCCCGGGCGGCGGCCGGCCGCACCTCGCCGAGGTACTGCAATTCGGTGCCGCGCACGGCCAGTTGGTCGGCGCTCTCACCGACCCAGACCTGGCGACCGGTGTCCGCGCCGTGCGGGTCGACCAGCAGGGTGTCGATCCGGTGTTCCCGGGCCGCCTCGACGAGCGCGGGGATGCCGGCCGCCGCGTGCGGGGCGCTCTTGCCGCCGGGGCCCTCGCCGGTGCGGAAGCGGTCGGTGATCTCCACGACGTGCTGGCGTTCCTGTTCGGCCCGGACCTGGGCGATGTCCCGTTCCACCAGGTCGCTCTCGGAGCCGGCCGCGCGGCCGCCGTGTTCGCTCTCGTAGGTGATGCTGCGCAGCTGCTCCGGCAGCTTGTCGTGCACGAGGTGCCGCTCGCGGGCGTCGCCGATGAGGATGACGGCCTCCACCCCGTGCTCCTGGGCGGTCCGGCTGATCGCGTCGGCGATCTCCGCGGCGTTCTGCTCCCAGGTGTTCTCCACCTTCGCCTGGAAGTGGGTTTCGGACCAGTCCGAGGACGTGGTGCGGTGGATGGGCCACTCGGCGCCGGTGACCTTGCCGGCGTCGTCCTCGGTGCCCTGTTGCCCCAGGACGGCGAGGTCCGCCCCGGTGCGGTCCAGCCGGACCACGAGGCAGACGGGGTCGTCGCCGATCGCGGCCAGGAAGGGCGCGATCCGGGGCACCGGCCCCCAGGCGGCGAAGGGTGTGGGCGGCGGCCCGGGCAGCGGCGCGTCGAGCACGACGTGACCGTTGGTCGCGAACAGCACCCGCCCGGCGTGCGACTGCGGTTCCCCTTCGCGCCGCCTGACCAGGGCCTCGTGCACGGCGCCGCAGGTGGCCTCGTCCGCGCCGAGCGCGAAGAGCTGTGCGGTGGTCGCGCTCGCCGTCAATTCCTGTTGTTTCTCGGCGTCCTCGGTGCCGTGCGAGATATCGGCATAGACGGTTGCCCATGGGCCCGGCCGATCGATGACCGGTCGAAGGAGCGAGAGTCGCATGGCGCTGCCTCCTTGGGTTCTCCCGGTTATGCGTGGGGCTTGTCTGCAGTGGGCTGCGTAATGCGGTGGGACGCATATGCGTCGACTGGTATCGGGTATGCGGTTGGCTGTCCTACGAATTCCCGATCTCCCAGGGCGTATGCATTGCGGTCCGGCCGGGGATATGCCTCGGCCGGTCACGCAGGGTGGCGGCCCGGGTGAATTGCGTACAGGGGCTTGAATCGACCGCTTCGGGTTGTTAGGGCAGAAGGACCAGGGAAACTGGGAGAAACGCGTCGGGTCGGTAGGACTCGTCAGACCGGAGGCAGCGATGGTCATGGAACACGGAATGGACAAGACCGGCCCCGCCCGGGACGACATGATGAAGAAGCAGTTGCGCGGGCAACTGGCCGCGGAGCGCTCGCTGCGGACCGACGAGGAACACGAACTCCAGCCCGCGGGCGAGGACCAGCCGGTGCCGGCGTGGTCGCCCGCGAGCGACTACCGCGGCGGTACGCCGAGCGGGATGACCGAGCAGGACGTCGGACTGCGCTCCGAACTCGCCCAGCACCTCGGCCGGAGCCTGTATCCCGCCGACAAGAACACGATCATCGAGACGCTGCGGCGCAACCACGCGCCGGACCGGCTGGTGGAGCTGGCGCAACGGCTGCCGGCGCACGACCGGTACGTCAATGTGCAGGCCATCGCCGAGGCCATCGGACTGCACACCGAGCACGTGCGGCGCTGACCCGGCCGTCCGCCTCCTGACGCTGCCGAGCGGCGCCGGGAGGCGGACAATTGGTGGCAGAGAGACCCGCCGCGGCCCGCGACGGGACGAGCGGACGGGAGAGGGAGGGCGGTCATGTCCGACGACGCGATGGGCGACGAGGTCTACCAGCCGCCCAGCTCCGACCCCCAGGACAACCCCAACGATCTGGACATGGAGGACGCCCTCGACGAGCCCGACCTCGACGCCATCCTGGACACCGGTTATTCGCCGCCCGAACGGCCCTTCGTGGTCAATCACGAGGGCACCACGGCACGCGAACTGCACGACCGCGAGTCGCTGGAGCACCGGCTGGCCGTGGAGGTGCCGGACGTGCTCCCGGTCGACGGCGACGGCATCGGCGATCTGCCGGGCGGCGTGGGCGAACCGGTGGATCTGGAGTGCGGCGAGACGCGGGCCGGCCGGCTCGTGGGGACCGACGAGGGCTTCTGGCGCGGTGGCAGCGACGACATCGCCGCCCGGGACGTCGGCATCGACGGCGGTGCGGCGTCCGCCGAGGAGGCCGCGGTGCACATCGCCCGCGACAATGCCGGGGACGGGGAGCTGGAGGCCTAGTTCCGGGGTGCGGCCCCGTCGACGGAATGCCTTTCGCCGAACCTCTCACCACGCCCGCCGTGCGATGTCGGAACGCCCCGCCCGCCGTGCGACGTCAGAAGATTTCCTCGGCGGTGGACCGGACGATACGGGCCTGCATATTGCGTTCCATCATGCGCAGCGCGGCTTCCGCGAGATCGCGGTGGATATGCGCGCAGGCGTCCTCGACGACGGTGACGCCGATGTGCCGGATGTGGGCGTCCAGCGCCGAATAGAGCACGCATTGTTCGGTGACCTGGCCGCAGAGCACGATGGTCTCGATGCCGTGCTGGCGCAGCAGGTATTCCAGCGGTGTCTGGTAGAAGATCGAGTGCCGCGCCTTCACCACGAACAGTGATTTCTCGTCCGGCCGTACCGGCTCCACGAGATCGGCGTGCGGGCCGCTCAGCGCGGTGTCCAGGAGCTCGTCGTGGTGCGAGCGCCACAGGCCGAAATTATCGTTGACGTAAATGACCTCGGTATCGCTTTGCCGGGCCCGTTCGAGCAGCGCGGTGAGCCGGGGCAGCGTGGCGCGCACCGAGGGCAGCAGCAGTTCGGCGTCCTCGTGCTCGTAGGAGTTGAGCATGTCGATCACGACGAGTGCGGTGCCGGACATCGCGGACTGCCCGGTCAGCCCCGGGCCGGAACGGCGCCGGCCCTGCTCATCGCCGGTTCACCCGTTCCCCGGCCTCCTCCTCGGCGACCCGTTTGAGGGTCCGCCCGCTGCGCACGGACCGGGCCCGGCGGGCGTCGGGGGTGCCGCGCCGTTCGGCCCGGTCGTCGTTCTCCTTGACCAGCAGCCAGGACTCCCGCTTCCCGGAGCCGTCGCCGCCGCGGAACCGGGTGAGCGCATAGCCGCCGTGCAGTTTGCTGCCGTCGAGCCAGAAGGACGCGTGGCCCTGCTCCAGGGCTTCGCCGAACGTGCGGGTGCGGCCCTTCTTCCGCCCGGGCAGCGGGCGGTAGCTGCCCTCGTCCCAGACGATGACGGTGCCCGCGCCGTACTCCCCGTCCGGGATGACGCCCTCGAACTCCCGGTACTCCAGCGGATGGTCCTCGGTGGGCATGGCCAGCCGCTTGTCCTGCGGATCGGTGGACGGGCCCTTCGGCACCGACCAGGACTTGAGGACGCCGTCGACCTCCAGCCGGAAGTCGAAGTGCAGGGTGCTGGCGTCGTGGATCTGCACCACGAAGCACGGGGTGTCCCCGGAGGAGCTCTGCCCGCCCTGCGGCTCGCGGGTCCGGTCGAAGTGCCGTTTGCCGCGGTACGTCGTCAGTCCGTTCCTGCCACTCACGGGTCCGCCCGCCTTTCCTCGGATGCCGCATCTCTCACTGTGGCGCGCGGCGGGCGGCACCGCACGTGCGGCCGGGGCCCGCCCCGCGGCTCATCGAGTGCCCGGTTGGGTGAGTAACACGCCCGCCAAGGGGCACGCGAGGGCCGCGGGAGCGAGTTTGGATCCGGAACCGCACGATGCGAGGTGCTTGGAGGAGCCATGGGCGTGGGGAGGCTGCTGCGTGACTGGCCCGTGTACCGGCAGCTGACCGGCGGTGATCCGCTGGGCCGCGGACGCGCCGTGATGTCCGCGCGCACCGAAACGCTCCGGCCGCGGACCAAGACCGCCGACCGGGTGGTGAAGTCGGTCTGCCCGTACTGCGCGGTCGGCTGCGGACAGCAGGTGTACGTCAAGGACGACCAGGTGGTGCAGATCGAGGGCGACCCGGATTCGCCGGTCAGCCGGGGCCGGCTGTGCCCCAAGGGCTCGGCGACGCTCCAGCTGACGACCGGGCCGTCCCGGCGCCATCAGGTCCTCTACCGCCGGCCGTACGGCACCGACTGGCAGCCGCTCGACCTGGACACGGCCATGGACATGATCGCCGAGCGGGTCATCGAGACCCGCCGGGACACCTGGCAGTGGGAGGCGGACGGCAAGCGGGTAGCCCGCACGCTCGGCATCGCCAGCCTTGGCGGCGCGACCCTCGACAACGAGGAGAACTACCTGATCAAGAAGCTGCTGACCGGGCTGGGCGTGGTCCAGGTGGAGAACCAGGCCCGGGTCTGCCACAGCTCGACGGTCGCCGGCCTGGGCACCTCGTTCGGGCGCGGCGGGGCGACCACCTTCATGCAGGACCTCCAGCACGCGGACTGCATCGTCATCGAGGGCTCGAACTTCGCCGAGGCGCATCCGGTGGGCTTCCAGTGGGTGATGGAGGCCAAGGCCCGGGGCGCCCGGATCATCCACGTCGATCCGCGCTTCACCCGGACCAGCGCGCTGTGCGACCTGCACGTGCCGATCCGGGCCGGCACCGACCTCGCCTTCCTAGGCGGGCTGATCCACCACGTCCTGTCCGAGGAGAAGGACTTCCGCGAGTACGTCCTCGCCTACACCAACGCCGCCACCCTGATCAGCGAGGACTTCCGCGACACCGAGGACCTGGGCGGCGTGTTCTCCGGCCTCGACGAGGAGGGCCGCCGCTACGACCCGGCGAGCTGGCAGTACGAGGGCACCGACGTCCAGGCCCCGGCCGGCGACGTCGAGCAGCTGCACGACCGGCGGCTGGAGGACCTCCGCGGGGCCTCCCACCACGCCCCCGGCCATGCCGAGACGCACGGCTCGGGCGGTCCGCAGGCCGCCGCCGACGCGCCGCGGGACCCGACCCTGACCCACCCCCGGTGCGTCTACCAGATCCTCAAGCGGCACTACGCCCGCTACACCCCGGAGCTGGTCGAGCGGACCTGCGGGATCCCGCGCGAGACGTTCCGGCAGGTGTGCGACGCGCTGACCTCGAACTCCGGGCGGGAGCGGACCAGCGCCTTCGTCTACGCGGTCGGCTGGACCCAGCACGCGACCGGTTCCCAGTACATCCGCGCCGCGAGCGTCCTGCAGCTGCTGCTGGGCAACATCGGCCGCCCCGGCGGCGGCATCCAGGCGCTCCGCGGCCACGCCTCCATCCAGGGCTCCAGCGACATCCCCACGCTCTACAACCTGCTGCCCGGCTACCTGCCGATGCCGCACGCGCACACCCACGAGGACCTGGACACCTTCATCGCCGCGAGCCGCACCGACAAGGGCTTCTGGGGCGACATGCGGGCGTACTTCGTCAGTCTGCTCAAGGCGTATTACGGCGACGCCGCGACCCCGGAGAACGACTTCTGCTTCGACCACCTGCCGCGGCTGACCGGTTCGCACAGCACCTACGACACCGTGATGGCGCAGCTGGACGGCGTCTGCAAGGGCTACTTCCTGATGGGCGAGAACCCCGCCGTGGGCTCCGCCAACACCCGGCTGCAGCGGCTGGGCATGGCGAACCTCGACTGGCTGGTGGTCCGCGACTTCTCGCTCATCGAGTCGGCGACCTGGTGGCGGGACGGGCCCGAGATCGAGAGCGGCGAGCTCGCCACGGAGGACATCGGGACCGAGGTGTTCTTCCTGCCGGCCGCCTCGCACACCGAGAAGTCCGGGTCGTTCACCAACACCAACCGCTGGCTGCAGTGGCACCACGCCGCCGTCGAGCCGGACGGCGACGCCCGCAGCGACCTGTGGTTCATGTACCACCTGGGCCGGCGCATCAAGCAGAAGCTGGCGGCCTCCACCGACCCGAGGGACCGCATGGTGCAGGACCTGGCCTGGGACTATCCGGTCGAGGGTGACCACCGGGAGCCGGTCGCCGCCGCCGTCCTCGCCGAGATCAACGGGCACGGCCCGGACGGCGCGCCGCTGAGTGCCTACACCGAGCTGAAGGACGACGGCTCGACCCGCTGCGGCTGCTGGATCTACTGCGGGGTCTTCGCGGACGGCGTCAACCAGGCGGCCCGCCGCACCCCGCACACCGAGCAGGACTGGGTCGCCGCCGAGTGGGCGTGGGCCTGGCCGGCGAACCGCCGGATCCTCTACAACCGGGCGTCGGCCGCCCCCGACGGCACGCCCTGGAGCGCCCGCAAGGCGTATGTGTGGTGGGACGCCGGCGCGGGCCGCTGGACGGGCCGCGATGTGCCGGACTTCGTGCCCGACCGGGCGCCGGACCACGTGCCGCCGCCCGGGGCGAGGGGGCCCGACGCGCTGCGCGGCGACGACCCGTTCATCATGCAGGCCGACGGCAAGGGCTGGCTGTTCGCCCCGTCCGGGCTGCTCGACGGGCCGCTGCCGACCCACTACGAGCCGCAGGACTCGCCGTTCGGCAACGCTCTCTACCCCGACCGGCCGCGCTCCCCGACCCAGCAGCGGTACGTCCGGGAGGGCAACCGCTACCACCCCAGCGGCGACGAGCCGGGCGCCGAGGTCTTCCCGTACGTCCTGACCACCCACCGGCTGACCGAGCACTTCACGGCGGGCGGGATGAGCCGCTGGTCGTCCCATCTCGCCGAGCTGCAGCCGGAGTTGTTCTGCGAGGTGTCCCCGCGGCTGGCCGCCGAGCGCGGTCTGACGCACAACGGCTGGGCGACGATCGTCACCGCCCGGAACGCCATCGAGGCGCGGGTGGCGGTCACCGACCGGATCAGGACGCTGACCGTGCACGGCCGCGAGGTGCACCAGATCGGGCTGCCGTTCCACTGGGGCCCCAACGGGGTGGTCACCGGCGACGCGGCCAACGAGCTGATGGCGATCGTGCTGGACCCCAACTCGCACATCCAGGAGGACAAGGCGCTCACCGCCGACATCCGCCCGGGCCGCCGGCCGCGCGGCCCCGCCCTGCCCCGCCTGGTGGCGGAGTACCGGCGGCGCGCGGGCATCACCGAGCACACCGGAGAGGACCGACGGCCATGACCGACAGCCTGCTCAGCGGCCCTGAGCCGGATCCGGCCGGTGACGCCGGGCACATCGGTGCCCCGCCCCGGGTGGGGTTCTTCACCGACACGTCCGTCTGCATCGGCTGCAAGGCGTGCGAGGTGGCGTGCAAGGAGTGGAACGCCCTCCCGGAGGACGGGCTGACGCTCACCGGCATGTCGTACGACAACACCGCCGGGCTCGGGGCGTCCACCTGGCGGCACGTGGCCTTCATCGAGCAGTCGGCGCCGCATCCGCCGGTGCCCGCGCCGGAGGGCCGTACGGTGCTGCCGCTCGCCGAGGACGCGGACCAGTCGGCCGGCGGCGACCTGCGCTGGCTGATGTCCTCCGACGTCTGCAAGCACTGCACCCACGCCGCCTGCCTCGACGTCTGCCCGACCGGCTCGCTGTTCCGCACCGAGTTCGGGACCGTGGTGGTGCAGGAGGACATCTGCAACGGCTGCGGCTACTGCGTCCCGGCCTGCCCCTACGGGGTGATCGAGCAACGCCCGTCCGACGGCCGGGCGTTCAAGTGCACGCTCTGCTACGACCGGCTCGGCGCAGGACAGGAACCGGCCTGCGCGAAGGCCTGCCCCACCGAGTCGATCCAGTTCGGCCCGCTCGACGAGCTGCGCGAACGCGCGGCACTGCGGGTGGACCAGCTGCACGCGGCCGGGGTGGACCAGGCCCGCCTCTACGGCCACGACCCGGCGGACGGGGTCGGCGGCGACGGGGCGTTCTTCCTGCTGCTGGACGAGCCGGAGGTCTACGGGCTGCCGCCGGACCCGCAGGTCACCACCCGGGACCTGCCCGCGATGTGGAAGCACGCCGGCGCGGCGGCGCTGTCGCTGGCGGGCGGTTTCGCGCTGTCCTTCGCGCTGCCCGCCGTGCTGCGGGGAAGGGGCCGGCGATGACCGGGCCCGACCGGCCGGGTGACCGGCGCGCACGGCGGTCCCGCAAGGGCGAGGAACTCATGGTCCCGCGCGCCGAGTTCGACTCCTACTACGGCCGTCCGGTCATCAAGGCACCCTCCTGGTCGGCCCGGGACATCGCCGGGTACTTCTTCCTCGGCGGCCTGGCGGGCGCCGGCTCGGTGCTCGCCGCGGGCGCCCAGCTGACCGGCCGGACCACGCTGGCGACCGGGATGAAGGTCTCGTCGCTGGCGGCCGTCTCGCTGTCCACCGCGGCGCTCGTCCACGACCTCGGCCGGCCCGCCCGGTTCGCCCACATGCTGCGCGTCATCAAGCCGACCTCGCCGATGAGCGTCGGTTCCTGGCTGCTCAGCGGCTACGGGCCGGCGGCCGGGGTGGCGGCGGTGTGCGCGGTCGGCGGGCGGCTGCCGCGGACCGGCGCCGCCGCCACCGCGGCCGCCGCGGCGCTGGGGCCGGCCGTGGCCGCCTACACCGCCGTGCTCGCGGCGGACACCGCGGTGCCGGCCTGGCACGGCGCGCACCGCGAACTGCCCTATCTCTTCGCGGCCTCCGCGACCGCCGCGGCGTCCGGCATGGCGCTGGTACTGGCACCGCCCCGCGAGACCGCGCCCGTGCGCTGCGCCGCCGTACTGGCCGCCGCCGCCGATGCGGTGGCGACCCGGGCGGCGAAGCGGCGGCTGGGGATGGTGGCGGAGACCTACCGGGAGGGCCGGGCCGGCCGGCTGCTGCACGGGGCGGAGCTGCTGCTCGGCGCCGGGGCGGTGACCGCGGCGCTCGCCGCCCGCCGCTCCCGGGCGGCGGCCGTCGCCGCCGGGCTGGCGCTGCTGGCCGGCTCGGCGTGCACCCGGTTCGGCGTCTTCGCCGCCGGGATCGCCTCGGCCGAGGACCCGGCGTACACCGTCGTCCCTCAGCGCACCACGAAGGAACCGTCCGGCGGACCGGGACCGGACCCGGCCACCGCCCGCCCGGACGGCCGGGAAACACCGCAATCGACAGACTGACCGTCCTCGACCGCAGGAGTCCACGTGCCTCGACGTCGTCCTCGGATCGTGATCGTCGGAGCCGGTTTCGCCGGCTACGAATGTGCCCGCACCCTCTCCCGGACGGCCAAGGGAGCCGCCGAGATCGTGCTGCTCAACCCCCATGACTACTTCCTCTACGTACCGCTGCTGCCGGAGGTGGCGGCCGGGATCCTGGAGCCGCGCCGGATCTCGGTGTCGCTGACCGGGACCCTGCCGGGCGTCCGGCTCGTCCTCGGGCAGGCCCACGACGTGGACCTGGACGCCCGCCGGGTGGCGTACACCGACCCGGAGGACCGGGAGGGCACGCTGGACTACGACCGGCTGGTGCTCACCGTCGGCAGCGTCAACAAGCTGCTGCCCATCCCCGGCGTCGCCGAGCACGCCCACGGCTTCCGCGGGATGCCCGAGGCGCTCTACCTGCGCGACCACATCACCCGCCAGTGCGAACTGGCCGGAGCGGCGGACGACCCGGACGAACGGGCCGCCAGGACCACCTTCGTGGTCGTCGGGGCGGGCTACACCGGCACCGAAGTCGCCGCCCACGGCGTGCTGTTCACCGATGCCCTGGCCCGGCAGAACACCGGGCTGCGGGACGGTCCGCGGCCGCGCTGGCTGCTGCTGGACATCGCCGACCGGCTGCTGCCGGAGCTCGACGAACGGCTCTCGCAGACCGCCGAGCGGGTGCTGCGCGGCCGCGGGGTGGACGTCCGTACCGGCACGTCGGTCAAGGAGGCCACCCCGGACGGGGTGCTGCTGGACGACGGCGAGTTCATCGACAGCCGCAGCCTGATCTGGTGCGTCGGCGTCCGCCCGGACCCACTGGTGGCCTCGATGGGGCTGCCCACCGACCGGGGGCGGCTGTGCGTCGACGAGTACCTGGGCGTGCCCGGCCGGCCGGAGGTGTTCGCCTGTGGTGACGCCGCGGCCGTACCGGACCTGACCCGTCCGGGCAAGGTGACGCCGATGACCGCCCAGCACGCCCAGCGGCAGGGCAAGGTCGCGGCGCGCAATGTGGCGGCGTCCTGCGGCCACGGCACGGCGCGCGCCTACGAACACCACGACCTGGGGTTCATGGTCGACCTGGGCGGGGTCCAGGCCGCCGCGAACCCGCTGCACGTGCCGCTGTCCGGTCCGCTCGCCAGTGCCGTCACCCGCGGCTACCACCTGATGGCGATGCCCGGGAACCGGGTGCGGGTGGCCGCCGACTGGCTCCTGGACGCGGTGCTGCCCCGCCAGGGCGTCCAGCTCGGCCTGGTGCGGTCCTGGTCGGTGCCACTGGACACCGAGACACCGGAGGTGGCCCGGGTACCGCGCTAGGGGCGCGCCCTGGCCACCCCGAGGCCGGTGTTCCCGGCCGTTCGTCGATGAACCGGGGTGACCTCATCAAGGCCCTCTCCGCCTGATTCCGGCGCTTGTTCGGGCAGGTGCCGGGTATCCGCCCGGAATGGAGAAGCTGACCGTGGCAACCACGCATCTGTCCGCGCACCTCGCCGCCGGGAACGGGACGAGCGGCGCCCTGCTCACGATCGTCGGGGTCCTCGTCGTCGCCCTGCTGCTCGCGGCGTTCGTCTGGGGCCGGCGCATCAGGAAGCGCGAGCCGGGCCCGCCCGACCCCGAGTCGCATCCGCGGCTGCCGCACGGAGAGCCGGTGGGCGACGTCGTGGAGCGCCGCGAGCCCGATGAGCTCCCCCGGACCGACCACCGGCGCAAGCCGCACGAGCTGAAGGGCAACGGCATCGAGTCCCGGCGCCGCGAGTAGGCACGGCCCGGCGATCGGCACATGTGGCCAGCCCCGGCCGCTCCGAAGAAGGAGGCGCACCCATGACCGCGGACCGCAGAGCCGCCCTGTTCGACATGGACGGCACCCTCGTAGACAGCACCTATCTGCACGCCGTCACCTGGTGGGAGGCGTTCCGCCAGGCCGGCCACCGGGTGCCGACGGCCGCCATCCACCGCACCGTCGGCATGGGCGCCGACCACCTCATCGGCCATCTGCTGGGCCCGGACCGGGACCGCGAGGGCGATGCCGCGATCAGCGCGGCGCACAAGACGCTCTTCGCCGAGTACTGGTCCCGGCTGGCGCCGCTGGACGGCGCCGCCGAGCTGCTGCGGGCCTGTGCCGAGCGCGGCTGGACGGTGGTCCTCGCCAGTTCGGCGGGCGGCGGCGAACTGAGCGCCATGCGCGCCGCGCTGGACGCCGAGGACGCGCTCACCGCGGTCACCGGCGCGGACGACGTGGAGTCCAGCAAACCCTCCCCCGACCTCGTCGAACAGGCGTTGGCGCAGGCCGGAACCGAGCCCGGCCGGGCGGTCTTCGTCGGGGACACGGTCTGGGACATGAAGGCCGGGGCCCGGGCCGGGGTGCCCTGCGTGGGCGTGCTCACCGGCGGCTACGGCCGCAACGAGCTGCTGGACGCCGGTGCCGAGGAGGTCTACGAAGGACCGGCCGCGCTGCTGGCCCGGCTGGAGTCGTCCCTGCTCAAGTGACCGGGCGCGGCGCTGGAGCGAGGGGAAAGCGAGGGAGAGGGGCCGGGCGGGCGAAATTGCCGGGCCGGCCGGCGGCATGGCGGTCTCCGCCCGTGGCGGCCCATCGAGTATCCAGGAGCCATGTCCCTTCGTCATCCCGTGAACCGCGGCGGCAAGGAACGGGGGCGGTTCGCCGAACTGGCCGAGAAGGCCTCGCATTTCACCAGTTCCCCGCTCTTCTTCGTGCTCTGCCTCACCCTGATCGCCCTGTTCCTCGCCGTTCACCTCGCCCATCTGTCACTGGCGTGGCAGCTGCTGGCGGGGGATGTCATGACCGCGGTGACACTGCTTCTCCTCGCCCTGCTCAAGAACTCCGAGCTGCGGGCGGAACACGCGATCCAGCGGAAACTCGACGCTCTGGCGGCCGCGCTGCTGGAATCCCGCGACGGCAAGGGCGGAAAGGCCGCGGAGGACCTGAGGAAGGCGATCCGAATGGAGGAGGAAACGTAAGCATGGACCTCAAGAAGAGCCCGGTCGTCCGGGCCTGGCGCGGCCGGCGCCGGTCCGCCGCACTCGGCGCGCCGCGCCGGCCGATGGACGTCGACGACGCCAACCGCCGGTTCCTGCTGTACGGCGTGATGCCGCTGTGGTTGGTCCCGGCGGTGGCGGACTGGGCCATGCACCGCCGTACCCGCATCGAGGACACCACCGGGGTGCGGGAATCGGCGGTGCACGCGCTGATGATGACCGAGGCCGGGGTGCCGGTCGCGATGGGCCTGCTGGCCCGGATCAACCCGCTGGTCCTGACGGTGATGGGCGGTGCCGCGCTGGCGCACGCCGCCACCGCCCTGTGGGACGTCGGCCTGGCCGACGGCGAGCGCGAGCTGCACCCGGTCGAGCAGCACATCCACAGCTTCCTGGAGGTCCTGCCGCTGACCGCGCTGGCGTTCCTGTGCACGCTCCACTCCGACCAGGCGCGGGCCACGCTGCGCGGCGGCCGCGGGCCCGACGACTGGAAGCTGCGGCCCAAGGAGAATCCGCTGTCCGCCCGCTATCTGGCCGGCCTCGGCCTCGGCATCGGCGCCTGCATCGTGCTGCCGTACGCGGAGGAGATGACCCGGTGCGTCAAGGCGGCCCGACTCCGGCGCGGCCGGTGAGCGCGGTCCAGGGGCGGCGGGCCGCGACCGGGCCGCTGCCGCTCCCGCCGGCGCGGCTCGTCGCTCCCGAGATCGACGGGCCCGAGGACGTGGTGGCCGACGCCGACGGCAGCCTCCTGGCGGGGGCCGCGGACGGCACGATCTGGCGGGTGCGGCTGCCGGAGCCGGCAGCGGGCGACCGGGCGGCGCGGTCCGCCCGGGCGGAGGTCGTGGGCCGCACCGGCGGCCGGCCGCTCGGTCTGCATCCGCTTCCCGGCGGCGAGCTGCTCGTCTGCGACGCCTACCGCGGTCTGCTGCACCTCTCGACCGGGGACGGGACGGTCCGGGTGCTGGCCGACGAGGCGGCCGGTGAGCCGCTGCGGTTCTGCAGCAACGTCACCGCGGCGCCGGACGGCACGGTCTACTTCACCGTCTCCAGCCGCCGCTACAACCTGGACGAGTGGCCGGGCGACATCCTGGAGCACCTCGGGACGGGCCGGCTGCTGCGGCTGCGGCCCGGCGGCAGGCCCGAAGTCCTGCTGTCGGGGCTGCAGTTCGCCAACGGTGTGGCGCTGGCGCCGGACGGTTCGTTCCTCCTCGTGGCCGAGACCGGAGCCCGCCGGCTGCGCCGCTACCGGCTCACCGGGCCGCGGGCCGGCCGTTCCGAGCTCCTGGCCGCGGACCTGCCGGGCTACCCCGACAACATCTCCCTCGCCGACGACGGTGTCTTCTGGGTGGCTCTCGCCGGGCCGCGCCAACCGGCCCTGGAGCTGGTGCACGCCCTCCCCCACCCGGTGCGGCGGGCGGCCTGGCGGACGATCCGGCGGGTACGCCCCGTCCCGCCGCCGCATCCGACCGTACGGGTGCTGGGCATCCGCCCGGACGGGCACCAGGTGTGGGACCTGCGGGCCGCCAGGTCGCCGTACCGGATGGTCACCGCGGTCTGCCGTACGGGCAGCCGGCTGGTCCTGGCCAGCGTCGCCCAACGCGGTATGGCGGTGTGCGCGCTGCCCGGCGCGGAGTCCCTGACCGGGCACTGAGCGGCCGCGTCGGCAGGTCGGCCGGGTGGCGTCATCGAACGGCGCCCACCCGGCACGGCTGCCGCGCGCCCGCGCCTACCGGACCCGCTCGACCGTTTCCTCCTCCTCGTCGGGGAGTTTCACATCGCTCACCGCGATGTTGACCTCCACGACTTCGAGACCGGTCATCCGCTCGACCGTGGCGATGACCTGCTCGCGGACCGCTTGGGCGACGTCCGGGATCACTTCGCCGTACTCGGCGATGATGTCGAGGTCGATGGCGGTCTGCTTCTCGCCCACCTCGACCCTGACCCCGTGCGTGCCGCCCGACCCTCCGCCGGGCACCCGCTTGCGCAGCTCGCCCACGGACCGCGCGAGCCCGCTGCCCAGGGCGTGCACGCCGACCACATCACCGGCCGCCAGGTAGGCGATCTTCGTCACCACGCCGTCGGCGATGGTCGTGCGTCCGAGGGTCCCGGCGTTCCGCGACCCGTGCTCGGTGACCTCGGTCATCCCGTTCACCCCTCGCTCCGTCGCCTGAGGTTCGTGCCGTGTGCTCCGAACGGAGCACAGCGTCGGCCCTCTCTTCACGCTAGAGCCCGGCAGATGAGGCCGCCTCTCCTCCTTTGCCGATCCGGCAACCGGAATTGTCGGCGGGTGCCCCGCCGACGCACCGGCGGCCGCGTCCCGTGGGACGCGGCCGCCGGAGTGCGCTTTCGGGTCAGGCGGCCCCGCCGGTCCGGCGGCGGCGCAGCACCAGGGCGGTGGCGGTCACCCCGCCCGCCACCACCGCGGCGCCGATCGCGGCCGGCAGCAGGGGGAAGGCGGAGTCGGTGGTCGAGGCGGTGTCCTGCACGGCCGGGCCCGGGTCGATGGTGGCCGCCATCGGGGCGATCTGCCGGACCGGGCCGACGGACCTGACCGAGCCGTCCTTGTTGAGCAGCACCTGCTTGTTGTTGGGGTGCCGGAAGTCGAACATGTTCTTCAGGGAGCCGGCCCGGCTGTCGAAGGCGGCGTCGCCGATCCGGCCGGTGTGCCAGTTGTCCTCGATGAACTTGATGACCGAGGTCTGCTCGGTGCGGGTGTGGTCGATCGTGTTGACCTTGCTGTACGGGGAGACCACCAGCAGCGGCTGCCGGGTGCCGGGGCCGCAGCGGTCCGCATAGCCGCCGGCGGCCGCGGGGCCCGCCTGGCAGGCCGGGCTGTCGGTGGCCTTGCCGTTGGAGTCGGTCGTGGTGTCCTTCGAGCCGTTGCGCGGCTTGGCGTACGCGTGGTCGTACCAGCCGTCGGAGTCGTCGTAGGCGATGACGACGGCGGTGTCCTTCCACTGCGGCGACTGCTGGATGCGGTTGATCCGGTCGACGAGGAAGTGCTGTTCGTCGATCGGGTCGGAGTAACCGGCGTGACCGTCCTGGTACTCGGGGGCCTTGACGAAGCTGACCGCGGGCAGCTTGCCCGCCTTCAGCACGGCGTCGAAGTCGGTCAGGTCGTAGTTGTGGTTGGCCGGTCCGGCGTGGCCGATCTCGTCGACGCTCTTGGGCGGCAGGTGGTGCGGGTTCGCCGTGGACCGGTAGTACTGGAACGGCGCGTGGTGCGGGCTGTAGTCGACGACCGCCGCGCCCCCGACGTTGGAGTGCGTGGTGCCGCCGCACTTCGCGTAGTGGCCGTCCTGGCCGTCCCACGCGGTGCTGGGCCGGAAGCCGCCCTGGAACCAGCCCCAGCTGACGTGCCGGGCGGTGAGCAGGTCGCCGATGTTGCGGCCCTGCATCGCGGCGAGCGCGTTCTTGCCGGTGTGGTCCTTGTTGGAGCAGTCGTCGTAGGCCGGGTCGGGGTCGCTGATGATCGTGCCGACGCCGTGCGCGTCGGGCGAGTGCACGGCGCGCGGGTCGGGCTTGTCGGTCTGCCGCGGGTGCTCCGTGCTGGAGGTCGGGTCCATGGAGACGACGCCGTGGGTCTGCCCGGAGACCAGGTTGAGGGCGCCGGGGGTGGAGGGGCCGTAAGTGGTGCTGAAGGAGCGGTCATTGAGGGCGTAGTGCTGGGCGTAGTTCCACAGCCCGGTGACGGTGTTGCCGTCGTAGTAGTCCATCACCAGTCCGGGCTCGCCGAAGAGGCCGCCGGAGCATTTGCCCGAGTCGGTGTTCTGGACGAACTGGTCGGCCTTGCCGCCGTTGTAGGCGTACTGCTCGGGCCCGTAGTCGTGGTTCTGGTCGCAGGTCATGGCCTGCTGCGGGGTCAGCCGCTTGGGGGCGTACTGATTGGGGTTGTGCTTGAGCAGACCCGCGGTGCGCAGGTTGTCGATGTCCCGGGGCGTGCGCGGGGACGGGGTGAAGCGGGTGCCGTCGGTGTTCGCGGCCTTGGGGTACGTCGCGAAGTAGTGGTCGAACGAGATGTTCTCGTCGAAGAGCACGACCACGTGCTTGATGGGGGTGGCCGTTCGGGCGGGGGTGGGTTGGTGCCCGGCGGCCCAGGACGGCGCCGTGGTGCCCAGGACGGTGAGGGCCGCGGCGCCCGCGAGGGCCCCCAGGCTCCTTATCGCCGGTCGTCTTCCCCTGCTTGCCATGCTCGTTCACCCTCCGGACGGGGTCGTGGTCGTGCTGTACGCCCGGATGCTCGGCCGGGCGGGCAGCGGCTCGGCAGAGCCATGATGACGCGCGGGTGAACACTGAGTCAGGTAAGCCGGGCCAAAGCTTGACCGGGTGTTGACCCTTTGCGACCGGTCAGGTGAGCAGGGCCCGGCCGTACCAGTCCGCGGTGTCGCGGACGCCGGGGAGGGCGTAGAAGTAGCCGCCGCCGAACGGGGTGAGGTAGTCCGTCAGCGGTTCGCCGGCGAGCCGGTGCTGCACGGCCTCGAACTGGGCGGCCAGGTCGCGCTGGTAGCAGCAGAACAGCAGGCCCATGTCCAGGTTGCCGTTGCGGTCCACGCCCTGGTCGTAGTTGTACGAACGGCGCAGGATCCGCTGGCCGTCGGTGGCCGCGGTGCGCGGGTTGGCCAGCCGGATGTGGCTGTCCAGCGGGATGACGTCACCCTTGGGGTCGCCGGGGTAGTGCGGGGTGTCGTGTTCGTGGTCGCCGTCCAGGGGCGCCCCGGTCTCACGGTTGCGGCCGAACATCCGCTCCTGTTCGGTCAGCGACACCCGGTCCCAGAACTCCACCAGCATGCGGATCAGCCGCACCACTTGGTAGCTGCCGCCGACCGCCCAGGCAGGCTCGCCGGAGTCCCGGCCGGCCCAGACCAGCCGGTCCATCTCCCGGCCGGACCCGGCGTCCGGATTGGCCGTGCCGTCCTTGAAGCCCATGAGGTTGCGGGGCGTGCCGGAGGGGCGGGGCGGGCTGCTGAAGCCGTCCATCCGCCAGCGCACCTGCATGCCGCCCCGGGTGTGCCGGGCGATGTCCCGCAGGGCGTGCAGCACGGTGTCGGTGTCGTCGGCGCACAGTTGGAGGCTCAGATCGCCGTGGCACCACTCGGGGCGGAGGTCGTCGTCGGGGAAGGTCGGCATGGCTTTCAGGCGGCGCGGCGCCCGGCCGTGCAGTCCGAACCGGTCGTCGAAGAGGGCCGCGCCCACGCCGACCGTCACCGTCAGCGCGCCGGCGGCCGGCCGCGGTCCGAGGAGGCCCGAGTCGGCGGGCGGGCCGGTGATGCCGGGGTCCGCGGGGGTGCCGCAGCCGGTCAGGGCCCGGGCCCGGGCGGTGAGGGTCCGCAGCAGCTCGGCCAGCTCCCGGCGGTCACCGGCCGTGACGTCGAACGCGGTGAAGGCCGTGACCCGGCGGGGCGGGGCGAGCACGGAGGACTGGTGCGGCCCGTGGAACGGCACCGGGGGTGCGGCCGCGGCCCCGAGCGCGGGACCGGGCACCGGCACCGTGACGCCGTTTGGCGGCGAACCCTGCGCGGGCGCCGCACCGCCGGCCGCCAGCCCGGCCCCGGCGAGGGCCGCGCCCCGCAGGAATCCCCGTCTGCCGACTCCGTTCACGCCACTCATTCCGCTCACACCGTTCTGCGCGCGTCGCACAGCGTCGCCACCGACGCCAGCCGTTCCACCAGGTCTCCCAGCACCGCGTCGGTGCGCTCCCGCTGCCGGCGGTCGAGTCGGTCCAGCGGCGTCCAGTGCCCGTCCCGCCGGAAGCCGTCGAGCAGTTCCTCAGCCCGGTCCAACTTGCGCTCCAGCGCGGGGAGTTGGGGGTAGCGGGTGACGAGCAGGGGGCGCAGCCGGGCGAGCACGGCACGGGTGCCGTCGAGGTTGGCGCGGGCGGTGGCGAGGTTGCTGCCGCTGCCGTAGTCGGTCCGCCCGGTCAGCTCGAACTGGAGGGTGTTCTCCAGGATCTCGTGGGCCCGCAGACCGAGGTCCGCCGGTTCCATCCGGGCCTCGGCCCAGTCGTCCCGCAGCGTCGTGACGGCATCGGCGAGTGCGGTGGCCGGTCCGCGCAGGGACGCGGTGGACCGGCCGTGCCACAGCCCGTACTCGATCCGGTGGAAGCCGGTGAAGGCCGGGTCCCGGACCCCGTCCGGCAGGCCGGCGGTGGTGCCGTTGATCTTCCCGTCCGCGTCGCCGAACGCCCCGTAGGCCGCGCCCAGCCGCTCGTAGGCGAGGTGCGCGGACAGCCAGGCGTCCTCGGCCGCCGCGCGGTCGCCGTCCGCCAGGGCGTCCCGCAGCCGCCCGGTCCGGCCGACGAGGCCGTCCAGGCCCCTGGCGACCCACTTCTGGTAGGCCAGCGCCGGGGGGATCAGATCATGCTCGGTGACCGGGGCCGCCGCCGGGCCGGGCGGGCCGCCGCCCGCGATCCGCACCGTCGGTCCGGTGACCGCGTGCGCGTCGTCCGGCAGGCACATGAAGGCGTACGCGCCCCGGCCCAGCCGGACCCGCAACTGGCGTGTGGTGCCGGGCCCGATGCCCTCCACCTCGCCGTGGACGGAGCCGTCGGCGGGGTTCTTGAGGTAGACCTCGGCGGCGGTGTCGGAGGTGTTGTGCAGATCGAAGACCTGGAGCCCGGGACGCGGGTGCTGCCAGCCGCGGCCGCAGCCGCCGGGCGACACCTCGATGCCGGTGTGCGGCAACCCGTCCGGCGCGGCCCGCCCCGCCTCCGCACCGTCCGCCCCGCCGGTCAGCAGCAGCCCGGCCAGCAGCCCACCGACCACGAGCACACCACCGACGGCCCTGGTCCGAGCGGTGGAACTCATGCTGCTCCTGGCCTTCGTCAATGGTCCTTGTCCCGGCCCCCGTCCCGGCGAGCTCCTGCGTCACCCGGCCGGTCTTCTCCCCACCGGACGGCGCCGGCCCCCATGCTAGGCAGCCTCCCGCCTCCGAACACCCCTTCCCCCGGACAGAGTCCGAGAGTTTCCCGGCAGTTCACCACGTGGACGCCCGCGACCGTCGTCGGCCGGTCAGCCGGAGACCTCCATGCGCTCCGTCCCGACGACCGACAGCAGCCGCATCGCCTCTTCCGACGGTGAGCCGGGGGCGGCGGTGTAGATGACGACGCGCTGGTCCCGGTCGGCGATGTCCAGGACGTCGCAGCGGACGGTCACCGGGCCGACGAGGGGGTGCGCGAAGGTCTTGCAGAGGGTGGGACGGTCGGTGACGTCGTGCGCGGCCCAGAGCCGGGCGAACTCCTCGCTGCCGGCGAGGAGTTCCTCGACCAGGCCGGTCACCTCCGGGTCGCGGGGGTAGCGGGCCGCGGCGGCCCGCAGGTGCTGGGCCGAGGTCCGGGCGAACTCGTCCGCGTCCGAGACGCCGTACAGCCGCCGGTGGTCCCGGTGGGGGCCGAGGAAGGCACGCCGGATCAGATTGCGGTCCCGGCGCGAGAGGGCGGAGAAGTCCTCCATCAGGGCGGCGGCCAGCTCGTTCCAGGCGATGACCTCGTACGTCGCCGACATCACCAGCGCCGCGGCCTCCGGCAGCCGGTGCAGCAGGTCGACGATGCTCTGCCGCACCTCCCGCGAGGGCCCCGGCGGGGGCCCGGGCGGGGCACCGGCGAGGTGGTGCAGGTGGTCGCGCTCGGCGTCCGACAGGCGCAGTGCGCGGGCGAGCTGGGCCAGCACCTCGCGGGACGGGTGCGGGGCGCGGGCCTGCTCCAGGCGTGCGTAGTACTCGGTCGAGATGAACGCCAGCTGCGCCACCTCCTCGCGGCGCAGTCCGGGGGTGCGGCGGCGCGGCCCGGCGGGCAGCCCCACGTCGGCGGGGGTGATGCGTTCGCGTCTGCTGCGCAGGAAGTCGCCCAGCTCACGTCGTACTCGTCGGTCCATCCGCCCAGTGTGCGGGGACGCCGCGACGCCCAGCCAGGTACTGCCGGTGCCTGGATGAGCGGGGCGGCCGGGCCCAGGCTCATCGGCATGGACAACACACCGATCACCACCACGCCCTCGAAGACCTCCGGACCCGCTGCGTCCCCGGAGGCCACCGGCCTGCTCGACGGCAAGGTCGCCTTCCTCACCGGTGCCGGTCGCGGCATCGGCGCGGCAGCGGCGCGGCTGTTCGCCCGGGAGGGCGCCCGGGTGCTTCTCGCGGCCCGTACGGAGAGCCAGCTCAAGGCGGTCACCGAGGAGGTCCGGGCGGCCGGCGGCACCGCGGAGTACGTGGTGTGCGACCTGGCCGACCCGGCGAGCGTCCGGAACGCCGTCGACCGGGCCGTGCAGCTGTACGGCCGGCTCGACGTGGCCTTCAACAACGGCGCGACGGACCAGCCGCCCGGCCCGATGGACCAGCTGTCGGAGGCCGATTTCGACCGTGTCTGCGCGGTCAACCTCAAGGGCCCGTGGCTGGCCATGAACGCCGAGGTCGCCGCGATCCGCGCCACCGCGCGGCGCGGGGCCATCGTCAACACCTCCAGCGTCGGCGCCCTGATGGCCAACCCCTGGCTGCCCGCCTACGGTGCGGCGAAGCGGGCGGTCAACAGCCTCACCGCCTCGGCAGCCGCCACCTACGGCCCGGAAGGCATCCGCGTCAACGCCATCGCGCCCGGTACCACGCTCACCGAGATGCTCCACGAATGGGACGAGAAGACCCCCGGCATCATCGATCAGCTCAACGCCCAAACCCCGCTGGGCCGCGCCGCCGACCCGGAGGAGATCGCCCAGGCCGCCGCCTGGCTCCTCAGCGACCGCTCCTCCTACGTCACGGGCACGGTCCTCCGGGTCGACGGCGGTATGCGGGCCTGAGCCGGCACGGCAGCCGGGCCCTGCTCGGAACGGCCGGGCCGTCAGGCCACCGTTCGGCGGGTTCCGGTCTCCGCGGAGAGCCTGATCGCGTCGAGAAGGCGGTGCAGCCGCAGTCCGGCATCGAAGTCCGGGACGGTGCGTGAGCCGGTGCGCAGGTCGCGGGCCAGCCGGGCGTAGAGCTGGGCCACCGGGAAGCCCTCCGCGGCGGAATCCATTCCCGAGGCCCACAAGTACCGCCCGGGAACGGGCAGTTCCGCGTACTCGCCGGCGCCCGGAACACCGGTGCCCAGCAGGCGCAGTTCCCCGATCTGGATACCGGCCGGCCCGTTGGCTCCGGTGGAGACCACGACAAGGTCCCCCTCCGTACCGGAGATTTCCAGCCGGGTCCGGGCATCGGTCACCTTGCCGTCGTGGACGTGGGCCGACACGACGGCACCGCTGGTGAGGGTCGCGTGCAGCAGGAGGTGATCGGGGCTCGTCGCCTCGACCGTCTCACCGGTTCCGGCGAGGGTGTGGACGGGGCGCTGGACGGACAACGTGGCCGAGAGCTTTCCGATGTCACCGAGCACGTACTGCAGGGCGTCGAGGGTGTGCCCGCCGGCGACCTCGAGCGTCCCGGCGCCGTTGTCGCGATCGAGGGTGTAGGCCGCCCAGGCGGGAATCGCCCCTCCGGGAGCCTTGCCGCGGGCCGCGTGGACGGTGGCCGAGGTGACGCGTCCGATACGGCCTTCGGCGACCAGCTCGCGGGCGTAGGCGAGCGCGGGGGCATACCGCGCCTGCAGCCCCAGCGCGTGGTGTACGCCCGCCGCGCGGGCCGACTTGGCGAGGGCCTCCGCCTCGGCGGAGGTCCGGGCCAGCGGCCACTCGCAGTACACGTGCTTGCCGGCTGCCAGCGCCGCCCCGACCAGTTCGGCGTGCGCGGGCACCTTGACGGTGATGACGACCAGGTCCACCTCGGGGTGCCCGGCGAGTTGCCCGGCGTCGGTGAAGGCGTGCGCGGCCCCGAACTGCCGTGCCGCTGCGCGGGCGCTCTCGGGTCGGCTGGTGCCGACCGCGGTGATGCGGTATTCCGGCAGGGCCAGCAAGGCCGGGACGTGCGCACGTGCGGCCCAACCCCGGTCCGGGCTGGCCCCGATGACGCCGACTCGGATCCTCTTCCGTTCCATACGGGACAGCCCCCAAAAAGCTAAACGGACAGACCTTGTCCGGTTACCGGAGAGCCTAGCCACCCGAACGCCAACCGGACAACACTGGTCCGGTTGTCGCTAGGATCGGCGCATGACCCCACCACGCGGCGCAGTGGACCGCCTGCTCGCCGAGACGCCGGGCCCCCGCCCCCGCGCCGACGCACGGCGCAACCTCGAACGCCTGGTGGAGGCGGCCCGGACCGCGGTCGCGGAGGTGGGTGTCGGCGTGTCCGCGCATGAGATCGCGCGCCGGGCCGGCGTGGGCATCGGCACCTTCTACCGGCGAATCCCCTCTCTGGAGGCGCTCCTTGAGGTCGTGCTGGAGGAGCTCCTCGACCAGATCTCGGACGCGGCCGGCCAGGCCCTCGAGGACCCGGACCCCTGGCACGGACTCTGCGCCTTCGCGACGGTCTACGTACGCCTGCGCGCGGAGAGCTGCGGCATCAGCGAGGCACTCGGCGGCGCCTCCGGAGACGCCCTCGCCCAGCGCATCGAGGACCTGCGGGAAGGGATGCGGGCCCTGGTGGAACGCGCCCAGGCAACCGGCGCCGTACGAACGGACCTCGCCTGGCAGGACGTCCCGTTCCTGTTCGCCGCTGCCGCGACCACCCGGCGAACTCTGGGCCTCGACGCGAGCGATCAGCAGTGGGAACGCAATCTCCGCGTCATTCTCGACGGCCTCCGCCCCGCACCTTCCGGCCTGAGCCGGGGTCGGCCCGCCTGACCTGCCACTACGCAGGTCGTGACGGCAACCCCGGCCAGACCCCACCCGAGGTGACTACTCGTGGGTGTACTCGACCGCCGTGTACGGGCCCGACCCCAAGGTGGCGCAGCGCCTGCACGCGCGGGAGCTGGAGCCCGGTGACGTGTTCGTCGCCACCCCGCTGGAACCCCTCGCGGCGAACCTTCTGGACCTGATGACGAAGAACGCCAAGCCTGACGACACGCAGACCAACGAGAAGGCCGTCGAGGCGCTGCACGAGGCGAATTCCCGCGGGCAGCTGCCCTTGCCGATGTCCATCGCCGCCTCGGGGCGTCTGGCGAACCCGCAGGACCTGGCCGACAGCCTTTCCACCACTGACAAGATCGGCGGGGTCCGCGTGCTTCAGCAGGTCGCGCACCTGCTGAAGACCGACCCGAAAGCGCGCGTGTGGTTCGACGGCGGATACCAGGCCGGCGACGGGCAGACGTACAAGTCCGACTACCTCTTCACCAGCAGCCGCGACGGGCAGGAGGTCCGGCGGGCCTTCCAGGTCAAGACCATCGAGGCGTGGAAGCAGTTGTGGCCGCGGATGGCCGAAGCCACCAGGCAGCTCAACGGTGAGAAGCGGGTCCTGCGGCACAAGAACTACGCGCAGGCCCGGCAGAACCTGTGCATGGAGAACGGCGCGCTCGGCCTCGGCCGGCTGGTCATCGTCAACTCGACCGGTACCCACGAAGGGACCGATCTGAGCAAGCTCGACATGCACTGCCCCTCACCGGGACGTTGATCCGCGATCTGCTGCGGCAGTGCCGAGCGGGCGGGTGAGTTGGCCCTCGGTGATCCCCACTGCACGGCCGAGGCTGATGCGGGAGACCGACGTGCTTCGTCCCCCGTGCTGCGGTGCAGCGCGGGGGACGAAGGGGGCCGTCCTCGCTCCGGCTCAGGTCACTGGATTCCGGTGCCTTGGGTCACCATGCGTCGATGACCGGCGCGTCGGGATCGTGCTGCCGCCAGGCCTCGTTGAGGCGAGTGAGCCGGTGCGCGGCGCCGATGCCGCGCAGGGACGCGACCTTGCCGTCGCTGACTTCGAACGCCACGGCGCCCACGACCCGGTCGTCGACCACGGCGACGACGGCCGGGGAGCCGTTGACCAGCGCGATGTGCAGCGCGGTGGAGCCGCCGGCCAGCCGCCGCTTCGCCGGAGTGGGCTTGAAGCCGGCCCGCACGTAGGAGGCGATGCGCTCGCGCGTCTTGTACCGCAGCAGCCGCTTGGCCAGTCCGGCGCCGTCCGAGACCGCGGTCGCGTCGGCGGTGAGCATCGCCACCAGCCGTTCGGTGCGTCCCGATATGGCGGCGGTGAGGAATTCCTGGACGATCCGGCGCGTGGACGCGGGGTCCACCTCGTTGCCGCCGCGGCGCTCGGCGGTGACCCGGCGTCGGGCCCGGTGGACATGCTGCTGGCTCGCGGACTCGGTGATGTCGAGGATGCCGGCGATCTCGGCGTGGGGGTAGGAGAAGGCCTCGCGCAGGACGTAGGCGGCCCGCTCGACGGGTGAGAGGCGCTCCATGAGGGTCAGTACGGCCAAGGACACCGATTCGCGCTGCTCGAAGGTGTCGGCCGGGTCGAGCATCGGGTCGCCCTCGAGGAGTGGCTCGGGCAGCCAGTCTCCGACAGCGCGCTCGTGCCGCGCCTGCGCCGAACGGAGCCGGTCGAGGCAGAGATTGGTGACGACCTTGGTCAGCCACGCCTCCGGCACCTCGATGCGTTCGCGGTCTGCGGCCTGCCAGCGCAGGAAGGTGTCCTGCACGGCATCCTCGGCGTCGGCGGCCGAGCCGAGCAGACGGTACGCGAGCGAGGCCAGCCGGCCCCGGCTGGCCTCGAACCGATCGATGGCTGTGCTGTCCATGCGGAGGAGCCTATGCGGCGACCCTCACACCGACCCGGTCGGGCCCGGTGGCCAGGCGGCGCCTGCGCTTGGGCATGCCGAAGGTCGGGTGGGCGACGCTCCACCCGGACCCCTTGAGCACGCCCGACTTGAAGCGTACGGCGGTCCGGCCGCCCAGGTACCAGGACTTCGAGCGGACGTCCTCGCCCACCATCTGGACGATGGCGTCCCGCCGCCCGAGGCTGATGTGGTTGCCGTAGTACTTCAGCCCGGTGGTCGGTACCTTGCTGCCCGTCAGACGCGCGATGATCGCGGCGGTCGCCTGCATGCCGGTGAAGCCGGCCGAGGCGCAGGACATCGGCAGCGGCCGGCCGTTGTCGCCGATCGCGTAGGCGCAGTCACCGGCGGCGTAGACGTCCGGGTGCGAGACCGAGCGCATGGTGCGGTCGACGACGATCTGGCCGGTGTCGGCAACCTCCAGGCCGCTGGCGGCCGCGATGGGGTGCACGGCGAATCCGGCCGCCCACACCGTCACGTCGGCCGGGATGGACGTACCGTCGGCGGCGATCGCCTGTGTCGGCTCGACCGCTTCGATTCCGGTGTGCTCGTGGAGGGTGATGCCGAGCCGGTCGAAAGCCTGGCGCAGGTGGCGGCGGGCCTTCGGGGAGAGCCAGGCGCCCAGCTCGCCGCGGGCGGCGAGCGCCACCGAGAGGTCGGGGCGGGACTCGGCGAACTCGGTGGCGGTCTCGATGCCGGTCAGCCCCTCACCGACGACCAGCACGGTGCCGCCCTCGCCCAGGCCGGCCAGCCGCTCGCGCAGACGCAGCGCCGAGGGCCGACCGGTCACATCGAAGGCGTACTCGGCCACGCCGGGGACGCCACGATGGGCGACGGAGCTGCCGAGCGCGTAGAAAAGCGTGTCGTAGGCGAGCTCCCCGTCGCCCTGCTCGCCGGTCACCGCCACGGTCCTGCGCTCGGGATCGACACCGGTGACGCGCGCCAGGCGCAGCCGCACCCCGGTGCCTGCGAATACGTCGGCGAGCTTGCGGGCCGCGAAGTCCTGGCCGATGGCGAGCTGGTGGAGCCGCATCCGCTCGACGAAGTCGGGCTCAGCGTTGACGACGGTGATCTCGGTGTCGGCGGGCGAGAGCCGGCGGGCCAGGTTTCCGGCGGCGAAGGCGCCGGCGTATCCCGCGCCGAGTACGACGATGCGGTGCTTCATGGCGTTGCTCCTGTCTTGTTCGCGTGCCCCATGAACGAGACCGCGCACCGATTGCTGACAGGATCCGGATGTGACGCCGGTCACCGAACTCGGTCGACCGACCACGGACACGCGGACATCCGGGTGAGCGGGCGTGTGACTTCCTTGCCGCGCCGCTATGCCCCTCTTGATGTCGGGACCGGGCCGGCCCCGACAGCGCGTTGGGTCGGCGTGGCCTCGACCAGCGCCGCGGCAGGCAACGTTCGCCCTGCCAGGGGGCGGGCTATCCTCAGGCCGGTCAACCGCGTTCCTTCGCAGGAGGTTTGAGTCCCTGATGACTGTGCCGTCTCGTGGCTCGATGCTGGAGCTGCTCTCGGCGGACGGCCCGGATCCGGACCACGCCGAGGCGATGATGCTCTACGGCCGACTGGTCGGAACGTGGAACATCAGCAACCGGTACCGGTTTGGTGATGGTCAGTGGCGTAGCGCAGCGGGTGAGTGGCGTTTCGGCTGGGCCCTGGGCGGGCGGGTGGTGCAGGATGTGCTCTTCTGCCCGGAGTTCCACGATCGGTATCCCGGCACCACTGTCCGCATGTACGACGTCACGACCGGGCTGTGGCAGATCACGTGGATCTCGCCGAAGCTCCCCTCGTACTTCTCCCAGGTCGGTCGGTCTGACGGTGCCGGTGGGATGATCCAGGAGGGAACCGACTCCGAGGGCAGGCGCTCGCGGTGGACGTTCACCGACGTCACGCCGACCTCTTTCCGTTGGCAGGGTTTCCGTGCCGCCCCCGATGGCGAGTTCGAGTTGTTCCAGGAGATGCACGCGACACGCCGGTAGTGCGGCAGCCGCCACGCGGTGGCGTGGCCTGGGCAGGCTGCATGACGTCGCCGGTGTACTCGAACTCTGCCGCGCCTTCGTAGGTGGAGGCGAAGGGGAACTCGTCGCAGTCTTTGGTGTTGTTCTCCGAGTACCGGGGGCCGACGGGGTCCGCTTCACGAGAAGCCGGAGCGGCGTGAGGCGTGCGCCGCGAGACCGAGAGCCCCATGCACACCTGGGCACGCCGGACCACCCGGTGCAGCTCGGTAGGGACTGGCTTCTCCGCTTCTGGGGCGGCGTAGCAAGCCAGGGTCCGAGTCGCCGCACGGACTTGCGCGCGGCCGTCCTCGAAGGCGTTCAGAGGCACGCCCATGCGAAGGCATGCCGGTGAGTGTCGGACCCTGAAGAAGAGCTGACGCCACATCAGGTAAGTCAGCGAAGAGTCAGCATGAGTATGATCCGAGAAGCTCAGAGGTGACGAAACCTGCACGCCGACGTGAGCCGGGGTTAGCCCTCCTGACCTGCTAAAAGCAGGTTGCGGGGCAGACCCCGACCCAACGCCCACCCGATTCGGGCGATCCCCCGCGTCGCCCGAATCAGGCCGCTCTCCGGATTCCGCCCGAGCCGACGGACTTCCGGTGGCTGCCTGAGTATATTGGCTCTCAGCCAGTCAACGCAGGAGTTACAGCATGTCTCCCCGCAGCGCATCGGTCAATGAAGAATTGCGGCGGCGCTCCCGCGAGCGGCTGTTGCAAGCGACGGTTGATCTGGTAGGGGAGCGCGGGTACGAGGCGACGACGCTCGGGGACATCGCCCAGCGGGCCGGCGCGGCGCGCGGGCTGATCTCGTATTACTTCCCGGGCAAGCGACAGCTGCTGCAGTCCGCGGTGCACCGGCTGATGCACCTCACCCTGCAGGCGGCGCTGGAGCGCGAGCCACGGCCCACCGGGCCGGGCGCGGGACGGGAACTGCTGGCCCGGGCCATCGACGCGATCCTCGGACTGGCGCACGACCGGGCGCTGCTGATGCGTACGCACATGGCGGGGATCCTGACGGCCGAGGGGTTCATCCAGTGCCCCGAGCAGCAGCGGCTGGCGCAGTTGCTGCGGGAGACGGTCGTGGCGTACGGCTCCGCGGACCCGGACACCGACTATCCGCTGCTGCGGGCCCTGCTGATGGGCGCGGTGGTGCCGATGCTGCTGCCGGGGGCCCCGATGCCGCGGGCCCGGCTGCGGGCCGAGCTGTTCCAGCGGTACGGGCTGGACTGGGCGCTGGGGGTACCACCGGGCGAGGAGCCCGCCGCGGTGACCCGGCCGCGCGACAACTCACCGCAGTTGGCGGGGGGTTGAGGCGGTCGCTCGTGGGTTGGGCTGGAGGTTCTCGTATCGTCGGGAGGCGGCGGCCGTCTCAGCGCTTGTTGTGACGTGGTGTCAAGAGCCCCTCGTCGCGGGCGCCGGCGATCAGGCGCAGTGAGCGCCGGCGGTTGCGTCCGGTGGCCAGCATGACGGCCAGCACCGGGTCGCGCCCCTCGCGCTGGGCCTGCCGGTAGGCGTCCGCGGCGAGCTTGCGGCGCTCGGCGACCCGTTTCCGGGCGAGCGGCGCCGAGCGGGTGCGCGCCTCCTTTGCCTCCCCCTCGGCCGCGTCCCCTTCCGTCGTGTCCCCCTGCTTCGGGTCCCCCTGCGTCGTCACCTCGCCCGTTTTTCCTGCGACCCGCTCCGCCGCCTCGGCGCGGTCGTCCGCCTCGGCCCGCTCCTGCACGTCGGTCTCGACCTCGGGCGCCGTCTCCGCCCGGGCGCGCTCAGCGCCCTCGGCATCCGCCGCCTCCGCCCCGCCGTCCGCGTCCGCTGTGGCGCCGGACGGCTGCCCGTCGAGCGGCTGGGGCGGTTCGGTGAGCCCGGCCGTCGCACCGGTGACCCGGGCCGGGCCCGTCGTCGACCCCGTAGGCGCCGTCGGACCCTCGGCCGGCCGTTCCACCGCCGGACCTGTCAGCGAGGTGTCCGGCACGACGGCGGTCCGGCCGGCCGGCGGAGTGTCTGCCGCGCCGGCCGTCGGGCCGGTCGCCGAGGTGCCCTCCGCGGCGGCGGTCGGTCCGTGGGCCGGGTCGGGCGACGGCTCCTGGGGCGGGCCGGCCGGTGTGCTCGGTGCCGGGCCGGTCGTGGGTGCGCCCGCCGGGCGCACCATCCGCTCCGGTGATCCGGCGGCCGGGCCGGGCTGGCGGGGTGTCGGGCGGTGCTTCCGCGGGCGTCCGGTGGCCGCCCGGAAGGCGTCGTCCAGGGGGCCGTCGATCCAGCGGGCCAGGTCGGCGAGGCCGTCCAGGGTGAGCGGCGGATCGGCCCGGACGTCCTCGACGGTGATGTGGTCGTCGGAGACCGTCACGAGGACGTCGATGCGGGCGCCGTCGGCGAAGGTCAGCCGGGCGCTGCACCAGGGGCCCAGCGGGTCGGGCCGGGGTGCGGGCGGGCCGGCCGGCCCGCCCGGTGCGGCGGGCGTGCGCGCGGGCGCGGCCGAGCCGTGCGCCTGCAGCTCCCACGTGGGCCACTCCCGTGGCGCGCCCTGGGCTTCATATCGGTGATTAACGGTATAAAAGTCACTTTCCGACACATTGAAAACCTAGCCTCCAGCCCACCCGGCCCAGTAGCGCGGCACGCTCATCCCACCGGGAGCAACCCCGATAGCGCATCTCCCGTCGCGCGCCCGCCGGTGCGATCCTGGGGTTATCCCGCGGAAGGGGCCACTCGTGCTTCGTGTCGCAGTGATCGGTTCGGGACCCAGCGGCGTCTACACCGCCCAGTCCCTCATCGAGCAGGAGGCCGTGCCGGACATCGAGGTCTACGTCCTGGACCGGCTGCCGTGCCCGTACGGCCTGGTGCGCTACGGAGTCGCCCCCGACCACGAGAAGATCAAATCGCTGCAGAACAACCTGCGTACGGTGCTGGAGCACCCGCGGGTGCACTTCGTGGGGAATGTGGAGGCGGGGGCTCCGGGGCTGGGGGTCGAGGAGCTGCGGGAGATCTTCGACGCGGTGGTGTTCTGCGTGGGCGCGGCCACCGACCGGCATCTGGGCATCCCCGGCGAGGACCTGCCCGGCAGCCACCCGGCGACCGATTTCGTCGCCTGGTACAGCGCGCACCCGGACGCGGCCGCGACCCGCTTCGCCCTCACGGCGCGGTCGGCCGTCGTGATCGGGGTGGGGAACGTGGCGGTGGACGTGACGCGGATGCTCTCGCGGGCGGCCGCCGAGCTGGCCGCCACCGACATGCCGCAGGATCCGCTGGGCGCGCTCGCGGACAGCCGGGTCGAGGACGTGTGGATGGTGGGCCGACGCGGGCCGTCCCAGGCCAAGTTCACGACCAAGGAGCTGCGCGAGCTGGGGTCGCTGCCGGGCACCGAGGTGCTGGTGCGGCCGGAGGAGCTGGCGCTGGATCCGGCGTACCACGACCCGGCCGGCCTGCCGGCGGTGGCCCGGCGCAACGTCGAGGTGCTGCGGGGCTGGGCGGAGCAGCCGGCCGGCGGCGCTCCGGTGGGCCGGCGGCGCCGGATCCATCTGCGGTTCTTCCTGCGTCCGGTGGAGATCCTCGGGGACGCCGGCGGGGTGCGGGCCGTCCGGTTCGAGCGGACCGCGCCCGACGGGTCGGGCGGGGTCACCGGGACGGGCCGATTCGAGGAGATCGAGGGGCAGTTGGTGCTGCGCTCGGTCGGCTACCGGGGGACGCCGCAGCCGGGGCTGCCGTTCGACGAGGCGACCGGGACGGTGCCGCACAGCGCGGGACGGGTGCTGCGGGACGGGGTGCCGCTGCCCGGCGTCTATGTGGCGGGCTGGATCAAGCGGGGCCCTACGGGCGTGATCGGCACGAACCGGCCGTGCGCCAAGGAGACCGCGCGGTCGCTGCTGGCGGACGCGGCCGCATCGGCGGGGCGGGCGACGGCGGGGGACCCGGTGGCCGCGCTGGCCCGGGCGGGGCAGCGGCCGGTCCTGTGGCCGGGCTGGCTCGCCATCGAGGCCGCCGAGGCGGCCTGGGGCCAGGGGCTGGGGCGCGGCACGGTCAAACTGCCGGACTGGGCGGGCTTGTTGGAGGCCGCCCGGGCGGCGACCTGACCTGCCAGGAGGGGGCGGGGCGGCGCGGGACGGCGCAGCGGAGATGCGCCACCGCCGGTGGACCTACCGGTCCCCGAGCCGGCGGGACTGGAGGTCGGCCGCCCGCAGGACGTCGTCGATCAGGCCGGGGAAGAGCGCTTCCAGGTCGGCCGCGCGCAGCCGGTTCATCTTGGCCGTACCCCGGTAGAACTGCTGGATCACGCCGTGTTCCCGCAGCACCCGGAAGTGGTGCGTACAGGTCGACTTGCTGACCGGGAGCTCGATGTCCGCGCAGTTCAGTTCACCCTCGGCGGCGGCGAGCGTACAGACGATCCGCAGGCGCATGGGGTCGGCGAGGGCGTGCAGGACGTCGGCGAGCCGGATCTCCTCGCGGGCCGGGTGCGCGAGCGTGCGCGATCCCGGTACGGCACCCGGGGAAGTCGTATCGGTCGGCATGACGGCTCCTGTGGGGTCTGCGGGCCCGCGCTGACGGGTTCCGGGGACCTGGCGCCCGGTCCGCAGGCTCATTGTACGAGAAGCGTCGTAGTTTGACACCTGCCGTAGTACGGCGGTTATCGTACGAGCACGGAGCCGGTCCGGCTCCCGTCCTTCCCGGCACACCCAGGCACAGGAGCCCGCCGTGAGCGCACTGTTCGAGCCCCTCACCCTTCGCTCGCTGACCATCCCGAACCGCCTCTGGATGGCGCCCATGTGCCAGTACTCCGCGGCTCCCGAGGGCCCCGGGGAAGGGGCGCCCAACGACTGGCACTTCCAGCACCTGGCCGCGCGGGCGACCGGCGGCACCGGGCTGATCCTCACGGAGGCGACCGCGGTGCGCCCCGACGGCCGGATCAGCCCGTACGACCTCGGACTGTGGAACGACACCCAGACCGCGGCCTTCCGGCGCATCACCGCCTTCCTCAAGGCCCAGGGCACCACCCCCGGAATCCAGATCGCGCACGCCGGACGGAAGGCGTCCACCGAGCGCACCTGGGTCAACCGCGGCGGTCCGATCCTGCCCGGCCAGCGGCTCGGCTGGGAGCCGGTGGGGCCGAGCCCGCTGCCGTTCGACGAGGGGTTCGCCACGCCGGCGGAACTGTCCGTGGCGCAGATCCACGAACTGGTCGGGCAGTTCGGGGCGACCGCGCGCCGGGCCCTGGCGGCCGGCTTCGAGGTGGCCGAGATCCACGGGGCGCACGGCTACCTGATCAACCAGTTCCTCTCGCCGTTCACCAACCGGCGCACCGACGCCTACGGCGGCTCGTACGAGAACCGGACGCGGTTCGCGCTGGAGGTCGTGGACGCCGTGCGGGCCGAGTGGCCCGACGAGCTGCCGGTCTTCTTCCGGATCTCGGCGACCGACTGGCTCACCGAGGACGCGAGCGACGACCGCACGGGCTGGACCGCCGACGACACCGTGCGCTTCGCCCGGGACCTCCAGGAACACGGCGTCGACCTGCTGGACACCTCCACCGGCGGCAACGCCCCGGACGCCAGGATCACCGCCGGTCCGGGCTACCAGGTGCCGTTCGCCGAGCGCGTCAAGAAGGAGACCGGCCTGGCGGTGGGCACGGTCGGGCTGATCACCGAGGCGCGGCAGGCCGAGAAGATCATCGCGGCCGGCCAGGCGGACGCCGTGCTGCTCGGCCGGGAGCTGCTGCGCTCCCCCAGCTTCGCGCAGCACGCGGCGCGGGAGCTGGGCGCCGAGGTCCGGGCGCCGCAGGCGTACCACCGCGCCGTCTGAGCCGGCCCGGCGCCTCGCGGGACGGTGTCCGGCAGGCCGTCGGTCACCGTCGGGGACGGCCGTGCGGCGCGCCGTCGCATGCCGTCCGACCTGCGCGCATGCGTTCCGGGACGCCGTTGTCAGTGGTCGGGTGCAGACTTGCCACCATCTGAGACAACGGCGTCCCGGAGGTTCGGGTCATGACTGACGTACTACTCGCGGTGGGCACCCGCAAAGGGCTCTTCATCGGCCGGCGACGGCGCGGCGCATGGGAGGTGAGCGGTCCGCATTTTCCCTCGCAGGCGGTCTATTCCCTCGGGATCGACACCCGCCGTGCGACACCCCGGCTGCTGGCCGGTGCCGATAGCGCCCACTGGGGCCCGTCGGTGTTCCACTCCGACGATCTGGGCGAGAGCTGGCAGGAGCCCGCCCGCCCCGCGGTCAAGTACCCGAGCGACACCGGGACTTCGCTGGAGCGGGTGTGGCAGCTGCATCCGGCGGGCCCGGCCGCCCCGGACGTGGTGTATGCGGGCACCGAGCCCGGCGGGCTGTTCCGCTCCGAGGACTGCGGCGAGACCTTCGAGCTGGTCCGGGCGCTGTGGGAGCACCCGAGCCGCGAGCAGTGGGTACCGGGCGGCGGCGGGCTGGCGGTCCACACGGTGATCACCGACCCGCGGGACCCCGCCGCGGTCACCGTCGCGGTCTCCACGGCCGGGGTGTTCCGCACCCTGGACGGCGGCGCCGGCTGGGCGCCGTCCAACAAGGGCGTCAAGGCGGTCTTCCTGCCTGACCAGCATCCGGAGTTCGGCCAGTGCGTCCACAAGATCGCCCAGGACCCGGTCGACCGTGACCGGCTCTATCTGCAGAACCACTGGGGCGTCTACCGCAGCGACGACGCGGGCGCGCGGTGGACGGACATCGGCGCCGGCCTGCCCTCCGACTTCGGCTTCGCGGTGGCCGCGCATCCGCACCGCGGCGATGTCGCCTACCTCTTCCCCATCACGGCCGACATCGACCGGGTGCCCGCGGAGCACCGCTGCCGGGTCTACCGCACGTCCGACGCCGGCCGCAGCTGGGAGGCACTGAGCCACGGCCTCCCCGAGGAGGACCACTACGGCACGGTGCTGCGCGACGCCCTCTCCGTCGACGACGCCGACCCCGCGGGGGTGTATTTCGGCAATCGCAACGGCGAGGTGTACGCCAGCGCGGACGACGGCGACAGCTGGCAGCAGCTCGCCTCCCATCTGCCGGACGTGCTGTGCGTCCGGGCGGCGGCGGTGGCCTGAGCAGGAGGGAAAGCAGGTGACGCGTCGTGCGGGCAAGAAGGCGGAACGGCCCGGCAGCGTACGGTGGTTGGGCCGCTCCAGGTGGGGCCCGTGCGCGTCCGGCCGGGCCCGGTTCGTCGAGGGACGGCGAATTGAAGGGGAAGGCGCTTCGGCCAGTAGGGTGACCCCGTGGCTGCACGACCTCTTGAAGACATCGTCGAACCCGGCTGGGCCAAAGCGCTGGAGCCCGTCGCCGACCGGATCGCCGCGATGGGCGACTTCCTGCGGGCGGAGATCGCCCAGGGACGTACCTATCTGCCGGCCGGCAACAACGTGCTGCGCGCCTTCCAGCAGCCGTTCGACGAGGTGCGGGTGCTCATCGTCGGACAGGACCCCTACCCCACCCCGGGGCATGCGGTCGGGCTCAGCTTCTCGGTGGCGCCGGACGTCCGTCCGCTGCCCGGGAGCCTGGAGAACATCTTCCGCGAGCTGCACTCGGACCTCGGCCTCCCCCGGCCGTCGAACGGCGATCTGACGCCCTGGACGCGGCAGGGTGTCCTGCTGCTGAACAGAGCGCTGACGACCGCGCCGCGCAAGCCCGCCGCGCACCGCGGCAAGGGCTGGGAAGAGGTCACCGAGCAGGCGATCCGCGCGCTGGTGGCCCGCGGCCGTCCGCTGGTGTCGGTCCTGTGGGGGCGCGACGCGCGGAATCTGCGGCCGCTGCTGGGCGACCTGCCGGCCGTCGAGTCCGCGCACCCGTCCCCGATGTCCGCGGACCGGGGCTTCTTCGGCTCCCGGCCGTTCAGCCGGGCGAACGACCTGTTGGTCCGGCAGGGCGCGGAGCCCGTCGACTGGAGGCTGCCCTGACGCCGGGCGATAGTGTGCCGGGCATGACGAATGCGAACATCCCTGCGGGTTGGTACCCCGACCCGCAGGGCACCCCCCACCAACTCCGCTGGTGGGACGGGTCCCAGTGGACGGCGCACACCCACCCGGGACAACAGCCGGCCGCCCCGGACCGGACCGCGCAGCCCGGCCCCCAGCAGCCGCAGCAGCAGTACGCGCCGGCCCAGCAGGCCGCCGGGCAGCAGCCCCAGCCGGCCGCCCAGCAGCCCGCGCAGCACCAGCCCGCGCAGCAGCAGATGGCTCCGCAGCAGGCGCCGCAGCAGTCCGTGCCGGGCCACTCGCCGTACCCCGGCCAGCCGCAGGGCGGCGCCCCGTACGGGCACCCCGGCCACGGCCCGCAGGGCCAGGGTCAGCCGATGCCGGGGCAGCCGATGCCCGGGCAGCCGATGCAGCAGCCGTACGGCCAGCAGCCGATGCCCGGACAGCAGCCCGGCCCGTACGCCGGGGCCGGTGTGGCGCAGCAGGTGCAGCAGCAGGCGGGGGTGGCGCCGGCGGGCCAGGGCGGCGGGACGCTGTTCACCGAGCCGGTGCTGGTGGTCAACCAGAAGGCCAAGCTCATCGAGGTCACCAACGAGTACGGCGTCTTCGACCAGCACGGCAACACCCTGGGCGCGGTCGTCCAGGTCGGCCAGAGCACGGCCAAGAAGGTGCTGCGGGTGGTCTCCAGCCTCGACCAGTACATGACCCACAAGCTGGAGATCCGGGACGCCTACGGCCAGCCGCAGTTGGTGCTGACCCGGCCCGCGAAGCTCATCAAGTCCCGGGTCATCGTGGAGCGTCCGGACGGTTCGCCGGTCGGCGAGATCGTCCAGCAGAACGCCATCGGCAAGATCAACTTCGGGCTGATGGTGAACGGCCAGCAGATCGGCGCCATCAAGGCCGAGAACTGGCGGGCCTGGAACTTCGCCATCGTGGACCACGCCGACACCGAGATCGCCCGGATCACCAAGACCTGGGAGGGCCTCGCCAAGACGATGTTCACGACCGCCGACAACTACGTGCTGCAGATCCACCAGCAGCTGCCCGATCCGCTGCTGAGCCTCGTCGTCGCCACGGCCCTCACCGTCGACACCGCCCTCAAGCAGGACGCCCGGGGCCTTGGCTGACGCCTCCGGCGGCCATGTGCTCGGCGTCGACTCGGGCGGGTCGGGGCTGCGGGTCGCGGTGGCCCGCGCCGACGACGCCGCGGCGCGGCCACTGGCCGTCCGTACCTCCCGCGAGCCGGTACGCACCGGCCCCGCCGGCATCGACGCGGACCATCTGCTGTCCCAACTCCTGCCGCTGGCCGGGGAGTTGGCCGAGGAGGTGGGGGCGCGGGAATTCACGGCCGGGTGCGTCGGCGCCGCCGGTATGGCCTCCCTGGGCGACGAGCTGCGCGCCCGGCTGCCCGGCGCGCTGGCCACCGCGTACGGGCTGCGCGGGCTCGTTCTCGCGGCCGACGCCGTGACCGCGTACGCCGGGGCCCTCGGGCAGCGGCCCGGTGCGGTGGTCGCCGCGGGCACCGGCATGATCGCGCTCGGCACCGACCTGACCGAGGAGGCGGGCTGGCGCCGGGCGGACGGCTGGGGCCATCTGCTGGGCGACTGCGGCAGCGGCGCCTGGATCGGCCGGGCCGGGCTGGAGGCCGCACTGCGCGCGTACGACGGCCGGCCCGGGGGTTCGGCCGCCCTCCTGGCGCGTGCGGAGGCGGTGTTCGGCCCGGTCGCCGGGCTGCCCGGGGCGGTCTACCCGCGCCCCGACCGGCCCGCCGTGCTGGCCTCGTTCGCGCCCGAGGTCGGCCGGTGCGCCGCGGCGGACGACGCGGTGGCGCGGGGCATCCTGGACGCCGCGGCCGGCCATCTCGCCGATGCCGCGGCCGCCGTCTGCCCGCCGGGCGCCGGCCGCGCGGTGGCCTGCACCGGCGGTCTTTTCGGCCTCGGCGAACCGCTGCTGGCCCCGCTGCGCACCGCGCTCGCCGAGCGGCTGCCCCACACCCCGCTGATGCCCGCCGCCGGGACCCCGCTCGACGGGTCGCTGATCCTCGCCGCGGCGCTCGCCGGCGACCGGCTGAAACTCCCCACCGATGGGAAGTTGTTGCAGATCACACGGCCTGCGCCGGGGTAGCGCGACCAACGCGCGGGATAAATCGGGACGGATACCTCGGCACCGAACCCTCCCTCCGCGGACGGGGGGTCCGAGGCATTAGCATGCGGCGCCATGAGTTCCCCCACTGGGCCCGCACCTGGCTCGCCCCATTTTGACGCCGCACCCCCGAGCCCGGGAGGCGCACCCGGCCTGCCCGTACGCATGCCGCGCGCCCGGCAGTCCGGCCGCCACCGCAGGCCGGAGCCGCTCGCCGCACCCGAGGGCGCACCCGCCCTGGTGCTGGCCGTGCCCGGCGCCCCCTCCCCCGCCGCGCGCAGCCTGGCGGAGGAGGTCTCCAGCATCGCCCGCTCCGAACTGCCCGGTCTGGACGCCCGGATCGGCTACGTCGACGGCGGCGACGACGAGTTCCCGTCGCTCGAAGCGGTGCTGGCGCAGGCCGCCGCCGAGCGCAGGGCCCGGGAGAGCGCCGACGGCCAGGAAGACCCCGGTCCGGTCGCGGTGGTCGTCCCGCTGCTGGCCGGCCCGGACAGCGCGCTGCTGCGCCGGATACGCCAGGCGATGATGAACAGCGGCTCGGGCGCCGAGCTGACCGACGTCCTCGGCCCGCACCCGCTGCTCGCCGAGGCGCTGCACGTCCGGCTCTCCGAGGCCGGTCTGGCGCGCGCCGACCGGGCCCGGCTGTTCACGGTCGCGACGGCCGCGGACGGCATCATCCTCGCCACCGTCGGCGGCGAGGAGGCCGTGCAGGCCGCCGGGATCACCGGCATGCTGCTGTCCGCCCGGCTCGCGGTGCCGGTGCTGGCCGCCGCGCTGGACGAGGAGGGCGCCATCTCCCGTACGGCCGAGCAGCTGCGCGAGTCCGGTTCGCAGCAGCTGGCGCTGGCTCCGTACCTGATCGGCCCGGAGATCGCCGACGGCCTTGTGGGGGCGGCCGCGGCGGAGGCGGGCTGCGCGGCGGCCGAGTCCCTGGGCGCGTACGGCGCGGTGGGCCGGCTGGTGCTCTCCAACTACGCGGCATCGGTGGGCATCACCCTCCCGACGCAGACCCCGGGGGTCCCGGTCCGCTAGGAAACCGCACGTCCGAACGCAACCACCGGCATCCGTACCGGCGAAGGGCCGTCCCCGCACGCTCCGTGCGGGGACGGCCCTTCGCCCTTTCCAGGGGGGACGGCATGCTTCCCGGGCGGGCGGCACGCTTCCTGGGCGGAAGGCGGCGGTCCGGTTCATGTCGTGAACGGTGCAGACGGCCGTCAGACGGCTCGGGAGCCCGGCGGGCGCGGCAGGATGCCCCGGGGAGCCGTACGCTCGCGAGAGGACCGCACACGGCCCCTCCGGCGGCCGCTCACCCGTACGCGAAGGAAGCCCATGTCGAACATCGACATCGTCCGAGCCGGTTTCGCCGCCTACCTCGCTCAGGACCGCGACGCCATCGACCGGCTGCTCGCCGACGACTTCGTCTTCACCAGCCCCCAGGACGACCACATCGACCGGGCCACCTTCCTGGAGGTGTGCTTCCCGACGGCGGACCGGCTGCGCCACCAGGAGATCCTGGACACGGTCGAGATCGACGACGAACAGGTCTACGTCCGCTACGAGTACGAGCTGACCACCGGTGAGCGCCACCGCAACGTCGAGGTGCAGACGGTGCGGAACTGCCGGATCACGGAGGCGCAGGTCTATTTCGGCGGCCGCTTCCCGCGGGAGTGAGGCTCTGGTCACCCGTCAGACGAACACGACGCAGGAGGCCGCCGGCGCCTCGATCGCGCCGCCCCGCTCCGGGACCCCGCTGACCGGGTCGACGGTGAACCAGGTGACGTCGCCGGAGCGCTCGTTGGCCACGTAGAGGTGCCGGCCGTCGGGGTGCAGGGCCAGGGCGCGCGGCCAGTGGCCGCCGCAGGGCACGGTGGTGACCAGGGTCGCCGCGCCGCCCGTCGGGTGGAGGGCGAGCACGGAGAGGCTGTCGTGGCCCCGGTTGGCGGCCCAGGCGAACCGTCCGTCCGGAGAGACGACCAGTCCGGAGGGGTACGTTCCGGCCGTCGCCACCCCGTCCGGCAGCAGCCGGCACTCCCCCAGCGGCGTCAGGGCCCCGCGCGCCCCGTCCCACCGGCAGACCGTCACCGCGGGGTCGAGTTCGTGGATGACGTAGACGTGGTGGCCGTGGGGGTGGAAGGCGAGGTGGCGCGGGCCGCTGCCGGGCCGGAGCGGCACCTCGTCGTGCACGGCCGGCGCCCCGCCGGCAGGGTCGGCGAACGCGCAGATCCGCACGGAGTCGGTGCCCAGATCGACGCTGAGCAGCCACCGCCCGCCCGGCGCGGAGGCGACGGCATGCGCGTGCGGCCCCTCCTGGCGGTCGGCCTGCGGTCCGCTGCCGTGGTGGGCGAGCACTCCGGCGGTGGCGCCGAGCGAACCGTCCTCGCCCACCGGGAGCGCACTGACGCTGCCGGAGCTGTAGTTGGCGGTGACCAGACGGCCCGCCATCAGGGTGAGATGGGTCGGATCGGCGCCGCCGACGGGGACGGCGGGGCCGAGCAGTTCGGGCCCGCCGGGCGTGAGGAGGAAGGCGGCCGCGGCCCCGTCGGTGGTCTCGCTGACCGCGTACAGCCACCGGCCGCCGGGGTCCGGCACCAGATAGGAGGGGTTCGGGAGGGCGTCGGTGGAGTGCAGCACGGTGAGCGCCCCCGTCTCCGGGTCGACCGCCGCGGTGGTGATCCCGCGCCCGCCGTTCGCGGTGAACGACCCGATGTACGCCCGCCGCCCCGGCACCGCCCGCTGTGCCGTGGCGCCCACTTCGTCCGCCGCCCCGTCCCTCACTGCTCCGCCCTTCGCCCACCGGCCCGTTCCGCACCGGGACGCTGCCCGCACCCGGCCTACGTATCCCTTACCGCGGGGAACGGCGGACACACCAGTACGGAGACCACCGGTACAGAGGCCGCCGGTCACGCACGGCCGGTACGGACGCCACCGTTACGGGACGGTCAGGCGCCGGCGAGCGGGGAGGGCCGGTTGCTGCGCAACGGAGCAGCCAGGTCGGACAGGGCGCGTTCCAGGCCGTGGAGGTGGGCGAGTGCGGGCCCGGGTGCCGTGAACTCGGGGGCCGTCCCGGTCTCGGTGGCGGTGCGGGCCCGGCCCGGTGTGGTGAGGGCCTCCACGGCGGCCTCCACCCGCCAGCACGCGGCGGCCAGCCGGTCGTCGTGCGACGCCTCCGGGTCCGCGGCGATCGAGGCGAGCCCGCGGACCTCCCGGGCGCAGTCGTCGAGCAGCGCCAGCACCCGGCGCGCCTTCTCCTTGCGGCCGCGCAGCGGGCTCAGCGGGTGTACGAGCGGGGCGAGGGAGAGCCGGACCCGGCCGAGCAGCAGTTCCAGTTCGGCGATCCGCGGGGTGGGGTCGGCGGTCTTCGAGCCGGCGAGCCGGGCGGCGGCCTCGGTGGCGCAGGCGTGCACACAGCGCAGGGCGCGCTCGATCCAGGCGTCCGTGGTGGCGTGCGTGGTCACCGGCAGGACGAACAGGACGGCCAGCGCCGCGCCGAGCGCGCCGACGCCCGTCTCGGTGAGGCGCAGGGCGAGCAGGTCCGGGGTCAGGACGCCGAGGAGCCCGTAGAGCAGGCCGGCCATCACCGTCACCGCGAACATCATCCAGGTGTACGACACCGGGGCGGTGTAGAAGATCCCGAAGACGCACAGGGCGATCAGGGCCACGGAGGGGACCGCGGCGCCGTGCAGCGGGAGGGCCACGACCGTTCCGGCGGCGATGCCGAGGACGGTGCCGAGGACCCGTCGGAAGCCGCGGACCAGGGTCTCGCCCCGGGAGGCGGTGTTCACGAAGATCCACCAGGTGGCGCCGACGGCCCAGTACCAGCGCTGGTCGGAGAGCACCTGGCCCGCCAGGAGGGCGAAGCCTCCGCCGAGGGTCGCCTGGATCGCCTGGCGGGTGGTCGTACGGGCCAGTCCCGTCCCGGTCGGCGGTGCGGGCGCGGCGGCCGGCGGCAGCTTCCGCTCGTAGCACCAGAGCCCGAACCGGACGGCCGAGGACACCGCGATCGACAGGGCGACGGCGCCGTAGAGCTCGACGAGCTGGCCGGGCACCGTGTGCAGGAACTGCGTCGCGAAGAACATCATGAACGCGAACACCCCGAGGGCGTGGCCGCGCGGCCCCCAGCGGCGGGCGTAGACGCCCAGGCCCATGACCGCGAGGAAGGCCGCGTCCCGGGCCGGTGGGAGGTCGTGCAGCCCCGCGGCGACCGCGAGCACGGGGAAGCCGACGGCGGGCAGCAGGAGGGTGGTGACGGCCTGGCCGCGGACCGTGGTGTCGGTGACGGTGAAGAGGGCCAGCAGTGCGGCGAGCCCGCCGGTGACGGCGGCGACCAGGGAATGCCCGGCCAGGCCGCAGACGGCGACCGCCAGGCCGATGCCGAGGACGGCCCGGACGGCGCTGCGCAACCGCAGCCACCCCGGGTCCGGAGCCACGAACATCCTCTTCAGCACTGCTTCCCCACCCTTCGACGGTCCGGCATGACAAAGGCGCCGCGGGATCCGCAGCGCCATCGACCGCACCATCAGAGCATCTCTCCGGCGAATGGCTCAACAGGGGCCGAAATCGCTGTGCCATTGGCCCAGACGGTGGCGGTCATTCCGGTTCGGAGGAGGTCCAATGGCCACGCCGCGCGGGGCGGCGCACGGGATGTCCACGCTGGCCGGTGCCCTGCCGGGGCGGGGCGCCGGCCCGGCTGCCGGTTCGCCCCGACGGCCCCGGGGCTGGGCCATTGGTACATTCACCGGCAGAGTCCGCCGACCGTGAGGAGGCCGTGGACCGTGCCCGTGGACGCCCTGGACGCCAAGATCCTCCGGCTGCTGCTGGAGCAGCCGCGCACCAGCGTGCGGGAGTACGCCCGGCTGCTCGGCGTGGCCCGGGGCACCGTGCAGGCGCGGCTGGACCGGCTGGAGCGGGACGGGGTGATCACGGCGTACGGGCCGCGGCTGTCGCCCGCCGCGCTCGGCCATCCGCTGCTCGCCTTCGTGCACATCGAGGTCACCCAGGGCCACCTGGAGGAGGTGGCCGACGCCCTCGCGGAGGTGCCGCAGATCATCGAGGCGTTCTCGACGACCGGCGGCGGAGATCTGCTCACCCGGGTGGTGGCCCGGGACGCGGCGCATCTGGAGGACGTGATCCAGCGGCTGATCAGCCTGCCGGGGGTGGTCCGTACGCGGACCGAGATGGCGCTGCGCGAGCGGGTGCCGCACCGGATGCTGCCGTTGGTCGAGGACGTGGGCGGGGCCGCACGGCGGCGATGAGCCGGGACGGGCGGTGAGCCGGGACGGCGATGAACTGGTTCGGCGGCGGCGGTGAACCGACCCGGCGCTCGGCGGTCCGGGCCGGGGGCGTCTTGGCATGCTGGAGGGCATGAGCGCCTCCCCCGCCTCCCCGGTCACGCCCACCCCGGTGATCTTCGATCTCGACGGCACGCTGGTGGACAGCGAGCCGAACTACTACGAGGCGGGACGCCGGCTGCTGGCCGACTACGGCGTACCGGACTTCAGCTGGGAGCAGCACGCCCGCTTCATCGGCATCGGGACGCGGGAGACGCTGGAGATCCTCAGCGCGGAGTTCGGGATCGACGCGCCCGTTGACGAGCTGCTCGCGGGCAAGAACCGGCTCTATCTGGAGCTGGCGCGGGCGCACACCGAGGTCTTTCCGGAGATGCGCCGCTTGGTCCGGCGGCTGTCGGCGGCCGGGCATCCGATGGCGGTGGCGTCCGGTTCCTCGCGGGCCGCGATCGAGGCGGTGCTGGTGGGGACGGGTCTCGACGGGCTGCTGCCGACGGTCGTGTCGGCGGAGGAGGTGGCGCGCGGCAAGCCGGAACCCGATGTGTTCCTGGAGGCGGCGCGCCGGCTGGGGGTCGCGCCCGCCGAGTGTGTGGTGCTGGAGGACGCGGCGCCCGGTGCGCTCGCGGCCACCCGGGCCGGGATGCGGTGCATCGCGGTCCCGTACGTACGCGGCACGGCCGACGACCCGGGCTTCGCGGGCGCCGGGCTGCTGTTCCGGGGCGGCCAGCGGGACTTCACCGCACGGGCCGCGTACGCGTGGCTGGGGCGGGCGGCGGAGCAGCCGGTGGGAGAAGCCGCGTGGCCGTCCTGACGGTCCGCCGGACGGCCATGCTCCGGGCCGCCGGCGCGGAGCATGGCCGTCCCGGTCATCCGGGCTGCGGCGGGGTCACTCCAGGCCGAGCGACTTGCAGGCCGAGTCGATGTCGGCGCAGAGCAGATCGACCCGGACCACGCCGTCGCGGACGACGGTGTCCTTCACATTCTTCCGGTCGACGAGCTGCGCCTTGAACAGCCGGGCCGGAATGCCCGCCTTGCTGCTGCTGGTCACGACGGTGGAGGTCAGTGAGTTGATCTTCTTGCCGCGGAGCAGCCGGAACGCGATTTCTGCGGCCGTTTCGGCTTCCGGCCGTACTTCCTTGTAAATGGTGAAGGACTGGGTGCCGGCGACCACGCGCTGGAGGGCGGGGAGTTCGGCATCCTGGCCACCGAGCGGAATGTTCTTGAGGCCCGCCGACTTGAGTGCCTCGGCGATACCGCCGGCCATACCGTCGTTGGCGGAGTAGACCGCGTCGAATCCCTGCGCGCCGCGCGCCTTGATGACGTCGGACATCTTCTTCTTGGCGGTCACCGCGGACCAGTCGGGGATGTCCTTCTCATAAACGATCTTGTGGATCTTGCCGTCGAGGACGTCATGCGCGCCCTTCTTGTAGGCCGGCGCATTCGGGTCGGTCGGCGAGCCGTTCATCATGACGATGTCGGAGTTGGCCGCCTGCGACCCGAGAGCGTCGAGAATGCCCTGCCCCTGGAGCCGGCCGATCTTCTCGTTGTCGTAGGAGACGTACGCCGCGACGTCACCCTCGGCGAGCCGGTCGTAGGCGATGACCTTGACGCCCTTCTTGGCGGCCGCGTCCACCCAGCTCTTGGCCGCCTGGGAGTCGACCGGGTCAAGGATGATGACCTTGACACCCTTCTTCACCAGAGCGTCGAACTGCCTTTTCTGGGTGCTGACTTGCTGCTCGGCGTTGCTGTAATCCACTTTGCATTCGAGGCAGAGGGAGGCCACCCGCGACGTAATGATGCGGCGGTCGAACTTCTCGTAACGGTCCGCCTTGTTCTCCGGGAGGAGCAGACCGATGGAGTCCTTGCCGGCACCCGCGTCCTGGTGATCTTGACCGCAGGCCGCCAATGGCGCCGCAAGAGAAAGCGCCATTGCACCGGTGAGCGCACGCCGCATTATTGCATTCATTTTTTTCGGTACCTCCCACTGGGGCCGCCTGACCCGGCCCAGAACGGCTGAAGTGAACGACACCACCTGCCCGATCGTCAAGAATCGAACCAATAACGATGCGAAAGCGGAGTGCGCATTGAGACCCCGAAGGAAGAAGGAGTCCGGACACGCGGAGTGAACTCTCCACCCCTATCGGACCGCCAGATCTTCAACCCACCTGCGCCGGGCCGGAGTTAGCTGATCACTCTGAGTGAGCATCAACTTCGCTGTTATGTACACCGACCCGCCGACTCATCCCCTTTTTCCCGCGGACCACACATGGCGAGCTATCGGCGCAAAAGGTCCGTTTAGCGAGAGACACGCTTTCCTGGCGGCTTTCGTTCCTTGCTTCCCCTATTTCTGAGTGGTCGCCTTTCACGCCGAAAGGGGAGGCCCACCCGATAGGTGGTCAGTGGCCGATGGTGCGTGCGATGTCCAGGGTGAGCCGCTGCCACGGGTCGCGGGGGTCGCGTCCGGTGAGGTCCCCGATGCGGCGCAGGCGGTAGCGCAACGACTGCGGGTGGAGGCCCAGCCTGCGGGCGGCGGCATTCGCGGAGCCGGTGTCGAGGTAGGCGGTGAGCGCGTCCAGGAGGTGCCGCCGGCCGGGGTGCAGCAGCGGACCGAGCACCAGCCGGGCGATCTGGTCGGGCGTGGTGGCGGGGCGGCCGGCGAGCAGTGCGAGGACCTGGGCGTCCCCGTCGGTGAGGAGGCGTGAGGGGTGGTGGGCGTGCGCGGGGGCGGTGTCCAGGGCGTCGGCCGCGAGGCGGTGGGCCACGGCGATCCGCTCCAGGCTCTCCCCGGAGATCGCGCAGCCGCGCAGCGCCCGCTCGCGCAGCGCCGCGGGCACGGCCCCTTCGGCGCCGGCCGGGAGCAGCAGGACGAGGCGGGATCCCCGTACCGTCGCCAGCGCGGTGACCTCGGGCGGCCCCGCGCCCCCGTGACCGGTCAGGTCCGCGAGCAGTTCGTCCGCCGGCTCCCCCGGGACGGCCGGCCCGGGGCCCACGCCGGCCGGTGCCAACGGCACGGAGGCCCGGCCCGGTTGGCCCGGCCGGCCCGGTTCGGCCGGTTCCACCAGTTCGACCGGCTCAACCGGTTCAGTCGACTCATCCGGTTCGGTCGACTGAACCGGTTCGGCCACCAGCAGGCAATAGGGGTCCGGGAGCTGTACGCCCAGGCGGTTGGCGCGGCCGGTCAGGGCGCCGGTGGAGGCGTGCCGACCGGCGATCAGGTCGTCGAGGAGCAGCCGCAGCGCCCGGTCGCGGTCCCCCGCGAGGTCCTCGTTCGCGGCCGCGTAGGTCCCCGCCATCTCTTCGGCCAGGGTGTCCAGCGCGGTCAGCAGCATCCGGGTGAGGGCGAAGGCGTCCTCGGCGGTGGGCCGGGGCGTGCAGCGGGCGATCTCGTCCGCGATGACGGTCGCCGCGACCCGGTAGGCCCGCAGGACGGCCTGCACGGGGCGGCCGTCGGCGGCCCGGGCCGCCGCGATGCCGCGGAACCGGCGCAGATCGGCCGGCGCCAGCACACCGTCCGTCGCCCACAGGTGCAGCAGCCGGTCCAGGGCCCAGCCGGCGATCGCCCGCACCTCCGGCAGCCGGCGGTCGTCGAGCGCCGCGTACGCCGGGACCTGCGCGTGCACCGCGTCCACGACGGCGTCGACGACACGGGGACTGGCGGTCAGCTCCTGCCGGATCCGCTCGCGGTCGTTCATCACAGGGTGATAGTCGCAGCGGAAGAATGTGCGCACCACCGTGGACGGATCTTGTCACTGTCGCCAGGATCGCGGGGACGGGCCGACGGACCCGCGGTCGCGTCCCCCGCGCGCTCGCACCGGATCCGTGGGCCCCAGGGAGACGCGAGAAGCGCACGAGAGACGGGACGGCCGGATGGCGAAGCACTGGGCGGACTTCCAGTACGAGATCTATCTCCACGGCATGACGGGCGCGGTACCCCGGCTGCCGACCGATCTGACCCGGCTGGAGGAGCTCACCGAACAGCGGCTGGGCCCCGGCCCGGTCGGCTATGTGGCGGGCAGTGCGGGCAGCGGCAGCACCGCGGCCGCCAACCGGGCCGCCCTCGACCGCCGGCAGATCGTCCCGCGGATGCTCCGCGACGTGCAGGAACGCGACCTGTCCGTCGAGGTGTGGGGCCGCCGGCTGCCGGCGCCGATGGCGCTCGCCCCGGTCGGGGTGCTGTCGATCCTGCATCCGGACGCCGAGCCCGCCGCCGCCCGGGCCGCCGCGGCGCACGGCGTCCCGTACATCCTCTCCTCCGCCTCCAGCACCCCCATGGAGCAGGTCGCGGAGGCGATGGGCGACGGGGAACGGTGGTTCCAGCTGTACTGGGCGAAGGACCGCGAGGTCACCAGGAGCTTCCTGCAACGGGCGAAGGCGGCGGGTTTCACCGCGCTGTTCGTCACCCTCGACACCCCGCTCCTCGCCTGGCGGCCGCGCGACCTCGACCAGGCGTACCTGCCGTTCCTGCACGGGGTGGGCACCGCCAACTACTTCTCCGACCCCGCGTTCCGGGCGGGGCTCGCCAAGCCGGTCCACGAGGACCCGAACGCGGCCGTGAGGCACTTCGTCGGAATGTTCGCCGACCCCGGCAAGACCTGGCCCGACCTGGCGTTCCTACGGGAGAACTGGGACGGCCCGATCGTGCTCAAGGGCATCCTGCATCCGGACGACGCGCTGCGGGCGGCCGAGGCCGGCATGGACGGCGTGGTCGTCTCGAACCACGGCGGCCGTCAGGTGGCGGGCTCGGTCGCCGCCGCGGACGCGTTGCCCCGCGTCGTCGAGGCGGCCGGCGACCGGCTCACGGTGCTCTTCGACAGCGGTATCCGCACCGGCGACGACATCGTCAAGGCGCTGGCGCTCGGCGCGGAATCGGTGCTGGTCGGACGCCCGTACGCCTACGGTCTCGGCCTCGACGGCCAGGCCGGCGTCGAGCACGTGATCCGCTGCCTGCTCGCCGAGTTCGACCTCACCCTCGCGCTGTCCGGGCACGCCCGCCCCGGCACGCTGACCGCCGACGACCTCACCACGGCGTCCTCGTAACCACCGCGTCCACGCAGCCGTGGCGTCCGGCGTGCCCCGTGCCGACGCCCCCACCACACCTTCCGCACGACCACCGCGGCGCACACCGCGCCCGAACCGAGAGGCCCGCCATGAAGAACGTCCTCGCCGTCATCTCCCCGCACGTGGGCGGCCGCGCCGCCGGCGCCGCGCTGGCCGGCGTCTTTCCCGGTCAGGCCCGGGTCACCGTCGTCGAGAGCACCGACGAGGACCCCGCGGCGCTGGCCGCGGCGCACGTCATCATCACCGGCCTCGGCCCCGTGACCGCCGAACACCTTGCTGCGGCACCGGAGTTGGAGCTGGTCCAGTGCGCCAGCCACGGCTTCGACTACGTCGATCTGGACGCCGCGCGCGAGAGGCGCGTGGCGGTCTGCAACATCGGCTCCAGCGGCGCCGAGAAGCAGAACGTGGCCGAGCAGACCTTCGCCCTGATGCTCGCGCTCGCCAAGCAGCTGGTCCCCGCCCATACGGCGCTCACCCAGGCGGACTGGGCACTGCCGCGTCTACAGCAATCGATCACCGAGCTGTCCGGGAAGACCCTCGGCATCATCGGCCTCGGCCACATCGGCGCGGAGGTGGCGCGGCGCGCCGTCGCATTCGACATGAGCATCGTCTACGCCGGGCCGCGGCCGGTCGACCCGGAAACCGCGGCCCGGCTCGGCGGGGCCCGCCATGTGGACCTGGACGAGCTGCTCCGCACGTCGGACTACGTGAGCCTGCACGCCCCGCTCACCGAGGCGACCCGGCACCTCCTGGACGCCGAGCGGCTGGCCCTCCTCAAGCCGACCGCCTTCGTCATCAACACCGCACGCGGTGCCCTGATCGACCAGGACGCCCTCGCGGACGCGCTGGCCGCCGGGACCCTCGCCGGCGCCGGCATCGACGTCTTCGACCCCGAACCGCCCACCGCGGCCCTCCGGCTCCTCAAGGCCCCGAACGTCGTCCTCTCCCCCCACGTCGCGGGCGTCACCCGCGAAACACTGGTCCGCATCGCCCTGGCGGCCGTCCAGAACGTCCTCACCCATCTGGAGGGCCACGCCTTGCGGGACGTGGTCGGTCTTCCTCCCACGTAGCCGTTTCGCTGCGCTTTGCGGTGCCTCCGCTTTGCGGTGCCTCCCACGTAGCCGTCTGTCCCGCCGCGGGTCGTCTCGCCGTTGCGCTTTGCGGCGCCGCCTACGTGGCTGTCTGCGGCGCCGCGGGTGTTTCTCGCCGTTGCGCCTGCGGCGGGCTGGGTGGGTGTTGGGTGCGGTGACGGACCTCCGGGGCCGGGGTGTGGGACTGCTGACGCTTTACGTCCCACACCCCGGCCCCTCCGGCCCGTCCCCTCCCGTAAGGGGTAGGAATGCGGTGCGTGGGGGTGGACGTTGAGGCATGCAAGGGGGTCTGGGTACCCGTAGGGGATGGTCGAACAGAACCCGTAAGGGTCGCGAGGGCCCCCTGCGGGGCCACAACCCAGTGGGCGGGGCGAGGCATTCCCAAGACCACATGACACCAGGTGCGCGGGCAACGACGCGCGCCCCCACGCACCCGCACACTCCCCCAACGGGAGGGGACGGGCCGGAGGGGCCTTGTTCGTGGACGTAAAGCGCCAGCAGTCCACGAACAAGGCCCCGCAGGCCAGTCACCGCACCCACCACAAACCCAGCCCGCCGCAGGCGCAACGGCGAGACGACCCGCGACGGGAAAGACGGGTACGTGCGGCGCGCCGCAAAGCGCAACGGCGAGCAACCCCGACGGCGGGAAAGACGGGTACGTGGGAGGCCAGCAAAGCGCAGCGAAACGGCAATATGGGACAATTGCCGCGGCGAGCGCCCGGGCCGATAGGTGAGGAGAAGACCATGGCACGTGCAGTGGGTATCGACCTCGGTACGACGAACTCGGTGGTCAGCGTGCTGGAGGGCGGCGAGCCCACGGTGATCACCAACGCCGAGGGGGCTCGCACGACCCCGTCGGTGGTGGGGTTCGCCAAGGGCGGTGAGGTGCTGGTCGGGGAGATCGCCAAGCGGCAGGCCGTGACCAACATCGACCGCACCGCGCGGTCGGTCAAGCGTCACATGGGCGAGTCGGACTGGCGCTTCCCCGCCAGCGGCGACATCGACGGCAAGCGGTACACCGCCCAGGAGATCTCCGCGCGGGTGCTGCAGAAGCTCAAGCGCGATGCCGAGGACTACCTCGGAGAGGACGTGACGGACGCCGTCGTCACCGTTCCGGCCTATTTCAACGACGCGCAGCGCACCGCCACGAAGGAGGCCGGGGAGATCGCCGGCCTGCGGGTGCTGCGGATCGTCAACGAGCCGACCGCCGCGGCGCTGGCGTACGGCCTGGACAAGGAGAACGACCAGACGATCCTGGTCTTCGACCTCGGCGGTGGCACGTTCGACGTCTCGCTGCTGGAGATCGGCGAGGGCGTGGTCGAGGTCAAGGCCACCAACGGCGACACCCATCTGGGTGGGGACGACTGGGACCAGCGGATCGTCGACTACCTGGCCAAGCAGTTCAAGAACGCGTACGGCATCGACCTGTCGAACGACAAGATGGCCACCCAGCGGCTGCGGGAGGCCGCGGAGAAGGCGAAGATCGAGCTGTCGGCGGCCACCGAGACGACGGTCAACCTGCCGTATCTGAGCGCCTCGGCGGAGGGCCCGCTGCACCTGGACGAGAAGCTGACCCGCTCGCAGTTCCAGCAGCTGACCGCGGACCTCCTGGAGCGCTGCAAGACGCCGTTCCACAACGCGGTGAAGGACGCCGGGATCAAGCTCTCGGACATCAACCACGTGATCCTGGTCGGCGGTTCGACCCGGATGCCCGCCGTGACCGAGCTGGTCAAGGAGCTCACCGGCAAGGACCCGCACAAGGGCGTCAACCCGGACGAGGTCGTGGCGGTGGGGGCCGCCCTGCAGGCCGGTGTCCTCAAGGGCGAGGTCAAGGACGTTCTGCTCCTCGACGTCACCCCGCTGTCCCTGGGCATCGAGACCAAGGGCGGCATCATGACCAAGCTCATCGAGCGGAACACGACGATCCCGACCAAGCGCTCGGAGATCTTCACGACCGCCGAGGACAACCAGGCGTCCGTGCAGATCCAGGTCTACCAGGGCGAGCGCGAGATCGCGGCGTACAACAAGAAGCTCGGGATGTTCCAGCTCACCGGCCTGCCGCCGGCCCCGCGCGGGGTGCCGCAGATCGAGGTGTCCTTCGACATCGACGCCAACGGCATCATGCACGTGACCGCGAAGGACCTGGGCACGGGCAAGGAGCAGAAGATGACCGTCACCGGCGGCTCCTCGCTGCCGAAGGACGACATCGACCAGATGGTGCGCGACGCCGAACGGCACGCCGAGGAGGACCGGCAGCGCCGCGAGGCCGCGGAGACCCGCAACCAGGGCGAGCAGCTCGTCTACCAGACCGAGAAGTTCCTCAAGGACAACGAGGACAAGGTCCCCGGTGAGATCAAGACCGAGGTCGAGACCGCCGTCGGTGAGCTGAAGGAGAAGCTCAAGGGCCAGGACACCGCGGAGATCCGCAGCGCCGTCGAGAAGGTCGCGGCCGTCTCCCAGAAGCTCGGCCAGGCCATGTACGCCGACGCCCAGGCCGCGCAGGCCGCCGCGGGTGGCACCACAGCCGCCGGGGGCGGCGCGGGTGAGCAGGGCAAGTCCGACGCCGCCGACGACGTCGTGGATGCCGAGATCGTCGACGACGACAAGCGGGAGGGAGGCACGCCATGAGCCGCCCGACCCGGCTCCGCGGCACGTCCCGGCCGCCGCTGGCCATCGTCGGAAGCGGCGCGGACCGGCCGGAGCCCGGACGGCGCGGGCAGCAGGCCGGCTCCGGGAGCGAGGCCGGTTCCCCGTCGTCCCGTACCGAGCGGACCGACCGGGACACCGGTCCCCCGCCGTCCCGCGTGTCCGAAGAGGCCGGTACGTCCCCCCAGGAGGCCGTGCTCCGCGCCGAGCTGCGGCAGCGCACCGCCGAACTGCAGGAGCGCACGGCCGATCTGCAGCGCCTGAAGGCCGAGTACGACAACTACCGCAAGCGGGTGCACCGGGACCGGCTGGCGGTCGGTGAGATCGCCGTGGTCAATGTGCTGGGCCGGCTGCTTCCGGTGCTCGACGCCGTCGAGGAGGCGGCCGGGCAGGGCGAGGTCACGGGTGGCTTCGGGCGGGTCGCCCGGGCGCTGGTGGCCGAACTGACCTCGCTGGGCCTGATCTCCTTCGGCAGCGTGGGTGATGCCTTCGATCCGGAGATCCACGAGGCCGTCACCTTCACGGCGATGAGCCGTCCCGAAAGCCCCTCGGGTGCCGTGTGCACCGCGGTGCTCCGGCAGGGTTACCGCGTCGGTGACCATCTGCTCCGTCCCGCGCAGGTGTCGGTCACGGGTGATCCGCCCGCGGCTCCGGCCCGTCCGTCCTGGTGAGGGCGATGAGGGCGACGTCGTCGCTGAGGGTTCCGCCGACGTACGCCAGCAGGTCGTCGCGGAGGTGCGCCACCAGCGCGCCCGGGTCCCGGTCGGTGCAGACGGCGACCCGGTCCGTCAGCCGGTAGAACGCGCCGGTCGCGTCCCGGGCCTCGATCACCCCGTCCGTGTACAGCAGGAGCAGATCACCGGGGGCGAAGCCGAAGGTCTCGACCTGGTAGTCGCCCTCCGCGGGGGCGCCGATTCCCAGGGGCAGCGCGGGTTCCCGTACCTCCAGGGGACGGACCTTGCCCTCCCGCAGCAGGAGCGGTGGCGGGTGCCCGCAGTTGACCATCGTGAGGAACGGCTCGTCGTGGTGGACGTCCAGCACGACCGCGGTCACGAAGGACTCGGTGGGCTCGGGATCGGCGGCGGTGAGGTGCGCGGTGTTCCAGTGCACGGAGTTCCCCAGGTGGGCCGCGATGGCCGGCAGGGAGAGGTTGCGGTAGGCGGAGCCCTGGAAGGCGCCGATCAGCACCGCCGCCTCGCCGATGGCGGCCAGTCCCTTGCCGCGGACGTCGCCGACGACCAGCCGGGTGGCTCCCGGGGTGGGCGCCACCGCGTACAGGTCGCCGCCGATCAGCGCCTCGGCGTCGGCGGCGAGGTAGGTGGCGGCGATCCGCAGCGGGCCGAGGCGTTCGGGCAGCGGCCGCATCAGGACCTGCTGCGCCGCGACGGCCACCGACTGCACCTGGCTGAACCGCCGCTGGTGGCGGTCCTGGACGTACCGGAAGACGGTGACGAGCACGGAGATCAGCAGCAGGGCGGCGATTTGCGCCTGGTGATTGGGGGTCATCAGACCGCCGTGCAGCATGCCGACGACGATCTGGGCCGCCACCGCGAGGGCGCCGACCGCTGCGGTGAGGCCGGGTCCGGCGAAGGAGGCGGTGATCGCGGGCGCGGCGACCAGGAACGGGCCGAGGTGGATGCTCGTCGGGGAGTTGATGTCCACCACGGTCACGGCCACGATGATCGCCAGCGGGACGACCAGCAGGCCGGGGCTCCCCCGCCGGAAGCCGGCGGGCGGGTCGGGACCGTGCCGGAGGCGCATAACTCCTCTTTACACCCCTCCCGCCGACCATGCCGGGCAACGGGAGGGACCCCGGGACCGTGGGTCCCGGGGTCCTGGCCGACGCGGTGCCGCGCCGGCCTCCGCAGGTCTGCGGTGACGTCTCAGACGTCGCTGGTCTGCACGGTGGCCAGACCGGCCAGCTGCCCGGTGGGCAGGGAGGGGACGAGCGACTGGGCGGTGCCGACGACGTCGCCGATGGCCACCGAACCACCGTGGCCGGCCACCTCGGCACCGGCGCTGGCGAGACCACCGGAAATGTTGTCCAGCTCGCTGTCGGCAATCTCGCAGGTCTCGACGATGTCACGCATGTACGTGCCCTTCCTTCATTACTCTCAATTTTCCTGGCGGACACCGCGCGCATTCATGCACTCCACATGCAAGAAAAATTGCGCACGGTCCAGCGGCGCGACTTCACCGCCCGATAAACCGGGCCGCGAAGATCAATCTCCCGCACCGGAAGGATGCAATCACGCCAACGAAGCGTCAGGCAACCTGCCACCCATTTTCCTTTCCAGATGTTCACGTTCGCCCTCACAACCCCGCTGAAGTGCAGCTTTGTCAGTCACCGGGTGACGTATCCAACGAACCACGCACCCATGGAAGCAACGTCTCGGCCATTGCGAAAAGACGCCGCACCCCCGGAAAAGGCACCGCACCCGGCCGCGACTGGACATATCTGCATTTACGTTTCGAGGGGGTACACAGGGGCCGGGATGACCAGAGATGTCGGGATGTATGACCCGACGGCACATGCAATTGGCCAGGCCGGACGAAATCGGCACCTTCAGGCGTCCGGGGCGATTACCGGACCTCGAAGCCCGGCAGCCCTTCGGGTTCCTCCTCCGTCACCGACACCGCGTCGACGACCGCCGCGGGCGGCCCCTGGTGCGCCCACTCCACCAGCTTCTGCACACTCTCCGGATCGCCCTCGAAGACGGCCTCCACCGTTCCGTCCCGAACGTTGCGCACCCAGCCGGCCACGCCCCGCGCCTCGGCCGTGCGCCGGCAGGTGTCGCGGAAGAACACCCCCTGCACGGTCCCCGAGACCACCACCCGCCTGCGGATCATCCGTCCTCACCTCGCGTCATGGCTTCCCTCTCGTCACGTCTGCCCCGTCGTCGGGTCTGCTCTCTCGTCAGGTCTGCCCTCGCGCCCGGACGGCGTACGGCTGACCGTGCGCCCGGTGGCCGCCACCGCCCGCGCGAAGACGCTCGCGTCGTGCACGGCCGCGCCGCCCGGGTCGTTGTTGAAGTACGCGTACACGTCGGCCCGGTCCGGCCAGGTGTCGGCGATCCGGCGCGCCCAGGTGGCGAGCGCCTTTCTCCCGTAGCGCGGCCAGGGCGCCGCGCGGCCCTCGTGGAACCGCACGTAGCCCCAGTCGGCGGTCCGCCACAGCGGTGCCACGGGACGGGACCCCCGGTCCGCCCAGCACAGCGCCGCGCCCCGGCGCTCCAGCACCTCCCGGACCTCCTCGGTCCACCACGAGTCGTGCCGGGGCTCGACGGCCACCCGCGTACCGGCCGGGAAGCAGCCGAGGCAGGCGTCCAGCAGCCCGGCGTCCCGCCGCAGCGTGGGCGGCAGCTGGAGCAGTACGGGTCCGAGCCGCGGCCCGAGGGCGGCGGCCCGTGACATCAGCCGGTCCACCGGCTCCTCCGGGGTGCGCAGCCGCTTGATGTGGGTCAGATAGCGGCTCGCCTTGACGGCCATCACGAAGCCGTCCGGGGTCCGGTCCCGCCAGTCGGCGAAGGTCTTCTCCTCGGGCAGCCGGTAGAAGGCCGCGTTGCTCTCGACGGTCGCGAACCCGCGCGCGTACTCCTCCAGCCACAGCCGCTGCGGCCGGTCCGGCGGGTAGAGGACACCGCGCCAGTCCTTGTACTGCCAGCCGGAGGTTCCGAGGAGGACGGTCATGTCCGGATGCCTGCCCGCTGGTGCGCGCGCCCTATCAGAGCACCCTCAGGGCGCCATCGGTGCCACGTCCGTCTCACGGCTCCCGCCCGCGCCGGTACGCCCTTGCGGAGCCCGGTGGTGACGGTCAGTGTGGGGTCCGTGACTTCCTTCGTCCTGCCCCACGCCCTGCACGGCAGGGGCCCGCACAAGGTGATCGCCGTCCACGGGTGGTTCGCCGACCGGTCCGCCTTCGCACCGCTTCTCCCCGACCTCGACCGCGCCGCCTTCCAGTACGCACTGGTCGATCTCCGTGGCTACGGCGAGGCGCAGGAGGCGGCCGGGGCGTACACCACGGCGGAGGGCGCGGCCGATGTGCTGGCGCTCGCCGACCGGCTGGGCTGGGACCGGTTCTCGGTGCTCGGCCATTCGATGGGCGGCAGCGTCGTCCAGCGGGTGCTGGCCGCAGCCCCGGCGCGGGTCCGGCGGCTGGTCGGCATCTCGCCGGTGCCCGCCTCCGGGTTTCCGCTGCCGCCGGACCAGTGGGCGCTGTTCTCCTCGGCGGCGCACGCCCCGGACAGCCGGCGGGCCATCATCGACCTGACATCCGGCGGCCGGCGCCCCGACGCCTGGCTGGACCGCATGGTGCGGCGGTCGCTGGAGTGCAGCAATCCGACGGCGTTCCGTACCTGGCTGGACTCCTGGGCCGGTGAGGGCTTCGCCGACGACGTCGACGGTTCGCCGGTGCCGGCGCTGGCGGTGACCGGCGCCCTGGACCCCGCGCTCACCGCCGAACTGACCCGCCGGACGTGGCTGCGGTGGTACGCCAACAGCCAGCTGATCGAGCTGTCGGCGGCCGGGCACTACGCGATGGACGAGACGCCGCTGGAGCTGATCCGCACCGTCGAGGACTTCCTGCGCGCGGACGGCGACGGGGACTGGGGCCGCGGTGTCAGGGCCGCCGGCGGGCCGGAGGCCGGATGACGCCTCCGGCGGGCGACGCTCCCCGGATACCCGACGTCTTCGACCCCCGCGGCTATGCCCAGGGGCTGCCGCACTCCGCCTACCGGCTGCTGCGCGACCGGCACCCGGTGGCCTGGCAGGAGGAGCACGAGGTCCTCGGCTGGCCCGCCGGGCCCGGATTCTGGGCGGTCACCCGGCATGCCGACGTCGTCCGCGTCCTGAAGGACGCCCGCACCTTCTCGTCGTACCTGGGCGCCACCCAGATCCGCGATCCGGACCCCGCCGACCTGCCGTTCATCCGGCGGATGATGCTCAATCAGGACCCTTCCCCAAGCTCTCAACTCCGTTCGAGCAGGGGAGACCCCAACACCCACGGTCGTTTGCGCCGGCTGGTCGGCCGGGCCTTCACCCGGGGCCGGATCGACCGCTTCGAGACGGCGGTACGCGACCGGGCCCGCGGTCTGCTGACCGCGGCGCTCGACACGGCGCGCGCCGGGAGCGGTGTGGTCGACCTGGTCACCACCGTTACCGACGATTACGCGCTGCTCAACCTCGCCGACGTGCTGGGGGTGCCGCCCGGTGAACGCGGGCTGCTGCTGGACTGGACCCGGCGGGTCATCGGCTACCAGGACCCGGACGAAGCCGGTCCGCCGGCGTCCGGCCCGGACGGCCGTCCGGCCGATCCGCGTTCGCCGGCGATGCTGCAGGACATGTTCGCGTTCGCGCGCGAGCTGGCCGCCCACAAGCGGCGGCACCCCGGCGACGACGTGCTGACGGTCCTCGCCACGGACCGCGAACTGGCCACGCCCGAGCTGGAGATGTTCTTCTTCCTGCTGACCATCGCGGGGAACGACACGGTCCGCAGCGCGGCACCGGGCGGCCTGCTGACCCTGGCCCGGCACCCGGACGCCTACCGCGCGCTGCGCGCCGGTGCCGTGGCGACGTCCTCGTGCGTGGAGGAACTGCTGCGCCGGCATCCGCCGGTGCTCAGTTTCCGCCGTACCGCGGCATGCGACACGGAACTTGCCGGCCGCCCGATCCGCGCCGGTGACAAGGTGGTCGTCTTCCACGGCTCGGCCAACTACGACGAGCGGGTGTTCGCCGCCCCGCACCGCCTGGACCTCGCCCGTTCGCCCAACCCCCATGTCTCCTTCGGCGACGGCCCGCACGTCTGCCTGGGTGCCCATCTCGCCCGGCTGCAGCTGCGGGTGCTCTACGAGGAGACCCGCGATCTGCTGTCCGCCCTGGAACTCGCCGCCCCACCAAGGTACTTGGTGTCGAACTTCATCCACGGCCTCAAGTCCCTGCCGCTGCGGCTCCTCCCGCCGGAGGGGGATCGCCCACCGGGCTGAGCGCGGCGAGTTCGGGGAGTCTGGCGGCGGTCGCCGCGTCGGCGGGCAGGCAGGAGACCAGGGTGACGCCCGGTGCGTCCACGGCCGCGAGCTTGACGTAGTCGAAGGTCAGCCGGCCCAGTGACGGATGGTCGAACTCCCTGCGCGCCGGCCGGAAGTCCGCCACGTCATGGGTGGCCCACCAGGTCCGGAACTCCTCGCTGCGGGCGCACAGTTCGGCGGTGAGCCGGCGGAATTCCGGGTCGTCGGGGTGCCGGTCGGCGCTGGCGCGGTACTGCTCCAGCAGGGCCCTGGCCTGGGCGTCCCAGTCGGCCAGGAGCGTACGGATCCTGGGGCGGGTGAACACCAGGCGCATCAGGTTGCGTTCCGCGGCGTCCCAGTGGGCCGGGTCGCCGATGAGGCCGGCCTCGGCGCGGTTCCAGGCCAGCAGGTCCCAGTTGGGCGCGAGCAGGTACGCGGGGTGCGGGTCGAGCGCGTCCACCAGGCGCTGCAGTTCCGGCCCGCCGGGGTGGTCGCCGGCCGGCGCGGGCAGCGGCTGCCCGGCCAGCGCGAACAGGTGGCGGGTCTCGGCGGCGGACAGCCGCAGCGCCCGGGCCAGGCTGTGCAGCACCTGACGGCTCACGCTGATGTCCCTGGCCTGTTCGAGCCAGGTGTACCAGGTGACGCTGACGCCCGAGAGGACGGCGACCTCCTCGCGGCGCAGGCCGGGCGTACGGCGGCGAGGGCCCGCGGGGAGTCCGGCGTCGGCGGGCGGGACCCGTTCGCGTCGCGAGCGGAGGAACTCCGCCAGCACCCGGCGCCGTTCCTGGTCGGCCATCGGACCCCTCTCCGCCGCGCACCGTGCCGTGCGCCCGCCGCTTCCCCGTCCCGCGGCCCCGTGCGGCGAGGCCCTGAGGTGGTCCTTCGGCCGACACCGGTACCGCTGCCACCAGGATAAATAGCCTCTGTTCGGTTCCTGCGGCCCGGGCCAGGGTCGCAGGCATGACTCCTCTCCGACCGCCGGCCGGTCCGGTACCCGCCTCGCCCGCCGCCGCTGCCCCGCACACCGCGGCGGCCCGCCCGCCCGCTCCGTGGCGGGCCCTGTCCGTCGTCCTCACCGGCGTCTTCATGGCCGTGCTCGACACCTTCATCGTGCTGGTGGCGGCGCCCGCCATCCAGGACGATCTGCGCGCCTCGGACGCCGATGTGCAGCTGATCCTGGCGGGCTATCAACTCACCTACGCCGTCGCGCTGATCACCGGTGCCCGCCTCGGCGACCGGTTCGGCCGCAAGCGCTGTTTCCTCATCGGAATGGGCCTCTTCACCCTGGCGTCGGTGGGCTGTGCGGCCGCGCCCGGAGCCGGGGCGCTGATCGCGGCCCGGCTCGTCCAGGGGCTCGGGGCCGCGGTGATGTTCCCGCAGGTCTTCTCGACGATCCAGGTGCTGCTGCCGCCTGAGCGGCGGGCCCGGGCCTTCGGCGTGCTGGGAGCAGTGATCGGCACGGCGGGGGTGGCCGGCCAGCTGCTGGGCGGAGTCCTGCTCTCCGCCGACCTGTTCGGCGCGTCCTGGCGGCCGATCTTCTGGGTCAACGTTCCCGTCGGGCTGGTGACGCTGGCCCTCGCGGCGGTCCTCCTGCCCGAGTCGCGGGCGCCCGAGGGCCGTCGGCTGGACCTGGCGGGCGTGGCGGTGCTGACGGTGGCACTGTTCCTCCTGGTCGTGCCCGTGGTGGAGGGCCGGGAGGCCGGCTGGCCCGCCTGGGCGTGGGTCAGCCTGGCCGCGGGGGTGCTCGCCCTGCTCGGCTTCGGTGCCGTGGAACGCCGGGTCGAGGCGCGCGGCCGGTCCCCGCTGGTACGGCCGGGGCTGCTGCGGGAGCGGGCCTTCGCGATCGGGATGGTGCTGGTCCTCCTGGCGTACTTCGGGATCAACTCCTTCTTCCTGGTGCTGTCCGTGACCGTGCAGGACGGGCTGGGGCTGGACGCGCTGGGCGCCGGGGTGTTCTACCTGCCGTTCGCCGCGGGCTTCTTCACCGGGAGCCTGGTGGCGGGGCGGCTGGCGCGGTACGGGAAGCGGCTGCTCCAGGCCGGGGCGCTGGTCCTCGGGCTCGGCCACGCGATGTCGCTCGCTGTCGTCGGGCTCGCCGGCCAGACGCTGACGGCCCGGTCGCTGGCCCTGCCGCTGCTCGTCGTGGGCCTGGGCAACGGGGTCCTGGTCACGCCGCTGCTCAACGCCGTGCTCGCCCGCATCCGGCCGGCGGAGATCGGGATGGCCTCCGGTGTGCTCTCCACCGGCCAGCAGATCGGCGGCTCGGTCGGGGTCGCGCTGGTCGGCGTCCTGTTCTACGGGACGCTGGGCCACGCCGCACGCCACGACGTCGGCGCCTACGGGCACGCCCTGATGGCGGCGCTGTTCTTCGACCTCGCCCTGGCCGTCGCCCTCTCGCTGCTCCTGCGGGTCCTGCCGGACCCGGCGCCGGCCGGCCGGTGAGCCGGGGCCCGGCCGGCGGCGGTGTCCGCGGTGTCCCGGGTCAGTGCGTGATGAGGCGGGCGGACACGCAGGGGTCCTCGTTGCGGTAGCCGAGGCGGGTGTAGAGCCGGTCGGCGGGCGTGTTGTCGGCGAGTTGCCACAGCGTGCAGAAGCCGTGCCGGCGCACCGCGTACCGGGTCAGCCATGCGGTCAGTGCCGCACCGAGGCCCTGGCCGCGCTGCGCGGCGTCGGTGGCGACGGAGGCCATGAGCGGGGCGCCGGTGTCCCGCAGGCTGCTCAGGGCGCCGCAGGCCTCGAGGTTCCCGTCCGGGCCGCGGATGCCCGCCCACAGGCTGACGGCGGAGGAGCCGGGTCCGGTGGAGTGGGCCGGGCTGTGCACCCCGAGGAAGGCGAGCAGTTCGTCGTGGTGGGTCTCGTCGAGCACGACCACCCGCTCCTCCGCGCGCTGGACGGGCGGTTCCTGGAGCGTCCAGCGGAAGACCCACTCGACGACGTCGGTCACCGGGAGGTGGCGGCCGACCAGGGCGGCCGTGCCGCGCGGGCCGGTGAACTCCTGCACCCGGTCGGGCAGGCCCAGCGCGGCGCGCAGCACCAGTCCGGCCGCGGCCTGGGGTCCGCCGACGCTCCACACGTGCCCGCGGGTGTCGTCGAGCCAGGCCACGGCGCCGTCGCCGGACCAGCCGGGCCGGCCGGCCGGTCGCTGCCGCGCGGCGCCGAAACGCAGCAGGGCGGAACCGGTCCGGCGTTCCAGGCCCTGGTCGAACAGATCGGTGGCCCGGGGGACGAGGGTCGTTGCCAGCATCGCTCTCAGGGGGACGTACGGACACGGGAAGGCGGCGGTTCCGCTGCGCGCGCGGGCGCGGTCGGAACCGTCCGTGGGGGTGGGGGGAGCCCGGCGGCGGCAGCGCACGGGGGCGGGCCCGGCCGACCGGACGGCCCACTGTCGCACACCGCCCCGGGCCGGACGCAAATCCACCTCCGCGCCGGCCCGCGGGCGGTCAGCGCAGGGCCAGTTCCGCCCAGATGATCTTGCCTTCGGCGGTGTAACGGGTGCCCCAGCGCCCTGCCATCCGGGCGACGAGGAAGAGCCCGCGGCCGCCCTCGTCCTCGCCCGCGGCGAACCGGAGATGGGGCGCGGTGCTGCTGGTGTCGGAGACCTCGCAGATCAGCGTGCGGTCGTACAGCAGGCGGACGCCGATCGGGCCGGAGGCGTAGACGATGGCGTTGGTGACCAGCTCGCTGAGGATGAGCTCGGTGGTGAACACCTCCTCCTCCAGGCCCCACTCCAGGAGCTGCCGGGTGAGGTGCGCGCGGGCCTCGCCGACGGCCGCGGGGTCGGCGGGCACCTCCCACTCGGCGATGCGGTCGGGCGGCAGCAGGCGGGTGCGCGCCACGAGGAGGGCGATGTCGTCGCGCTGCCGGTCGGGGAGCAGGGCGCCGAGCACGGCGTCGCAGGTCTCCTGCGGCGTCCGGTCGCGGTGCGCCAGGGCCGTGGCGAGCTGGTGCATGCCGGTGTCGATGTCGTGGTTGCGGTCCTCCACCAGGCCGTCGGTGTAGAGCACCAGATTGCTGCCCTCGGGCAGCAACAGCTCCACCGATTCGAAGGGCAGGCCGCCGACGCCGAGCGGCGGGCTGGCCGGGAGGTCCGGGTACGCGACGGTGCCGTCCGGGTGGACGAGGGCCGGCGGGAGGTGGCCGGCCCGGGCCAGCGCGCAGCGGCCGGAGGCCGGGTCGTAGATGGCGTAGAGGCAGGTGGCGCCGGCGACCGTGGCCTCGTCGTTCGCCGCGATGGCCTCCTCGTCGATGCGGTTGACCAGCTCGTCCAGGAAGCCGAGGAGCTCGTCGGGCGGCAGGTCGAGGGTGGAGAAGTTCTGCACCGCGGTACGCAGCCGTCCCATGGTCGCCGCGGCGTGCAGCCCGTGCCCGACGACGTCCCCGACGACCAGTGCGACCCGGGCGCCGGGCAGCGGGATGACGTCGAACCAGTCGCCGCCCACCCCGGTCTGTGCGGGCAGGTAGCGGTGGGCGAGGTCGAGGGCGCTCTGTTCGGGCAGACCGCGCGGCAGCAGGCTCTCCTGGAGGGTGACGGCCATGGCGTGCTCGCGGGTGAAGCGGCGCGCGTTGTCGATGCACACGGCGGCCCGGGCCGCCATCTCCTCGGCCAGCGACAGCTCGCCCTCCTCGTAGGGCCGCTCCCGGGAGCGCCAGAAGTTGACGATCCCCATCCGGACGCCGCGGGCCTGGAGCGGAACGGTGATCAGGGATTCGCAGCCGTGGCTCATGACCAGTTCCAGCCGCCCGGGGTCGTCGGGGTACCAGTCGCCGGCGGCCCGCACATCGGGTACGAGCACGGACTGGCCGCTGACGAATCCGGTGGCCATCGGGGTGAGCGAGAGGTAGGTGTGCACCTCGCCCGGCCGGTAGAGGGGGTGGTCGTCGCGGATCCCGGCGACCGCCACCCGGCGCAGCTCGGGCGCCTCGCGGTACGAGCCCACCGGTGGCTCTCCGCCGCTCAGTACGGGTTCGGCCAGGTCGACGCTGGCGTAGTCGGCGAACCACCGCACGGCGACCTGGGTCAGCTCCTCGGCGGTGCGCCGTACGTCGAGGGTGGTGCCGATGGCCACGCTGGCCTCGTACAGCAGCCGCAGCCGGCTCTGGGTGACCTCCGCCTTCCCCGCGAGGGCGAGCAGGTCGGTGGAGTCCCGCAGCGTGGCGACGCTGCCGGGCGGGCCGCCCTGGCGGTCGGTGGACCGGATGTTCAGCGCGAGCAGCCGGTCGTTGACCGGCAGCACCTCGTCGGAGATCGCCCGCCCGGACGTCAGCAGCTCGGCGATCTTGGAATCGAGGCCGAGGCCGGTGAGGCATTGCCCCTCGGCGTCGGCGGGCAGGCCCAGCAGCTTCTGGGCCTCGTCGTTCGCCAGCAGGACCCGCCCGTCCGCGTCGAGGATCAGTACGCCCTCGCGCACGGCGTGCAGCACCGCGTCGTGGTGCTCGTACATCCGGGTCATCTCCGCCGGGCCGAGTCCCCGGGTCTGGCGCCGCAGCCGGCGGCTGACCAGTGCGGTGCCGGCCGTGGTGAGGGCGAGCGCGGCGCCGCCGGCACCGATGACGACGGGCACCTGACGGTCGACGGCGCTGCTGACCCGGCTGACCCGCATGCCGGAGCTCACCAGGGCCACCACCTTGCCCTGGGCGTCCTTCACCGGGACCGTTGCCTGCACCTCGTGGCCGAGCGGCCCGTAGACGCTCTCGATGGTGGTGCGGCCGGCGAGGGACGGCTTGATGTTGCCGACGAACTTCTTGCCGATCCGGCTGGGGATCGGGTGGGTGTAGCGGATCCCCTTGCGGTCCATGACGACGATGAAGTCCACCCCGCCGCGCTTGCGGGCGTCCTCGGTCAGCGGCTGGAGCACCGCGCTCGCGCCCGGATGGCCCTTCTTCAGCACGGTGGGCAGGCCGGGGGCGTGCGCGAAGGACTCGGCGGAGGCGAGCGAACGGTCCCGGGCGCCCTGGAACCGGTCGCTGCGCGCCTGGACCAGCAGCGTGATCACCGCGGCCACGACGAGCAGCAGCACGATCAGCACCTGCAGGAGGAACATCTGGCCGGCGACGCTGTGGACGTCCACCAGGCCGCGCAGGCGTTGGTTCAGCGGCTTCGGCGGGCCGTCGTCCCGGGCCCGCCGGCCGTTGCCGCCCGGGCTCCGACCGGTGTGCCTGCGCGTCGGAGCGAACCACGGAAAGCGGCCGGAAAATCGGGCCATGTTCTATGTGTACCTCGCGCACCGAGGTGGCCGGTACGCACCACGCTGAGGTATCGCATGACTGTACGGCGGTGACCGGGCCCGCGCGGCGGTGTTTCCGGGGCCCGGCCGCCGCGCTCAGGCCGCCAGCTCGCCCAGGAACTCCCAGGTACGGCGCCGGTCCGCGGCCCCGGCGAGCTCCGTTCCGGAGAAGACGACCTCCGGGGAGGCTCAGGCGGCGGCGGTTGAGCCGGCCGGGCCCGGGGCCGGGTCGGCGGGGTCGCGGTGGATCGGGGTGCCGGAGCCGGTCAGCGGCCGGCCCGTGCCGCCGCGACGGGACGCGACGATCTCGGCGGCGATGGACAGGGCGGTCTCCTCGGGCGTACGGGCCCCGAGGTCGAGGCCGATCGGCGAGTGCAGCCGGGCCAGCTCACGGTCGGTGAGGCCGGCCTCGCGGAGTCTTCGGTCGCGGTCGTCGTGGGTGCGGCGGGACCCCATCGCGCCGACGAACGCGACCGGCAGGCGCAGCGCCACCTCCAGCAGGGGGATGTCGAACTTGGCGTCGTGGGTGAGCACGCACAGGGCCGTACGGCCGTCGGTCGCGGTGCGCCGGAGGTAGCGATGCGGCCAGTCGACCACGATCTCATCGGCCTCCGGGAAGCGGGCCTGGGTGGCGAAGACGGGGCGGGCGTCGCAGACGGTGACGTGGTAGCCGAGGAACTTGCCGGTGCGCACCAGGGCCGCGGCGAAGTCGACCGCACCGAAGACGATCATGCGGGGCGGCGGTACGCTCGCCTCGACGAACAGCGTCAGCTCCGCCTCGCAACGGGTGCCGCCCGCCGAGACGTCGAAGCTGCCGGTGCGGCCCGCGTCGAGCATGGCGCGGGACTCGCCCCGTGCCGTCCGGTCCAGATCCGGCCCGCCGCCGAGACCGCCTTCGTGGGAGCCGTCCGGGCGGACGAGCAGCGCCCGGCCGAGGAGGTCGGCCGGGCCCCGGATCACCCGGGCCAGGGCCGCCGCCTCTCCGCGGGCGGCGGCCGCCAGCGCGGCGGCGAGCACCGGCCGGTCCGGGGCGTCGGCGGTCACCGGGGTGACCAGGACGTCGATCGTTCCGCCGCAGGTCAGGCCGACTGCGAAGGCGTCCTCGGCGCTGTATCCGAAGCGTTCGCGGACGATCGTGCCCTCCTGTAGCGCCTGGGCGCACAGGTCGTAGACGGCCGCCTCCACGCATCCGCCGGAGACCGACCCGATGGCCGTGCCCCGGCTGTCGACGGCGAGGGCGGCGCCGGGGCTGCGCGGGGCGCTGCCGCCGACGCCCACGACCGTGGCGACGGCGAACTCCCGGCCCTCCTCGGTCCACCGGTTCAGTTCATCGGCGATGTCCAGCATCCCGCTCTCCCACGCTTCCTCGTCCGGTCCCCGCCTGCAGGACCCGGTCCGGCCGGATCGGCAGATGCCGGTGCCGTACACCGGTCGCGTGCCAGACCGCGTTGGCGACGGCTGCCGCGGCACCGACGAGGCCGATCTCGCCGATGCCCTTGATCCCCACCGGGTCGTCCGGGTCCGGATCGTCCACCCAGTCCGCTTCGACGAGCGGTACGTCGGCGTGTGTGGCGACGTGATAGCCGGCGAGGTCCGCGCCGACGTGGCCGCCCGAGGCGCGGTCCCGGACCGCCTCCTCGTGCAGGGCCATGGAGATGCCCCAGATCATGCCACCGACGAACTGGTTGCGCGCGGTGAGGGGATTGACGATCCGGCCCGCCGCGAAGACGCCGAGCATGCGCCGGACCCGCACCTCGCCGGTGGCGACGTCCACCGCGACCTCGGCGAACTGTGCGCCGAAGGAGTGCCGTTCCTTCTGCGCGAGGGCGCCGATCGCCGCGGTGGTGTCCGACCGTACGGTGATGCCCTCCGGTGGGAGGTCCGCGCCCAGTGCGAGCCGCTCGCGCAGCTCTTCCGCCGCAGCCAGCACCGCCCAGGACCAGGAGCGGGTGCCCATCGAGCCGCCTGCGATCATCGCCGGGCCGAAGTCGCTGTCCCCGATGCGCACCCGGATCCGGTCCGGCGGGACCTCCAGCGCGTCGGCGGCGACCAGGGTGAGCGCGGTGCGCGCTCCGGTGCCGATGTCGGCCGCGGCAATCCGTACGGTGAAGGTGCCGTCGGCCTCGGCGGTCAGGGCCGCCGTGGAGGGTGCGGCTCCGGCGCCGAAGGAGGCCGCGGCCGTGCCGGTGCCGAGCAGCCAGCGCCCGTCACGGCGGAGCCCGGGACGCGGGTCCCGGCCGGCCCAGCCGAACCGGCGGGCGCCCTCCTCGAAACAGGCGCGCAGATTGCGGCTGCTGAACGGCAGGCCGGAGACCGGGCCCTTCTCGGGTTCGTTGCGCAGCCGCAGCTCGATCGGGTCGATCCCGCACTTCTCGGCGAGCTCGTCGAGCGCCGCCTCCAGCGCGAACGACCCCGGTGCCTCGCCCGGCGCGCGCATGAACGTCGGTGTCGGCACGTCGAGCCGTACGACGGTGTTGGCGGTGTGGTGGGCGTCCGCGTCGTACATCACCCGGGCCACGGCGGCGCTCGGCTCGATGAATTCGTGCACGGTGGAGGTCAGGCTCAGGGCGCGGTGCTCCAGCGCGCGCAGCCGCCCGTCGGCGTCGGCGCCGAGCCTGACCCGCTGGCTGGTGGGGCTGCGGTATCCGGCCAGCGAGAACATCTGACGGCGGGTCAGGACGACGCGTACGGGGCGCTGGAGGGCGGTCGCGGCCATCACGGCGGCCACCTGGTGTGCGCGCACGCCCTTGCTGCCGAACCCGCCGCCGATGTGCTCGGACCGCACCCGCACCGCGGACGGGTCGAGCGAGAACAGCTTGGCGAGCTCGCCCACGACCCAGGTGGCGCCCTGGTTGGAGTCGACGACCTCCAGCCGGCCGCCGTCCCAGCGGGCCGTCGCCGCATGGGGCTCCATCGGGTTGTGGTGCTCTTCGGGCGTGGTGTACTCGGCGTCCAGGACGACGGCGGACGCGGTGAGTTCGGCCTCCAGGTCGCCCTTCTCCGCCACCGCCGGCAGATGGCCGTCCAGCGGGTAGGCGTCCGGGTGCCCGCCGGCGAAATCGATGTCGTGGGGCTCCTGGTCGTAGTGCACCACCAGCGCCTCGGCGGCCTCCCTGGCCTGCTCGGACGTCTCGGCGACGACCAGCGCCACCGGCCAGCCCAGGCTCGGCACCCGGTCGTGCTGGAACACCGCGCAGGTCGGGTCCGGCGGAACGCCCAGCATGCCGACGTAGTCGGTGTCCACGCGCGGGGCGTTGCCGTGGTGCAGCACGGTGAGCACGCCGGGCATCGCCAGGACGGGACCGGACTCCACCGAGCGGATCCGGCCGCGGGCGATGGTGGACACCACCAGCCAGCCGTGGGCGAGCTCGGCGAACGGGATCTCGCCGGCGTAGCGCGCCGCGCCGGTGACCTTGGCCAGGCCCTCCACCCGGGTGTGCGCGGTGCCGACGGCCTTCCGTACCGCGGTGGTTTCCGTCGTCGTGGTCATCGCGCGGCCTCCTCGGCGAGCTCGGTCAGCAGGGCGACAATGAGATTGCGCATCAGCGTCACCTTGTATCCGTTGTGGGGCAGTGCCTCGGCGGCGGCGAGTTCGGCGTCCGCGGCGGCGGCGAACGCGTCGGCGCCGGCCGGCTTCCCGGTCAGCACCCGCTCGGCCGCCAGGGCCCGCCACGGCCGTGACGCCACCGCCCCGAGGGCGAGGCGGACGTCGCGCACGACCCCGTCGCGGACGTCGAGGGCGGCGGCGACCGAGCCGATCGCGAAGGCGTACGACGCGCGCTCCCGCACCTTGCGGTAGCGCGAAGCCGCGGCGACCGGCAGGGGCGGCAGGGTGATGCCGGTGATCAGCGCCCCGGCGGGCAGTGCGGTCTCCCGATGCGGGGTGTCCCCCACGGGCAGATGGAACTCCGCGAACGGCAACTCACCCGGCCCGTCCGCCGTTTCGTAGTGGACGACGGCGTCGAAGGCGGCCAGCGCCACCGCCATGTCCGAGGGGTGGACGGCGACGCAGTGCGCGGAGGCGCCGAGGATCGCGTGATTGTGGTGCTCGCCCTCGATGGCGGGGCAACCGCTGCCGGGCGTCCGCTTGTTGCAGGGACGGGTGAGGTCGGTGAAGTACCCGCAGCGCGTCCGTTGCAGCAGGTTCCCGCCGACGGTGGCCATGTTGCGCAACTGGCCGGAGGCACCGGCGAGCACCGCCTGCGCCAACGCCGGGTAGCGCCGCCGCACGTCGGGATGGGCCGCGAGATCGCTGTTGGTCACCGTGGCGCCGATCCGCAGCCCGCCGCCCTCCGTGAACGCGATCCCGTCCAGAGGGAGTTCACGTACGTCGATGAGCAGTCCGGGCCGCTCCACCCCGGCCTTCATCAGGTCGACGAGATTGGTGCCCCCACCGAGAAAGCGCGCCTCCGGATCGGACCCGAGCAGCGCGACCGCCCCGGGAACGTCGAAGACCCGCCGATAGCCGAATTCCCTCATGCCGTCACCTCCGCACCCGCCGAGCCCGCCGCACCCGCTTCGAATCCCCGCGTCGCGCTCTCCTGCCTCTCGCTCTCCTGGGTCTCGATCCCCTGCGTCGATCCGGCACCGTGCGCGGCTGCCGCTCGCGCGACGGCCTGGACGATCGACACATACGCCCCGCAGCGGCACAGGTTGCCGCTCATCCGCTCCCGGATCTCCTCGGGCGTCAAGGGCGGAACCCCCGCCTCCGGCCGTACATCGGCACTCACCGCGCTCGGCCAGCCGGCCGCGTGCTCCTCGATCACCGCGAGGGCGGAACATATCTGCCCCGGGGTGCAGTACCCGCACTGATAGCCGTCGAGGTCGAGAAAGGCCTGCTGCACCGGATGGAGCGTCTCACCGTCCGCCACGCCCTCGATCGTGGTGATCTCCCGCCCCTCGGCGGCCACCGCGAGCTGAAGGCAGGAGACGGCTCTGCGCCCGTCGATCAGCACCGTACAAGCACCACATTGGCCCTGGTCACAGCCCTTTTTGGTACCTGTCAGATCGAGCCGCTCGCGCAGCGCGTCGAGCAGTGTGGTGCGGTGGTCGACGGGCAGCGCATGCTTCTCGCCGTTGATGTTCAAAGTGATGGCACTGGACGTCGATAGGGCCATGATCAGCTTCTTTCGCGTGTGACTTCACGTATCCGATGCGCGAAACGGGAGGGGAGGCAGGGAAGGAAAGAGGGCAGGGACAGGGAGCTCGGGGAAGGTCGGACGGTCAAGAAGGCGGGCGGGGCTAGGCGTTCAGGGCAAGGGGGATCGCAGATCCGGCGTCTACGGTCCGGTGTCCGGCGTCCGGGCGAGCGCCGAGGGGACCTTCAGAAGGGCACTTTCAGAAGGGCACCTTCAGGAGGGCACCTTCAGTCAGGCACCTTCGGGAAGGCAGTGCATGCAGTGCGTCGGCGCCTCAGCACGCCAACACGACAGGGCAGATCGAGTGCGGTGCAGGTCAATGCAGTGCAGCGCAGTGCATTGCATTGCATTGCAGTCAATACGTGCGAGGAGCACGGCAACGTAGTGAACGTGGCAAACGTGGCGAACGTAGCAAGTACAGGAAGGCGACCACCCCACCACCCGTTTCTGCCGCTATGGTGGAGCTAACCGGACAGCTATCCGATTACCGTGAATCTACCGGACACCTGTCCGGTTAGCAAGGCTGTTCCGGCAGTGATTTCCGAAAAGGAGGACGAGTGCAGGAGAAGAAGGACGCTCCACTGCGCTCGGACGCGCAACGGAATCGCGAGCGCATCCTCGAAGTCGCCCTGGAGGAGCTGACGCGCGCGGCCGACGCCCCGCTGAGCGCGATCGCGAAGAAGGCCGGCGTCGGGCAGGCGACGTTCTACCGCAACTTCCCCAACCGCGAGTCGCTCGTCCTTGAGGTCTACCGCTACGAGGTCCAGCAGGTCGCCGACACCGCGGCCCAGTTGCTCGACACCCGCTCCCCCGACCAGGCGCTGCGGGAATGGATGGACCGCCTGGCCCAGTACGCCATGGCCAAGGCCGGTCTGGCCGACGCGCTCCGCAAGGCGACCGCGCACGGCAGCCTGGCCGCCTCCGGACACGGCCCGGTGACGTCGGCCCTCGCCCTGCTGCTGAAGGCCAACGAAGAGGCCGGCACCATCCGCCCCGGCATGACCCCCGACGACTTCTCGCTCGCCATCGCCGGCCTCTGGCAGATCGACCCGCACAGCGACTGGCAGGCCCGCGCCGGCCGCCTCCTCGACCTGGTCATGGACGGCCTCCGCTCCGGAGCCCCCGCCTCACACCGCGACGCTCCGGAAAGCTGAGCAGCACCGACGCCGCACCCTGACGCGGCACCCTCCTGAACCCCACCCTGTCCCGCCAACTCCCCCGAGCCGTCCCCTCATTCATGCGCACCCGGGGGGGGGGCACCCGCTTGCGCACTGACGGCATGGAGTCCGTACGGATCAGATCGATGCAGGCGGAGGACCTCGTCCCGCGGAGCGTGCGTCGGCTCTGACGTCCGTTCGTCTACCGCGCCCGGTGGTCCGCGCCCGGGTGGGCGACGGGGAGGCCGAGCCGGTGCGCCACCGCCGATCCCATGCCCTGCACGGCGTCGGTGGTCTCGGCGACGGGGAGCCGGGTGCCGGTGTCGGCTGCGGCGGCGGGCACGGCCCCGGCCACTCCCGCCAGCGCCGCGGCGGTGGCCGCGAGGGTCAAAGTCGTCTTGCGCACGCGCACAGGTTCCTCCCGAAGTGAAGTGATCGCGCTCAGAGGTCAGTGACCTGAGGTCTGATCCCAGAGGTCTGAGCTCAGAGGTCTGAGGTCAAGGGGGCAAAGGGTCAGTTGGGGTGAGGTGGTGGGTTACCGGCTGTAGTTGCCGGTCGTTCGGTCAACGAGGGGTGCTCGGCCAGGACACGGCGGGGCAGCCGAGGGGGCGGAGATCGGGGCGGCCGAGGTGCGCGGTACGGCGGGCGTCGGTCGGTCGTCGCCGGGCGTCGGTGGGTCGCCGTCGATGGCCGGCCGGTCACTCACCGACAGTCACGAAAGTCACCGGACGGCCGCCCGACTCGTCTCAGAGTGCGACCACTTCGTTGACACCCTGACGGGCCCTATGTCCAGGATGTTCGGCATTCCGCGTTCTTCGCCTTGCTGCGGAAATTTCTGCCGTACAGCGGAAAGGAACCCCGATGGGTGCACATGTACACGTCCGCCTGATACAGAGCCTGGGCGTCACCGAAGACGGCGAGCTGATCGAGTACTCCTCTTGCGCCGAGTGCGGCGCAACGTGGGTCAGGAAGTACCCGGAGGGGCAGGTTCCGGTGCCGGAGTGAGGGCGCGCGCCCATCCCCACTAACGCCCCTGACGGCCCCGTTGCCACAGCGGACGCAGGAGCCACTCCAGGGACTCGAGCCCGTCGGTCGCCGGCGCATCGTCCTCGGCGTGACGGACGCCGAGTACTTCGATGCGCACGGGGCCGAGGTGTAGCACGATCACGGTGTCGGCCTCGTCGCCCGACGGCCGTGGGCGGTAGGTCCGGGCGGGGGCCGAGCGGCCGGGGCCCGAGCGGCCCGCTCCCGCGCGTGGAGCCCGCCCCTGCGCAGAGCGACGGTCGCGCTCAGCGAGGGCACGGTCCGCGTCGTAACGGGCCCGGCTCTGCGGGTCGTGGAGGACGCGGTACGCCGTCAGTACCTCTCCGAGTTCTTGCTCCGCTGCCGGCCGGGCCGGACCGGTGTCCGGGTGCAGGCTGCGGACGAGGCGGCGGTAGGCCGTGGTGATCTGGCGCGCGGACGCGGAGGGCTGGACACCGAGCACGGCGTAGTGATCGGGCTGCGGTCCCGGCATCGCCGTCACCTCCTGCTCAGGCAGGCTTGCGGTAGGTAGGCAGCCATCGGATAGCCATCGGTCCCATACCCGAAATTCTTTGCTGAATGCCCGGGGACCGGCCGCAAGAGCGCCCTTCGAGGCAAGCGAGCCTCCTCCCCCACGGCCCTCCCTCTCCGCTGGTCGTCGTACGGATGACGCTTTACCGACGGGCGTCCCGCCGTCGCCGCCCGTGATCCGGACGGCGACGGCGGGACGGGGCGAGGCGGCGGCGGGCGAGCCGGCCGCCCACGCCGGTCCGTCAGGCGTCCTGCTGCAGTTGCAGTTGTTGCAGCGAGGCTGCCAGCTTGTCCACCTCCTCCGGGGTGTTGTAGAGCGCCAGGGAGGCACGCGCCGCGCTCGTCAACCCGTAGTGGGCCAGGGCGGGTTGGGCGCAGTGGTGGCCGGCGCGGATGGCGATGCCGTCCCGGTCCAGCCAGTCGGCGATCCGGGACGGGTCCTGGCCGGCGAGGGTGAAGGTCAGCACGCCGACCCGGCCGGGCGCGGAACCCAGGAGTTCCAGCCCGGGAACCGTGGACAGCGCCTGTTGGGCGTGGGCCGTCAGCGCCGTCTCATAGGCGGCGATGGCATTCCGGTCGAAGGAGGTCAGCCAGTTCAGCGCGGCCAGCAGGCCCACCACTCCGGAGATGTGCCCGGTGCCGGCCTCCATACGGTGCGGCACCGGCGCGTAGGTGGTGCGGGTGAAGTCGACGGACTCGATCATGTTCCCGCCGCCCTGCCACGGCGCCATCTCCTCCAGGACGTCCGGCTTCGCGTACAGGGCGCCGATGCCCGTGGGGGCGAACAGCTTGTGGCCCGAGAACGCGTAGAAGTCGGCGTCCAGATCCGTTACGTCGACGGGGAAGTGCGCCACCGCCTGCGCCCCGTCGACCAGCACCTTCGCGCCGTACCGGTGCGCCAGCGCCGTCATCTCCCGTACCGGCACGACGGTGCCGAGCACGTTCGAGACCTGGCTGATCGCGACGAGCTGGGTGCGCATGGAGAGCAGATCGGCGTACGCGTCGAGGTCGACCTGCCCGTCCGGTTGCAGCGGTACGGGGACCACCCGGGCCCGGGTCTCCTTGGCGATCAGCTGCCAGGGAACGATGTTCGAGTGGTGCTCCAGTGTGGAGACCAGGATGTCGTCCCCGGGACCGAGGTTGGCGCGCCCCCAGCTCTGGGCGACGAGGTTGATCGCCTCGGTGGTGCCGCGTACGAAGACGATCTCGTCCGGTGACGGCGCGCCCAGGAACTGGGCCACCGCCGCCCGGCCCGCCTCGTACATCTCGGTGGCCTCCCGGGCCATGGTGTGCGCGCCGCGGTGGATGTTGGAGTTGGCGGAGCCGTAGAAGCCCGCCAGCGCCTCGATCACCTGGCGCGGCTTCTGAGTGGTGGCTCCGTTGTCCAGCCACACGAGGGGGTGCCCGTTCACCGTCCGGTACAGGATCGGGATGTCCCGCCGGGCCAACTCCGGTGAAAATCCGGCCGGTTGACCGGGGAGGACGGTGGCGGACGGCAAGGGATAGGGGGAGGCTTGCGTATCGACCGGGGCGGTAAGGCCCGTCGCGTCCGGCGCCGTGCCGGCCGTCGCATCCGGTGTCGCTACGGGCGCGGCAACTCCCGCCGTGGCCGGCGCAGTGACCGCCGTGGCCGGCGCAGTGACCTGTGTCGCGGCCGGCGCCGTGGTCGGTGTCGTGCTCGGCGGAGTGGTCACAGCCGGGGCGCTCGGCCAGGCGCCCCGGAGGACGTCAGGAGTAGTCATGGTAGTTGGCGACCTCGACGTTCTGGAGGACGGCGAGTGCGTCCTCCACCAGTACCGCGGTGTTGAAGTAGGCCGTCATCAGGTACGACGTGATGCCCTTCTGGTCGACGCCCATGTTCCGCATCGACAGGCCGGGTTCCACCTCGTCCTCGATCTTGGCGGGGCGCAGGCCCACCACGCCCTGTTCGGCCTCGCCCACCCGCATCAGCAGGATCTCGGTCGTGCCGATGCCCGCACCGCCGGAGAACTGCACCTTGTCGGACGGCAGCAGCGGCACACCGCGCCAGGTCAGCAGTGGGCTGCCGAAGCTGTTGTCGATGACCGGGGGCACACCCCGGCGCGTACATTCCCGGGCGAACGCGGCGATGGCCCTGGGGTGGGCGAGGAAGTAGCCGGGCTGCTTCCAGACCCGGGTCAGCAGCTCGTCCAGGTCGTCGGGGGTCGGTGAGCCGGTGCGCGCCTGCACCCGCTGACCGGGCGCCACGTTGTTGAAGAGCCCGAATTCCGGGTGGTTGAGCAGCGAGGCCTCCTGCCGCTCGCGCAGGGCGTGCACGGTGAGGTTGGACTGGGCGCGGATCTGGTCGATGGGCCCGTTGTAAAGGTCGGAGACCCTGGTGTGGACGCGGAGGACGGTCTGCGCGAGGGTCATGTGGTACTCGCGGGGCGTGTCCTCGTAGTCGACGAAGGTGGCCGGGAGGTCGGGTTCGCCGACGTGGCCGGAGCTGAGGTCGACCGGCACCTCCGCGCCGGGCAGCACGCCGTCCGTCGAGAGGTAGGCGTCCAGCGCGCCGCGCACCGTCGCGTCGCGGTCGCAGAGTCCGGCGAGCGCGCTGCGGTCGACGCACAGGGCCACACCGGGGGTGAGCGCCTTGACGCGGTACGGCATGGGCTCGCCGCGGGTCCAGGCGTCGAGGTCGAAGAACTGGCCGTCGCCGATCACTTCGAGCACCGCGTCCTCGCCGTAGCGGCCGCTCACCCGCTTCTCGGCGCGGCCCTGGGCGATCACCCACAGCTGGTCGTGCGCCGCACCGTCCTGGGCCAGCATCTGCCCGGCCTCGAACGGCACTTCCGTGAAGGCGCCGGCCAGTTCGGTCAGCAGGTTGTCGTCGGCCTCCCGGAGGTAGGGGAGTTCCCGCAGGTCGCCCGGGATGACGCGGGGCGAACCGCCGTCGTTGTGCGTGCTGATGCGGTCATCGCCGAGGACGTAGGTCCGCCGCCGGTTGACGCGGAACACGCCCGCTTCGACGTCCACCCAGGGCAGTGCTCGCAGCAGGTAGCGCGGCGTGATGCCGCGCATCTGCGGGGTGGTCTTGGTGGTTGTCGCGAGCTGCCGTGCGGCATCCGGGCTGAGGCTCAACTGGTCGTTCATGGGACCCCTCCTCGCACACAGGCATGCCGGACGGCCGATGTACGGCCGGACGGCATGCGGGAACAGGGCGATCGTCCGGGCGGGCGCCGCCTACCCGCAACCAACCGGTCACCGGCGTCCGGCCGGAATTGCACGCCGTTCTGACATCTCAGTCCCGCATGGGCGTACGACTACGGGTCGACTTATCGCCATGACCACGAGGGGGATTGCCGAAGGGCCACGGCGTCACCCGCCCGGGCGTTCCCGCAGGTCCCACCAGGCACAGGCCGGCGCTGCGCATACGACCTGATTTCCCCTCATAACACTTCTTTGCATGTCCTAAAGGGCGCCTTATGGCAAGGGTTGATGACGCCGGCCGGTGTCGCGACACCGTGCTGCGCCGTGTTGCGCCGTGGTGTGCCGTGGTGCCGTGTGGTGCCGCGGAGCGGATCGGGGGCTGCCCGACGCTGTACCCCACCCGAGGAAAGGTACGGACATGATCACCGTGCACGGTACGCCCCTGGACATTCCCACGCGGGACGGCGTCGTGGACGCCTGGCTCGCCCACCCCGACGACGGCCGTGCGCACCCCGGGGTCCTGCTGTACATGGACGCCTACGGGCTGCGCCCCTCGCTGGAGGCGATGGCCAAGCGCCTGGCCGGACACGGCTACACGGTGCTGGTGCCCAACGTCCTGTACCGGGCCGGGCGGGCGCCCGTGGTGGAACTCCCCGACTTCATCGGCGCCGCCGAGCGGCCGGAGATCTTCGAGCAGCTCCGGCCGCTCCTTCAGGGGCTCACCGCGGAGCGGGCCGTGCGGGACGCCGGCGCGTACCTCGACTGGCTGGCCGCCTCGCCGCTGGTCGCCGACGGACCGGTGGGCACCACCGGCTACTGCATGGGCGGCGTCCTCGCGCTCCGCACCGCCGCGGCCCACCCGGACCGCATCGCGGCGGTGGCCTCCTTCCACGCCGGTCGTCTGGTCACGGACGCCGAGGACAGCCCGCACCGGCTCGTCGACCGCATCACGGCGGAGGTGTACTTGGGGCACGCCGATCAGGACCCGTCCATGCCGGCAAAGGGAATCAAGGCCCTGGAGCGGGCCCTGGACGCCGCGGGCGTGCGCTACCGCAGCGAGGTGTACGACGGTGCCCGGCACGGTTACACCCAGACCGACACCGCCGCCTACAACGGCGCGGCGGACGACCGGCATTGGCGCAACCTGCTGGAACTCTTCGGGCGCACGCTCGGCTGAGCCCGCCCGCCCGGGCGTCACCCGTCGCCGCCCCGCCAGATGTTGTCGAACGCGGCCTTGTCGATGGCGCGCCGCTGTCGCTGGTACCCGAGCTCGCTCAGCGCGTCGTGGACGGCGGCGAGCACCGTCTCCACCGACTCGTCGGCCGGGGGCCCGTCGTCCCGGGGACCGCCGGTCCGGGGGTCTGTGGCCGGCTCCCCGCCGATCCCGAGCATGTCCGCGAGGGCGGCGAGGACCGGTTCGTCCGCCGCCCAGCGGTCCGCCGCCGCACGGCGCGCCGGGGACTCGGCCAGCACCAACTCACCGGCCCGGAACGGCCTCCAGTGGCCCCGCCGTTCGCGGGTGAGCTCTCCGTCCGCTTCGAGGGCGGACAGATACGTCGTGAACAGGCCGCTGCCCCGGCGCCACAGCCAGTCCTCGACCGACTCGTACGGCTCCTGCTGGACCAGCGCTCCCGCCGCCTCGTCCAGGAGACGATCGGTCACGGACGGCCGGTATCCGGGGATGATGCGCTCGCCGTCCAGCGCGGCGGCTTGCGCCCGCAGCAGGTCGATCAGCTCGGCCCCCGCGAGCGCGAGCGACAGGTCGCCCTGCTCGGGAGGCGACGCCTCGCCCAGGGCCACGATCAGCAGGTCCCGCGGTGTGGTCATGACGGCTCCCCACTTCTGCTTCGAGCTTACGGAGGGGTGGGCCCGGCTGCATCCCGCACCTACGGTGGCACGGAATCACCCGGGCCGTGCGCGATATCCCCGGGCCACATCGGGAACGCGTGCCAGGAGGACCCCCGATGCTCCGGAACATGCCGGAAGCCCAAGAGACCGAATGACCCCGGACGCCCACGTGAGAGATGAGGTGGGGCACTGATGAAGAGCGATGAGTTCCTGGCGAAGGTGCGTGAGCGCGGCGAGTACGGGAGCCGGGAGGAGGCCGAGCGGGTCACCGGGGCCGTGCTGCGGGTGCTGGCCGGGCGGATCACTCCCGGCGAGGTCGCGGACCTGGCCTCGCAGCTGCCGGCGCCGCTGGACGAGGCATTGCGTCCCGACGGGCCGACCGAGAGCTACGGCCGGGAGGAATTCCTGCGCCGGGTGGCCGACGGCACCGGCGCCCGGACCCGTACGGCCGAGTGGGACGCCTGTGCCGTGCTCTCCACCGTGGCGGAGGCCGTGTCCGGCGGGGAGCTGAACCAGGTCCTCAGCCAGCTGCCCTCGGGCTACGCCGTCTTCTTCGGCAAGCCGGGGCTCAGCGACTGACCGGCCAGGCCTCAGGCCGCCTGCGCCTCGTCGCCGTAGCGCAGGGCATCGGCGTAGCGCAGCAGCACGCCGACGCCTTCGCGCAGCCTCAGCTGCTGCTCGGGGACGAGGACGAGTTCCGCGCCGGTGCCCACCAGGGCGCGCGTGAGCGCGGCGTCGGCGCGCTCCTCGCGTACGGTCGTCACGCCGTAGACCCGCAGGTCGCTCTCCGTGAGGGCGAGCTGGCCGGGCTCCGGGCCGACCCACAGGCGCAGCGGCGACTCCGGGTGGTTGTTGAGGAAGAGCGCGCTGACCTGGCCGCGCTGCAGTGCCGCGACGGTGGCCGCGAGCCCTTCGGCGCAGGCCCCGTCGTGGGCCCGCCGGGCCATGAAGGTCTCCAGGAGGGTGCGGTCGTGGGCGGCCATGCGGCCGCTGAAGAGGCGGTCGAGCTGGCCCTCCAGCAGCGCCCGTCCCGGTTCCGGCTGGCCGCCTCCTTCGGCGGTGGCGAGCAGGCCGCGCAGAGGGGTGGGGAGCCGACGGGCCAGGATGCCGCGGGCCCAGGTGTCACCGGCGAGTACCAGCGTCTCGGCGCCGCGGCGGCGGGCCTGCGTCTCCAGCTGCCGGCCGAGCCGTTCGGCGAGGTGCTGCCATTCGGCCACCGGGACCTCCATGTGGAGCCGGTCGCCGGGCGTCACCTTGGTCAGGGGCCAGGTCCCGGCCTCGGTGTCGATGCGTACGGTGCCCTCGGCGTCGGTGGAGTGGCGGCCCGTGTAGTGGACACGTACCGCCAGATAGGCGATCCCGGGGGCGTGCTGGGCGATCAGCGGCAGGGTGTCGGGCAGGGCGCCGAAATGGGCCGTGTCCTGTGCCGGCGGGCGGGGCAGTTCGTCCTGGAGGACGAGCTTGCCGTGCGCGGTGAACAGGGCCTGCCCGTGCCGGCCGGGCACCCGGACGTCGTCCCCGACGGTGCCCGCCACGGCGGCGATGGACTCCGGGTCCGCGCCCTCGGCGAGCAGGTCGTCGCGCAGATGCCGCCAGCGCAGCGCGATGGCGGAGTCCGGGTCCTCAATGGCACTGTCGCGCGAGGTGTCGAGGTACACCGAGGCGAACGGGCCGGCCTCCTTGTAGAGCGGTTCGAGGAAAGAAAGTCGCATCGCCACTCCCACCGGGAACGGAACCATCCCTGGGCCCATGATGCGCCCGCGGGACGGAGGGCGCGTCCGCTGGCGGTGCGGTGCGGGCCGCTACCGGTCGTCGGGGGCCGGGCGCGGACCGTGGCGCGGCGCGGGTCCCATGGTGATCCGCCGCCCCCTCGCCCGCGGCCGCGCCCGCCGTCCGCACACCGTCACCCTGCCCGGCTCGATCCGTCACCCCGCCCGGCTCACGTCGTCAGCCCGCCCAGCAGCTCCGTGACCTCCTCCGCGGCCAACGGCAGTTCGGCCTCCTCGTACGCCGTCCGGGCCCGCTCCCAGTAACTGCGGGCCTCCGCCGCCCGGTTGGCGGCCGCGGCGAGGTGGCCGAGGTGCTGCAGGGTGCGGGCCCACCCGACCGTGTGGCCGAGCCGGTGGTAAAGGTCGAGTGCCGACCGGTAGTGGTCGTGGGCCGCCGCGTGGCTGCCTTGCAGGCGGGCCGTGAACGCCAGGTTGAAGAGGGTGTGGGCGGCGGCCCGGTGGTCGTCGAGGGCCCGGAAGAGCGGTAAGGCGGCGGCGTAATGGCCTTCCGCTTCCGCGTACCGGCCGAGGCGGCGGGCGACCGTACCCATGCTGTGCAGCGTACGGGCCTCGCCGGTACGGTCGCCGAGCGCGCGGTAGCGGTCGAGGGCCTCGGCGAAGAGGGGCAGCGCCTGGTCGAAGTCCTGCTTGTGCTTGAGGAAGTCGCCCTTGTCGTACAGGGCCAGGGCCTGCTGGGCGCGGTCGGCGACGGTGCCGGCGAACTCCACGGCCATGTCGCACACCTCCAGGCCGGCGTCCCAGTCCTGCTGACGGCGCAGGAACCAGCTGACGTCGTGCGCCAGCGGCAGCACCACGGCGGGCCGGCCGTGCCGCTGCGCCAGATGGAGGGCCGACCGCAGGTTCAGGCGCTCGGTGTCGAGCCAGTCCTCCGCGGCGTCGTCCCGGCCGCGCGCGCGGGCCGCCGCCACGATGCGCTCGGTGGCGTCCCGGGCGGCATCGCGGTAGTGGGCCAGCAGCCGGTCGACGGCGGCCTCGACGCCCGCCGGGTCCTCCTCCTCGTGGCGGCGCCGCTCGGCGAACAGCCGCAGCAGGTCGTGGAAGCGGACCCAGCCGCGGGGTTTGCCGGGCTCGACCATGTGGACGTCGCGGAGCGCGCGCAGCAGCTTCCTGGCCCGGGGGACGGGTTCCCCGGCGAGCGCGGCGGCCGCCTCGACGCTCACCTGCTGGCCCGGGTTGAGCGACAGCAGCCGGAACATCCGGGCCTCGTCGGTGGTGAGCCGGGCGTACGACAGGTCGAAGGCGGCGGTCACCGAAGGGCGGTCACCGTAGGAGAGCTCCTCCAGGCGGGTGGCGCGGTCGCGCAGGGCCAGGGTGAGTTCGCCGACGGACTGCTCCGGGTCACCGGCCAGTATCGAGGCCACGACGGCGAGCGCCAGGGGCAGGTGGCCGCACAGTGCGGCGAGGTCGCACACCGCCCCGGGTTCGTCCAGGGCGCGGGTGTCGTCGGGGCGGCGCATGCGAAGTGTGCGGCTGATCAGGGCGGCGGCCTCGGCCGGCGCCAGGACGCCGAGGTCGAGGATCCGGGAGCCGGGGAGGTCCCCGAGGGTGCGGCGGCTGGTGACGACGACCCGGTGGGCCGGGGAGCCGGGCAGCAGCGGGCCGACCTGGTCCGTCGAGGAGGCGTTGTCGAGCACGACGAGCGCGGCGCCGTGCCGGGCGGCGCGTTCGGCCAGCTTGGAGCGGTACAGCGACAGCCGGCCCTCGAAGGTGGGCGGGAAGAGTTCGTCGGGGACGCCGAGCGCGCTCAGGAAGACGGAGACCGCGATGTCCGGCCGGACGTAGCGGTTCTCGTCGTAGCCCTGGAGGTTGATGAAGAGCACCCCGCCGGGGAACCAGCCCGCCGCCACGGCGTCGTGCGCGGCGCGCAGGGCGAGTGCGGTCTTGCCGACGCCGGCGGTGCCGACGAGCGTGGACACGGCCAGGGGGGCCGCGACCTGCGGGGTCGGCGCGGCCTGCGGGGTGGGCGCCGTCGGCGCCGGGGAGCCGGGGCCGGGGCGCAGTGCGGCGGTCAGGGTGCGCAGCGCCTCCTCCCGGCCGGTGAACTCCGGCGGCGCCGGTGGCAGTCCCGCCAGGGCGGTGGGCACCGGGTGTGTGAGGTGCAACTGCCCCACGTGGCCCGCCTGGACGACCGGCCCGGTGACGTTCCCGCTCAAGTCGTTGGATGACTGGTTCACGGTCCCTTTTCTAGCCGACCGCCGCGTCGCCCAAGCGGGTTTTCCGGCGACGGCCGCCGACGGCCGGCCGTACTCCGGCGGTGTCCGTGCCGATCGGCCCGCGTGGCATGCGGTGACATCTCTTGGGACCGTGGTAGCACCGTTCCCCGTCCGTCCCGCGAGGTGCAAGGTGAGCGACAAGGTCAGGCGGTCCAGCCCTCCGGCCCGCCGCGGGGAGCCGTTGCAGCGGTTCCTGTTCGGCGGGGTCTACGGATCGGTCCTCGCCAGTGCGCTGGCGGCCGCCCTCGGGGGCGAGCACGGGCCCCTGGACCCCGGGTACGACGCGGCGTGGGTGCTGGTGGCCTGCATCGCGTCGGCCGCGGCCCACGGTTACGCGCACGCCATCGCCCACCGCACGGCCGACGCGGCCCCGGTCACCACGAGCGCGGTGCGGTCGATGCTCACCGAGTGGCCGCTGGTGGTCGCGGCGCTGCCGACGGTCGCCGCGCTGTTCGGCTCCTACCTGCAGTGGTGGGGCGAGGAGGGCGCGATCGACGTGGCCCTGACGATCAATACGGTGGCGCTGTTCGGCTGGGGCCTGTGGAGCGCCCGGGCGGCGGGGCGGAGTTGGCCGGCGTCGTGCCGGGTCGGGTGCGTGGACGCGCTGCTGGGGCTGTTCATCATCGCCGCGAACGTGCTGACCAAGTGACCCGCCGGGCCGCGGACCGGCCGGGGAGGAGACACGGGCGAGGATCCGCTGTGAGCCGGCAAAAGATGCGTGCCGGTCACCCGTTCGCGACACTGAAGAGGACGGAAGCGCCTTCGTGGACGGTGTGACGTCCCTGCCCGCGAAGCTTCCGTGCGCACGCTCCGACGTCTCGGAAGGCGCCTCCCATGACCGCCGAACCCTTCTCCCTGCTGCGGGTCGAGGACCTGCTGCAGCTCCGGGTCGAGGTGATCAACCTCCGGCGGGACGGGACCCACTTGGTGCGGGAGGACCCGGCCGCGGAGGCGCTGCTGATGTTCAGCCTGCCGGCGCAGCACATCAGCGAGACCGTGGTGCACCCGGCGCCGGGCAACTTCCCCGAGACCGTGCCCTCGTTCGTGTCCGGCGGCACGACGCTGGTGTTCCGGCTCCCCGACGGTGAGGACTCCGTCGAACTCTCCGCCGAGGCCCTCCTGGACTGGAACCACCTCCGGTCCACGACCGTGCCCGACGACCCTCCCGACCCGTCCACCGTCAACGTCTTCGGCGGTGTGCCGCGCACGGCCATCGAATTCCCCACCCGGGTGCTGCTCGGGCACGAAGGCGCCGTCGAGTGGGCGACGCCGCGTCAGGCCGTGACGCTCGACGGCCGGTGCGAGCTGTTCCACGCCGAGTTGCACGGGGAGAACGGCGGCGACGCGCTGCTGCGCGCCTTCGCGGCACCGGGCGACCGGCCGCCGCGCACCGATCTCCCGCTCACCGACGACAACCGCACCGATCTCGTCGCCTTCACCCATGACGTGGACCTGGTCGGCCCGGACGGTGCCCCGGTGCGCAGACCGCTGCGCGCCGAGCGGTTCGTCCTCACCCCGCTCGGTGCGTCGGTGCGGATGGCCGGTGCCTGGGAGCCGGTGCCGGGGACGGATCTGGCGTCCTATCACCATGTCGCCGAACTGGGCCGCGACCAGGTGGTGCAGGTCGCGCAGCGCGGTTACCTCAGCACCGGGCACCGGGCCCTGCTGATCCGTACCAGTGAGCGCAAGTTCTCGGACCCGGGTGACGGCAACTCCGTGGCCTATCTGCAGCAGGAGACGCGCATCAGCGTCAGCGAGCCCGAGGTCTTCTACGGGGACGTGGGATTTCCGCACGGGGGACGGGAGATGCCGTTCCGGTCGCTGCGCATCCTCGACACCACCACGCCGCCGGTCGTCGACCACGGCGAAGAGCAGTTCTGGGTGACTTTGGAAGGGAGCGAGGAGCCCTACCGGTTCACGGTCGTCGGGACCGACAGCGAGGGCCGGGCCCTCAGCTTCACGATGCCGTTGCTGTTCGTCGACGCGCGGGCGGTGGGCAGCCTGCGGATCTTCGACTACAACGACCCGCTGTTCGAGGACCGCCGGACGATCGCGCTGAACGGCCGGACGGCGGCCCTGGCCCGGCCGCCCGACGGTGCGCCCGGGACCACCGCGCTTCCGGTGAGTGCGCTCAAGCTGGTCATGTCGCACGCGCCGGGCCATCCGCTGGGCGCCCTGCCGATCCTGCAGACGGCGCAGGTACGGGTCCCCGCCGTGGAGCAGCTGACCGGGCTCGCCACCGAGTCCGAGGTCGCCCTCCACGACGCCTACCTGAACGACGGCATGGCCGGGCAGGCGACCGGCGCCTTCCTCACCCTGGCCGAGGAGGTGCCGGTCCGCTTCGGTGCGGGCAAGGGCGGCGGTGTCGCGAGCCCGGACTCCGCGGTCAGGGCGGTCACCGCGCGGGCGGGCCTGCTCCCGGCCGCTTTCGCCGAGGCCGGGGCGGCCGCGTCCGGGCTGGGCACGGACCAGCTCCGGCAGATCTTCGGCGGGGCCAGACTGCTCGGTGTCATCAACCTGTTCGACCTGCTCGGCCCGGTCGACGGCTCCGCCGTCCGGGAGCTGGCCGGGCTGGACGACGACGAGATCCGCCGCAGGCTGGCGGGCGGCGCCGACCAGCTGCTGCCCGTACCGATCATGCGGGCCCGCGAGTTGGCGGCGGGCCGGGAGGTCCGCTACCTCTGGAAGCCCCGTCTGCGGCGCGAGCAGGTGGACATCGTGGCCGGCGTCTTCTCCCTCGATCTCAGGGGTGCCGCGCTGGCCATGGAGGCCACCACCGTCTGCTCACCCCGGGCGCTGCAGCAGTCGACGGTGCAGGGCGAGCTCAAGGGTTTCGCGCTCGACTTCGCCCACATCGTGCGGGTCGACATCGGACGGCTCGCCTTCACCGCCCGGCCGGGAAGCCGTCCCGACCTGACCGCCGAGGGCCTGAAGGTCCATCTCGTCGACGCCCTGGAATTCGTCAACGCGCTCAAGGACCTGCTGCCGGCCGACGGATTCGGCAGGGGCGCCTTTGTGAAGCCCTCACCGACGGGCATCACCGCGGGCTACACGCTCGCCGTTCCGGCCGTTCAGCTCGGCGTCTTCTCGCTGAGCAACGTCACCCTCACCGCCGAGCTGACGGTCCCCTTCGACGACCGGCCGGTTTCGTTCCGCTTCGCCGTCTCCGAGCGGCACCAGCCGTTCAACCTGAGCGTCTCGCTCTTCGGCGGCGGCGGATTCTTCTCCATGATCGTCAGCACCCGCGGGGTGGAACTGGTCGAAGGATCACTGGAGTTCGGGGGCAACGCCTCCCTCGACCTCGGTGTCGCCAGCGGCGGCGTCCATCTCATGGGCGGGGTCTATTTCGCCCTCACCGGACAGTCCGTCACCCTCACCGGCTATCTGCGCTGCGGGGGCTACCTCTCCGTCCTCGGGGTGGTCAGCGTCTCCGTGGAGTTCTACCTGCAACTGACCTACGTCAAGGACAGCAACAAGCACACCACGGAGGTGTTCGGTGCGGGGAGTCTCTGCGTCAGTGTGCGGGTGGCCGTCTTCACCAAGTCCGTCACGCTCAGCCTCCAGCGCCGGTTCGGCGGTTCGCCCGCCGATCCCGGCTTCGCCGATTGCGTCGAGCCGGCCGACTGGGACCGGTACTGCCTGGCCTTCGCCCCGTGAGGCGGCCGGGCGGAAGCTGCGGAAGGGCGGGACCGGACCGTGACCATCGACCAGCGCATCCAGTGGGTCCTGCTGCCGGCCGGTCTGAGCCCGGACGGCAGCCAGGCCCGGTTCTCGCTCTTCGTGGCCCCCAGGCTGGCGGCCGACCGCGAGGTCACCCTCGCCGACTTCCCGGACTTCCAGGACTGGCCCGCACGGCTGGCCACCGCGAGCTTCTTCGTCGTCACCACCGATGGCAACGGTACGGCGTCCGACGGCGAGGCCGGCCCGCTCACCGTCTCCGGCCCGGCGGCCGACTCGGCCCTGTGGCAGCGCCTCTTCCCGCCGCACACCCCCGTGACGCCCTTCGAGTTCGACGACTTCCGCAAGCCGGTCAAGGTGTCGTACCCGGCCAAGGGCCTCGCGGACACCACGCGCGGGGCGTTCGCCGCCGCCGCGGCGGGCTCGCCGGAGGAGCTCCCCACGGCCGGCGGCATGAGCGAGTTCGCCGGCTTCGCCCCGGCCCAGGACATGCCGACCCGGCTGCAGGAGATCGCGGCCACCCTCACCGCCGCCGACCAGCTCGCCGCCGACCGGCCCGACGGACCGGCCGAGCCCGAACTCGGCCCGCAGGACGCCTTCCTCGCCTTCCACCAGCAGGAGAAGCAGCTCGCCACGTTCGCCGGGCCCCCGCCCCCCGAGGAACCGCCACCCGAGCCCCCGCCCCGCCCGGTGCCGCCGGCCATCGACTTCCACCAGATGCTCTCCGCCCTGGGCGACCATCCCGCGCTGCTGCGCAGGCTCGGCCTGGTCGTGGACCTCACCCTGCCGGTCGAGCGGCTGACGCCCGCCCGCGGGGAGCGGGGCCTGGCGATGGCCCCGCGGTTCGCGTCCCTGGTGCCCGACGCGGCCTCCCAGGACCTGACACCGGCGACGCGGTACGCGCTGGTCCCCGGCGAGGACTTCTGCGCCGCCGCCTCCGGCGGGGATCCGCTGGGGCCGCCGGCCCGCGGCCTGTTGGCGCTGCCCGATTCCGAGTACGCCATCGAGCAGGCCGACATCGACGGGGTGAACCTCAAGCTGCTCGCCGCATCCGCCGCCGCGTCGGTGCCGGACGACGTGTCACCGGACGGGCGGACGCCGGAACGCTCGGCGCCGCCGAGCCTGCGGACGGCCGGCCTCGCCGTCGTCCAGGGCGGGCGCGCCCAGGCCCTGCAGTCCGGGTTCCGGCGGGCCGCGGCGCACCAGGACACCCTCGGCAACGGCGGCTCCCCCGTCCTGACCGCCGAGGACCTGGTGCGCGGCCATCGGGTCGACGTCTTCGACGAGAGCCGGCAGCAGTGGTTCTCGCTCCACCAGCGCATCGTCCACTACAACCCGCCGGACGGGGACGGCGGCGGGCCGATCGCCACGGTGACGGACGAGGGCTTCTTCCAGCCCGGCATGACCCGGCCGGAGGGGGCCGCCGAGCGGCTCCACGTCCACGAACACCTCGTCTGCTGGGACGGCTGGGCACTGTCCGCGCCCCGCCCCGGCATGGCGCTGGTCGACGAGGGACCGGCCGGCGAGGACGGCGCGGACGAACCGCCCGGGCCGCGGCGCATCACCAACCGGGCCACCACGACCCTGCCGCTGCAGATCGAGGCGGAGGCCCAGCCGGGGACGCTGCCCCGGCTGCGGTTCGGCCGCTCCTACCGCCTGCGCATCCGCACGGTCGACCTCGCCGGCAACGGCCCCTCCCTGGACGAGGCCGAGCGGCTCATGGACCAGGACGTGCTGGCCCTGCCCTCCACCGGGGGTGAGGTCTTCCGCCGCTACGAGGCCGTGGCCGCGCCCACGCTGCTGCCGCGTGCGCCGTTCACCGAGGGCGATTCGGCACACCGGCTGGTGATCCGCAGCACCGCCGGGCAGTCCCCCCAGCAGTACGCGGACGACTTCAACGCCCGGCCGCCGGTCGCCGACGGCACGCATCCGCCGTACCGGGCGGTCGACGAACGGCACCTGGTCGCCCCCAAGGCCTCGCTGGAGGCCGTCGAGCGGCACGGTCTGCTCGACGCGGCGATCGGCTCCGCCGACCCCGCGGCCCGTCGGTCCGGGTACGAACTGGCCGTACGGGAGAGCGGCCGGCTGGACGACCCGTCGCTGGACGGCGTCGCATTCGTCGACTTCCCCGGTCCGGAGCCCAGCCCCTCGTCGGACGGCCCGCCGGAGGACGGCCCGCCGTCGGACGGCTCACCGGAAGGCGGCCCGCCGGACGAAGGCCCGCCGCAGCGGTACGTCGTGCACACCGGTGAGCAGATCCAGCTGCCGTACCTGCCCGATCCGCTGTCGCTCGGCGTGGTCTTCCGCGGTCTGCCGGGCATGCCGGACCAGGACCCCTTCGAGGTGCCCTGGGCCGGGCCGGACTGGTCCACGCCGAAGTCCCTGCGGCTGCGCCTCGTCGAGGGCACCGGCCCGCCCCAACTGGACGCGGCGGCCCGGGTCCTGACCGTCGCGCTTCCGAAGGCCGCGGTCCGCACCGTGCGGGTCTGCTCCAAGGCAGTGGCCAACGAGAAGATCCTGGGCATGCTCCACTGGTGCCGGGAGGCGCTCGGTGACGGCGAGCAGTTCGAGAAGGTGATGGGCGCCGCCCGGGCGAACCGGCACTGGATGACGACCCCCTGGCACGAACTGACCCTCACCCACGCCGTCCAGCGGCCGCTGCTCGCCCCGGCCCTGACCCTGTTCGACATCACCGGTCGCGGCCTGGGCGACACCGGTGAGCACCTGGCCGGGTTCTTCGAACTGGACGCGCCCAGCACCGAGCGGATCGACCTCGTCGCGGACTGGACGGAGGAGGTCGACGACCTCTCCGAGCCGGGGCCGAGGACGCGGGACCTCACCGCGCCGGTCTTCCGCCTGCCGCTGGCCCTGGCCGTTCCGTTCGGCCCGGACGTCGACGTCAACAACGTTCCCAGCACCCTGGACGGGAACCAGCTCTTCTTCAGCACCGGCGCCGCCGCGGCGGCGGTGAACGAGCCGGGAGGCGTCCCGCCCCCGCCGGAGATGCAGGAGTTCGGCGACACCAAGCACCGGCAGGTGACGTACCGGCCCGTCGCCACCACGCCGTTCGGTGACTGCTTCCCGCCCGAGTTCGCCGCCGACCCGGAGCAGAAACTGCTGGCGCAGTGGGGCGAGCCGGTGCCGCACACCGTCCTGAGCAGCAGCAAACCCGCCGCGCCCCAGGTCCTCGACTGCCTCCCCACCATGGCCTTCGAGACGTCCGGCAGTCTGCCCGGGACCCTCACCCGGCACCGCCGCGGGGGCGGGCTGCGCCTCTACCTCGCGCGGCCGTGGTTCACCTCCGGCAGCGGCGAACTGCTCGCGGTGCTCGTGCCGGAGGAGGGCGAGGAGCCGAGCGAGGGCGCGTACCCCTTCATCACGCTGATGGGCCGCGACCCCGCGCACCGGTCCGCGCCCGTCACCTTGCCCACCCCGGCCCACTTCCCCGGTGCCGAACAGGTCAGGTCCGGCCTGGTGCTGCCGGACCCGGCCGCCTTCTTCCCGGGCTTCACGGTCACGGCCGTGGGATTCCGCCCGCAGTTCGCCGAGGAGAGCGGCCGCTGGGTCTGCGACCTGGACGTCGCCATGGGGGACGCCTACCTCCCGTTCGTCCGGCTGGCCCTCGCCCGCTTCCAGCCGGACTCCCTGGAAGGCGAGCACCTGTCCCCGATCGTGCACACGCCAGTGCTGCGGACCCTGCCCGACCGGGTGCTGACCGTCGAGGGGACGGACCCGCTGACCGTCCGGCTCTCCGGGCCGAACTACCTCACCGACTTCACCCTCGGCGGAGGCGTCAGCCCCGAGGTGAGCGTGTCCCTGCTGCAGCGGGACCCGGAGATCCCGGACGACGCGGTCGCCTGGCGAAAGCTCGACGACACCGAGATCCTGCTCGACCCGGAGGACACCTCCCGCCCCGACCAGACCTATTCCGGCGAGTTCTCCCTGCCCTCACCGCTGCCCCCGGGCCCGCTGCGGCTGCTGGTGACCGAAAGTGCCGTCTCCGGTTCGGACTTCGCCGTGAGCGAGCTCTTCGGCCCGATCGGGACCCAGGTGATCTACGCCGACACGGTGCCGCTCTAGGGGACCGGCAAGCCCCTCGCCCGCGGCCGGTCCGCGGTCAGTGCCGCCGGTTCGCCCACGCGCCGGCGCCCTCCCCCGTCCGCCACTCCGACGCCAGCACCGACCAGATCTCCTCGTCGTGCCGCTGCCCCCGGTACCGGTAGCTCTCGCGCAGTACGCCGTCCCGTGTCATCCCCAGTCGCCGGGCCACGGCGATGCTGGGCGCGTTCGTCGACGAGACCCACCACTCCACACGGTGGATGCCGCGCTCCTCGACGGCCCAGTCGATGAGGACCCGCGCGGCCCGGGTCACCAACCCCTTGCCGGCCGCGGACGGTTCCAGCCAGCAGCCCGCCTCGGCGTTGCCCTGCGCGACGTCCATCGTCCGCAGGATGACCGCGCCGACCAGCGTGCCGTCCGTCCGGATGCCGTGGATCCGCCCGGTGTCGGCGGCGGCCTTCTCGGCGTACCCCTGGAGGAACGCCCGGCTCGACGCCAGGTCCGTCACGATGTCGGGCAGCCCGTTGTGCTGCCCGATGAACTCCCGGCCCCGGTCGATGTGGGCCAGGAACTCGTCGGCCCGCCACGGCTCCAGCGGGCACAGCTCGGCGCCGTCGTCTCCGAGGGATATCGCGTACATGGTCACCTTCCGTGGTCGGGAGCATCGGGGGTCCTGGGTGAGGTGGCGTTCCGCCGCAACGCATGGGTACGCAGGGCGAGTTGGGCCTCGGACCGGAAGTGCGGGTCGCCGAGCCGGTCGCCGAACCACCCCTCAAGATCATCAGGTACGGAACGACCCGTACGTACCTGAGATCCCCGGCCGGGCCCCGGACGCCCCTCTCAGCCGGTAGCCGGGTCGGCCGACTGCGCGGTGGCCCTCCGGCCCGGCAGGACGGCGAGGACGAGGACGGTGCCGACGGCCATGATGATGCCGCCGGTCAGGCTGGTCGTGGCGACGCCGTGGGCGAAGGCCCGGTGCACGGCGTCGACCAGGGCCTGGGCCCGAAGGGGGCCGCCGGACGGGTCGTGGGCGATCCGTTCGGCGACCGCCAGGCCGCCGCCCACCGAGTCCTTGGCGGCGTCCATGGCCGCGGCCGGGAGGCGGCCGCCGGCCAGGTCGGCCAGTTGGTCCCGGTAGGCCGTGCCCAGCAGCGAGCCCAGCACCGCGATGCCGAGCGAGCCACCGAGTTCCAGGGCGGTGTCGTTGGCGCCGCCGCCCACCCCCAGCTCGTCCTCCGGGAAGGAGCCCATGATGGTGTCCGTGGCCGGGGACACGCTCAGGCCGATCGCGAAGCCCAGCATCATCATCGGCGCCAGGAAGTCGGCGTAGGCCGAGCCCTGGTCGATCCGGGTGAGCAGGAAGACCCCCGCGGTCCCGATCGCCATACCGGCCACCACCATCGCCTTCATCCCCAGCCGCGGGGTCAGCCGGCCGGTCACCGCCGCGCCGGCGAACACCGCACCGGCCAGCGGCAGCAGCCGTACGCCGGTCTCCAGCGCGTCGTAGCCGAGGACGAACTGCAGGAACTGCGTGGAGTAGTAGAGCGCGCCGAAGGTGCCGAAGAAGAAGAACAGCACCGCGAGCAGGGAGCCGCTGAAGGGGCGCAGCGTGAACTTCCGTACGTTCAGCATGGGGTGCGGGTGCCGCAACTCCCAGGCCACGAAGGCCGGCAGGCCCAGGCCCGCGACCACGGCGGCGGTGATCGGGCCGGCACCCCAGCCGAAGTGCGGGCCCTCGATCGCCGCGTAGACCAGGCTGCCGACGGAGACGATCGACAGCAGGCCGCCCACGTAGTCGATCCGCCCCATGCCCTGCGCCTTCGACGACGGCACCAGGACCAGCGCGCCGATGACGGCTACGACCGCGACGGGGACGTTGATCAGGAAGGTGGAGCCCCAGGCGTGGTCCTCCAGCAGCCATCCGGCGACCAGCGGGCCGACGGCGATGGCGAGACCGGAGGTGGCGGTCCAGGCCGTGATGGCGCGGGCGCGCTCGGCCTTCGGGAAGACCGCGACGAGCAGGGAGAGCGTGGCCGGCATGACGACGGCGGCGCCGACGCCCATGATCGCCCGGGCCGCGATGACCAGTTCGGTCCGGTCGACCAGGCTGCCCATGACCGAACCGCCGGCGAAGACCACCAGACCCGTGAGAAGCGCGCCGCGGCGGCTGTATTTGTCGCCGATCGCGCCCAGCACCAGCATCAGCGCGGCGTACGGGACGGTGTAGCCGTCGACGACCCACTGCAGGTCGCTGCTGCTCAGCCCCAGGTCCCTGGTCATGTCCGGCGCGGCCACGATCAGCGAGGTGTTCGCCATGACCACGATCAGCAGGCTCAGACAGAGCACGAGCAGAGCCCACCACCTGCGCGGATACGGGGCTTCCCGAGGCTGACCGGGCGCGGGAGCGGCTGTGGACGCGCGGCGACCGGCTGCGGGTGCTGCCGGCGGGGATATGGATGCGGGATCGACGGGCGACACGGAACCTCCACGGCGAGGGGAACGGAAAGGGGACGGGAAGGGAGAGAGGGCGGGAACGGGAGCGGCAGCAGGACACGACGAAAGCCGAACTTGCACAGCCGTGTGCAACCATAAGAACATGCACAGCACTGTGCAAGTAATACGATGAGGGGGCATCGCCGACACAGGAGCCGCCCGCCCATGACCAGCCGCCCAGGGCCCGCCCCGCAGCGCAGCCACGCCCGCTCCAACCGCGCCCGCATCCTGGCCACCGCCCGCGAGGAGCTCAGCCGCAACCCGGAGGCGAACCTGGAGGAGATCGCCCGCGCGGCCGGTGTCGTCCGCCGCACGCTCTACGGCCACTTCCCCAACCGCCAGGCCCTGATCGCCGCACTCGCGGACGAGGCCGCACAGTCGTTGGAGGAGGCGTTCACCTCGGTGCGGCAGTCCGACGCCGAGCCCGCGACGGCCCTGGCCCGCAAGACCCTGGCCGTCTGGGCCGTCGGCGACCGCTACCGCATGCTCATCGCCCTCGGCCGCCGCGACCTGGGCGAGGAGGGCATCCGCGCCGCGCTCGCCCCGGTCCGCGCGGAGGCGACCTCGATCCTGGAACGCGGCCAGCGGGACGGCGTCTTCTCCGACCACCTCCCCGCCCCGGTCCTCGCCCAGGCCCTGGAATCCCTCACCCTGACCCTCATCGAGGCGCAGGACCCGTCCGCCTGGCACGACCCGGCCGGTGAGGCGACCGCCCTGGCCGTCCTCATCGCCGCCGGCCTCACCCCGGCCTCGGCGCGTACGTGCCTGCGGTCCGCCCGCGCGGAGCCGGGCCCCGGCCCTGCCGACTAGACCCGACCCGCCTTGCGGCTACAGCTGTTGCTGGATCCACCAGAAGGCGAGGCCGACCGCACCCGTGCCCAGGCCGTAGCAGGTGCCGCGGAGCAGATGGGCGGCCGCGTCGTGGCGGTGGCGACGCGCCCACCGCCTCAGGCGGACGGCCCGGGTCACCCGCACCGGATCCGGGTCCTGCGGCGGGCGCTTGCGTTTCCTCATGCGATGCCCTTCGTCTCAGCGGTGCTGCGCACAGTCCTGCAGGCGGCGGGCGATCTCGCGATCCGGCCGGCACACCAGCACGTCGTCCGTTTCCTCGCGGGTCGCCAGCCGCTCGACCTCGGCGGTGAGCCCGGGCTCCCGGACCCGTACCGGCGGGCAGTTGCGCCGCACGTACGTCGCGAAGAGGCCCATCCCCTCCATGAAGGCGTCGTCGGGGCCGTCCAGGCAGTTCTGCAGCAGGTCGATCCAGTGCTCGGCCTCGGCGACCTCGCCCCGGCCGAGGTGGTGCAGGTGCAGGCAGTAGGCCGCGGCTCTGTTACCGGCACCGGCGGCGAACTGCCACCAGAACTGGGCGCTTTCCGGATGGTCCGCGAGGGACAGCATGCAGGCGAAGACCTGTGCACCGTCGACGTCGAGGTCCTCCAGGTCGTCCTCGTCCACCAACAGCGCGGTGCAGTCCTCGGTGCCGCCGCCCGCGCCCTCCTCACCACCGCCCTTCCGGCCGATCGCCTCCGCCAACCGCTCGACGTGCACGGCGGCACCGGGCTGGTCGAGCACCCAGCGGACGACCACGGACAACTGCTGCCGGGCCAGCGAGACCGGCGGCACGTCACCGGCCGGCGGCACATAGCCGGCATCCTCCGCCAGCCGCCGCAGCCCCGCCCCGACATCGAAGGCGCGCCGCCTGACGTGCAGCCTTCCTCCGGCCTCCGCGAGGAGGCGTTCCACACTGCTCACTTCGGGTCCCCCTCTCCCCTGATGTACGACGCCATGGCCCGCTCCAGGCGCTCCTTCGCCTTGCGGCAGTGGTAGTCGACGGTGCTGTGGGTCACGCCCAGGTACCAGCCGATCTCGCAGGTCTCGCACCGCAGCACGTACCGCAGCACGATGACGTCGAACTGGCGCGGCGGCAGACTGCACAGCGCGCGGTACAACCCGGTCTCACCGCGCAGCAGCGCCAACTGCCTGCGGAAGCCGCCCAGTTGCTCCGATATGACGACCCGGCGCAGGATGGCCCAGGTCTGCTGCTGGAGGTTGCTCTCCTCCAGGAGCGCGTCCCAGTGGCGCAGAATCTCCAGGAACGCCCGGTGCACCGCCTCCTCGGCGGCGTCGTTGCCGTCGAGGTGGAGCAGCGCGTACCGGTGGAACGCGTCCTGGTTCGCCAGGTAGAGCGCCTCGAACTCCAGCGGGAGGGGGAGTACCGCCTCCGCCACCGGACTGCCGTCCTCCGCATAGACATCTTCGGTCATGGGTCCTCTTCATTGAGGCTGGAACGTAAGGGCGAACGTCAACTCCGGTCGCGCCACCTACTGATGACGCCCACTCAACCCGACCGACCGGCCGAACACGCATGCCTGCGCGGCCGAATATCACCCATTGATCACCCAGCGCTGCGCAGCGTGATGGCCTACCCGGTGGTAGCGGACCGTGAGCTGCCGCTTCACGACAGGCGCCCCGCAAGGGTCTACGCCCTTTCCCCTAACCCAGTGACACAACTCACAAGCCCACGCCGCCCTTCCGGCACTGTCCGCCCGCGCGCCACCACCTCACCCACCTGACGTGTCAGCACCTTCACCCGCTGTAGGCGAACGGTCCGAATAGTGGGCGTTCACGCCGTACGGGCAGGTCGGGCCCCCAGACTTTTCCGGCTCACCGACGTCTCACCCAATGAACAGGCACGACCATGAGCCGGACAAACACCCGGTCCCCCGAGGACCCCCCGCAGACCGCACCGGACGGCGAGTCCGTGTTGTCGCACGGCCTCAAGCAGCGTCATCTGTCGATGATCGCGCTCGGCGGCGTCATCGGCGCGGGGCTCTTCGTCGGCTCCGGGGCCGGGATCGCCGCGGCCGGGCCGGCCATCGTGCTGCTCTTCGTCGGGGCCGGCGCCCTGGTCATGCTGATCATGCGGATGCTCGGCGAGATGTCCGCCGCCCGGCCCTCCACCGGCTCGTTCTCGGTGCACGCGGAGCAGGAGCTCGGCTCGTGGGCCGGGGTCACCTCGGGCTGGATGTACTGGCTGATGCTCTGCGCCGGCGTGGCCGCCGAGGCCACCGCGGCCGGCACGATCATGCACACCTGGGTGCCGTTCCTCCCCGGCTACGGCTGGGTGGCGGTCTTCATGGCGTTCTTCTGCGCCAGCAATCTGACCGCCGTCAAGAACTTCGGGGAGTTCGAGTTCTGGTTCGCCGCGATCAAGGTCGCGACGATCGTGGCCTTCCTGGTGCTGGGTGTGCTGGGCATCCTCGGGGTCTTCGGCAACCCGCCCGGCACCCGCCACCTCACCGGCCACGGCGGCTTCTTCCCCACCGGCGCCGCCGGACTCGCCGCCGGGCTGCTCACCACCATCTCCGGCTTCGCCGGCCTGGAGACCGTCACCATCGCGGCGGCGGAGTCCGACCATCCGAGCCGGAACGTGGCCCGCGCCGTCAAAACCGCCGTCTGGCGCATCGCCGTCTTCTACATCGGCTCCATGGCCGTGGTCGTCACCCTGGTGCCGTGGAACGACCCGAAGGTCGCCACGGAGGGCCCGTACGTCACCGTGCTCGACCGCCTCGGCATCCCGGCCGCCGGCACGATCATGCAGATCGTGGTGCTGGTCGCGCTGCTCTCCGCGATGAACGCCAACATCTACGGCTCGTCGCGCATGGCGTACTCCCTCGTCAACCGCGGCCAGGGGCCGCGCTTCCTGAGCCGGGTCACCCGGGGCGTGCCGGCCGCGGCGGTGCTGGCGTCCTGCGCCTTCGGCTTCGCCGCCGTGATCGCCGGGATCGTCTGGCCGACCACCGTATTCGCCTGGCTGCTGAACATCGCGGGCTGCGCGGTGCTGGTCGTCTGGTCCATCGTCTGCCTCACCCAGCTGCGGATGCGCCGCCGCCTGGAGCACGAGGCACCCGAACTGCTCTCCGTGCGGATGTGGGGCTTCCCGTACCTGACCTGGCTGGCGTTCGCCGCCATCCTCGGCATCTTCGCCGTGATGGCCGCCTCGGCAGACGGCCGCCACCAGCTCGCCGGAACGGCCCTCGTGGTAGCAGCCCTGGCCGCCACCGGCCACCTCAAGCAGCGGCGCGATCGGCGGGAGACCAGCGGGGGGTGAGGCGGGGGGGCCGGGCCGGTCCCCCGGCGCTACCCACCCACCTCCGCGATCAGGGCGCGTACGCCCTCCGCCTCGGGCGAGCCCAGCTCGGTGTAGTGGTGCAGCGCCCGCTCCCAGTGGTGGAGGGCGAGCCGCGGCGCGCGGGCCCGGCAGACCGAGCCCAGACCGCGCCGCGCCCGGGCTTCCTCGTACCTGCTGCCGCAGGAGCGGCTCAGGCGCAGCGCCCGCAGCAGGTGCCGCCGGGCCGACGTCGGGTCACCGGCCTTGGCGTACGCCTCGCCCAGCCCGTTGAGCGTCATCGCGGCGTCGAGGTGCATGTTCCGTTCGTCGAAGATCCGCCCGGCCTCCTGGAGGTGGCCGATGGCATCCGTGGTGCGGCCGAGTTCCAGCTCCGCAAGCGACATCCCCCGCAGGGTGATGGCACGGTTCCGCTCGGCCCCCAGCCGTTCGTACTGCCGCAGGGCACGCAGGTGGTCGTCCAGCGCCCCGGCGAAGTCGCCGGAGTAGTGCCGCACCCAGGCGTGGTTCTCGACCGCGTTCGCGCTGCCGTGTGCGTCCCCCGCCGCCTCGAAATGACCGGCGGCGGCCGTGTAGTGGGCCGACGCACCGGGCAGGTCACGCTGTTCCAGCAGCGCCAGGCCGAGGCTGTTGTGCAGGATGCCCTGCTCGCGGCGGGCGCCGGCCCGCTCCGCGGCATTGAGCGCCACCTCATGCGTGGCTTGCCACGGCGTCCAGGTCTTGGCGAGGAAGAAGTAGCCTCGCAGCGCATCCGCGAGGAGCCAGCTGCGGGCCGGCGCGGCGGACTCCGCAGCGGCCCGGCAGATGTCCACCAGGTTGTCCAGTTCCGCGGCCAGCAAGGCCAGGGCGTCGGCACGGGAGGAGATGTCCGGGGCGGTGCCGGGCGGGTGCCCGTGTTCGTCCCGGAGGCGGTAGCGGTGCGGTGCCAGCACCCGGTCGGCGCGGTCGGCGGTGGCCAGGTAGTGATCGACCAGCCGGTCGACGGCGGCCTCCCGCACCGCCGCCGGAAGGTCCTCCTGCGCCCTCTCCCGGGCGTAGTCGTGGACCAGACCGTGCAGCCGATAGCGTCCCCGGTCCTCCTCCTGCACCATGTGGGCGGCGCACAGGCCCTCCAGCAGGCGACGGGTCCGGGAGAGCGGCAGATCGACGAGCGCGGCGGCGGCACGAACGCCCAGCCGCGGCCCGGGGTGGACACCGCACAGCGCGAACAGCCGCCGCTGGTCGTCGTCGAGATCGCGGTAGGAGACCGCCAGCACCGAGGTCATCCGCCGTTCTCCGTCGTCGAGTTCGTGCAGTCTGCTCTGCTCGTCCGCCAGCCACCCGGCCAGGTCGGCGAAGGCGGCCGGCGGCCTGCCGCGGACCCGGGCCGCCGCGATGCGCAGCGCAAGCGGAAGTCCTCCGCACCGCTCGGCGATCCGCGCCGCGTGGCGGGCCACCTCGTCGCCGGCCGGTCCGCCCGTCCCGGCGCCGGGGCGGGTGGCCACCTCCAGCAGCAGCCGGACGGCGGCGTCGTGCGGCAGCACGTCGAGGCCGATGCGATGGGCCTCGTCCACCGCGGGGAGCCGCCGTCTGCTGGAGACCAGCACCCTGCTCCCGCCGGGCGGGGGCAGCATCGTGTGCACCTGAGCGCTGTCGTGTGCGTTGTCCAGCACGACGAGCACGGGCCGCTCCGCCAGGTGCCGGCGGTAGACGGCGGCGCGGTCCTCGGCATGTACCGGAACTGCCGCTTCCGGGATGCCCAGTTGGTGCAACAGGCGTCCGAGTGCCTCCCCGGGTGTCAGCGGGGGCACGCCCGGCTCATGTCCCCGCAGATCGACGTAGAGCAGGCCGCCGGAGAACCGCCGTAGCCGTAGCGCGGCATGGGCGGCCTGGATCAGGAGCTCGCTCTTGCCCACGCCGCCCGGGCCCGTCACCAGGCAGACGGCCTGGCCTGCCGAGCCGTCCCCGGCCTCCAGCGCCGCCACCAAGGAGGCCAGTTCCGCCTCGTGGCCGATGTGGACCGACGACGGCGGCGGCAGCGCGCTGGACGGCGTGCCCACGGGCTGCTGCGCGACCCTGACGGTCACCTGCCCGCCCTGGATCACCGGACCGTGAAAGACGCCTCCCGAGACGGCGTTGTGCACTCCGCCCGGTGCCCGCGGGACATCGGGCGCGGCCCCCGGCCGTCCTCCGAGGACATCCCTTCCGGCACCGTCCGCCTCGCTCGCGCTCATCTGCCCGCCCCCTCCGGTCGCCCGCTCGCCGTGGAAAGGATCACAGGGTCCCGCCCAGCCACCGCACACAGGCCAGGGCGCCCCGGAGGAACTCGTCCGCCTCCGGCGATCCGGGCGCGGGCGGCGGCCGGTGCTCCCGGCCCACGGCGAAGGCGTGGCGGACAACCGATGCGTTCGGCAACCCGAACTCCGGCGCGCGGTCCAGGACTTCGCGGGCCGCTGTCACGCGCACACCCTCGGACAGCAGCCGGTAGCGCAGCGCGTCGAGGCAGAAGCGGGAGGCGAGCCAGGCATCCCGCACCGGGTCGGTGCGCTGTCGGTCGGCCGCCGTCAGCCGGGTCCACAGCACGCTCTCCGCGTTCTGCGCCCAGAACCGGGCCTCGGCCACCACCTCCCGGACGGCCGGCCAGGCGAGTCCGGCCTCCTCCAGCGTGCCCAGGATCGGGTGGCGTTCCGCCAGCAGACGGCAGGCGACCAGCGGGGCGCGGGCCGGCCCGGCCGCCTCGGTGACGTTCACCCGCAGGGTGGCCAGGTGCCGGTTCATGGCCGCGGCCAGCGCGTACCAGCGCTCCTGGCACGGGTCGTCGTCGATGACGACGGTGATGTCGATGTCGCTGAAGCGGCTGACGGCGGCCGGGTCGAGCGCCGACCCGGTGAGGACGGCGGCCAGGACACCCGGCCGGCCGTGCAGGACGTCGCGTGCCCAGGCCGCGATGTCCGCCGGAGGCAGGACCGCGGGGCGGACGGGGGCAGGATCGGCCATCGGCCGCGCGACGCCCGAGGCTGCGCCCTCCGCCCGGCGCAGCCGTACGGTCCGGCCGGCACCCAGCATCGAGCGCAACGCCGCGGCGATCGTGGTCCGTTGCAGGGGCGTGGCGGGACAGGGGTCATCGTGCTCCACAACGATCTCGTCCCCGTCCCGGGTGACCCGGGTGACGCCGAGGTCCAGTTGCCGGCAGAGCTTCGCCAGATCGATGCTCCGCACGCCGCGGCCGTCGGGCTCGGCCAGCAGCGCGTGCTGGGTACGCGCGGCGAGCAGCTGCAGTCGCGGGCCGGGCCGCCGGCACCCGCATGTGCCGTCCAGCCAGCGGCCTTTGTCGCCGTTCACATAGCGCAGCAGCGGCATGGCACGGTTGACCAGCGGCGTCACCGCGATGTCACCGGCCACACCGGGCGGCAGCGGGTCCCCCGCCGCTCCCACCACCTCCAGGAACGCCCCCGTCTCCTCGACGTGGTAGGTGCCGGTCTCCCCGCACTCGTGCGCGACGATGCCGGCCTCGGCGAGCGTGTAGAGGGCGGTGACCGGGCAGTCGAAGGTCTCCCGGATCCGCTCCCGCAGGCCCGGGGTGAACTGCTCACCGGACAGCACGACCAGCCGCGGTCCGGCCCCGCACGACGGGCCGAGGCGATCGCACAGCGCCGCCATCACACTCGGCATCACGGTGATCACCTGGCCGCGCAAGTCCTCGATCGCGGAGCGGAATTCCTCGTCCGGCAGCTGCCAGGCACGGCTGAGGTTCCACTTGACCAGCCGGGCACCGGGCGGGTCCGCCGCGACCGAGGCCCGGGAGGCCGACGCCAGGTGGAGGGTCAGATGCGTGATCGACGGCTCGGTGTGCGCGCCGAGATGGCGCCGTACGTGCCGGATCAGCGCGGCGAGTTCCGCTTGCTGCGCCGCCTCGTCGACGACGATCTCCAGGGGTGTTCCGGTCGTCCCGGTGGTGTGCACCCGCCGCCACCGGCGGGCGTCCCCCTCGGCCGACCACAGGCGCGGCCGCTCGGTCCTGACGTCCGTACGGCGCAGCAGCGGCAGGCGGCGCAGGGTGGCGACCGCGTTCTCGGCGGTGACCGGTTCCGGTGGGATCAGCGTCTGGTAGTGGGGAACGTGCCGGCGGGCGTGGTCGAGCAGTGCGGCGAGCGCCGTCGGCGCGGGTGGACGGGTCATCCCGGAAGCCAATCGGCGGCTTCCTGGTCGACCTCGGCCAGGAAGCCGGACAGTTCCTGGATGTCGTGGCCGCCGGCGGCCCAGAACTCGGCGAGCGCGGCGGGACCGCTCTCCTCCCCGGGTTCTCCGGCCACGGGCGCGTGCAGCGCGTGGGCCCGGTAGTTGACCATGTTGACCAGCCGCAGCAGGTCCGCGGTGTTCCCGCCCTCGGCGGCCCAGCGGCTGCGCAGTTCGGCGAAGCCCTCCGCGCCGTCCGGCACCGCTTCGGCCGACCGTGAGGCGTGCACCAGCAGGCGCAGATGGCCGCGCAGCAGCACCCCGGTCCGTTTGCTCATCCGGGCGGGGACGTTCTGGAGGAACGCCTCGTGCAGATAGTCCGGCAGTTCGGCGGCGCGCAGCGTCGACCGCATCACCCGTACCGGCGTCTTGCGTCGAATCACCGGGTCTCGCCCTCTGCCCGATGGACACCGCCGGAGAAGCGGGCGGCCTGCTGGAGGTTCTCCAGCCGCCAGAGCATCCGGTCGACCGCCTTGCGCACCGCGGGGTCCCGGGCCGGTTCCGAGGCGGCCTGCCGGGCCAGCTCCAGCGCCCGGGCCGGCAGGCGCAACCGCTCGTAGACGAGGGCGAGTCCGTGCAGGGCGCGGGGCAGGTCGATGGTCAGCGACAGGGCGCGCATCTCGCTCACCGTGCGCTCCAGGCTCCGCGCCGCAGCTTCGGGTGACCCGAGGCGTGCCTCGCACATCGCCAGGCTCGCCTCCGTGTCGAGCCGGTGCCGGGCATCGGCGCGCTCGCCGCCGGCCGCCAGCGCGGTGCGGTAGGCCGCGGCGGCCTCCTCGTACCGACCGCGCCGCAGATGGACATTGCCTTCCAGCTTGTGCGCGATCAGCAGGCCCGCGGCATCGCCCTCGCGGCCGCGCAGTGCGATGCAGATCCCCAGCTCGTGCAGCGTCGACCGGTCGTCCTCCTGCAGGTACGACAGGAACGCGCGCTGCCCCGCCAGTTCGGCGCGCAGGGCCGTTGCGTCGCCCGCTCCGGGGACCGCCTCGCATTCCCGCGCCAGTTGCCAGGCGGACCGGGTGTCGCCGAGCTGAGCGATCTTGCGGGACAGGCGGACCCGGAGGCGCACCCGGTCCGCGGTGTCCCCGAGGCGGTCGGACGCCTCGATCAGTGCCTTGGTGAGCAGGACGTACTCCTTCCAGAAGCCACGCGCGTTCAGCCGGTCCAGCAGCCGGTCCGGGACCGCCTCGCGCAGGGCCCGCCACTCGCCGGTTTCCAGGGAGACGAGGGCCACCGGGGCCAGCACCCCCGCGAGCGACGCCAGCGCGTCACGCTCCGCTTCGGCCGCCAGACCGGCCAGTTCGGCGAGGATCTCGTGCAGCGCGGTCCGGCGTGCCGTGGGCTCCACGTCGTCCAGGGCCTGGACGACGAGCTGGGGCACCTCGACCCCGCCAGCCACCTGGACGACGAGGCAGCGCGGCACCAGATCGGACAGGGCGAGGGTGAACCAGGGCGGCAGGGTCATCCCGGCCGAGAGCAGATCCGCCAGTGCCACCCGGTCGAGCACCGCGGCGTATGCGAGGGCCTTGCGGTGCACGGGCGGCAGCCGGACGACGGCCGTGGACACGAGCTTCCGGGCGGAGAGGACGTCCGGCGGGAGACCGGGGCGGACGAGCAGGGCCGCCGGAACGTAGGCGGTGTGCGCGAGGAAGGTGCGCAGGGCGAGCGGATGGGAGAGCACGTCGGCCGGCAGCTGTTCCGCCAACTCCTGGGGCTCGACGGGGAGGTTCATGCGCTCCGCCATGTGCGCGATGAAGTCGGTTCCTTCAGCTCGGGACATCGGCGGCACCAGGACGTGGCGGACTTCGGCGGTGTCGACCAGGTGCTCGGCGGCCGTGGCCAGGACCAGGCAGTCCGGATGGCCGGCGAAGGCGCGCAGCACGGTGCCCCCGGCGCGGTCCGTGCCGAGGTCGTCCAGCAGCACGAGGAGCGGTTCCTCCGCGACGCGGGCCAGCAGCGCGGCCAGCGCCTCCGGCCAGTCGTGGAGGTACAGCTCCTCGCCGGTCAGCCCGCGGCCGAACGTCCGGTCCAGCCAGGCGTTGACCTCCTCCACGAGGTAGCGCGGCTCGGCGGCCGTGGTGCCGCCCGCGGACAGGGCGAGCACGGTCCGGCCGGCCCGTAGGCCGTCCGCGGTGTCGCAGAGCACATGGGTCTTTCCGATGCCGGGGAGTCCGCACAGCACGACGGGTGCCCCGCCCGCGGTCACCGCGGCGCGGGCGGCCGCCACGGCGGAGCTCCGCTGCCAGCCGCCGGCCGGGGCGTGGAAGGCCGACCGGTAGTCCGCCGCGGGCGGTGGCTGTCCGGCCCGTAACGCCGACGCCGCGGGCTGCGGCGGCCCGGGCGCCTCACCGCGGATTCCGGCACACAGCCGGGTGAACGACCGGGGCTGGTCCAGTCCGCCCCGGAAGTCGCAGTAGGTGAACCGGTCCAGGAAGTCCAGATGTTCCAGTGCCGCGTCCGATGCGCCCGGGAGCAGTACGGGAATCACCCGCATCGAGCGGCCGCTGACCCGGGCCGCGACCGCGAGCCGTACCTCCTCGTTCTGCCACGGCCCGAGGCCGTGTGCGCCGCACATCGCCAGACAGCACGGGCTGTTGGCCAACGCCTCGTTCTGACGCTCCTGCCAGGGCTCGCCCGCCACCAGGCGCCAGTCGTCGAGGAAGACGTGGAAGCCCTCCGCATCCAGCATCTCGGCGAGTCGGTGCACGACCGCCCGATCCTTGCTGGCGTTGTAGCTGATGAACGCGTCATAGGCCGGCCCCGCCGGACGGGCTTCGCTCCCCACCACTCCCCCATCGCACCGCGCAGCTCCCACTACCGGCTTCCGGGACACCACGCATACGAACAGCGGCGCCCGGCACGGTGACCCGATTATGCCCGGCGGCGGCGAGGCGGGTCATCGGTCACGGCGCGGACACGGGCGCGGAGCGAGCGCCGGGCCCACCCCGCCGGCCAGCAAACCCCTCACACACCCCAAATCTTCCGGTACGCCTGCCGGTACCCCTCCGAGTCCCAGGACAGGGCGCCGCCGCTGTTGGTGGCGGTGGCGATGTGGACGGGGGCGACGTACCCGCTGTCCGGGGCGCCGGCGAAGGCGCGGTTGAACTCGTCGATGATCTGCCAGCCCTGTTCGGAGAGCGGCTCGGGGACGGTGGCGGCCTGGAACTGCTTGCCGTTGACGCGCTGGAAGGCCGACGGGTCGCCGTCGCCGGCACCGATGTTGTAGGGAGCGCCGGCGCCGTCCTTGCCCGCGGCGCGCAGGGCGGGGGCGGCGTGCTGGAAGTACAGGTCGTTGATGGCCGCGGAATACGTCCACCTGCGGCCGAAACGGGACAGCAGCGAGCGGACTTCCCCGATGGAGCGGCTACTGGCCTGCGGGATGGGGAGGTTGGTGTAGCTCAGCAGCTGCACGCCGGAGCAGGTGGCGAGTTCCTTCTTGATCAGGTCGGACTTGTGCTTCGCGAACGGCACCGTGGCGTCGGTGAACAGGACGACCCCGGCACGGCCGTGGGAGCGGTCGATGATCCAGTCGGCGCTGATCTTCGCGACGTCCTCGACCCGGGAGGTGATGTTGCTGAAGAGCTGCAGGTCCTTGCTGGGGCCGGGGGCCGCGGTCGCGTGCCAGCCGATCAGCGAAATCCCCGCCTTCCGGGCCTTTTTGACGTCCTCCGGGGCGATGCCGGGGTCGAACCCGCTGAGCACGATGCCGTCCGGCTTGAGGTCGAGGGCCTGCCGGAAGGCGGCCCGCTGGCCGTCGGGCGTGCCCTGGCCGTTGAGCGTGCGGGCGTGCCAGCCGAGGATCTTGGCGGCTTCCTGGAAGCCCTGGGCGACTCCGGCGACGCCCGGGTTGGTCAGGGTCTGGGCTATGTAGACGACGGTCTTGCCGTGCACGGCCTTGGGTCCGGTGGTGGGGCCCTTCCAGGGGGCGTTGACCTCCTCGGCCTTCTTGACGGCCTGCTCGGCCCGGGAGCGGACGGTGGGACAGCCGGGCTTGGCGGAGCTCTTGTGGGAGGCGGCACCGGCGCCGGCATCGCAGCCGGCGGTGGCCATGACCAGGAGTGCGGCGGCGGTCACGACCGCCTTGCGGGTGGGGTGCACGGGTGTCCTCGCAGCGCAGGATGGGGGTACGGGTGGGGAAGTGGGGGGAGACAGGTTACGGGTGGCGGTGGTCCGTCGGGCAGCCGCCTGCGGGAGATGCCCCCACCGTCGGAGATGCCGTGTATGCCGCCCGTGCCGGACCCGGTGGAATCGCGCCAGTTCGTGCTCGCTTTCTCTCCCCCTTCGCACGGTTTCCCTCCCCTTCCCTCCTCTTCGTTCCGCTTCCCGGCGGTCATCGGAGCGTGGGCGACCAGGCATATCGGAGGGCCTTAACAGACCAAAAGTGACGAAGAGTTGAATAGTGCGGGGCCTCAACGAGCCATGTGTTGCATGCCCGTGCACAAGCGGTAGTGTTCACGGCCGGTTGACCGTGTGGCGGAAACCTTTCGCTCGCATTGAGGTGCAAACCTCGCAATCTTCATGTTTCGCCGTCGTCACATTGCCCGTCGTCGGCGGTCGGCACCACCACCTCGGTCACCGCTCAGCAGCACGTCGTAAGGAGGCCCGGGTGTCCGTGGACGCAGTGGACCCGCCGCAACACGAACCCGGTCCGGCCCGGCGTTCACCGTTGCGACCGCGGTTCCGTCAGCAGGCGGACGCCCTCCTCGACCGCTGGCCGTTCCGGCGGAAGCTCAACGTCCTGGTGATCGCGCCCGTCGCGGTCGTCGGCGTGCTGCTGGGCGTCGGCGTCACCACGCAGGTGCAGAAGGCCCAGGACGCCGGCCGCAGCGCGGAGCTGGTGCGGGACAGCGAGCAGGTCACCAGGCTGATCAACGACGTGCAGGCCGAACACAGGCAGGCGCTCCTGCTGTCCGTGAAGCAGGAGTCGGTCCGGCCCGGCGCCGCACTGCCGTCCACCGCCGCCTACCGCCGGACCCAGCAGGACACCGACGAGCAGGTCACCGCCGTGCATTCCGCGTTCGGCCCGGGCCTGCCGAAGGACGAGGCCCGCGCCCTGGAGTACATCCGCGGTCTGGCCGTACTGCGCGACAAGGTCGAACGCGGATCGGTGCCGGCCGCCACCATCGACCCCGCCTACGCGGCCGCCGTCGGCTACCTGATCGACGGCATCGGCCTGGACCGCTACGCCGGCACCTCGTCGTCCTCGGTCACCAACCTCCTCGACACGGTGCTGCGTGCCGACGCCGCCCACGCGGCCTTCGAGAGCGGGGTGTTCTCCGCCCAGACCCGGGACGCCAACGCGCTCACCGAATACACCCGCGCGGTCGGCGCCCACAAGCTCTACGAGGAGCAGACCGCACGGTTCGGCCGGATCGCCGACCCGCAGCAGGTCCTGGCGCTCGGCGCGATCGAGCGGGACGCCGAACAGAACGGCATCGAGGCGCAGTTCGCGGAGCTCCAGATCGACCCCGGCTCCCTGCAGGGCCAGACACCGCACCAGCTGCGCAAGGCGATGGCCGCCGGAACCCGGCAGGCCGAGGCCCGCCTTTCCGTCACCCGGTCCCTGATCGAGCAGATCGCCGCCCGGGCCGACGGGCTCTCGCACAGCGCCCTCGACAACGCGCTGGCGATGCTCGGCCTCGCCCTGCTCGGCTTCGCCGCCTGGCTGACCTTCTCCGTCCTGGTCCGGCGCTCGGTCGTCCGTCCCCTGGCGGCCCTCACCGGCGCCGCCCAGGAGGTCGTCGACGTCGCCGGCGAGGAACTGGCCAGGGTCGAGGACGACGACGCAACGGACCGCACCCCGCTGCGGCCGCACCCGATCCCCGTTCCGGTCCGCGACGAGATCGGCCACCTGGCCGAGGCGTTCAACCAGGTACAGGTCACCGCCGCGGCGCTGCTGGAGCGGCAGGTGCTCAGCCGCCGCAACGTCGCGGAGATGTTCGGCAACGTCGGACGCCGGGTCAGCAACCTCACCTCGCGCCAGCTCATGCTGATCGACGCGGTGGAACGCGAGGAGACCGACCCCGACGTCCTGGAGCGGATGTACCGCATCGACCACATCGCCGTCCGCCTCCAGCGCAACGCCGACAGCCTGATGCTGCTCGCCGGCATCCGGGACCCCGAGGTGGAGGCCCGGCCGACCGGTCTGGCCAACGTCATCCGGGCGGGGCTCGGCCAGATCGAGGGCTACCAGCGGGTGTCGCTGCGGGCCGAGACGGAGGTCGTGGTCGCGCCCGACATCGTCGACGACCTGACGCTGATGCTCGCCGAACTGCTGGAGAACGCGGTCTCGTTCTCCCCGTCCGACACGCCCGTCGAGGTGGTCGTCCGGCCCGGCACCGACGTCACCTCGGACGGCGGGGCCCTGATCGAGGTCATCGACCACGGCCTCGGCATGAGCGCGGAACGCCTGGCCGAGGAGAACTCCCGCCTGGTCCGCCGGGAACGGCTCGACCTCGTACCGACCAAGGTGCTCGGCCTGTTCGTGGTCGGCAACCTCGCCCGGCGCTCCGGCATCCGGGTCACCCTGAGCCGCACCCCGGGCGGCGGGGTCACCGGCACCGTCTGGCTCCCCTCCGCGCTGCTGCTGGCCGTGCACCCCGCCCCGACACCGTCACCGGCCACCCCGCCGCCGGCTTCGGAACCGGCCGGAGCGGCGGAAACGGCGCAGCCCGAGCCCTCGCCCACGAACGAGCCCGAGACCGCACCCGAGCCCGCACCCGAGCCCGAGTTCGCGCCGAAGGCAGCCGAGCCCCCGTCCGCCTCCGCCGCCGCTTCCGCCGCCACGCCCCTGCCCGTACGGGCCCTCGCCACCGCGCCCGAACGGCAGCCGGACGGGCCCTCCCGGGAGGGCGAGCTCCCTCGGCGCCTGCCGCGCCGCGGCACGGACGACGCGGAGCAGAACACCGCGGCGTCCGCACCCCGGACGGACCGGTCCGTCCGGCCGCTGCGACGGCGGGTACGGGGCGCGACGCTCGACATGACCACCCCGACGGCCGACCGAGCGGCCCAGGCCGTGCGCCGGCCCGTCGACGCCGACGCGGTCCGATCGGAACTCGACGAATTCGAGGCCGCCGTACGCAGGGCGGAGCAAGAGAGTGCGCCCGCCACGAGCGAACCGGCGCCCTCGCCACACCAGCAACCCCGGAAGGAGTCGGGCAGTGAGCACGCCGACAGGTAACAGCGGTTCCGAGCGGGAGGAACCCACCGATCTGACAGCCGCCGCGGCTGACTTCACCTGGCTGCTGGACCGGTTCGCCACCCAGACCGCCGGCGTCGTCGACGCCATCGCGGTGTCGTCGGACGGCCTGCTGATCGCCGTCTCCCAACTGCGCGAACAGGCCGACTCCGAGCGCCTCGCGGCGATCGTGTCCGGCGTCACGAGCCTGGCCGCCGGCGCCTCCGGCAACTACGGCCTGGGCGGCCTCAACAAGGTCATCATCGACCTGGAGGGCGGCCATGTGCTGGTCTCGGCCATCGGCTGCGGTGCCGTCCTCGGCGTGGTCACCTCGAAGGAGGCGAAGCTCGGCAACATCGCCTACGAGATGACCCTCTTCGCCAACCGTGCCGGGAGCGCGCTCACCCCCCAACTGGTCCTGGAACTCAAGAAGACGGCCGGCGCGGCCCCGGCCCGCTGACCCGTCCGCCGCCCACGGCCACGGAAGGCGCGGGGGCGGGCGCCGAGCAGCAGGGCAGTGCCGGCACCGAACAGCGGGTCGGGGCGGGTGCTGAACAGCAGGCCACGGCCGGCACTGAGAACAGAATCATTGCCGGCACGGGAAGAGAATCTTTGCGGGCGCCGAGAAGAGGATCATGATGGTGGCCGGTGAACCAGAACCGAACGCGTCACCGAACGAGTCAGCCGGCGAGCGAACGGGCGAGCCGACGGACGAGCACGCGGCCGAGTCGGCGGACGAGCGAGCGGGCGAGCGTACGGACAAGTCCGCGGACACGTCAGCGGGCGAGGCCGCGGGCGACGCCCCGGGCCCGTCGGTACCGGTCGGCCGCGCTCCCGCGATCCGGCCCTTCCTGCTGACGGCCGGCCGGGTGGCGGGGGGCGGCACCGGCCCACCGCTCCCGGTCGAGACCCAGATCGTCGCGACCTCGTCCGGGCTCTCCGTCCTGGATTCCCTCGCCTTCGAACAACACGACATCGTCGCCGCCTGCCGACAGCCGCAGTCGGTGGCCGAACTGGCCGCGCGGCTGCGCCTCCACCTCAACGTGGTCCGGGTGCTGGCGGAGGACCTGCGCACCGCCGGGCATCTGGCGGTCCACGTCCCGCACGCCGGCACCACCCAGGACATCTCCGTACTGCGAAGGGTTATCGATGGTCTCCGTGCCGTCCCCGACTCACGGGACACACTCCGTGACAGCGGTTGAACCGCCGCCGGTTCCGGTCAAGTTGGTCATCGCCGGCGGCTTCGGCGTCGGCAAGACCACGGCCGTGGGCGCCATCTCCGAGATCCGGCCGCTGACCACGGAGGCAGCCATCACCGAGGTCGCTGCGGGGGTGGACGACCTCTCCCACACCCCCGGCAAAACGACGACCACCGTCGCCATGGACTTCGGCTGCCTCACCATCGACCCGACGCTGAAGCTCTACCTGTTCGGCACCCCGGGCCAGGACCGGTTCGGCTTCATGTGGGACGACGTGGTCGAGGGCGCCCTCGGCGGCCTGGTGATCGTGGACACCCGCCGGCTCGACGACTGCTACGCCGCGGTCGACTACTTCGAGCACAAGAACATCCCGTTCGCCGTCGCCGTCAACGCCTTCGACGGCGAGATCCACCACGACCTCGACGAGGTGCGCTGGGCCCTGGACGTCTCCGACCACGTCCCCCTCACTGTCTTCGACGCCCGCAAAACAGGCTCGGTCCGCGACGCCCTCCTGGTCGTCCTCCAGGTCGCCCTGTCGCGGGCGGAGGGCGCTACGGGAGAGGAAAGCCCAGCAGCAACGGGGCTGTGACCGCGCCCGACAGTGCAGGAGACCCTTCGCGCCGCGACCGCAATAAGCCGTAAGAGACCGTAATAGGCCGTCCGGGTGATGCCGGTCGACTGTCGTCTCGCATGACGGCCGGCAGCTTGGCGGCCGTCGGTACGCGCGGCGCCCTCGCGTCGCTCGCCCGCACCGTGCTCACCGTCGACGCACCGGCGAGCAAGCGGGCAGCCTCGCATCCGGCCGTACGGGTCGTCAGGCGCGCGGGCCGGTCATGTCGTGCCGCGGACGACGGTGACGGAGCAGTGCGCGTGGTGCAGCAGCGCCTGGCTCACCGATCCCAGGAGCAACCCGGCGAAGCCACCGCGCCCCCTGGCTCCGACGACCAGGAGCTGGGCGGTCCGGCTCGCCTCGATCAGCACCTCGCGGGTTTCGCCGCTCAGCACTTCACGTCTGACCGTGACGTCCGGATAGTGCTCCGCGCGGCCGGCGATCGCCTGGGCCAGCAGACGCTCCGCGCTTTCGACGCCCGTACCGGGCGGGGCATAATCCGGCAACCACGCATGCGCGGCGACGACCTCGGCTCCGCGCAGCGCTGCCTCCGCGAAGGCGAACTCGACCGCTTCCTCACCGACCTGCGAGCCGTCGACGCCCAGCACGATCGGCCCGGCTCCCGCCGGCTCCTCGCGGGCCACCATCACCGGACACCGGGCATGGGCGGCCAGCGACGCCGCCGTTGATCCCAGCAGCAAGCCGATGAAGCCACCCGTACCCCGGGGACCGACGACCACCAGGTCCGCGGCGCGCGACTCGGCCTCCAGCACCGCCACCGGTTCACCCGTCACCACGGCCGCGGTGACCTGCAGCCCAGGCGCCACGCTCCGGGCCCGGTCCGCGGCGTCGTTCACCAAACGATCGAGCGGCGACGCGTCCAACGGCGTGTGCATGGGCCTGACCGGCCAGCTCAGGGCGTTCACCACCCGCAGATCCGCACGACGCCGCTGAGCTTCCCGGGCAGCCTGCTCCACCGCGGCAAGGCTCGACGACGAGCCATCCGCTCCCACGACGACCAGGTTGCCCACCGCTCCTCCATCGCTCGGTTCAGCTTCCCAGCCTCACCCCGGTCACGCCTTGCTGCAATCCGGCCGAACGACTGGCGTCGGCGGCGCGTGTGGGCACTGACAGGCGCAGCTGCGCCCCGCGGGTTCGACGCCCCCTCGGAGGCGCACGGCTCGCTCCTCTCGCGGGCGGGACTGAGCCGTCCGGAACGTGAGGACGGGGCCCTCGGTACTGCTGGCCTGCTCCTCCGGCTCGGATCCATAGCTGTAGTGATCACGGCGACGAATGGTGTGCAACGGCGAGTCCTACGATCATGCGACCTGCGTGAGCACTCCCCGGCACACCTTCGGCTCCTGCTCCGACTCCTCAGCCGCCCTCGCCGTACTGCACACCCGGGTCCCGCAAAGATCTCGTGGCTGGGGTCATCCAGTGAGGCCCACATGCCGGTGCAGGGAACCGGCACGCCACGGCCTTCCCCGCCGCATCGCCCCCCTTCTGCACGGAGTTGCCTCAACAGGTCGCCCGAACCCGAACCTGGTACGGCTCCTGATTTCCGGCTCCAGTCCCCTTGGCATCGATCACCTAGGAACACCAGAAGAGGAAGCAGGTCCGCGACCGTGTGGCGCGTGGTGCGGGCGTCCGGTTCGCCCCCGCGTTGGTGGGTGACGGCTTTGGTTGAGGCGGTTCCTTGGCAGTGGGTCGGGTAGCGACGGGCGGTGCCGTGGTCGCGGATGCGGGAACCGCAGACCGGGAGACGGCGATGTCCGATGCCGATGCCGACGGCTTCGCGGCGTGCGACGGACGAGCCGGCTCTCCCGCAGTCCGGCTTGGTGCTGGCTCCGCGGTGGCGGACGTGGCGGCGGGTGTGGGCGACGCCTGCGATTCCGTGTGCCTTCCGTGTGTCGGACCAGTGGGCAGTAGTTCCCCCGACAGGCCTGTCGCGACGACGCCGACCAGTACGACCCCACCCGCGACGCCGAGGGCCATCTTGGTCTTGCCGCCCTTGCGGCGTCGTGCCCGGCGTGGGCCCCTGCCGCGGCGGCGCATCGCCGACGACCGGTGGGAGGCATACGCCTCGTTGCCGTCACCGGGACCGGCAGCCGCAGCCGCAACCGCAACCGCAACCGCGTCAACGCCGGTGGCCGTGCCGGGGTCGAAGTCGCCGTCGGCCAGGCCGGGTCCGTTGGGCGCGCAGCCCTGTTCGGGAACGGGCCCCGGCTCGTACGACTCCGGGGGCTCGTACGCCTGCGTCTGCTCATAGGTGCGCAGGGCCTCGACGCCCCCGTCGTACCCGTACGTTCCCGTGGGCTCGTAGACCGGTGGCTCGGGCATCAGCGGGACGCCGCTCCGGTAGAGGGGGTGCGGCCGTGATGGCGGGTACCCGGTGGCTACGCCACCGTGGGCATGGCCACACGCCGGGCACGGCTCCGCCCCATCGAGATCGCTCCCGCATCCAACGCAGTAGGCCATGCGGTTGTCCGTTTCCTCCGGTCGCCGCCCCCAGATGGCGGCACCCTACTGGCGTGGCGATGTCCGGCCCATCCCGCCCCCTCGCCAGGTCCGAGGTATACCGATGCGCCGCTGGTGCGGCACTACGCCCTGCCGACCACCGGCTTGCCCGATTGGTCAACAGGGAACGCGTCCCTTCGTGGCGGCGGGCCGGTCGATCGGAGAGCAGGGCTTGATCAAGTTCCGTAGGTGTCCGGGTTGTTGGTGATGCCCAGGATGGGGAGTGCTCGTTCGGGTTCATCGCGGATCGCGCGGGTGGTCTTGGCGATGTTGTCGGCTCCGAGGGTTTTCAGCACGCCGATGGCGAGGTTGCGGAGGGTCGCCATGGCCCGTGGTGCGGTCCCGGTGTGAACGGTGGAGGCGTCCTCGGCGAAGGTGACGTCCCTGATGTGGTGCGAGGAGTTCTCCACTCCCCAGTGCCCGCGAACCGCGGAGGCCGGATCGGCCGGACCGGTCTGGTGGGCGTCGAGGCTGGTGACGGCGTAGACGCTCTCGCGGGTCTCGCGTTCGCCGGTGGGCTTGCGGCGGCGGTGGACACGGATGGCCAGGCGAGCGTGGGGGAAGGCGATTCCGCCGAGTTGGTCCGCGATCCCGCAGGTCTTGATCGAGCGGGACTCCCGCCTGCCGCGCCCGGACGCGGAGGGCGACGGCGCCTGGGCGGGTTCGGTGACGGTGCGGTGCCGGTCGGCCAGGTAGGCGCCCACCGCCCGGTCCAGGGCGTCACCGTCAACAGCCCCCAGTACGCGGCCGATCGTGGTCGGCGCCGGAGTGCGCCGCCATCTGAGCAGGTGGCGGCGGATCCCGATCACTGCCAGGAGTGCGTTCGGGGCACGCTGGCCCCACTCGGCGAGTTCGTCGATGCTCCTCGCTCCCGAGACGACCGCGCAGGCACACACCAGCAGGATCGCTGTCAGCGAGTACCACCGGCCCCTCCGTGCGCGCGGGTCGGGCACCGAGTCGAAGTAGGGGCGCAGATCAGCGACCCGGTCAGCGTCCAGCGACCGAGCTTCACCAGCACAGCGTGATCATTGGGCTTTCAGTCACCACAATGATCACGAAGCCCGTGCCTGCTCTGCTATGCACCCCAACCGGTCGCTACCCGACCAGCCGCACGACCCCGGGAATTGCCACCGCCCTGTCGACAAGCCACACGATCAAGGAAGCCATGCCCGCCCACCCGCGAAGGACGACCTACGCTACGACGTTTCCGGAGCCTCGGGCAGCACGTCGGGGATCTCCCACAGCTGGCCGGACATATTGCTGACGTAGATCTTGCCGGTGCGGCTGTGCAGCCCGACGCCGCAAGCATCGCCAAGCCCGGTGGCGACCACGCGCTGCAGGCCCTTAGTCTTCTCATTCAGGTCGACCTCGTGCAGGCAATCGCCCGCATGGTCGGAGACGTATGCGTGACCCTTGCCGTCCAGCGCGATGCGGGTGCTTGCGGAGAAGGTGGCGGCTTCGCTCTTGGTGGCGCCGGAAGGGGGATTGAGGTCGACCTCGTACAGAGGGCCGCTGCCGTACCGGCCGACGTACGCCCTCCTGCCGTCCCTGTCCAGCGCTACTCCGGAGGCATACGCCATGCCCCCGATGACCGGCTTCGTCCTTGCCTCTCCGCTCTCCAGTTCGTCCTTCAGATTGACCGCGATCAACTGCCCGTTGTTGTAGTCGGCGACATAGGCCCTGTCCGACCCGTCCAGCGCGAGGCCGTACGCGTAGGGGACCTTGACGACCTCGACGACTTCGACGGCCTTGGAGTCATCGAACAGGTTCTTCACCTTGCACAGGCGGCCACCTGAGTAGTCGGTGACGTACGCGACCTTCTTCGACAGGTCCAACGCCACATCCACGATGTCGCCCAGGCCGCTCGCGACCTCACGCCAGTTACCGGAGCGGAGATCCGAGGTGAGATCCACCTCGTACAACCTGCCGTTCCGGTCGGCGACGTACGCCTTGTTGTTCGGCTCGTCCAGCGCGAGGCCGTACGACCTGCCCAGCCCGGTGGCGCGCACCGAGGGAGCCTTTTTCGGGCGCTCCTGCTCCTTGCCCTTTCCCTTGTGAAGGGGGTGCTTCTCCACATCGAAATTGAGTTTTTCAAGCTCGAAGATCTCGTGCACCCCGGCAAGGGTGGAAACGACCTCAGCCTCCCCTTTTTGCAGGAACGGCTTGCCTTCATCGGTCAAGTCGAAAGCATCCGCGGCCGTGCCGGTCTCGCCGAGTTTCCATGCAAGCACCCTGGAATATTCCGGCTCCTTGGCCTGTGGGCCGCTCGGGCGGGTCTCTTTGACCTCCACTGGCTCGGGGTAATACAGAGCGACCCACCCACCGAAGGAGATGGGGTATTCGTAGTCGAACCTCCGCACCTGACGTCGCTGCGTGGCCAGGACGTCCACGCGGCTGCCGACTTTGCCGCTCAGCGTGGAAGAAGTCTTGAACGAAGTGGTCAGCGAACCACTGACAGAACCCGTGATGCCGAGCATCAGCTGTGCCGACAATTCGCCAGTACCCGTCGCGGTGCTCGTGGCCGTTGACGTGCTCGTCGTCTGCGACTGAGACTCCGTGTCAACGCCTTGATTGTCTTTGCTGTTCTTCAGGGTGGTCTTCTGAGATTGATTCAAAGCCATGCTCTTCTGCAGCTGTTGCTGCAGTGACGCAGTGACTTTTGCCCCGAACGTGAGCTGCACCTGTCCCTGGAGCGACCAGCTGATCGTGTTCGAGATCGAGAATTCGACCGTGTGCGACCAGTCGGTGGGGGTGGGGTCGGTCCGATTGACGTACGTCTGCTTGGCAATCACGTCGGGAGGGGGCTGCGCAATGTCGCCTCGCTCTTCGACGAGCGGCACACCCACCGTCATGTAGGCGAGCCACCCGAGGTCGTGCGCAGTGTCCTCCTCGGGAAAGTCGAATCGCCCCTTGTTCAAAGAAAATCCGGTAGGGGAGACATACCGGTCACTCCCATCCTTCGCCTTCTTCTCGGCCTTCCGCTTCAGCTTTTCCTTGTCCCGCTCCAGGATGGCAGCGGCCCTTCCGGCGATGCCGAGTTCCTCCAGGTTTCGCTTTGTCAGCGGGTGGCGCACAAATCGTTCGCCGAGATGAGTCGTGCTCACATTGTTCTTGGTGGGACCGCCCATGGCCTTCAGCCTCCTTGCATACCAGAACTGAACGATTTGTCAGGGATTACTTGTGAGCTGCTGCCGGCCCGGCGCGCCCCAGTGCGGAGTCGTCAGGCTGCCGAGCGGGGACGTTGCTGCTGCTCAAGGGCGGTGGACTCATAAAGCTGAGGCCTTCGATCAGCCCTCGCACCCCTCGAGCCGGCTCCGAGCTCAACCTCACCCATTGGTTGACCCGTCGTCGGTCCTTTTAATATCTTTGGCTGATTGGCGGTTATCCTTCCTCGATTCTTCCAGCTGCTCGTCGCTGATCTTTGGACGGTCTTCCTCCCCGATCTTCGGCCGATCTTCTTCCTTGATCTCCACTTTCACCTTCTTGAATGCCTCATTATTGGCCGAAGACGCCATACCGGATGTGGACCCGGGGTTCTCACTGGCTTCTTTCTGCTTTGCCGCTGCCCTCTGGGTGTTCTCGAACAGGGGGGTGATGAAGTTTTCCATGATGCTGAGCGCCTCAGGCGACGTGTCGCGCACAATCTTCGGGTCGCGCACAGTTTCAGGAATGCCGTCGTAGAGCTCGGGATCGACCCCTTCCCTTTCGGGCCGAGCCCCGGGAATCTTTTCATGGACCTTCCGAGCGGACTCTTCGGCGGACTTGGCTTCACTTCCGCCACTGTCGAAGATGTTCTTAAAAGTCACGCGACTTTCCTCCGAATTCTCTCGATGGACACGAAACCAACCCTTGCGAAGAGGCTGTTTCCCCTCGCCGCGACGCCGCGATGCCGGGATCAAAACCTTGATATTCAAGAGGCAAGATCTCGCACACCCCGACGGGGGCCGCTGACAAATGGGCTCACAAAGACAGTGGCACATTTCGCCGACGCAGGCTGTGCACGCGTCGCTCTTGCTGTCCGTACCTTTCTGCCCTTGCGTCATTCTCCGCGTACATCAGGATCTTCGTGCTGCTGCCTACCCCCTCATTGATCAACCTACGCGGCGCGGCCCTGCGGCTTCTCGCCCATCACCTGGCCGCAGGCTGACTGCGACGTTCTTATCCGGCCCCCACGACGGCTGGAACTGCTCCCCCAGTTGTTTTTCCATTGAACGACACTCTGAAATGCCCCGCCTGCGACCTGCAACGACCAGCTCGGAGGGGCCGCTTCACGACGTCATCGAACTGCAGATTGCGTTGATTCCTGGCCACCCCAATGTCCCCCGATATGGGGCCGAAACTGATCGGCATTCTGCCTTTTGGCCGGGGGTGAGCCTCGAAAGCAGGGGAAGGCATCGTCTGTGTGTCCGAGCCGTCGACGGCCGTCAGGTGGCGGCCCTTCGCGAGACCCGCGAGAGCGTCTACGCCGTCACCAGCCTCGACGCCCACCAGACCGGTCCGGCCGATCCGGCCTCCGCGGTTAGCGGGCACTGGGGAGTGGAGAACTCCTCGCACCACATCAGGGACGTCACCTTCGCCGAGGACGCCTCCACCGTTCACACCGGGACCGCACCACGGGCCATGGCGACCCTCCGCAACCTCGCCATCGGCGTGCTGAAAACCCTCGGAGCCGACAACATCGCCAAGACCACCCGCGCGATCCGCGATGAACCCGAACGAGCACTCCCCATCCTGGGCATCACCAACAACCCGGAGACCTGCGGAACTTGATCAAGCCCTGATCGGAGAGGGGGCGCCGGCCGGTCTCAGGCGCACAGCCCGCATGTGATATTCCGCCAGGGGCTGGCAGCGCCCGGCGTGAACGCACCTGGCCGGACCATCGCGGCGCCGGGAAAGCGCACTCGTCACGCCGCAATCGCCGCTACCTTCGGCGTCGCCGGATCAAGCGATGAGGAGGTATGCGCAGAATTCCCGAACAAGGAAACAGCAGTCAGAAGAATCGTCAGAGGCCGGGCGAAGGGGCGGAAAGCCAGTCAGCGTGCCGGTCGCGGAACCAGTCCCGTTTCCCGTTCTTAACCATCCGACTTAGGAGTCCGCCTCGGACGTACTCAGCCAGTCCCGTGCACTCCTGGCCGTAGCGCGCAACTGCGGGTGGTCACGCACGACGTCTCGTTGGCGTTCGGCCGGCAACCCGAGTTCGTTCAGCAGATTCAGAATGACCACCGCAGTCGTTACCTCCACAATGGCGATCAGCTCCTCGGGCTTGTGGTGGGGGGTTCGCCCCTCGTGGGCCAGGTCGTTTCGCGCTCGGGTCGTCCGCCTGGCCCACCGGTCCACGTCAGGCACGAGCGTGGACAGCGCCTCCTGGTCGGGGCGGGCCGCGAGTGCGTACAACCGATCCCGAAGTGTTGGGTCATTGCGTAGTGAGCCGCGGATCCGCTTCCTATGCTCCTCGGGTACCTGAGCCAGCATCGCTTCGCGCATCGGTTTGAAAACCTCCGACGGGATCGGCGGTTCGTCGATGTCAAAGCCACGGTGCAGCACCTCAGCCGCTCCCACCGCCGTCAGAAGATTGTTCTCGACGTACCGTGCCGGCGCGTACCGAAGCCCCAGAACCATGTTCGTCGCGGACTGCAACCGCTCGTGCATATCGCACCAGCGGGGGATGATCTCTTCGAAGGGCAGAGCCTCGCACGTGAAGAACACACGATGATGAGCGGCTGCCTTCGCATCGTGCTTCCCCACCACAGAGGGCGAGTAGAGCACGTCGACATTCCGCTCCGGCCGCAGCCCGCCGGACTCCGACACGGCGTCGCCCGGGGCCAGTTTCAGGCGTAGCCAGATCATGCCTGAAGCACGGTGGGTGGCAAGGGCGATCAGGTCTTGTATCAACCGGGCATGGTTCATCGCATCACGCAATGAGGACGCCTCGCGCCGGGTGATCCGTATATACGCGGTATCCCGCATACGACCAACTGTTCCGCCCCGACGCTGATCGAAGAACGGCAGCGTGTGGCGGTGCGCGAGCACGAACTCCGTCCCGTCGACTTCGACCGACTGCACCTCCACGGGCTTGACGGAGATGGTGCCACTCCCATCAGGACGCCCGCCGGACGTACCCAGGAACCTTTCGAACACTGACGACGCCGCCCAATGCCCGAGGTCCTCCACCGACACCTCTGTTGTGGAGAACGCCGCCTCGTCTTCACCGCCGACGTGCGCCCCGATGAGTGCCGTCGTTGCCGCGACGGTCTGATTGTCGGGGGTCTTTACCCGCGCACCGAAGGTCCGCCGGCCGTCGACCGGAAAACAGCCGAGGAGGCTGATCTCGCGCTGATCGGCGGCGCCATGGATCACATCCCACGTTCGACGGCCTTCATGGACCATCAACACACCGGGAGCAGGCGTCGTCGTGACCCGGTCCTCGAACGCACCGATCAGAGAGAGTGTCAAGCCGCACTCGGGCTCGTAGCGGAGCACGCCTGGCACCCGGCACCCAGGGTCCTCCGGCAGCCACCACAAGCCCGCCCACTCGCCCGACGCGTCGAGATTCAGCGGCTCACTGCCCATCAGGTTCACCTTTCCCGTCGTACGGGGCGTTCGCAGGTTCACGCACGGCACTCTGCCGAATTATTCGTGCGTTGGGTCGCGGGGAAGAAATCAACCGGGCCGGCGACAAGGCGCGGCTCCAGGCGCTGTTGGAACCGCTCCGGGGCTGATGGAGGCCTTGATATGCCCCGGTACGCCACGGCGGGGGCTCAAGGACTCGCCCATACCTGCCGGTGCGGGTTGTCGACGTTCGTGACCGCCGAACCCCACTGGGAGAACCACAGCATGTCCCACCCGCGCTGCCTGAGCGATACAGGGCCCGCAAGGGTACGGCGGCAGCGCAGCCCCAGGTTCCGACTTGGAGCAGATTCATTGCCGCTTCAGATACGGCGCCAGGTGGTGCAGACGCGTGTAATAGTCGGGGTGTGAGGACAGGAGCTTGCCTGAAAGGCTTCGCCTACTGCCGCGAGCGGCGGTTCCCGGGGCAATCGCAGCCGTCTTGCCGCACCCGGACAGAGCGGAAGCTGCCGCATGCCCGCCCTCCCGTTCCGCCGCCTGCATCATGTGCAACACTTCGGCGAGCATCGGCCCGAAACCAGCCGCTACGGCATGGTGATCCGCCCTCAGTTCGGTCCGACGGGTCACGGCGGCGAGCAGATACGGAGCGGTCACCAGCGTCAGGGTGAGGTACCAGTACTCCCACGCGATCGCCAGCACGATGGCACCCACCGCAAGAAGCAGCGCTGCCGCCCAGAAGCTCATGCGTCCACGGCCCACGACGGTGACGAGCCGGATCAGCCTCCGCACAGCGGCCCACATAAACCGCCCCGGGACCGCATACCACTGCCCCAGGATCAAGGACCACGCGTGACCGCGGACGTGGTGACCCAGCTCATGAGCGAGGACGGCGGCCAGCTGACCATCAGACAGACGCTCCAGTGAAAAGCGGGTGACGCCCACGATGTGACCCGCCGCGGCCAGGGCGTTGAGGTGATCGCTGTCCTCGATCCACAGCTCGTAGGCGCGGCCCTCTACACCCGTCCGAGCCGTCACTTCCCGCCACAGCGGTTCCAGCCGGTCCAATTCCCCCGGGGTGGGGTGACGGAGGTTCAGCAGATGACGGGCCAGGGCTCTCTCGGTGGGCCGGTGAAACGCCATGGCACCTGAAGCGAGCCAGAGCAGGACCCCCAACCAGCCTATGCCGGGGAACAGGAGGTTGGAGAGTGTCGCCACGATCACCAGTCCGGCGAGGAACGGGGGCAATTGCAGCACCAGTTGGCCCACAGCCGTGGCGTCGATGCCCCGCTGCCGCTTGGCGAGGTGCACACGCCCACGCCGGCCGAGCCCCTCTTGCGGCGCGCGCTTCTCGGAAGCGGACTGCTGCTCCGGCTTCCCGGCGGGGTGAGTGGCCTCGGACGGCGTCGCGCTGCCCGGGTAGGGCGGTGGAGGCGGAATCGTCTCGTCCGGACAGCGCTGGGATGGAAAGGGAACATCGGCCGGATAAGCCGGAGCTTCGGGCAGGGAAATGCGGCCGGGGTGGGCGGAGTCGAAGGGAGTGGTCATGAAAGGTTCCTGTCTCGGCACAACGGGCGGATCGTGACGACGCGGTAAAAGGGAGGCCAGCGCGGTGCGTTCAGCCGACCAGCCGCGCGATGGGCAGAATCACCACGCCCGCGCAGTAGGCAGCCAGACCGGTGCGGATCCACCGGTGTTTGGCACCGACGATGCGGCTGTTCTGAGCCAGCGCCTCCCGTACTCCGTCGGCCTGGTGGGCCTCGGTGACGGTAAGGGCCTCGGCGAGCCAGCCGCAGTCCGCGGCACGGCGGATGTCGTCGAAGTACGTCAACGGCCGCCCCGGGGACCACCGGCTGGTGCTGTACCGGGGCAGGACGGCGAGAAGCAGACATACCAGTGCGCCGGCGAGAGCGACCATGGCCACCCACAACAGCACGCTCCCGGGGGCGGAGAGCCCGGATAAGGACCATCCCCGAGCCGCGAGCAGGCCACCGAGCAGGCTCACCGTCATGCTCATGGCCCCCAGAAGCAGCGATGCCTTGTTGTCCGCACGAGCCGTCTCGGAGCGCAGCTCCGTGAGCAGACGGGCTCCCACCGTCGGAATTTGCACACCACCACCGCTCATCGACCCTCCTCGGTGCTGTCGACGGACGACCCGCCCCGCTGCTTGTGGAAATACACCGGAGCTCCGGGGGGCGCGGCCCCGGGCAGGGAGTCCGGTGGGGGAGGAGAAGAAGCGAAACCGGGCAAGTTACGTGCGAGGAGCCCCTCCAGGATCTCCACGGCCTGCTTGTTCAGTCCCGCACGCTGATAGTCCTCCGGATTCCCTTCCTTCAGTACCTGCAGGGCGACCTCCGACTGGCTCCGGATCAGCTGCAGTTGGTCCTTCTGCAGGTTCTCCATGACCAACCGGGAGTCCTCCGGGTGCTGTGCCAGGTGCAGGGCCCACATCGCCACACCGCCGTGCTGGAGGTAGTACTCGTAATAGCGGACCTTCTCCTTCTCCAGCTCCCTGGCTTCCTCATCCTGACGGCCCTGCAGCATGACCAGTTCGTGATCGTGCCGGGCCTGCTCCACATTCCGCTCCGCCCTGAGCCGGTCCTCCCGCATCGCCACGTCGTGCGACAGTCCCAGCTGTTCGTCGCTGTACCGGATCCGGCGGAGCTCCCGCTGGTGGCCGATCGCCGCATCGTCCGGCCTGAGCCGCACGGCGCACGACGTGCGCAGCCCCGCCTCCTCCCCCAAATCGCCCGACCTGGCGAGAACGTGGTACACGGCGCGTTCGGCATCCGCGCTCCGGTCGAGCGGGAACCCGCGGCTGACCGGGTACATCAGCCTTTCCAGCCGCCGCCTCAGGAGAGCGGGCACGTCCCGTTCTCCACTGGCCACGAACCGTTGCGGCCGGGATACCTGCCAGGTCAGCTCCACCTCAGCGGTGAAGTCGAAAGCGTCGTTGTCGCTGGGCAGTAGCAGGGACAGGGTGCAGGCGTGCACCCCCATGTCGACTTCGTAGACCGCGGTGTACCGCGTCGGGGCGAACAGGGAGCGGGTCGGCCGGTGGGGCGGCAGGTAGACCTCGAACCCCCCTTTGTCCGTGGTGAATACCAGCGCGTTGTCGATCCGGCTGTAACCCCTGCGGTGGTCGAACCGCGACAACTGACGCACGGTCAATACCGGGTCGATCAGCTCGCTGTGCCGGTCTGCGCCCTGGTCCCAGTCGGGTTCGCGACGGAGGTCCGCCATGGTTCCTCTCTCCTCAATCAGTGGTGTTCCGAAACTTCGCGGCCCGTGGCCGCAGACGGGAGGCGGTACCTCACAGCACGCCCCGCAGGCGGTTGGCCACCGCGAGTGGGGTATCCGCACTCCCATGGCGACCGCGCAGCGTCAAGAGCATGTGATCGAGGCGCTTGCGGTCCTCGTCGGAGCCGACCAGCGTCGGAAGCAGCATCGCCAGTTCCCGCTCGGCCTCCGGATCGCCGTCCGCCTCACGAGCCCAGCCGGCCAGCGCCTTCAACGCATCGGCGGTGTACTCCAGATCGCCCAGGGCGGTCCGCCACAGCAGAGACAGCTGCTGCGCGTCCTCGACCGGGCCCTCCGAGGCAGCGGCCGCGTACCACCGCAGCATCAGCCGATTGTCGCCGCGCCTGCAGGCCAGGACGAATGCGTGCAGCGCGAGTCGGCGGCCGGAAGGCCCGTCCCGAAGGATTGCGAGCAGGCCCCGCAGCAGCCGGCTGCGCACCGGTGCCGATTCGTCGCTCAGCAGCAGCGCGGTGGACTCGGCGATGTGCTGCGCCTCCTGCTCGTCGTCCCCGGTGCGAGCGGCTTCCGCCAACGCCGTCAGCGCTTCGTCGGGCATCCTGGCGCCCACCAGGGCGTAGGCCCGGATGGCTGTCCAGCGAAGCCGTGGTCCGGCTTCCTCGTTGCACCAGGAGCGGAGGATCTGCGGGATGTTCGGCGCACCGATGGCATGCGCCGCCGCGAGGGCGTTGGCGGCGACGAGGCAGTCGCGATACACCTTCGACTTCGCCCAGCCCTCGATGAGCAGTGCCATCGCCGACGGCAGGTCGGACTTGGCGAGCACCGCGGCCGTCACTGCCGCGCGGGTACGTACCAGCGGCCGGCCGTCCTGTGCGAGCTTCCGGAGCCACGCGAGCAGGGCAGGCCGCGCGGAGGGGTGACTCGTCCAGACCTCGCGGAGGACCTCCACAGAGGTTCTGGGCTCCTGGAATCGGGCCATGCGCTGGAACACGGGTCCCCACTCGGTGTGCTCCTCCTTCCGGTACTCGACGGCTCGGGCCAGGCGCAGGCGTTTGGTGATGGACGTCCCGAAGATGCCGACCCGGGGCTCCCTCCCGGCGTCCTCGGTTCTCTGGAACTCTGCCCACAGGGTGTCGCTGAGCTCCGCGGTCAGGGCATAGGCGGCTTCATCGAACGCCGCCAGGGAAATGAGGAAAGCCCTGTCCCGGAGAAGGGTCTCGTCGTCCCCGAACCATTCCCTGACCTGCTCGCGCACCAGCTCCGGGCCGACGCCCGCCAGCTTCTCCCGGGTGATCGTGCCGTCCGCGTGCCCGGCCAGGGCCTTCGCGAACTGCGCCGCCTCCCGCAGCTGGTGGTCGTCCCGGTCGAGGAACTCCCGGGAGACGTCCAGCGCCAGCAGCTCGCGCTCCCTCCGCGGATCATCCACCAGGGCGTGCAGATGTGACCGGAGCACCGCCTGAGGAGACGGCGGTTGCCACGAGACGGCGTCGACGCCCCGCAGGATCGCGTGCAGGTCGACGGTGATGACCAGATAGGCACCCTTCTTCCGGAGAACATCCCGCACGGCCCACAGGTCGATGTCGCGCAGCGGGTTCTCCCTGCTCGTCACCAGATCGCTGATGAGGTAGCCGTGCTGATCGCCGTTGACCTCATCCATCAGTGCGGTCGGCCGGGTGTTGGGGTCGATGGCGCGTACGGGCACGGCATCCAGGGAGCGCAGCAGCATCAGGGCGGCGCTGCGACGGCCGGTGAAGGGCGCGCCGTACAGCACAAGGATCCGCTCCTCCCGCAGCCGGTCGCGCAGGGGGTGCACAAGTTCCTCGTATCCTGCGAACTCCAGGGCCAGTCCGTCGAGTTCGGCAGGGGGAATGTTTCCGGAGATGTGGGTGGCGGCGCCGAAGCGGTAGTGGTGCTCCACCTTCGTGCCGAGGACAACGTCGCCTCCTACGCTGCCCCCACTGACCCCGGTCTGATCGCCGCCGACGAGGCTGCCGCCGACGGCGGCCGGGACGTGTTCGTACAGATCACGCCGGGCCGCCCAGGGGTCCTGCGGGCGGTCATCCTCCGTTTCAGTGTGCTCGCCGTCCGTCTGCTCCTGTTTTTTGCCGTCCGCCGGGTCGGTGTCGTCCTGAGGACGGTCCGATGGCTTGTCACCGGGCTGCCCGCTCATGCCTGCTCGCTCCGGCCCTCACGCTGGACGGTGCCCATGATCACGTCGCCTGTGACGTGGCCGCCGCTGACCCCGGTTTGACTGCCGTTGACCTGGCTGCCGCCGACCGACACCGTTCCGCCGTTGAAGGCGAATGCCGCCCCACTGCTCGCAGGCGCCCCGGCATGAGCCGCCGGAGCCTGCCCGGCGTCACCCTCGTGCGCACCCCCGCTGCCGCGCCCGGCGGACGCCGGCTCCGGTACACGGGTGGTGATGCCGTCCGGCAGCGACCCGTGCAACCACAGGTCGAGCCGGTCCTTCTTCACGGACACAGCGGTGTGGTGGAACTCCTCCGGGCGCAGTCCACGGTGTCCGTGGCGAACCACGCCTTCGTAGACGGGGGACGACACCCCCAGCACACAGTCCACTTCCCGCTGCGCGAGCGCTTCGCGCAGGGCGTCGGCATCGAGCAGCCGGCAGGACTGGTTGAGGTCGTGGCCGACGAGCCCGCCCACCGTGCCCTGCTTCGGATCGAAGGCGACCTCTCCTGCGGCCAGTACCATCCGCAGCCGCATCCGCGCGCTGCTCGATGCCAGCCGGTTGTACTGGCACAACGCATCCGGGACGGCCGTCAACAGGCCCCGGAGCAGCACCGTTTTGGGGATGTCAGCACTGACCAGCACGATCAGGCCGTCCCCGCGGTCCTCTCGGTACTGCATGTTCCGCTCGACACCCGCCGCGGCCAGAGTGTCTTCCACCACGTTGTGCAGTTCCCGGCGCAGGCAGGTCTGCACCACATCGTCCCGGCGGCTGAAGTCCTCGATGTCCAGCAGCAGAATGGTGCGGTTGACGGGTTCCGTCAGGGCCAGGGTCATGGGTGCCTCTCGGACGGTCGGGCTCGGTCCGGAGCACTATCTCGTGGGGGTCTGACAATGGAGAAGGAACACCTGCACACAGCGTCTGTAACCGATGGCACACAACTCGCCCCGGCTGCACGGCCGTCGGCTATTCGCCGCCCGCTATCCGGCGCAGCTGGTCCGGGCGGACGATGACCAGTCCCCTGCGGCTGGTCCGGACGACGTCGCGTTCCCTCAGTTCCTTCAGGAGCCTGGCCACCGCCTCGCGAGAGGCTCCGACCGCGCCTGCCAGTTCCTGCTGGCTGAGGCCGCTGGTCAGGCGCACTCCCTCCGCGTCCTGCACCCCGTGTGTGCGCGACAGCTCCAGGAGCAGGAGCGACAACCGCTGACGTACTCCGAGTGCGCCTTGCTCCACGCGTCGCCGGTCGCTGGCCTGTGACCGGTCTCCGATAAGGCTGAGCAGTTGGAGGGACGAGGCCGGGAATTCCGCGAGATGGCCCAGGAATCGGTCACGCTCGATCGTGACGGCCTCGACCTTCCCGAGCGCGGTAACCGTCGCCGAGCGCGGGCGGCCGCTGACTGCGGAGGCCTCCCCTACGACGTCGCCCGGACCCCGCAGGGCAAGCAGCGCTTCGTAACCGTTGGCTGTGGAGCGGGTGACCTTGGTCCAGCCGGCGAGGATGACCACCACGTGGGCGGACGGTTCGTCCTGATGCACCAGTACGGACCGCGGGCTGTACTTCATGGGCCGGCCCAGCTCCAGCAGCGCGACACGTTCCTGGTGTTCCAACCGGACCAGAAACGGAACTTGGTCGTCGAGTCTGCCGGTTCGTGAGGGCGCCATGGGCCCGCACGGCGCGGAAACGGCTGCTGGCCCCTGCTGCCCCGGCAGGGGGTCGGCCACGCCGTCGGTTTCCACCCGCACTCCCTCAAGTCCCGTTCGCTCCATGCAATTTCAGCGAAGCTTTCCCCTCACGCTGTGCGTCCAGCCTAAGACACACGGATCAGAGCACCCCCAAGTTGCGCGCTTCCTCCGGGTGCCGCCACAGACCTCCATCTGGGAAGGCGTGACACCCTCGACGTCGGCCCCACCGAACGAACCGGCGGGACGGGCACCCGGCCCTGCAGCCCTGTGTCCCGGGAGCACGCGAGAGCCGGCAACCGGACCAGGTCTGGCAGGCACGACCGGCTCAAGCTCACCCCAGAAAACTCAGCCGCACCTGACGGTTGGCATTGTCCTTATTGGTGTCGACCAGGCAGACGGACTGCCAGGTGCCGAGGGCCAGGCGGCCGGCGATGACCGGGAGGGTGGCGTGTGGGGGGACCAGGGCCGGCAGGACGTGGTCGCGGCCGTGGCCGGGGCTGCCGTGGCGGTGGCGCCAGCGGTCGTCGGCGGGGAGCAGGTCGTGCAGGGCGGCGAGGAGGTCCTCGTCGCTGCCGGCTCCGGTTTCGAGTACGGCGATGCCGGCCGTCGCGTGCGGGACGAAGACGTTGAGCAGGCCGTCACGGCCGTCCGCGGCGTCCCGGAGGAAGGCGGCGCACTCGGCGGTGAGGTCGGCGACGGTCTCCGTCGAGCCGGTGGTGAGGTCCAGGGTGCGGCTGGTGAATGCAGAGCTCATGCGTTCATCTTCGTACGGGCCGGGAAGAGAATGCCCCCTCCCCCAGTTGGTAGAAACATGAACTACACCGGGGTGGGCACGGCCCCCGAACCGACACCGGACGCGTCCGGCGCCCTTGCCGAGCACAGCGCCGGCGGCATACCCGGCGCCCTCGCCGGCAGGGCCGCGGTCGAGACGGACGTCGTCGTGATCGGCGGCGGCCAGGCCGGCCTGGCCGCCGCCTTCCATCTGCAGCGGGTGGGCTACCGGCCCGACCAGGACTTCGTCGTCCTGGACCACTCCCCCCGCCCCGGGGGCGCCTGGCAGTTCCGGTGGCCGTCGCTGACGTACGGCAAGGTGCACGGGATGCATGCGCTGCCCGGGATGGAGCTGAGCGGCGCCGACCCGGGGCGGCCGTCCTCCGAGGTGATCGGCGCGTACTTCGAGAGCTACGAGCGGGCCTTCGGGCTACCGGTGCACCGTCCGGTGAGCGTCCTGGCGGTCCGCGAGGGGGCGGCCGGGCGACTGCTGGTCGAGTCGTCGGAGGGGCGGTACGCGACCCGGTCCCTGATCAATGCGACCGGTACCTGGGACCGGCCGTTCTGGCCGCGTTTCCCCGGGCAGGAGACGTTCGGCGGCCGGCAGCTGCACAGTTCCCGGTACGAGGGGCCGGAGCAGTTCCGTGGCGCGCGGGTCGTGGTGGTGGGCGGCGGGACCTCGGCCGTGCAGCAACTGCTGGAGATCGCGCCGGTCGCGGCCGCCACGACCTGGGTGACGCGGCGGCCGCCGGTCTTCCGCGAGGGCCCGTTCGGCGCGGAGGAGGGCCGGGCGGCGGTGGCACTCGTCGAGGAGCGGGTCCGGCGGGGCCTGCCGCCGCAGAGCGTGGTGAGCGTGACCGGGCTGCCGATGACGGACGCGATCCGGCGGGGCCGCGAGAGCGGCGTACTGGAGCGGCTCCCGCTGTTCGAACGGATCACGGCGACCGGTGTGAGCTGGGCGGACGGCCGGCGGGTGGAAGCGGACGTGATCCTCTACGCGACCGGTTTCCGCGCGGCCATCGACCACCTCGCCCCACTGAAGCTGCGCGAGCCGGGCGGCGGCATACGGATGGAAGGCACCCGCACGCTCCGCGACCCCCGGGTCCACCTCGTGGGCTACGGCCCCTCGGCCAGCACCATCGGCGCCAACCGCGCGGGCCGTGCCGCCGTACACGACATCCGCCAACTGCTGACCTCGGCGCCCGGCCCCGCGCCCTACCGCTCCAACTTCTCCCGCGAGGTCTCCGGAAGCGTGAGGTAGACGACGAACGAGACCAGGCAGAGCGCGGACACGTACCAGGGGAAAAGATCCGCGTGGCCGGCCTGCTTGAACCAGGTGCCGACGTACGGGGCGGTACCGCCGAAGAGCGCGACCGTCAGGGAGTACGGGAAGCCGATGCCGGCGGCACGCACCCGCGCGGGGAAGACCTCGGCGTTCACGGCCGCGGCGATCGCGGTGTAGCCGGTGAGCAGCACCATGCCGGCGCACTGCACCAGCAGCAGGGAGACGAACGCGTCGGTGACGAAGTGGAGCAGCGGCACCGCGAGGATCGCGAAGCCCAGCGAGAAGCCGAGCAGCAGGGGCTTGCGGCCGATGCGGTCCGAGAGCAGGCCGCCGAGCGGCTGGAGCAGGGCGAAGAAGGCGAGCGAGAGGGTGCCGACGACGAGTGAATCGCCCTTGTCGAAGCCCGCGTTGACCTGGGCGTAGGTGGGGAGGTAGGTCGTCCAGGTGTAGTAGGCGATGGTGCCGCCGGCGGTGATGCCGCAGATCAGCAGGGACTGGCGGGGGTGGCGGCGGAGCGCCTCGAAGAGGCCGGGGCGGTCGGCGGCCTGCTGCTCGGCGCTGCGGGTCTCCTCGGCGCCGCGGCGGATCCACAGGCCCAGCAGGCTCAGCAGCGCACCTCCGAGGAAGGCCACCCGCCAGCCCCACTGGCCCATCTGCCGTTCGGTGAGCAGCCCGGCGAGGAGTGCCGCCGTACCGGAGGCCAGGAGCTGGCCGAGGGTCGTGGAGACGTACTGGAAGCTGGAGAACAGGCCGCGGCGGCCGGGGCCGGCGGACTCGACGAGGAAGGTCGTGGAGGCCGCGAATTCGCCGCCGACGGACAGGCCCTGGACGAGACGGGCGAGGACCAGCACGACCGGTGCGAGCAGGCCGGTGGACGCGTAGGTGGGGGTGAGGGCGACGAGCAGGCTGCCGCCGCCCATGAGCAGGATGGTCACGGTCAGTGCGGTGCGCCGGCCGCGGCGGTCGGCGACCGCGCCCATCAGCAGGCCGCCCACCGGCCGCATGAAGAAGCCGACCGCGAAGACGGCGAAGGTGGAGAGCAGCGGCACCAGGGAGTTGCCGGCGCCCTTGGGGAAGACCTGGTCGGCGAAGTAGACGGCCAGGAAGGAGTAGGCGTACCAGTCGTACCACTCGACGGCGTTGCCTATGGAGGCGGCGGCCAGCTGGCGCAGCCGGGACGCCGGGCGCCCGCCGTCCGGCGCCCGTTCCGCGGTCAGGGTTTCGGCGTTCGACATGGTCCTCCGCTCCGGTTCTTCTCCTCGGCCGGCTGCTGGGGCAGGATGAGCCGACAGGTGATCATGTACCGCGGAAGCGGATGGCCGCCAGAGGCCGGAGCGGCCGAAAGGAGATGGCAACGTGCGCGTAGCACTGTTCGTCACCTGTATCAACGATCTGCTGCAGCCGCGGACGGGCCGGGCGGTGGTGGCGTTGCTGGAGCGGCTGGGGGTGGAGGTCGGCTTCCCCGAGGAGCAGAGCTGCTGTGGCCAGCCGCAGTTCAACACCGGCTACCGGCACGCGACCGAACCGCTCGTACGGCGCTTCCACCGGGCGTTCCGGGAGTACGACTACGTGGTCACGCCGTCCGGTTCGTGTGCGGCGATGGTGCGGGACAACTACCGGCGGATCGGGGCGAAGGCGGCCGCCGAGGGGCGCGGCCGGGAGCTCGCGGAGGCCGCGGCGCTGGCGGTGCCGAAGACGTACGAGCTGACGGAGTTCCTGGTGGACGTGCTGAAGGTGGAGGACGTCGGCGCGTACTACCCGCATACGGTGACGTATCACCCCACCTGTCACGGGCTGCGGATGCTGGGCCTGGGCGACCGTCCGTTGCGGCTGCTGCGGCACGTGAAGGGGCTGGAGCTGCGGGAGCTGCCGGGCGCCGAGGAGTGCTGCGGTTTCGGCGGCACGTTCGCGGTGAAGAACCCGGCGGTTTCGGCGGCGATGGGGGCCGACAAGGTCCGGCATGTGCGGGGCACCGGGGCGGAGGCGGTGTGCACGGTCGACAACTCGTGTCTGCTGCACATCGGCGGCATGCTGACGCGGCAGGGCGCGGCGGTCCGGCCGGTGCACATCGCGGAGATCCTCGCCGCTACGGAGGAGAGCCCCCCTGCGGACCGTACCGAGGACGGCCCTCCTGTGGCCCGTCCGGAGGAGGGTGCCGGTACCGGAGGCAGTGGGCGCGGGACGGAAGGTGGCGGGCGATGAGTGGAACGTACCTGGGCATGCCGGCCTTTCCGCGGGCCGCGGAGGTCTCCACGCGGGACGGGCAGCTGCGCGCGAACCTCACGCACGCCACGCACACCATCCGCGACAAGCGGGCCAGGGCCGTGGCGGAGCTGGACGACTGGGCGCAGTTGCGGGCCGCGGGGGCCGCGGTGAAGGACCGGACGCTGCAGCATCTCGACCGCCATCTGGAGCAGTTGGAGGCGGCGGTCGTCGCGGCGGGCGGCCGGGTGCACTGGGCGGCCGATGCGGCGGAGGCCAATCGGATCGTCACGGAGCTGGTGCGGGAGACCGGTGAGCGGGAGGTCGTCAAGGTCAAGTCGATGGCGACGCAGGAGATCGGGCTCAACGAGGCGTTGGAGAAGGCCGGGATCCGGGCGTACGAGACGGATCTGGCGGAGTTGATCGTGCAGCTCGGGGAGGATCTGCCGTCGCACATCCTGGTGCCGGCGATCCATCGCAACCGTGCGGAGATCCGTGACATCTTCCGGCGCGAGATGGGGCGTTGGGGCCGTCCGGCGCCGGAGGGGCTGTCCGATGCGCCCGCGGAGCTGGCGGAGGCGGCGCGGCTGCATCTGCGGGAGAAGTTCCTGACCGCGAAGGTCGGGATCTCCGGGGCGAACTTCATGGTCGCCGAGACCGGCACGCTGGTGGTGGTGGAGTCGGAGGGCAACGGGCGGATGTGCCTGACCCTGCCGGAGACCCTCATCTCGGTCGTGGGCATCGAGAAGGTGGTGCCGACCTGGCAGGACCTGGAGATCTTCCTGCAGTTGCTGCCGCGCTCGTCCACCGCGGAGCGGATGAATCCGTACACCTCGACGTGGACGGGGACGGTGGACGGGGACGGGCCGCGGACGTTCCATCTGGTGCTGCTGGACAACGGGCGGACGGACACGCTGGCCGATCCGGTCGGGCGCCAGGCGCTGCGCTGTATCCGTTGTTCGGCGTGTCTCAATGTGTGCCCGGTGTACGAGCGGGCCGGCGGGCATGCCTACGGGTCGCCGTATCCGGGTCCGATCGGCGCGATTCTCACTCCGCAACTGCGCGGTTTGGCCGGCCCCTTGGAGGAGTCGCTGCCGTATGCGTCGTCGCTGTGCGGGGCCTGCTACGAGGTGTGTCCGGTCGCCATCGACATCCCGGAGGTGCTGGTGCACCTGCGCGAGCGGGTGGTGGAGGGCGGTCCGGGCGTCCGGGGCGGGGCGCGGGTGGTACTGAAACCGGCCAAAGGACATGCCGCGGAGCGGGCGGCGATGCGGGCGGCGGCCTGGGCGTTCGATCACCCGGGGGTACTGCGCCGCGGGATGCGGCTGGCGGCGCGGACACGGGGGCTGCATCCACGGCGGTTGCCGGGGCCGGGGCGGGCGTGGTCGCAGGCCCGTGATCTTCCGGCGGTGCCGCCGGAGTCGTTCCGTGACTGGTGGCGGCGTACCCGGGGCGGGTCGTCCGGGCAGCCGTCCCGTGGAGAGGGAGACGCCGAGTGAGCAGCAGGGACGTGGTGTTGGCGCGGGTGCGTCGGGCGCTGGCGGAGGTGCCGCGGGAGGGCGCGGCGGGTGGCGCGGGGGCGGGTGAGCCGCCGTTGGTGCGGGACTACCGGCGGGTGCACGGGGCCCGTACGGCGGCGGAGACGGTGGAGCTGCTGGCCGAGAACCTGGCGGATTACCGGGCGTTGGTGCACCGCAGTGATGAGGGCGGGCTGCCGGCGCTGATCGGCCGGCTGCTGGCGGAGCGGGGGGCGCGGCGGGTGGTGGTGCCACGGGGGCTGGAGCCGGGGTGGCTGGCCGAGGTGGGGGCGGAGGTGGTCGAGGACCGTGCGGAGCAGACGGCGCGGGAGCTGGACGCGGTGGACAGTGTGGTGACGGGGTGCGCGGTGGCGATCGCGGAGACCGGCACGCTCGTTCTGGATGCCGGGCCTGACCAGGGGAGACGGCGGATCACGCTGGTGCCCGACCACCACATCTGCGTGGTCCGGGTGCCCGGGCAGGTGGTCGGGTCGGTGCCCGAGGCGCTGCCGCGGCTGGTCCCCGGGCGTCCGCTGACGTGGATTTCCGGGCCTTCGGCCACCAGCGACATCGAGTTGGACCGGGTGGAGGGGGTGCACGGTCCGCGGACGCTGGAGGTGGTCCTGGTGGAGGCGGCCGGGGGCGGTGGCGCGGGCGGGGGCTGAGGGGCGGGTCCGGCGGGTGGCCGGAGGGCGACCGCGACAGGTGTGCGGACCCGTTGTCAGTGGGGATTCCTACACTGATCGGGATGTCTTTCGCACGCTCGGTGCGGGGGCCGGCGCCCGGGGGGAGGGAGCGGACCATGCTGCGTCAGGAGGTCGGCGCACGGCGTTCCGGAGTGGCCGGGGGCGGCGGGCCGGCGCCGGTTCCGGGGCCGCCGTCTTCGTCCGCCGGGCCGCCGTCGGCTCCGTCCCGGTTGCTGACCTGGCTGGCGCGGCTGGGGGTGCCGGCGGCGGCTTTCGCGGTGTTCCAGACGTTGGTGGGGCTGCTGCCGCAGAATCTGGCCGGTGAGGCGGCGCGGTACTGCCTGGCGGCGACGGCCGGGGTGGGTGTGGGGGCGGTGGTGTGGCTGTCGGCGGCGCTGGTGCGGGCCCGGGCCGCGGTCGCGGCGGGTGGCGGGGTGCCGGCGCCGGGGCCGGTGGCGTCATCGGCGGGTTCGCTGCCGGAGTTGATGGACGGTGCGTACGAGGCGTTGCGGCGCGGGCTGTCGGTGGTCGAGGTGCCCGGGCACGGGCCGTTGACGGGCTGGCCGCATTCCCTGGCGGAGAGCGAACCGCCGGTGCATCCGACGGCGTTCGGCACGGCGTACGGGCTGCATCTGCTGCTGGACATCGCGCCGTACGACGGGCGGATACGCGCGGGCGAGGTGGCCGAGACGTTGTGGCGGCTGCGGCTTCCGGGTGGTGGCTGGGCGGCGCGTTCGCAGGGCAGCGGGGCGCGTCCGGAGGTGACCGCGGTGGTGCTGGGGGCGCTGGCCCGGGCGGGTGCGGACCCCCGGCTGCTGGAGGCCGAGATCCATTCGTGCGAGGCGCTGCTGGATCCGGATCATGATGCCTTCGGTCTGGCGAACACCTACGTGGTGACGAATGTGCTGCGGGGGCTGTTACGGGCGGCGCCGGGTTCGGCGTCGCTGGGCGGGCTGCGGGCGGTGCTGGTCAACGGCGCCACGGGCGATCCTGGGCGGGGTCATCACCGTTGCTGGGGTGCGGCGTTGGCGACGGGTCGGGGCAATCCGGCGCCGTCGGCGGTGCACACGGCGCGGGCGGTGGTGACGCTGGACCGGGCGGCGCGGGTGCTGGGTGAGGACGCCCGGCAGCGTGCGGTGCGGGAGGAGGGGCTGCGCTGGCTGCTGGCGGGGGCGGCGCTGCCGGGGGCGGGCGCCGGCGACCTGGCGAACTGCCAGGAGGAGGTGCGGCGACCGGGCCAGGACGATCCGTTGCATCAGGAGCTGTTGTCGGTGCGGCATTTCGGGGCGGCGTGGGTGGCGCGGGCGCTGATGACGGACGGGGCGCGGCAGATCGCGGCGGAGGGGGTGGGGCTGCCGGTGTGGGAGGCCCAGCTGGCCGCCGCGGTGGCGCGGGTGCGGGCCATGCAGCGGGGCGGGGTGTGGCGTTGGGACGACGGTCCGATGGGCAATCCGGTGTGGATGGCGTATCAGGGGCTGTCGGTGCTGCGGCGGTATGCACTGATGTCCTACCGGCCGTGAAGCCGGTGGGCTGCGGGCCGGGGTGCGGCGTGGAGTGCGGGATGTGGTGCGCCGGCGGACGGTGCCGACGCCGGTGAGGTGCGGGGCGTGTGTCGACGGGTGGTGCCGGTGAGGCGTGGCGGGCTGCCGGGCGGTGCCGGTGGACGGGAGGCGGAGATGCAGGTCGAGGAGGTTCGGCGGCTGCTGGTGGACCGGCTGGGTGGTGGGCAGCGGCCGCCGTCGCCCGAGTCGGCGCGTGCGGTGGTGGCCGAGCTGGCGCGGCCGGAGGTGCTGGGTCCGCTGGTGCGCCGATTATCCGCCGGTGCGGTGGACCTTCCGGAGTGCACCCGGCTGTCGTACCGGCATGTGCTGGGCTTCGACAAGCTGGTGTTGTTGTCGGGTGCGCCGCGGTTCATGTTGCGGGTCCATTTCTGGCCCGGCCCGGTGGGCGCGGAGCCGGAGGACATCCACAATCACCGTTGTGCGATCGCGTCGGCGGTGGTGCGGGGCCGGGTGCGGATGGAGTGTTACGAGCCGGCGGAGGAGGGGGTGCCGGCGGTGGTGTACCGGGAGACGATCGACGGGCCGGGCGGGGCCTGGCGGTTGCGGCGGGTCGGTGAGGCCCGGCTCCGGCTGGTGTGTGCGAAGCGGTACGGGGCGGGTCGGAGTTACGGGCTGGACGCCCGTACGCTGCACCGGGTGGTGAGCGAGGAGCCGACGGTGACGCTGTTCCTGGAGACCGCCCCGCAGCGCTCGGTGACCGATGTGTACGTCAGGGTGCCGGGCCGGGCCGGCGGGGTCAGCGGCGGCCGCGCCGGGCGGGCCGGTCCGCCGCCCAAGACTCCCCTCGCACCGGCCGTGTATCTTGCCGAACTCGACGCGCTGGCACGGTCTTTGGGCTGGTGAAGGGGGTGGGGGCGAGGCCCTGGTAGCCGTAGCGGGCGGTCATGGTGCGCAGTCCGGAGGCGTCCAGCCGGCCGCCGAAGACCTGGCGGATGACGCCGAGGTTGTAGGCGTCGACGCCGGCATCGGCGAGTTCGGCGGGCCGGGCCCAGCGGTGTGCCTGGTCGGGGCTGGGCAGGACGACGTCGAGGGTCAGCGGCCGGACCAGGAAGTTCTCCTGGTGGTTGCGGACCCGCCGGCCCTGGTAGTCGCTGAGGAAGCTGGCCGATCCGGTGTGGGCGACGATGGCGCCGAGGAGCCCGGTCTCTTCCTTGAGCTCCCTCAGGGCGCCGGCTTCGGGGGTCTCCCCCGGTTCCAGCTTGCCGCAGGGGACGCCCCATGCGCCGGGCAGGAAGCGCTCGCGGTAGCTGCGGCGGACGATCAGCACGCGGCCGTTGTGCACCACCACCGCCGCGGCGAGACGGGGGTGGGTCGTTGTCTGGTTCATCGCACTTCTCGCTTTCCGAGAGGACGGGCGGCCCGGACTTCTCGTCAACGAGAGGACGGGCGGCAGGCCCGTGGCGGACGTCCACCGTACCGGCCGGTGCTGCGGGGCGGACCGGGCACGGCGGCGTGGCGAACGGTGAACTGGCGTGCGCAGGGCTTGTATGGGCGGCGCACGTGGTGCGGGCCCCGCCGCTTCCTGTCCTACGTCCTTCTCGGTGGGTCCGAAGCGGTGCGTTGGGCCCGAACCGGTGCGGCGGTTCATCGCCCTGCCGCCACGCGGCCGGCTCGGACGCTCAGCTCAGCTCAGTTGCTCTTCCCGCTCGGACAGGGGCAACAGACTGCCGCTCCAGCGCTCTTCGCCGTCCCGGGCCGGGGTGACGCGCAGCCCGAAGGCGTTCTCCGCGAGGGCCAGGACGCTGTGCGGCGGTGCCGGCTGCCCGGGGAGGAGACCGAGTGGACGCATGAACTCATCGAGCCGCTCGGGGTCCAGGCCGGTCGGGCCGATCGGCTCAAGGGTGTGGAAATCGACGATGATGTCGCCCTCCACCGCGTACTTGAACCAGTGCATCGGCTTCTCGTTGTAGTACAGGACGACAGCCTCCGTGCCGTCGGAGACCGCGCGCAGGATCCGCTCGTCCAGCCCGTGGCTGCCGCCCTGCTCCCAGGCCCAGGACCACTCGCCGTCGGTGCCGGTCGTCACCGCCGGCTCGTCCTCGTCGAGCAGGGTGTCGCCGAACTCCTCGTCGAGGCCCACGGAATCGCGCAGGGCCAGGGTGTCCGGATCGATCCCCATGCGGGCCAGCAGGTCCGTGGCGGACAAGCCCTTGCCGAAGGTCAGCGTGTAGAAGGGCATGTCTGCACGGAAGTGGTCCAGCCCGCGGCCTACGCCTGCACTCGTCATGCCCGGCATGCTGCCACGCCCCACCGACACACCCAGGTCCAGCCGACCCACCTCAACGTCGGGTACCCGTGGACCGGCTGCGAAACCCCCCAACCGCCGCATCTCCCGGCCTCCTTCGAGCAGGGCGCCGGACGCCGCTTCCGCAGACTGACCCCGGCATGCGTAGGCATGCCGTACGTACGCAGACCAGAGGGCTGGGTGGGCTGCGCGGCCGCCAGCAGACTCGCTGTCATCGCCACCGGGCGACCGACAGAGAGAGGCGACGGACCATGCAGCAGATCGTGGACGGCCACGGCAACAGCAACGGGAACGGATACCGGAACGAGCACGGGAACGGCAACAGCAACGACGACGCGGGCGGCGGAGGTGGCAGCGATCGTGCCCGCAACGCGCCGTACTGGCAGGCGGGTTGGGCGGCTTCCGTGCAGCGTCCCAGTGAAGGGTTCCACGAGAACTGGGCGCTGGAGGGGTTCGCGGAGCAGACCGTGCGCCAGGTGGTGCGGGTCACCGGTTCCGGTACGGCGGCGCGGATCGTGCTGTCGAACCGGTACGGGACCGGGCCGCTGGAGGTGGCCGGCGCGTCCCTGGCCCGTGCCGGGGAGGGTGCCGGGGTGCAGGAGGGGACGGTGCGGCGGCTCACGTTCGGCGGGGCGGCCGGGGTCCGGATCCCGGCGGGCGGGGAGGTGCGCAGTGACGCCGTCGAGGTGGCGGTGGCGCCGTTCGAGTCGCTGACGGTGTCGCTGTACTTCGCCCGGCCGACGGGGCCGGCGACCTTCCACGCCCAGGCGTACGCCACGGCGTACCGCGCGGCCGGGGAGCGGCTGACGGCCACGGACCCTGCGGTGTTCGGGGAGACGACGGTGTCGTGGTACTTCCTCGCGGCGGTGGAGCTGGCGGACGGCGGGCCGGCGCGGCGGGACACGGTGGTGGTCTTCGGTGACTCGCTCACCGACGGGTTCGGTTCGACGGTCGACGGCAACGGGCGCTATGCGGACGCGCTGGCCGAGCGGCTCGCGGGGCAGGGCGGGGTGCGGCCGGTGCTCAACCAGGGCATCGGCGGGAATCTGCTGCTGAGCGATTCGGCGTGGTTCGGGGAGCGGGCGGTGGGGCGCTTCCGGCGGGATGTGCTGGACCGGCCGGGGGTGCGTTCGGTGGTGGTGCTGGTGGGGCTGAACGACATCGGGTTCAGCGAGGTCGACCTGCCGACGTACAAGCCGGCCCCGGACCGGTCGGTGGACGAACTGATCTCCGGTTACCGCGAGTTGATCGCGGCTGCGCGGGCGGCGGGGGTGCGGATCGTCGGGGGGACGATCATGCCGTTCAAGGGGGCGGAGTACCACACGCCGGGCGCGGAGGCGAAGCGGCGGAAGGTGAACGACTGGATACGGGCCTCGGGCGAGTTCGACGCGGTCGCAGACTTCGCGGCGGCACTGGCGGACCCCGGAGATCCGGAGGCGCTGGCGGCGCACTTCGACAGCGGCGACCACAAGCATCCCGGTGACGAGGGGTACCGGGCGATGGCCGAGGCGGTGGATCTCGCGGCGCTGTGACGGGCGCCGAGGGTACGGGGAGGAGCCGGGGAAGGGCAGGAGTGGGGGCGGCGGCCGCCCCGACCGGTCAATCGGCCGCCGCCACCCCGGATGTTACCCATGAGTCACTTGCTCGGCCATGATCTGCTCGCCGGGCGGGGTGAGGTGTGCGTCACGCCGGACGAGCGCCGCGTAACGGCCGTCGGCGGCGAGCAGTTCGTCGTGGGTGCCGCGTTCGGCGATCCGGCCGGCGTCCAGGACGACGATCTGGTCGGCGTCGCGGACGGTGGAGAGGCGGTGCGCGATGGTGAGGGTGGTGCGGCCGGCGGACAGTTCGTCGATGGCCTGCTGGACGGCGTGCTCGGTGCGGGTGTCCAGGGCACTGGTCGCCTCGTCGAGGACGAGCACCGGCGGGTCGCGCAGGATGGTGCGGGCGATGGCCAGGCGCTGCTTCTCGCCGCCGGAGAAGCGGTAGCCGCGCTCGCCGACGAGGGTGTCGTAGCCGTCGGGGAGGGCGGCGATGTGGTCGTGGATCTGGGCGGCCTTGGCGGCGCGGTGGATCTCGTCGTCGGTGGCGTCGGGTTTGGCGAAGCGCAGGTTGTCGGCGACCGAGGCGTGGAAGAGGTAGGTCTCCTGGGAGACCACGCCGACGGCGTGGGCGAGGGTGTCGAAGTCCAGGTCGCGGACGTCCGTGCCGTCGAGGGTGACCCGGCCTTCGGTGACGTCGTAGAGGCGCGGAACGAGGTAGCTGAGGGTGCTCTTGCCGCTGCCGGTGGGGCCGACGACGGCGAGGCTGCCGCCGGCGGGGACGGTCAGGTCGATGCCGTCGAGGGTGGGCGCGGCGTCCGGGTCGTAGCGGAACCGCACGTTCTCGAAGCGGATCTCGCCGCGCGGCGCCGGGATGCGGACCGGGTCGGCGGGTTCGGTGATGGCGACCGGCAGGTCGAGGTATTCGAAGATGCGCTGGAAGAGCGCGAGTGAGGTCTGCATCTGGACGCCGGTGGACAGCAGGGAGACGGTGGGGCGCAGCAGGCCCTGCTGGAGGGAGACGAAGGCGACCAGGGTGCCTATGGAGAAGACCGGTCCGCCCAGTTGGAGGACGAGGCCGGCGGCCCAGTAGATGAGGGCGGGCATGGCGGCCATGACGATGCCGATGGTGGCCATCCGCCAGCGGCCGGCCATGTTGGCGCGGACCTCCAGGTCGACCAGGCGCTCGGACTCGTCGGCGAAGTTCCTGGTGAGGGAGTCGGCGCGGCCCATGGTGCGGCCGAGCAGGATGCCGCTGACCGAGAGGGATTCGGTGACCATCGCGGACATCGCGGCCATCTGCTTCTGCCGCTGGGTGGTGATCTTCTTGCGTTCGTTGCCGACCCGGCGGCTGATCCAGACGAAGAGCGGGAGCAGCAGGAGGGAGACGACGGTCAGCCGCCAGTCGAGGGCGAGCATGGCGCAGACGGTGGCGATGACCGAGGTGAGGTTGGAGACCAGGGAGGTGGCGGTGGAGGTGACCGTGGCCTGCATGCCGCCGATGTCGTTGGCGATCCGGGACTGGACCTCGCCGGTGCGGGTGCGGGTGAAGAACGCCAGGGGCATCCGCTGGAGCTTGGCGTAGACGGCGGTGCGCAGGTCGTGCATGACGCGCTGGCCGACGGTGGTGGACAGCAGGGTCTGCAGGACGCCGAAGACGCTGGTGGTGACGGCGGTGGCGATCATGCCGAGGGCGAGCAGGGTGAGCAGTCCGGTGCGGCGGCCGGGGATGGCGACGTCGAGGACCTCGCGCAGGAGGAACGGCGAGGCCACGGAGACCAGGGAGGAGGCGCCGACGAGCAGCCCGACGAGGGCGAGCCGGCCGCGGTAGGGGCGGAAGAGGGTGAGGATCCGCCGGAGCTGGACCGGTGCGTCGGGGTCCTTGGGGGGCGGTGTCCATTGGGGTTCGTCGCGGTGCATGGGCTCCTACGAGGGGTGCGGGACAGCGGGATTTCACTGAGCCTAGCTCATTGTTACCTATACTCACAATGAACCAGGTCCTGATACTCTCGGGGCATGCCCTCCCCTGAGCCGACGGTCAGCAGCAACCTCGCCGAACAACTGGTGCGGCTGACCCGCCGGATGCACCGCGCGCAGAAGCGCCACCTGGCGCACCTGGACATCGCCTTCACCCCCGCCCAGTCCCGGGTGCTGCGGATCGTGGACCACTACCGCGACACCCCGCCGCGGATGGCGGACCTCGCCCAGCGGCTGGAGGTCGTCCCGCGGGCGGTGACGACCCTGGTGGACGCCCTGGAGGCGAACGGCGCGGTCCGCCGGGTACCGGATCCGGCCAACCGGCGCGTGGTGCGCATCGAGCTGACCGACACCGGCCGGTCCACGCTGCGCGCGTTGCGCAGCGCGCGCCGGGCCGCCGCGGAGGAGATCCTGGCTCCGCTGACCCCCGATCAGCGCGAGTTGCTCGGGGGCCTGCTGTCCACCCTGGTCGACGGGCCGGGTGACCCGCACTGACCTGACGCCCCCTCATCCGGAGGAGTGCCCGCCATGCCCTTGCTGGAGCCGAAGCCCGGGGCCCTGCGGCCCACCGCCGGCGGCCGGCCGGCGCCCGACCGGGTGGCCGGCCACCTGGCGGCCGGCACCCCCGAGCCGCTGCGCGGTGACCTCATCGCGCTGCTCGGCCCGGAGAAGGTCCTGCACACCGTCTCCGACCTGGTGCGCTACGCCTCCGACGCCAGCCCGTACCGCTTCGTCCCGCAGGTCGTGGTGGTGGCCGAGGACGTCGACGACATCGCGGCGGTCTTCTCCTACGCCCACGGCAAGGGCCGGAAAGTGGTCTTCCGGGCCGCCGGCACCTCCCTCAACGGCCAGGCGCAGGGCGAGGACATCCTCGTCGACGTGCGGCGGCACTGGACCGGGATCGAGGTGCTCGTCGGCGGCGCCCGGGCCCGGATCCGGCCGGGGACGACCGTACTGCGGGCCAACGCGGCCCTGGCCCGGTACGGCCGGCTGCTCGGCCCCGACCCGGCCAGCGCGATCGCCTGCACCCTGGGCGGGGTGGTCGCCAACAACGCCTCCGGCATGACGGCCGGCACCACCCGCAACTCCTACCGGACCCTGGCGTCGGCCACCGTCGTCCTGCCGTCCGGCACGATCGTGGACACCGCGGACCCGGACGCCGACGCGGAGCTGGCGCGGGCCGAACCGGCGCTCTGCGCGGGCCTGTTGGCGCTCAAGGCGGAGATCGAGGCGGATGCCGCGCTGGCGGCCCGGATCCGCGCCAAGTACGCGATCAAGAACACCAACGGCTACCGCCTGGACGCCTTCCTCGACGGTGCCACGCCGGTGGCGATCCTGCGCGGGCTGATGGTCGGCTCCGAGGGCACCCTGGGCTTCCTCGCCGAGACGGTCTTCGACACCCTGCCACTGGACCGGCACACCGCCGGCGCGCTGCTGTTCTTCCGCACGCTCGGCGCCGCGGCCGCGGCCGTACCGCACTTCACCGCGGCCGGCGCGCGGGCGGTGGAGCTGATGGACGGCAACACCCTGCGGGCGTCGGTGCGGGTGGCCGGGGTGCCGGCGGACTGGGCGTCGCTGCCCAAGGAGACCACGGCGCTGCTGGTCGAGTTCCGGGCCCCCGACGAGGCCGCACTGCGGGGGTACGAGGAGGCCGCGGCCCGGGTGCTGGCCGGGCTGGAACCGGTCGCACCGGTCGCCTCCGTCACCAACGCCTTCACCCGGGACCCGCACGTCCTCGGCGGCTACTGGAAGGCCCGCAAGGCGTTCGTGACCGCGGTCGGCGGCTCCCGGCCCGCCGGGACGACGCTGATCACCGAGGACTTCGCGGTGCCGCCGGCGCGGCTGGCCGAGGCGTGTGCGGCACTGCTGGAGCTCCAGGCCCGGCACGGCTTCGACGCCGCGGTCGCCGGCCACGCCGCCCACGGCAATCTGCACTTCCTGCTCGCCTTCGACGCGGCCGAACCGGACGACGTGGCGCGCTACGCGGCGTTCATGACGGACTTCTGCCGGCTGACCGTCGAGCGCTTCGACGGCTCGCTGAAGGCCGAGCACGCCACCGGCCGCAACATCGCCCCGTTCCTGGAGCTCGAATGGGGGCCGCGGGCCACGGAGTTGATGTGGCGGATCAAGGAACTCTTCGATCCGGCCGGCATCCTCGCCCCGCGCGTCCTGCTCGACCGCGACCCGCGGGCACATCTGCGGGGCTTGAAGACCATCCCGCGCATCGAGGCGCTCGCCGACCCGTGCATCGAATGCGGCTTCTGCGAACCGACCTGCCCCAGCAAGGACCTCACCACCACGCCCCGGCAACGGATCGTGCTGCGCCGCGAGATGCTCCGCCAGCCGGCCGGATCGCCGGTCACCGGCGCGCTGCTGGACTCCTACGGCTACGACGCGGTGGACACCTGCGCCGGCGACTCGACCTGCATGCTCGACTGCCCGGTGGGCATCGACACCGGCCGGCTGATGAAGGACTTCCGGCACCGGCGACACTCCCCGCGCGAGGAGCGGCTCGCCGAGCGGACCGCGCGGCGGTTCGGGGCGGTCGAGCGGGCGGCGCGGCTGGCGGTGGCGGCCGCGGACCGGATCGGCGACCGGCCAGCCGCCGCGCTGACCCGGGCCGCCCGCCGGGCCGTGCGGCCCGACCTGGTGCCCGAGTGGCTGCCGCGGCTCCCCGGCCCGGCGGCCCGCCGGCTGCCGGTGACGCGGCGGGCCGGCGCGGCCGCGGTCTACTACCCGGCCTGCGTGAACCGGATCTTCAAAGAGCCCGCGGGGCACCGGGGGCCGTCGCTGCCCGAGGCGGTGGTGGCGGTGTCCGGGCGGGCCGGCCGGCCGGTGTGGATCCCCGGGGACGCACCCGGGACGTGCTGCGCCACGATCTGGCACTCCAAGGGCTATGAGCGCGGCACGGCGGTGATGGCCAACCGCATCGTCGAGGCGGCCTGGGGCTGGACCGCCGGCGGGCTGCTGCCCCTGGTGGTGGACGCGTCCTCCTGCACGCTGGGCCTGGCCCGTGAGGTCGTGCCGTATCTGACGCCGGAGAACCGCGCGCTGCACGCGGAGCTCACCGTCGTCGACTCGGTCGTCTGGGCCGCCGAGGAGCTGCTGCCGCGTCTGACCGTCCGGCGGACGACCGGTTCCGCGGTGCTCCATCCCACCTGCTCCATGCGGCACTTGGGGGACGAGGCGCAGCTGCGGCGGGTCGCCGAGGCGTGTGCGCGGGAGGTGGTGGTGCCGGACGACGCGGGGTGCTGCGCGTTCGCCGGGGACCGCGGGATGCTGCACCGGGAACTGACCGGGGCGGCCACCGCGAAGGAGGCCGCGGAGGTCACCGCGCGCCCCTTCGACCTGCATCTGTCGGCGAACCGGATGTGCGAGATCGGCATGGACCTGGCCACGGAGGGCCGAGGCTACTGCTCGGCCCTCCTGGCCCTGGAGCGGGCGACCCGCCCGGACTGACCGCGTCAGCCGCCGACGTGCAGCGCCACCGCGCTCCTGGCGGGCACGGTGACCTGCGCTTTCCCGTCGTCGCCGACGGTGACCGTGTGCCCGTAGCAGGAGGACGGCGCGGCGTGCACCACGTCGCAGTACGTCCCGGCGGGCAGGGAGGTCGCGAAGGTCCGGGTCAGCGCGGCGTCCCCGTTGTTGAGGGCGACGAAGCCCTTGCCGCTACGGGCGAAGGCGAGGGCGCTGCCGCCGTCGTCCCACCAGTTCGTCAGCCCGGCCGAGCCCACCGCGTTGCGGAAGCCGACCATGCCGGTGATCTCCCGCTTGGCGTGCTCGTCGGTCCAGCCGGTGGTGCCGCTGGGCGGTCCGGCGTCCTTGTCGGTCCACTCGTAGCCGGAGTAGACGTTCGGTGAGCCGTAGGGGAAGGCGAGCATGAAGACGTTGGCGAGGGTGTAGGCGGCGCCGTCCTTGTAGGTGAGCGTGGCGCCGTTGCGTTCGGTGTCCCAGTTGTCGACGAAGGTGCGGGCCTTGTCGCTGCCGAGCTTGCCGTCCGCGACGGACTTCAGCTGGGCGATGTTGCCGCTCTGGAAGGCGCTCTTGAGGTGGGCGCCGTAGCGGAATTCGTCGACGTCGCCGATGCCGGTGTACTCGTCGGGCTGCACCGCCTCGCCGGCGCCGTAGATGACCTCCTGCACCCAGAAGCCGGGGTCCTTCATCTTGCCCTTGACGGCGGCCAGGTCGGTGGCGGAGAGGTGTTTGGCGGCGTCGATCCGGAAGCCGTCCACGCCCAGCGACCGCAGGTCGTCGAGGTACTTGGCGAGGGTGGTGCGGACGTAGTCGCTGCCGGTGTCGAGGTCGGCGAGGCCGACCAGTTCGCAGGTCTGGACGTCGTCGCGGTTGGTGTAGTCGGAGATGCTCTTCCGGCAGCCGTGGAAGTCCTGGTCCTGGTAGAAGCCGGGGTAGTTGTACTTGCTGTACCGGGTGCCGCCGGTGCCGGTGCCGGATCCGGCGGCCATGTGATTGACGACCGCGTCGGCGATGACCTTGACGCCGGCGGCGTGGCAGGCGCCGACCATCGAGGCGAAGGCCTCACGGTCGCCGAGCCGGCCGGCGATCTTGTAGCTGACGGGCTGGTACGAGGTCCACCACTGCCCGCCCTGGATGTGCTCGGAGGCCGGGGAGACCTCCACGAAGCCGTAACCGGCCGGGCCCAGTTGCTCGGTGCAGGCCTTGGCGACGTCCACGTACTTGCGCTCGAAGAGCGTGGCGGTGACGGTCTTCTGACCGGGCGGGGTGGCCTGGGAGGACCACGGCGCGACGGTGGCCAGGCCGACCGCGGCCACTACTCCGGCGAGCGTCCCGCCCAGCACTCGGGAACGATGCTGCATCTTGCGGCTCCTTCGTCATGGGGCACGGCCGTGCCGTACCGCGCCCACGAGAGCAGCCACGCGCCAGGCCGCCATGGGGGGTTGTCCGGTACCGGAGCCTGCCGTTCATGTCATTAACACGTCAAGGCTTTCTGCAAGACATTTCATCGAGTTGCGAAAGATGCTGGCGGCGGCTTCCGCGCCTTTGCGGAGCCACCCGGCCCTCTTGTGCCTCCGCCCGCCGGCCGACAAGGTCCTGACCGAGGTTCACGTATGCCCCGGCGCACCACCGATCCCTGGAGGACCGATGAACGAGGCACGATCGCAGAACCACGACCACGACCACAGCCACGACTTGGCCGGACCGAGCCGCCGTTCCGTCCTGTGGACCGCCGGTGCGGCGGGCGCGGGACTGGGGCTGGGCGGGCTGACGGGGCCTCAGGCCGCGGCGGCCACACCGGGCGCGGCCGGCGCCTCGAACGGTGCCGGCGCAACGCCGGAGGCCAAGGGCAGAACCATGATCGGGGTACCGTTCGAGCGGCGCTCCACCGTCCGCGTCGGCATCGTCGGCCTCGGCAACCGCGGCGGCAGCATGATCGATCTGTTCCTGGCGATGCCCGGCGCACAGGTGGTCGCCCTGTGCGACCCGGTGAAGGAGAAGACCGCCCGGGCCGCCAAGAAGGTCACCACCGCGGGGCAGCCCGCACCCGCCGTCTACACCAACGGCGACCATGACTTCGAGCAGCTCTGCAAGCGCGGGGACGTCGACTTCGTCTATGTGGCCACGCCCTGGGACTGGCACTTCGAGATGGCGAAGACGGCGATGCAGAACGGCAAGCACGTCGGTGTGGAGTGCCCGATCGCGCTCCGCCTGGAGCAGCTGTGGGAACTCGTCGACCTCTCCGAACGCACCCGCAGACACTGCATGCAGCTGGAGAACTGCTGTTACGGCAAGAACGAGATGCGGGTGCTGCGGATGGCGCACGCCGGACTGTTCGGCGAGCTGCTGCACGGCGCGGGGGCGTACATCCACGATCTGCGCGGCCTGATGTTCGACCCCAAGTACTACGAGGGTCCCTGGCGCCGGCTCTGGCACACCCGGTTGCGCGGCGACCTCTACCCCAACCACGGCTTCGGCCCGGTCGCCAACTACATGGACCTCAACCGCGGTGACCGCGCGGTGCGCATCTCCAGCATGGGCTCCCCGGCCCGCGGACTCGCCGCGTACCGCAAGGAGCACATGCCGGCGGACGACCCCAGCTGGAAGGAGTCGTACATCGAGAGCGACCGGACGGTCAGCCTCGTGCAGACCGCCAAGGGACGGGTGATCCGGCTGGAGCACGACGTCTCCACCCCGCACCCGTACAGCAGGATCAACAGTCTCGGCGGCACCAAGGGCCTCTTCGAGGACTACCCGGAGCGGATCTATCTGGAGCCGGACCAGAACAACGACGAGTGGGGCGACTTCGGCACGTACGCGCAGTGGGACCACTGGCTCTGGAAGGAGCACGCCAACCCGCCCGGCGGCCACGGCGGTATGGACTACATGCTGGTCTTCCGGCTGATCCAGTGCATGCGGCTGGGCCTGGTGCCGGACTTCGACGTCTACGACGCGGCGACCTGGACGGCGCCGGTGCCGCTGAGCGACCGCTCCATCAAGGCGAACGGCGCGCCGCAGGAGATCCCGGACTTCACCCGCGGACTGTGGAAGAAGGCCCGGCCGGGGATGGACTCGGAGAAACCGGAGGAGTAGGCCCGGCCGACCCACCGGCCCACCGACCCACGACCCACGACCCACCGGCCCGGCGGAACGGGTGTCCGCCGGGCCGTCCGGCTCAGGTGTCGTGCGTGCTCGGCGCGGCTTCGGCGGGCTGCGTGACGTCGCCGGGCCGGGTGGGGCTGGCCGTTTCGGTGGGCCGGGCGGACTGCGCGGGCTGCTCGCCGTTCAGGACCCGCTTGGCCGTCACCCGGTCCAGTGCGCCCTCCCAGCGGGAGACCGCGAACACCGCGACGCAGTTGCCGAGGAGATTCGTCGCCACCCGCATCGAGTCCATGATCCGGTCGACGCCGAGCAGCAGAGCGACCGCCGCGGCCGGGATGACGCCCAGCGCGGAGGCGGTCGCGGACAGCGCGAGGAACGCCGAACCCGGTACGCCCGCCATGCCCTTGCTGGTCAGCATGAGCACCAGCACCACGGTGATCTGCTGCCCCCACGACAGGTCGACGCCGATGGCCTGGGCGATGAAGAGGGTGCCGATGGAGAGGTAGATCGAGGCACCGTCGAGGTTGAACGAGTAGCCGGTCGGCAGCACCAGGCCCACCGCGTCGTCCCGGCAGCCCGCGGCCCGCAGCTTCTGCATCATCCGCGGCATCACGGTCTCGCTGGACCCGGTGCCCAGCGCCAGCAGCAGTTCCTCGCGGGTGTAGCGGACGAACTTCCAGAGGCTGAGCCCGGTGACGGCCTTCAGCGCCAGGCCGAGGAACACGAGGAAGGCCAGAGCGACGCCGTAGCAGACCGCGATCAGCTTGCCGTAGGTGGACATCGCGCCCAGGCCGTACTCACCGACGAGGTGGGCGGTGGCACCGAGGACCGCGAGCGGGGCGAGCTTCATGAGGTAGCCGACGATGGTGAACACGACCTCCTGGGCCTGTTCGATCAGCGGCAGCAGCTGTGGCACCTTCTCCCGGCCGAGGTGCAGCAACGCGGCGCCCACCAGGCAGGCCAGCACCAGGACCTGGAGCAGCGAGTTCTCGGCGAACGCGCCGACCGCGCTGTTGGGGAGCGATTCCAGGACGAACTGGGCGGCGGACGGCAGATGTCCGCCGCCCGTCTTGGCATCCACCGAGCCCTTGTCCAGGGACGCGGGGTCGACGTGCATCCCGGCGCCGGGCGCGACGACGTTGCCCGCCAGCAGGCCGACGACGAGGGCGATGCTGGTGGCCGCCTCGAACCAGATCAGCGCCTTGACGCCGATGCGGCCGAAGGCCCGCAGATCGCCCGCCTTGGTGATGCCGGCGACGACGACGCAGAAGACCAGCGGCGCGATCATCGCCTTGATCAGCCGGACGAAGCCGTCCCCGAGCGGCTGGAGTGCCGATCCAGCCTGCGGCCACAACCGGCCGACGACGACACCGAGGACAAGGGCGACGAGTACCTGCACGAACAGGCTGGTGCGCAGCAGACGGCCTGCGCGGCGGACGAAAGGTGCGGTGGCGTGCGGCACGGGCACTCCTCCATGGACGAATTTTGTTATGCGGAAGTGGACTTCCGTGATCCGTCACTATGGCCGCTTGGTGTTCCGCACGAAAGAGCTCGCTGCAACTTCCGGGAAAATCTTGGAGCTTGACCCAAGGCGGAACGCCCGGCCGTACGCAATACCGCACGGCCCGTACGCACTTGGGCGGGAGCGACGGCAGCGCCCGCTTCCTCCTGCGGTGCCGCACTCGTCCCCCCGTAACGGCTCAGGGCCGATACCGGGCGGTACCGCTTCCCCGACGGACGGCTCTCAGGCCGCCAGATGCGCCGCGTCCCCCATGACCACCACGGGCCGGCGCGCCGGGTCGAGGGCGCGCAGCAGCGTCTGCATCGCGGACTTCGAGACGCTCACGCAGGCGGAGGTGCCGCTGCCGTGGTCGAGGTGCAGCCAGACCCCGCCGCCCTTGGACTGCCCCTGGGGGCGGGTCGGGTCCAGCGGCGAGGCGCCCTTCACCCGGTTGTAGTTGATCGCGATGACGTAATCGAAGTCATGGCGGGTGTTCTTGGACCAGTACGACGGCGGAGTGAAGGCGGTGGAGTGGGTGTAGGGCAGCTTGGCGCCCGGGTTCGCGAGCACCCCGCCCGCGTCGGTCAGCGTGAACACCCCGACCGGGCTGCGCTTGTCGTCCTCATGGTGGTCCGTCGTCCAGCCGCGCCGGCCGTTGTGCGCCGGCCAGCTGCCTTTGCGGTCCCAGCCCTTGGGGCCCTTCTCGTACAGGACGAGGGTGGCATCGGCGGAGTCCGCCGCCTTGCCGTAGACCGCCACGACCTGACCGGAGCCGGCGGGGATGCGGGACCGGAGGGCGGTGCCGATGCCGGGGATGTTCTTGAGGTGGGTGGTGGCCGACGCGCCGCGGGCCGGGCCGCCGGGGCGCTCCCCCTTGCCCGCCCCGTCGTCCTTGCCGTCCTGACCGCCCCCGCCACAGCCGGCCAGAAGGACCAGTCCCGCCGCGGCCACCGCCGCCCTCCGCATCACACCGCCCGCACGTCGCATGCCCCCATGGTCGCACCACGCGACTGACGTCCGTTCAGCGCCCGCCGCATCGGCGAGCCGCGCCGGACGATTGTCCTGAACACGCGGTCGCAGCGGAAAAATCGATTGAAACCAGCCCACTCCCCGGGCCAGTCTTCCCACACCTTCACCGTCAACGAGACGGGCAACGAGACCGGCAACGAGACCGTTCCGAGGGGCATTTCGCCTGCCGGAAGGGGGCCGCGCGCGCCGGGGCCGAAAACGGCGCGCCCCCCTCCTCGACCGCCCCACCACGACTTCCGCGACCTCGACCACCCCTCGACCACCACTCGACCACTACTTCCGCGACGTCCACGGCTTCCACGGCCTCCATGACTTCCGCGGCTTCCGCGGCCTCCCGCGGTCCCGCGGCTTCCACGGCTTCCACGACTTCCACGGCCGCTCGGCCGCTCGGCCGCTCGGCCACTCCGCCACGACTACTTCGCCTGGGGCATCATGCAGATCCGCGACCTTCCGCATCCCGACCCCGGCGTCCCCGACGTCCGTACGGGCGGTAGCTTCCTCCGCTGGCTCTACAAACAGCAGCTGGGCGGCCAGTTGAAGGCCCTCGCCTGGGGCCTGGTGAACTTCGGCGCCATCGCCTCCTTCCCGCTGCCGGTGGGCATGGCCGTACAGGCCGCGGTCGACCGCGACGGCGGCCGGCTGGCACTGTCCGGCGGGCTGATCCTGGTCCTCGGTGCGCTGATCGCGCTGGGCGGCACCATGCTGCACCGCGCCGCGGTCACCAACTGGATCACTGCCGTCGCCCGGATGCAGCAGTTGCTCGCCCGCAAGACCACGGAGCTGGGTTCGGCCATGACCCGGCAGGTGGCGGCCGGTGAGATCGTCGCCGTCAGCACCGGTGACCTGGAGAAGATCGGCTGGTTCGTCGAGACGATCTCCCGGTTCGGTGCGGCCGCGGTCACCGCGGTCGCGGTCGCGGCCGCCCTGCTCGTCCGGGAACCTCACCTCGGCATCCTGGTGGCGCTCGGCGTCCCCCTCCTGGCGCTGGCCGTACTGCCGTTGTTGCCGCCCGCCGCCCGGCGGGCCGACGCCCAACGCGAGATGGCCGGCCGGGCCACCGAACTCGCCTCCGACACCGTCGCCGGCCTGCGCGTCCTGCGCGGCATCGGCGGCGAGGAGCTCTTCCTCGGCCGCTACCGCGCGGCCTCCCAGGAGGTGCGGCAGGCCGCCGTCCGCAGCGCCCGGATGTGGTCACTGATCGCGGCCCTCCAGGTCGTGCTGCCGGGTCTGCTGCTGATCGCGGTGGTCTGGTACGGCACCCGGCTCGCCCTCGACGGCACGGTCGCGGTCGGCGAACTCGTCATGATCTACAGCGCGGTCACGTTCCTGCTGCTGCCGCTCCGGCACTTCGAAGAGATCGCCCAGGCGCTGTCCTTCGCCCGGCCGTCGGCCCGGCGCACCGCCCGGGTCCTGGCCCAGCACCGGCCGTCCGGCGGACGGAACGGAGACAACCCGGCTCTGCCCAGCGGGGATCTGTACGACCCGGTCAGCGGCCTGACCGCACCGGCCGGCCGGCTGACCGCGGTGGTCTGCGGCGACCCGGACACGGCCGGCCGACTCGCGGAACGGCTGGGCGGTCATGCCTATGGGGGCTGGGCGGGCAGTGCGGAGCCTGCGGGCCATGCGGTCCCCAGAGACTGTGCGAGCCCTGCGGACCATGTGGACTGTGCGGTACCTGCGCAGGGCGACGGGCTCCACAGCGTGTGTGCTGGAGACGGCGCAGACGGCGGGCGCGGTGGAGACGGCGTGCGCGGTGGAGACGGGGCGCGCGGCGGAGATGGCGCGCGCGGCGGCGAGGTTGACGGAGAGGGCACGCACCGCGGCGCGAGTGGCGGTGCGGGGCAGGGCCTGCCGTCGGTCACCCTGGGCGGCCGCCCACTGGACGACCTGCCGCGCGACGCCGCCCGCAGGGCCGTACTCGTACAGGACAAGGACCCGATGCTGCTCTCCGGCACCCTCGGTGAGCTGCTCGACGTGCCGTCCTCCGGGCGGCTGGCCGCCGATGAGGCACTCACCGCCGCCCAGTGCGGCGATGTGCTGACCGCCTTGGCGCAGGCCTCGCTCGACGACTCCGGGGACCCGATGCGCACTCACATCACCGAGCGCGGCCGGTCACTCTCCGGCGGCCAACGGCAGCGGCTGGCACTGGCCAGGTCGCTGGTCACCGACCCGGAGGTGCTGGTGCTCGACGAGCCGACCAGCGCCGTGGACGCGCACACCGAGGCCCGGATCGCCGACGGCCTGCGGAAGGTCCGGACCGGCCGTACGACGGTCGTACTGACCTCCAGCCCGCTGCTCCTGGACCGCGCCGACCAGGTCGCGTTCCTCCACGAAGGCAAGGTCGTCGCCGAGGCCCCCCACCGCGAACTGCTCCACAGCCACCCCGCCTACCGCGCCGTCGTCACCCGGGAGCCAGAACCCGAAGCCGTGGGGGAGACGGAACCCAACGCCGCTCGGGGGACGGAAGCCGAGGCTGCTCGGGTGGCGGAACCCGAAGCCGTGCGGGAGACGGAAGCCGAAGCCGCTCCGGCCCCGGAACCCGAAGTAACGCCGCATACGGACCCGGCCCCAGAAGCAACCCGGGACCAGGACCCCGAACGCGTACTGACGACCGCTCAGGTCGACGAGACCGCGTGATCAAGTTCGATCGAGATCGAGGAGACCCCATGATCGGCCTGGCGCCGCCGGAGCACGATCCGGACGCCCCGCAGACGCTCACCACCCTGCCCGTGGGCTCCCCGGCGACGGTACGGAGCTACGTCGCCGAGCTGATCCGCCGGCACGGCCGGGAGTTCACCGTGCTGGTCGCCGTCAACGCCGCCGCGGTGATCGCCTCGATGGCCGGGCCGTACCTGCTGGGCGGGGTCGTCGAGAAGCTCTCCGCGGGCGATCGCCACCTCCAACTCGGCCGCACCATCGCCCTCTTCGCCCTCGCCCTGATCCTGCAGACGGTGTTCGTCCGCATGGTCCGGCTGCGCGGTGCGATGCTCGGCGAGCGGATGCTGGCGGACCTGCGCGAGGACTTCCTCGTACGGTCCGTGGCGCTGCCGCCGGGCGTCCTGGAACGGGCCGGCACCGGCGATCTGCTGTCCCGGATCACCACGGACATCGACCGGCTCTCCAGCGCGATGCGCGAGGCCGTGCCGCAGCTGTCGATCGGTGTGGTGTGGGTGGCCCTGCTGCTGGGCGGGCTGACCGTGACCGCCCCGCCGCTCGCGCTGTCCGTGCTGATCGCGCTGCCCCTGCTGGTCGTCGGCTGCCGCTGGTACTTCAAGCGGGCGCCGTCCGCCTACCGTTCTGAGGCAGCGGGGTACGCGGCGGTGTCCGCCGTCCTCACCGAGTCCGTGGACGCCGGCCGCACGATCGAGGCGCACCGCCTGGGCGCCCGCCGCATCGCCCTCTCCGAGCGCCGGATCCGCGAATGGACCCAGTGGGAGCGCTACACCCTCTTCCTGAGGTCGGTGCTCTTCCCGGTCGTCGACCTGACGCACGTGGTGCTGCTGGGCGCGGTACTGCTGCTCGGCGGGGCAATGGTGATGCAGGGCTGGCTCACGCCGGGCCAGCTGACGACCGGTGCGCTGCTCGCCCAGATGATGATCGATCCCGTGGGCATGATCCTGCGCTGGTACGACGAGTTGCAGGTGGCTCAGGTGTCCATCGCCCGGCTCGTCGGCGTCCGGGAGATCGAACCCGAGACGGCGGACGCGGAGCGGCTGCCCGACGGCCGCGATGTGCACGCCGATGACGTGAGCTTCGGCTACCGCACCGGCGTCGACGTCCTGCGCGAGGTCTCCCTGCGGATCCGTCCCGGCAGCCGCCTGGCCCTGGTCGGCCCGTCCGGTGCCGGCAAGTCGACGCTGGGCCGGCTGCTCGCGGGGATCTACGGGCCCCGGACGGGCAGCGTGACGCTGGGCGGTGCGGAGCTCTCCGCGATGCCCGCCGAGCGGGTCCGCGAGCATGTCGCACTGGTCAATCAGGAACACCACGTCTTCGTCGGGACGCTGCGCGACAACCTGCTGCTCGCCCGCGCCGACGCCGGTGACGCCGAACTGTGGGCAGCCCTGCGCGCGGTGGACGCGGATGGCTGGGCCCGGGCCCTGGACACGGGCCTGGATACCGAGGTCGGCTCGGGCGGCCACACCCTGACCCCCGCACAGTCCCAACAGATCGCCCTGGCCCGTCTCGTCCTGGCCGACCCGCACACCCTGGTGCTCGACGAGGCCACCTCACTCCTCGACCCACGGGCCGCCCGCCACCTGGAGCGCTCACTGGGCAAAGTGCTGGACGGCCGCACGGTCGTGGCCATCGCCCACCGCCTGCACACCGCCCACGACGCCGATGTGATCGCCGTGGTCGAGAACGGCCGCATCAGCGAACTCGGCACCCACCACGAACTGGTCACCGCAAACGGCCCGTACGCGGCACTGTGGCGATCTTGGCACGGAACGGATAGCTGACGGGTGGTGAAGGGGGAGGGGGAGGGGGAGGGACGGGGCGGTGGGGCGGGTGAGGCCCTGGGGCCGGTGGGACGGGTGAGGCACTGGGGTTGGTGGGACGGGTGAGGCTCTGAGGTTGGTGAGACAGGTGGGGCACAGGGACGGGCGGGGCACTGGAGCCGGTGGGACACGCGAGACGGGCGGGGCACTGGGGCCGGCGGGACAGGCGGGCCGCCCGGCCTCACTCACGGCCCTCACCACCCGGCGGCAACCCGGACCACTCCCCCGCTTCTTCTCCCCCCGCCCCGCCCCCACCCTCCACCCCCACTCCGCCGCACTCAGATGAAGCCGAGTGCCCCCAACCCGCCGAGTCCGCCCAGGAGCATGAACACCGGCATCAGCACCTTCAGTTCCACCCAGCTGCCCGCCTTGAACCGCATGGCCTTGGGCGGGCCGAGCGGGTACCAGCGCTTCCGGCCGATCGGGATCGGCCACAGGATGGGGCAGCCGGACACGGTCAACGCATCGCCGATGTCATGGACCAGCGCACCGAGCACGATCGGCAGGCCCAGCCAGAGGTACTGCTGGCCGGGTTCGGTGAACAGCCAGTGCGCGCCGTTGCCCGGCTGGTCGAGGATGCCGGCCAGGATCCAGGCCGAGGCCGCGCCGAGCAGCCACACCAGCACATCGCTGGAGACCCGGGCGGCCCGCCACAGCAGTCCCTCGATCGCGAGCACCATGTGGACGAAGAGGATGCCGAGCACCGCCCAGCGCCCGCCCCGCATCGCCAGCAGCGCCATGCCGCCGCCGACCAGCACGGCCCACACCCAGGTGTGGGTCAACGTGCGGTGCCCGCCGGAGCGGTTGGCGTCGCCGCGCATCTTGGTCGCCTTGTAGACGGCGTGCGAGATGTTGTCGACGACCTCGCACACCATCCGCGAGAGCGGCCCGAAGGCCCGCGAGATGGTCGCGGACTTGTGGTCGAGGTCCGGGGCGAGCGCCGCTCCGGCACAGATCAGGGCCCCGCAGACGAGCACCGGCCAGGGCATCGGATGTCCCGCGGCTGCGGCCGCCGCGCCCACCCCCAGCCAGGCCGCCGCCCCGGACAGCGAGTGCGCCGGTCCCATCATGGTTGTTCCCCACCCCTTGTTGTCGCCTTGTTGTCGTTGTCCGTGCTCGGTTTCGCCGGCGTTCGGCCCACGCCTCGTGCCCGGCTCACGCCTCGTGCCCAGCTCGTGCCTCGTGCCCGGCACACCTCACCGCGCCCGGCCCGTACGTGGTGCCAGGCCCGTACGGCGTACCCGGCACACCTCCCGCGCCCGGCGCGTACGTCGCACCCGGCAGGTCCGTCATGCCCGGTACAGCCGTCGCGCCCGGCTACTACGTCGCGCTCGTCGGTGGGTCGTACCCGGTCGGTATGTCGCGTCCGGCACGCTCACCGTCCGCGCTGCTGACGTCGGGTCGGCGACTCAGCGTAGCGGGAGATGATCTCCGTCCGGAGGCGGGGCCCGCCCGGCGACCGGCCCGGGGGGAACAACCACGGAAGACGACCGCGGAAGACGACCGCAGAGGACGACCGCGGAAGACGACCGCGGAAGACGACCGCAGAGGATGGCTACAACGGACGACCACGGGCAGTGCCCAGCCGCCTCCCGGACGGCGGGCCGCGGCGCCCTCTGCGCACGGCCCCAGAGGACGGCCACCCCTTACGGAAGGTGAGCGGACGGTGCCGGACCGTCCATGGGGGGTTCAGTTGATCTCCGTATGGGTTACCGGTTCCCTGATCCGGGGTGAAGACAGGCAGTATGGGGGCGTGACCCTCATCGATCATCTGCCGAACGACGCCGACCCCGATGCCCTCTTCGAAGCCTTTTCGGGCTGGGCCGAGCAGCAGGGGATCTCGCTCTACCCTGCCCAGGAGGAGGCGCTGATCGAGGTGGTCTCGGGGGCGAACGTGATCCTGTCCACCCCCACCGGCTCCGGGAAGAGCTTGGTGGCGGCCGGCGCGCACTTCACCGCCCTCGCCCATGATCAGGTCACCTTCTACACCGCCCCGATCAAGGCGCTGGTGTCGGAGAAGTTCTTCGATCTGTGCAAGCTCTTCGGCACCGAGAACGTCGGCATGCTCACCGGCGATGCGTCGGTGAACGCCGACGCCCCGGTCATCTGCTGCACCGCCGAGGTCCTCGCCTCGATAGCGCTGCGGGACGGCAAGGACGCCGACATCGGCCAGGTCGTGATGGACGAGTTCCATTTCTATGCCGAGCCGGACCGCGGCTGGGCCTGGCAGATTCCGCTGCTCGAACTGCCGCAGGCGCAGTTCGTGCTGATGTCGGCGACGCTCGGCGACATGTCGCGGTTCGAGGAGGACCTCAGCCGGCGCACCGGGCGGCCGACGTCGGTGGTGCGCTCGGCGACCCGGCCGGTGCCGCTGTCGTACGAGTACCGCACCACCGCCCTGACGGAGACGCTCACCGAGCTGCTGGAGACCCGCCAGTCCCCCGTCTACATCGTGCACTTCACGCAGGCCGCCGCCGTGGAGCGGGCGCAGGCCCTGATGAGCATCAACATGTGCACCCGGGCGGAGAAGGATCAGATCGCCGAGCTGATCGGCAACTTCCGGTTCACCACGAAGTTCGGCAGGAACCTGTCGCGGTATGTGCGCCACGGCATCGGCGTCCACCACGCCGGAATGCTGCCGAAGTACCGCCGGCTGGTGGAGAAGCTCGCCCAGGCGGGCCTGCTGAAGGTCATCTGCGGAACGGACACCCTCGGCGTCGGCGTCAACGTGCCCATCCGGACGGTGCTGTTCACGGCACTGACCAAGTACGACGGATCGCGGGTGCGGACGCTGCGGGCGCGGGAGTTCCACCAGATCGCGGGCCGGGCCGGGCGGGCCGGCTTCGACACCGCCGGCTTCGTCGTGGCGCAGGCGCCCGAGCACGTCGTGGAGAACGAGAAGGCGCTGGCGAAGGCGGGCGACGATCCGAAGAAGCGGCGCAAGGTGGTCCGCAAGAAGGCGCCGGAGGGTTTCGTCAACTGGGGCGAGAACACCTTCGAGAAGCTGATCGCGTCCGATCCGGAGCCGCTGACCTCGCGCTTCCGGGTGACCCACGCGATGCTGCTGTCGGTGATCGCCCGCCCGGGCAATGCCTTCGAGGGGATGCGCAAGCTGCTCGAGGACAACCACGAGCCGCGCAAGAACCAGCTGCGGCACATCCGGCGGGCCATCGCGATCTACCGGTCGCTGCTGGACGGCGGAATCGTCGAGCGGCTGGACGAGCCGGACGCGGAGGGCCGGATCGTCCGGCTGACCGTGGATCTGCAGCAGGACTTCGCGCTCAACCAGCCGCTGTCGACGTTCGCACTGGCCGCCTTCGACCTGCTCGACCCGGAGTCGCCGTCCTACGCGTTGGACATGGTGTCGGTCGTGGAGTCCACGCTGGACGATCCGCGGCAGATCCTGGCCGCGCAGCAGAACAAGGCGCGCGGCGAGGCGGTGGCCCAGATGAAGGCCGACGGCGTCGAGTACGAAGAGCGCATGGAACGGCTCATGGACGTCGAGTACCCCAAGCCGCTGGAGGAGCTGCTCTTCCACGCCTACGGGCTGTACCGCAAGAGCCACCCCTGGGTGGGCGACCACCCGCTGTCCCCGAAGTCGGTCATCCGCGACATGTACGAACGCGCCATGACCTTCACGGAATTCACCTCCTACTACGAGCTGGCGCGCACCGAAGGCATCGTGCTGCGGTACCTGGCGAGCGCCTTCAAGGCGCTGGACCACACCGTCCCGGACGATCTGAAGTCGGAGGACTTCCAGGACATCATCGCCTGGCTGGGCGAGATGGTGCGGCAGGTGGACTCCAGCCTGCTGGACGAGTGGGAGCAGCTGGCCAACCCGGAGGAGGAGACGGCGGACCAGGCCCAGGAGCGGGCGGATCAGGTCCGGCCGGTCACGGCCAACGCGCGGGCCTTCCGGGTGCTGGTGCGCAATGCGATGTTCCGGCGGGTGGAACTGGCGGCGCTGGACAAGGTCGAGGAACTCGGCGAGATGGACGCCGAGTCGGGCTGGGACGCGGACGCCTGGGGCGAGGCGATGGACGCCTACTGGGAGGAGTACGAGGACCTGGGCACCGGCCCGGACGCGCGCGGCCCGAAACTCCTGCAGATCGAGGAGGACGCCGAGCACGGGCTGTGGAAGGTGCGGCAGACTTTCGCCGACCCGAACGGTGATCACGACTGGGGCATCTCCGCCGAGGTGGATCTGGCCGCCTCGGACGAGGAGGGGCGCGCGGTCGTGCGGGTCACGGACGTGGGTCAGTTGTGAGGCGACGGCTTCGCCCGAGGCCGCCGGGGCATGCGAGGGAGGGCCATCGGCCATGACCAATCCTGCGGAGAGGCTCGTCGACCTGCTGGATCTCGAACGGATCGAGGTGAACATCTTCCGCGGCCGCAGTCCGCAGGAGAGCCTCCAGCGGGTCTTCGGCGGACAGGTCGCGGGCCAGGCGCTGGTCGCCGCCGGGCGGACCACCGACGGTGACCGCCCGGTGCACTCGCTCCATGCGTACTTCCTGCGCCCGGGCCGGCCCGGGGTACCGATCGTGTACCAGGTCGAGCGGGTGCGTGACGGGCGTTCCTTCACCACGCGCCGGGTGGTCGCGGTCCAAGAGGGACGCACGATCTTCAATCTGACCGCCTCCTTCCACAAGCCGGAGCCCGGCTTCGAACATCAGTTGCCTATGCGCCGTGCGGTGCCCGACCCGGAGGGCCTCCCGACGGTCGTGGAGGAGGTCCGCGAGCATCTGGGCGGGCTGCCCGAGGCATTGGAGCGGATGGCCCGCAGGCAGCCGTTCGACATCCGGTATGTCGACCGGCTGCGCTGGGCGCCGGACGAGATCGAGGGCGCGGAGCCGCGCAGCGCGGTGTGGATGCGGGCGGTCGGGCCGCTGGGCGACGATCCGCTCGTGCACACCTGCGCGCTGACCTACGCCAGCGACATGACGCTGCTGGACGCGGTCCGCATCCCGATCGAGCCGCTCTGGGGCCCGCGCGGCTTCGACATGGCCTCGCTCGACCATGCGATGTGGTTCCACCGCCCGTTCCGCGCGGACGAGTGGTTCCTCTACGACCAGGAGTCCCCGATCGCCACCGGCGGCCGGGGCCTGGCCCGCGGGCGGATCTACGACCGCGAGGGCAGGCTGCTCGTCTCGGTCGTCCAGGAGGGGCTGTTCCGGAAACTGGGTGGCTGACCCGGCCGGACGGCCGGCTCCACGGGGGACATCCGGCGGACCCGTCCGGGATCCTCTCTGCGGGCCTCTTCGAGAGCCCGGGCGAGATGGACGCGGTACCACAGGACCTCGTCGAACTCGTCGGCCGTCAGCACCCGTTCGCAGGCTTCCCGGGCCGCCGGGGTGGCGGTGATCATCGTCGCGAGGGTGGGCCGGAGCCGGCGCAGCACGGACCGCTCCAGGGGGTTGCCGACCACCGAGGCCAGCTCCTCCGGGGGCAGGACGGCGGCGATCACCGCGGCCGACTCCCAGGGGTCGTCGGTCTGCCCCATGAGCTGCGCGACCCGGCGGCTGCGCCACTGGCGGGCCCGCCAGTCCTGTCCGCCGTCGAGCATCACCCGCATCGCCGCGGGGGTGTTGCCCCGGAGCAGGTCCGGTTCGCGGTCGGCGAAGTCGGCGACCTCCGCCGCGAGATAGAGCCAGACCACCGCGCCGTAGCGGTTCACGTAGAACCGGACGGGCGCGAAGCAGCCGGCGCGGGTCAGGCGGAGCACCCGGCCCGGTCCGACGCCCATCTGCCGGGCGGCCTCGGTCGTGCCGACCGTGCGGATGCGCTCGCGGAGCGCCTCCGGGAAGCCGGGCTCGGCCTGGAGCCGGGCGATCTCCTCGGCCGGGACCCGGCGCCCGCCGAGGACTCCGGCGCCCGGCGGGCGGTCGGCGCTTCCGGGCGGCACCGTACGGACTTCTCCGAGCTGGACGGCGAGCTCGAACTCGCCGCTGCGCAGCTCCAGTTCATGGGCCGCTCGGCCCTTCGGGAGCGTCTGCTGCCCGTCACACATCACTGTCATGTCGTTCCCCCGCAACTCGGTCGGTCAGCGTCGATCACTGACAGTCACGACTGTAGCCGCAGGCGGTGACAGTGCGTCAAACTCCGCCTCAGACCTGTGGATAACTCTCCGGCCGGCGCACCGCGACGCCCAGGTGCTCGCCGACGCGATGGACCAACAGCGTCATCTCGTAGGCGATCTGCCCGAGGTCGGCGTCCGCGCCGGCCAGCACGCACAGGCAGCTGCCGTCCCCCGCCGCCGTCACGAACAGCACCCCGTCGTCGAACTCGATCATGGTCTGCCGGACCTGCCCGCCACGGAAGTGCAGCGCCGAGCCCTTGGCGAGGCTGTGCAGTCCCGAGGCGACCGCCGCGAGATGTTCGGCGTCCTCCCGCCCCAGGCCCTCGCTCGCGCCGGTCACCAGCCCGTCGTTGGAGAGCACCAACGCGTGCCGTACCTTCTCCACCCGCTTGGTCAGGTCGTCCAGCAGCCAGTCGAGTCCGCTGCTCAATGCCATGTGACGCTTCCTCCCCGTGTCCCCGGCCGCGGTCCTGGCCGGACGGCAGCCCATGGTCCCTCCGCGGACTGCCGTGCCAGCCTGTCCCACCTCCGCCGTCTCGGCAAGCGGCCCACGGCCCGGCGTGCCAGGCGGCGCCCGCGCCGACCCGCGGAGAGGATGTCGGCATGGCACACAAGATGACGAACGACGAGTGGCGCAGGTTCCTCTCCGAGGGCACCCGGACCGGAAAGCTGGCGACCGTGCGGGCGGACGGCAGCCCCCACCTCGCGCCGATCTGGTTCCTCCTGGACGGCGACGAGTTGGTGTTCAACACCGGTGCGGACACGGTCAAGGGACGCAATCTGGCCCGCGACGGCAGGCTCGCCCTGTGCGTCGACGACGACCGGCCGCCGTTCTCCTTCGTGACCGTGCAGGGCTCGGCGGAGATCAGCGACGACCTGGCCGACGTACGGCACTGGGCGACCCGGATCGCGGCCCGTTACATGGGCGAGGACCGTGCGGAGGAATACGGCGCGCGCAACGGCGTGCCGGGCGAGGTGGTGGTGCGGGTCACGATCGACAAGGTCGTCGGACTCGCGGCGGTCGCGGACTGACCCGGTGCGCGGCGCGGGCCCTCCGGTGTCCGCGCCCCGCCCGTCCGCGGGTCATCCCACCGGGGCAGGCGTCCGGGGGGAGTGCTGCCGGCCGGCGTGCTCGACGAGCCGGACCAGCACCTCCTTGCCGGAGTCGCGGTCCCGCGCGTCACAGAGGACGACCGGGGTGCCGCGGGCCAGATCCAGCGCGCGGGCCACCTCGTCCGCCCCGTAGGACCGCGTGTCGGCGAAGCAGTTGACGGCGACCAGGAACGGGATCGCGCGGCGCTCGAAGTAGTCGACCGCCGGGAAGCAGTCCTGCAGCCGGCGGGTGTCGGCGAGGACCACGGCGCCCAGCGCGCCCTCGGAGAGGTCGTCCCACAGGAACCAGAAGCGGTCCTGTCCCGGGGTGCCGAAGAGGTAGAGGGAGAGCCCCTCCCGGATGGTGATGCGGCCGAAGTCCATCGCCACGGTGGTGGTGGCCTTGGTGTCCACTCCCCCGGTGTCGTCCACCCCCTCCCCGGCCTCGCTGAGTCCTTCCTCGGTGCGCAGCGGGCGGATCTCGCTGACCGAGCCCACCAGGGTGGTCTTGCCCACCCCGAAGCCGCCCGCGACTAAGATCTTCAGGGCCAGTTCGGGGCCGGGGCCCGGGGCTGCGCCCTCCGGGGCCCCTGGTGCGGCGTTCATCGGCCGTCTCCTTAAGGATGCGGGTCCTGCGCGTCACGGGGAATGCGGATGCACGGCTCGGCGAGGGGAGCCTTCGGCGGCAGAGCGCCGTCCGAAATCCATGGCGAGGACCGTACCGCCCGCTGATCGGAATGTCCCCGAAATTGCCAAAGCCGCTCAGTCTTGCGATCAGCAAGCCCGGCGGCGCCCGTATTCGTGATAGACGGACCGGGCCGCCACTGCGGGGGCCGGTGCGGGATCATGGCCGCATGACGCAGCAGCAGTCCGAGGAGCGGACCGTACCGTCCGCCGCGGCGGACGTCTCCGCCCGTGCCGTCGAACGCCATGGCATCGATCCGGTACCGGACGCCGAGCGGCACGGCAGCCCCCGGTCGTTGTTCTGGCCCTGGGCCGCGTCCGGCCTCTCCCTGTTGTCCATCGCCTACGGCGTCTACCTCATGGGCCTCGGCCTCAGCCCCTGGCAGGCGATCGCCTCCGGGGCGCTCGGCTATGTGCTCTCGTTCCTCCTGGTCGGGCTGATCTCGATAGCCGGGACGCGCACCGGTGCACCCACCATGGCCATCGGCCGGTCCTCCTTCGGGCGGCAGGGCAACAAGCTGCCCACCCTGTTCAGCTACGTCTCCAACGTCGGCTGGGAGACCGTCCTGGTCGCGCTGTCCTCCTTGGGCGGCGCGGTGATCCTGGCGCGTGTCGCGCCCGGTGTCTTCGCCCGGGCCGACGCACGGACGCCGACAACTACGGCGCAGGCGCTGTGTTTCGCGGTGACGGCGGTCGTGGTCGTGGTGGTCGGCATCTACGGGCATGCCCTGATCATGCGGGTGCAGAAGTACCTGACCGCCGCGATCACCGCACTGACCGTGGTGTACCTGGTGCTGATGGCCGACCGCATCGACCTGTCCGCGCTGGGGCACGGCCGGGTGGCCGGCCTCGGCACGTTCGTCGGCGGCATCGTGTTCGCGATGACGCTGCTGGGCCTGGGCTGGGTCAACTGCGGTGCCGATTACAGCCGTTATCTGCCGCGGACGAGCAGCGGCCGGGCGATCACGGGGTGGACCACGCTCGGCGGGGTACTGCCGCCGCTGGTGCTGCTGGTGTTCGGGGTGGTGCTGAACGCCGGGGATCCGAAGCTGGCCGGGGCGGCGGCCGCCGACCCGGTGGGGGCGCTCGCGGCCGAGCTGCCCACCTGGTTCCTGGTGCCGTATCTGCTCACCGCCATCGGGGGCTTCGCCTCCGGGGCGATCATGGACATCTACAGCTCGGGCATGTCGATGCTGGCCCTGGGCATTCCGATCCGGCGGCATCTGGCCGTTCTGGTGGACGGCGTGCTGATGGCCGTCGGCGGCTGGTACGTGCTGTTCGTTTCGCCCAGTTTCTTCGCGACCTTCCAGGCGTTCCTGGCCGTCATCGGGGTGGCGATGTCGGCCTGGTCGGCGGTGTTCCTGGTGGAGCAGTGGCGCCGCCGCCACACCGGCTTCGACCTGGTGCGGGTGGCGGCCCTGGGCCGGCCGGCGGTGTTCTCGCTCGTCGTGGGCACGGTCGTCGGGCTGGGCCTGATCACCTCCGCCGACCCCCACATCGCCACGGTGGTCGGCTTCCTGCTCACCGACGGCGCCGCGCGGGGCCCGCTGGGCGCCATGAACCTCGGCGTCGTGGTGGCCCTGCCCGTCGCCGGCGTGCTGTACGCCTGCACCGCGTCGCTCGGTGCCCGTCGTCACACCTCTGGAGGAGACCGATGACCGACCACCAAGGTGAGCGGCCGCACGAGGTGCGCGAGTTCTTCGGGCCGCGTGCCGCCGGCTGGGACGCCAAGTTCCCCGACGACGGCCCCGCCTACGCCGCCGGCGTCGCCGAGCTGGGGCTGCGGCGGGGCGAGAGGGTGCTGGACGCTGGCTGCGGCACGGGGCGGGCACTGCCGGCGCTGCGGGAGGCCGTGGGGCCGCAGGGGACGGTGCTGGGCGCCGATCTGACGCCCGAGATGCTGGCGGCCGCCGTACGGGCCGGGCGGGACCGCTGCGCGCCGCTGCTGATCGCTGACGCGACGCGGCTGCCGCTGCCGGACGCCGCGCTGGACGCGGTCTTCGCCGCCGGGCTCATCTCCCATCTGCCGTACCCGGAGGCGGGCTTCGCCGAACTGGCCAGGGTCGTGCGCCCCGGTGGCCGGCTCGCGCTCTTCCACCCCATCGGGCGGGCCGCCCTCGCCGCGCGCAAGGGGCGGGCCGTCACACCCGACGACCTCCGGGCGGAGCCGAATCTGCGGCCCCTGCTCGCCCGCTGCGGCTGGGAGCTGATCCGGTACGAGGACCGGGACGCGCGCTATCTGGCGTTGGCGGTCCGCCAGGATTGAGGCGCGACCCGGACCGCGGTATCCGGGTCAGGAGGCCACCGGGTCCTCCCCGTGCGGGACCGGGCAGCCGCCGAGGCGCCGGGCGGCCGGGAAGGTGCCGAGTTCGGCCACCCGGTAGCCGTTCGGGTAGCCCTTGATCTCGGGGTTCTGGCGGGCGTAGTGCGGGGTGCGGCGGGGCGGCAGCAGCCGGACGGCCTTCGCGCGCAGCTTCAGGGCGCCGCGCACCGTCTTCTGCAGCGCCGGGGCCGGCCGGTCGTAGCGGAAGGCCTCCAACAGCGAGTCGTCCAGGAGGGCCATGCTCGCGCGGCGCACCATCGGGGCGAGCGGGCCGTACCAGCCGGCCATCAGGTCCAAGGTGGCGTCGGAGACCCGTCGTGCGCCCTCGTCCCAGCCGAAGTGCGCCGCCTCGTAGGCGTCGAGGTACTCCTCGAAGTCCTCGTAGGTCCCGGGGAGTTCGGGGATGCCCATGTGACGGCCCAGGGTGCGGTAGTAGGCGGCGACGGCGCGCTGTTCGTGCGGGGTCAGCCGCCGCCAGCCGTAGGCGTCGAGCCAGCGCTTGGGCATCACCACGAACGTGCACAGGACATAGCGCATGTCCTCGTCGGAGATGTCGTAGCTGCGGTGCATCTGGTTGATGCGCCGGATGGCCGTCCGGCCGTCCTCGCCGTCGAAGCCGTGCTCCACTACGGCGTCCAGGAGGAGGGCGGTGTCGTCGTAGCGTTTCTGCGTACGGTCCGTCAGTTCGGCGGTCTCGGCGAGCAGCCGGCCGATGCTCGGTACGGCGTAGGTGCGGTAGAGGGCCAGCTCCAGCGCCCGGGTGAAGTCCCAGGGGAACTCATGGGTGGCGATGATGCGGTAGATCCGTAAGAAGTCGCGCTCGGGGTCGAGCCTGCGGATCTCCTTCAGCCAGTCGTAGCGCCGCACGTGACAACCGTCCTTCCCTCGCCGGAGCGCCCAGTCTAGGAGCGGCCCGGACGGCCCGGCAGAGCGGGCACACCAGCGCTCCGGCCCCTGTAGGAAGGCATAAGCGCAGCGTAGGAGTGGTGACAAGCTCCCGACGGGGCAATTAAGGTGCGCCGACGTACTCCGCAAAGGATGGGAAGGGGAGGTCCGCGTGCCCACGACCGAGAGCGCCGACAACGACCAGTTGTTCGTGCTGACGGCGGTGCTGCTGACGCCCGGGCAGTTCCCGAGCGTGCTCGGCGACGACTACCCCGAGGTGTGCGCGGGCCTCGGGCTCGAACCGTACGCCGAGGGCTACGGGCTGGTCCTCGGGCAGGACGGGGGCGGCGCCCGCTGGACGGTGGTGACCGAGGACGTGTCGCTGGTGGCCTGTGCCATCGCGGCGTGGGACTGCGGGATGGAGTACGACCTCTCCCCCGGGGAGAGCAGCATCGTCGCGGCGCTCCCGGGCTGGCCGCTGGCGCTCGCCGTGTCGGCGCCGGGGGTGCCGGCGCCGCATGATCCGGCGCCGCAGGAGGGGGAGCCGGCGCCTCTCTGCCCCCCGGACGCGGAGGAGTGGGGGCCGGCCCAACGGCGGCTCGGTGCGGACGAGATCGCGCTGCAGTGGGCGATGTGGCGCGAGCAGGTGGACGGTGAGGTGACGTTCGCGGAACCGGGGGACGAGGCGCACGAGGGGGTGCGCCGGGTGCTGAAGGAGGCCCGCGGCTATCTGGCCGAGCCGCCGCCGCCCGGGCGCGTGCGGTCGTCGTTCGCGGCGGGTGAGGCGCGCACGCTGCGGGTCGACGGGCCGGGCTGGAGCATGGTGGCGCGGACGGACGACATCGCCTTCGTGCTGCTGGACGAGGAGCCCGGCGAGGTGCATCCGGTGGGCCGCGGGCCCGAACTGCCCGGACTGCTCTCCTCGCTGGACGAGCTGGCGGCCCGGCCGGTCTGAGCCGGCGCCCGGGCGCACCGCCTACTGCCCGGGCCACCGGGCCGAGCCGCCGGCCGGTCCGGTCCGGTCCCCGGGCATGGGGCATGCCGGCCCACCGGGCCCGCCCGCCCCGCTGCCGGCGTCAGCGTCCCAGCTGTTTGCGGCCGACCCGGCGCAGGCGGCGGCGCTGGGAGGAGTCGAGGGTCAGATATGCGACGACCGGGATTCCGACCATGACCAAGAGGGCCGCCCAGAAGGGCAGCAGCCACAGCAGGACCACTCCCACCGCGACACCGCCGATCGCGACCTTCGCCTGTGTGGACATCCTTCACGCCCCTTCCGCGGCCGGTGCCGCGCTCTGTCGTACTCCATTGAACGCCGATTCCGCGCCGCGGGTTCCCTCTCGTGCCGCACGGGTTGCCGGGTGCGGCCCGGCGCCGCCCATTGGTGCGCGCGTTCCCCGTTCGGGTCCGGCGTCCGGTACCCTCGGGCGCTCCAGGCGCCAGTAGTCAAACTTGAGGAGTTCGGGAACCTGTGACATCCACGCGTGCGGCCACCCCCGCTCAACTCTCCGGGCTCGCCCGCTGCCCGGCGGTCTTCCTGCCGTCGGATCCGCCCCGGGCCGGCCGGATCGCCTTCTGGCGTACCGATGGTGAGCCGGTGGCGGCGGCCCTCACCGAGGAGGGCGCGCCGGACGGGAGCGGGCCCGTGGTGGAGCGGCTGAGCGTCGTACTGCCGGAGGAGGACGGCGGCATCCAGGTCGGCGAGGTGCCGGCGCTGGTGCTGCCGGTGGCCGACGCGGTGCCCGTCCTCACCCGGTTGCGGGCCGGCCGGACCACCCATCCGGCGGCCGCCTTCTGGGGCGCCGCGGCGATCCTCGCCCTCCAGCTGGCCGCCCGGGGACGGCTGCTGCCCGGCGTGAGCCCGAAGGGGTACGACGCCTGGCGGCTGGGCCCGCTCGACGCGGCGGACATCGAACGGCTGCGGGGGCTCGCCGCCGCGATGCCGCCGTACGCGCACGCCACCCCGCTGCCGGGGACGGAGCCGGTGGAGCTGCCCGAGCCGGAGCGGCACCTACGGGCGTTCCTCGACGCGGTGGCGGACGGTCTGCCGCGCTCCCCCGCCGCCGCGCTGGCCACCGGGGCGCCTGCCTTCGCGGCGGCCGCACCGCAGCACATCCCCGAACAGCGGGACTGGGCCGCGGACGTCGCCGCCGGCCATGACGCCGGCGTACGGATCTCCCTGCGGGTGGCGGCGCACGGCCTGGAGGCGGACGCGGCGGTGGGCGGTCCGGTGGACGGTACCGCCCCCACCTCGGCGGGCGAGGTCACCTTCCGCGCGGCCCTCCAGGTGCACAGCCTCACCGATCCGGCCCTGGTGGCGGATGCGGCCGAGGTGTGGGCGGGGGCGTCGACGGCGGGGCAGGCGTTCGGCCCGCGGGCGCGGATGGACACCCTGCGCACGCTGCGCCGGGCGGCCGAGGTCTGGGCGCCGCTCGGCCCGTTGCTGTCGGCGGCGGTGCCCGACGCGCTGGATCTCGCCGACGAGGAGGTCGCCGAACTGCTCGGCCCGGCCTCCCGGGCGCTGGCCGCGGCCGGGGTGCAGGTCCACTGGCCGAAGCAGCTGGCGCGCACGCTGACCAGCCGCGCCGTGGTGGGGCCGCCCGATACCGAAGGCCCGGTGGACGGCCGGGAATCGGGGCTGCCCTCCTTGCTGTCCGCGGACGCCCTGCTCTCCTTCAGCTGGCGGTTCGCGGTGGGCGGCCAGGAGGTGGACCGGGCCGAGCTGGACCGGCTGGCCGAGGCCGGGCGGCCGCTGGTGCGGCTGCGCGACCGGTGGGTGCTGATCGACCCGGAGGCCGTGCGGGCCGCCCGGGACCGGCAGGACCGCAAGGTCACCCCGCTCGACGCGCTCGGCGCCGCGCTCACCGGGAGCGCCGAGGACGGCGCCGGCGACCGGGTGGCGGTGCAGGCGACCGGGTGGCTGGCCGGGCTGCGCGACCGGCTCGCCGACCCGGAGGGCACCGACACCGGTCCCGTCACCCAGCCGCCCGCGCTCCGCGCGACACTGCGCGACTATCAGGTGCGCGGCCTGGGCTGGCTGCACCGGATGACGTCAATGGGACTGGGCGCCTGTCTCGCCGACGACATGGGACTGGGCAAGACGATCACCCTCATCGCGCTGCATCTGCACCGGCAGACCGACCCCGCGTCGGCCGGCCCGACGCTGGTGGTGTGCCCGACGTCGCTGATGGGCAACTGGCAGCGGGAGATCGAGAAGTTCGCGCCGGGCACCCCGGTGCGCCGCTTCCACGCCGGGCGCCGCAGCCTGGCGGACCTGGCGGACGGCGAGTTCGTCCTCACCACCTACGGGACGATGCGGCTGGACGCCGGGAAGCTGGCGGAGGTGCCCTGGGGGCTGGTCGTCGCGGACGAGGCGCAGCACGTCAAGAACCCGTTCTCGGCGACCGCCAAGGCCCTGCGGACCGTTCCGGGCAAGGCCCGGGTGGCGCTGTCCGGCACCCCGGTGGAGAACAACCTGAGCGAGCTGTGGGCGATCCTGGACTGGACGACGCCCGGGCTGCTGGGGTCGCTGGGACGGTTCCGGACGCGGTATGCGCGGATCGTCGAGGGCGGTCCGGCGGCGTCCCCCGAGGCGGCCACGGCGGCCGACCGGCTGGCCCGGCTGGTGCGGCCGTTCCTGCTGCGCCGGCGCAAGTCCGATCCGGGCATCGCGCCCGAGCTGCCGCCCAAGACGGAGACCGACCGTGCGGTGGCGCTGACCACCGAACAGGCCGGGCTCTACGAGGCGGTGGTGCGCGAGGGGCTCGAAGAGATCGCCGGGACGGACGGGTTCGCCCGCCGCGGGCTGGTGGTCAAGCTGCTCACCTCGCTCAAGCAGATCTGCAACCACCCCGCGCAGTTCCTCAAGGAGGAGCAGCCGCGGACCGGCGGCCGCTCGGGGAAGGTCGAGCTGCTCGACGAGTTGCTGGACACGATCCTCGCCGAGGGGGCGAGCGTGCTGGTGTTCACCCAGTACGTACGGATGGCGCGGCTGCTGGAGGGGCATCTGGCGGCGCGCGGCGTGGCCTCGCAACTTCTGCACGGCGGAACGACGGTGGCGCGCCGGGAGGAGATGGTGCGGCGCTTCCAGGACGGCGAGGTTCCGGTCTTCCTGCTGTCGTTGAAGGCGGCCGGCACCGGGCTGAACCTCACCCGGGCGGGCCATGTCGTGCACTTCGACCGCTGGTGGAACCCGGCCGTCGAGGCGCAGGCCACCGACCGTGCGTACCGCATCGGGCAGACCCAGCCGGTGCAGGTCCACCGCATGATCACGGAGGGCACGATCGAGGACCGGATCGCCGGCCTGCTCCTGCGCAAACAGCAGCTGGCGGACGCGGTGCTCGGCTCCGGCGAGGCCGCACTGACCGAACTCAGCGACGCCGAGCTGGCGGACCTGGTCGCACTGCGAGGGAGCGAGCGATGACCGGACGAGGAGCGATGACCGGGCGATTCGAGGACAGCGAAGGCGCCTACGAGGATGGCGCCTACGGGGGCGGCTCCCACGAGGAAGGGATACCCGGGGAGGGCACGCACGAAGACGCCCCGGACGCCGAACGGACCTTCGCCGCGCTGCCGCCCGCCCAGGGCCGGGGCTTCGCCCGCACGTGGTGGGGGCAGGCGTGGCTCAAGGCGCTGGAGGACACCGCCCTGGACGGGCAGCAGCTGAAGCTGGGCCGGCGGCACGCCCGGGCCGGTGCGGTCGGTGCCGTGTCCGTGCGCCCGGGACGGCTGACCGCGGTCGTCCAGGACCGGGACCACACCCGGCACCGGTCCGACGTGCTCCTGCAGCGGCTGGACGACGCCGCATGGGACCGCTTCCTCGATCTCGTCGCGGACCGGGCCGGGCACATCGCGGCACTGCTCGACCGGGACATGCCGCCGGCGCTGGTGGAGGACGCGGCCGCGGCCGGCATCGAACTGCTGCCGGGCATCGGTGACCTGGAGGCGGAGTGCAGTTGCGAGGCGTGGGACCACTGCGCGCATACGGCGGCGCTGTGCTATCAGGTGGCGCGGTTGCTGGACCAGGACCCGTTCGTGCTGCTGCTGGTGCGCGGCCGCGGCGAGCGGGAACTGCTCGGGGAGCTGCAGGCGCGCAGCGCGGCCCGGGCGGGCACTCCCGCGGCGGCCGCGGTCCCGGCCCCCGGGCCCGGCACGGGCGTACCGGCCGCCGAGGCGTACGCGGCGCGCGACATCCTGCCGCCGCTGCCCGCGCCGCCCCCGCCGGTCGACGGGCCGGGCGCCGCTCCGGTGCTCGGCGGCGGCACCCCGCCCGCGCCGGGGGTCGACGTGGCGGCGCTGGAGTTCCTGATCGGGGACGCGGCGGCGCGCGCCCAGCACTTGCTGGCGGACGCGCTCTCCCCCTGGCACGCGGACGCCCCGCCGCCGCCCGCCCTGACGCCCGGTCAGGACGCGGTGCGGCTGGCGGCAGCTGGTCCGGACCAGGTCATATCGGGGCGGCTCGCGGCCGGTTCGGGGCGGGACGCACGCGGCCTGGCGCGGGCCGTACGGGCCTGGGAGCTGGGCGGCACCGCGGGGCTGACGATGCTGGAGGAGGAGTGGGCCCCGGATCCGGCGGCCCTGGCCCGGGCGGCCGATCGGCTCGCGGCCGCCTGGGACGACGACGGGACCCGGCCCCGGCTGCGGGCCGCCGGCAACCGCTGGACGGTGATCGGCGGCGCCGCCCAACTACGGTACGGGCGCGACGGCCGCTGGTGGCCGTACCGCAAGGAGCGCGGTCAGTGGGTGCCGGCCGGCCCGGCCTCGGACGATCCGGCGGCGGCGCTGGCGGAGGCGTCGGCGGAGGCATCGGCGGAGGGCTGAGGCGGGGCCCGGCAGGGGGCGGGCAGGTCAGGTCCCGCCCCCCGAGGGGCCGTTCGCTCCCCGGGCGGCCGGGCCCGCGCGGAGCACCCGGCCACCCGAATCCGGTCATCCGGCTGCGCCGTGCCCCCGCGCGTGATTCGCTGAGGGCGATCCCCCCGACGCCAGGCACGTCGCCCGCAGCAGGAGGACCAGTGACCGGGACGTCCCCGCACCCGCCGCAGCATGCGCCGCACGACCAGCCCCCGCCGACGTCCGGCCGCCGGGCGGAGCCCGCGCCGGGTCGCCCGGGTTCGGCGGACGACCGGCTCCCGTACTACGAGGACCGTTCGCCGGGCCGGGGGGCGTTGCCGCCGCGCGCCTGGTACGCGGCCTCGGATGCGCCGCGGATCTCGCTGCACGGCACCTGGCGGTTCCGTCTCTCGCCGCGCGCCGACGCCGAGGACGAGGCGTTCGCCCGGCCGGACTTCGACGACAAGGAGTGGCACGAGCTGAGGGTGCCCGGCACCTGGGTGCTCAAGGGATTCGGCGCCCCCGTGTACACCAACACCGCCTATCCCTTTCCCGTGGACCCGCCGAGGGTGCCGGACGAGAACCCGACCGGTGACCACCGGCAGGTGTTCGACCTGCCCGAGGGGTGGGGCGAGGGGCCGGCCGTGCTCCACTTCGGCGGGGTGGAGTCCTGCGCCCGGATCTGGCTCAACGGGCAGGAACTGGGGCACTTCAAGGGCAGCCGGCTGCCGCACGAGTTCGAGGTGGGGCAGCTGCTGCGGCCGCACGGCAATGTGCTGGCGGTGCGGGTCCACCAGTGGTCGTCCGGCAGCTATCTGGAGGACCAGGACCAGTGGTGGCTGCCCGGAATCTTCCGGAACGTCTCGGTCCACCGGCGTCCGGAGGGCTCGGTCGCCGACCACTTCGTCCACGCCGGCTTCGATCACCGTACGGGCCGGGGCACGCTGCGCGTGGAGTGCACCCCGGCCGGGCGGGTGACCGTACCGGAGCTCGGGCTGGACCTGGCGACCGGGGAGAGCGCGACGGTGCCGGTGCAGCCCTGGACGGCCGAGGAACCCCGGCTGTACACCGGCGAGTTGATCACCACCGGGGAGACCGTCCCGCTGCGGATCGGGTTCCGTACGGTGTGCGTCGAGGACGGGCTGCTGAAGGTGAACGGCCGGCGGATCCTGCTGCGCGGCGTCAACCGGCACGAATTCCATCCGCGGTACGGACGCACCGTAGGGCCCGAGGTGATGCGCCAGGACCTGCTGATGATGAAGCAGCACAACATCAACGCGGTGCGCACCAGCCACTATCCGCCGCACCCGGCGTTCCTGGACCTCTGCGACGAGCTGGGGCTGTGGGTCGTCGACGAGTGCGACCTGGAGACGCACGGGTTCGGGCAGCAGGGCTGGCGGGACAATCCGGTCGACGACCCGCGCTGGGAGCCGGCGCTGCTGGACCGGGCCCGCCGGATGGTCGAGCGGGACAAGAACCACCCCAGCATCGTGCTGTGGTCGCTGGGCAACGAGTGCGGGACCGGCCGCGGGCTGTCCGCCATGGCCGGGTGGATGCGCGAGCGCGATCCGTCCCGTCCGCTGCACTACGAGGGCGATCGTAGTTGCGCCGACACCGACGTCTACTCCCGGATGTACGCCGATCACGCCGAGGTGACGCGGATCGGCCGGCGCACCGAGGAGCCGCTCGACGACCCCGCGCTGGACACGCGGCGCCGTCAACTCCCGTTCATCCTCTGCGAGTACGCGCACGCGATGGGCAACGGTCCGGGCGGCCTCGGTGAGTACCAGCGGCTGTTCGAGACGTACGAGCGCTGTCAGGGCGGTTTCGTGTGGGAGTGGATCGACCACGGGCTGCGGCAGCGGACGCCGGACGGCGAGGTGTACCACGCCTACGGCGGCGACTTCGGTGAAGAACTGCACGACGGGAACTTCGTCTGTGATGGCCTGGTGCTGCCGGACCGGACGCCGTCGCCGGGGCTGGCCGAGGTGAAGAAGGTCGTCGAGCCGGTGCGGATCGAGGCCGGGCCCGCCGGTGACGACGGCAGGCAGACGGTCCGGATCACCAATCTGTACGACTTCTCCGGGCTCGGGCACCTGTCGTTCCTGTGGTGCTACGAGGTGGAGGGCAATCCGTGCGGCAGCGGGTGGCTGGAGATGCCGACGCCGCCACCGGGCGGGTCGGTCGTGACGGCGCTGCCGGACATGGCGGAGGAGAGGGACGGGGACCGGGAGGCCCTCTGGACGGTGCAGGCCGTACTGGCCGGGGACACCGCCTGGGCACCTGCCGGGCACGAGGTGGCATGGGGCCAGTTCCCGGCCGTACCGCGCCCGCCGTACGTGCCTCCGGTACCCACCGCCACCCCTCGCCGCGGCGGGGGCAATGTGATCGTGCTCGGGCCGGGCACGTTCGACGCCACGGCCGGGACGCTGAACTATCTGGACGGGGTGCGGATCGGCGGCCCCCGGCTGCACGTCTGGCGGGCGCCGACCGACAACGACGAGGCCGCGCCCTGGCAGCCCGGACCGCGGCCGGCCACCGAATGGCGCCGGCTCGGCCTGCACCGGATGCGGCACCGCGTGGACGCCGTCGAACCGGACGGCCCCGCCCTGGTGGTGCAGACCCGGGTGGCCGCGGCCGGTTCCCCGCTCGCGCTGCGCGCGGTCTACCGGTGGACGGCCCGACGCGACCTGCTGCGGCTGGAGTTGGCGGTCGATCCGGAGGGCGACTGGCCGGTTCCGCTGCCCCGGCTCGGGGTGCGGATGGCGGTGTGCGGGAGCCTGGGGCGGGCGGAGTGGTACGGCGGCGGGCCCGGTGAGGGCTATCCGGACACCCGGGCGGCCGTCCGCACCGGCCGCTGGTCGCGGTCGGTGGAGGAGCTGCAGACGCCGTACGTCCGGCCGCAGGAGAACGGTTCCCGGCCCGGTGTGCGCCGGCTCGAACTGACCCGGTCGGACGGTTCGGGCCTCCGGGTCGAGGGGGACCCGGACTTCGCCTTCGCCGCCCGCCGCTGGTCCGACGAGGAGCTGACCGCGGCCCGGCACACCCCGGACCTGCGGCCGGGCGACGTCCTGTGGCTGCATCTCGACCATGCCCAGCACGGCATCGGCAGCCAGTCGTGCGGGCCCGGGGTGCTGCCGCAATACCGGCTGGCGGCGGCTTCGGCGCGGTTCTCGTTCGTGTTCGCCTCGCTGCCCTGAGCGGCCTCGGGCGTCGCCGTCGGCGCAGGTCACGGGCGTTGTCAGTGGGCGGAGCTACGATCCGAAGGAGCTGGGAAAAGGTCCGCCCGGCAGCACACAGGAGGGTTCGCACCATGGTCAGCACGGTCCCGACACTCGCCGACGCCCTCGCCGCGGGGCCGGTGGTCCTCGACGGCGGGCTGTCCAACCAACTGGAGGCCGCCGGGCACGACCTGAGCGACGAGCTGTGGTCGGCGCGGCTGCTGGCCGAGGAACCGGAGGCGGTGCTGCGGGCGCATCTCGCGTACTACGAAGCGGGGGCGCAGGTCGCGATCACGTCCAGCTACCAGGCGACGTTCGAGGGGTTCGCGCGGCGCGGCACCGGCGCCGAGGAGGCCGCGGAGCTGCTCGGGCGGAGCGTCGCGCTGGCCCGCGAGGCGGCCGGCCGGGCGCGGGCGGGCGGCGCCACCGGGCCGCTGTACGTGGCCGCCTCGGCGGGCCCGTACGGCGCGATGCTGGCGGACGGTTCCGAGTACCGCGGCCGGTACGGCCTGTCGGTGGCGGAGCTGGAGCGGTTCCACCGGCCGCGGCTGGAGGTGCTGGCGGCGGCCGGGCCCGATGTGCTGGCGCTGGAGACGGTGCCGGACGCCGACGAGGCCCGGGCGCTGCTGCGGGCGGTGCGCGGGCTGGGCGTGCCGGCGTATCTGTCGTACAGCGTCGCCGGTGGGACGACCCGGGCCGGGCAGCCGCTGGCGGAGGCGTTCGCCCTCGCGGCGGAGGTGGACGAGGTGATCGCCGTGGGGGTGAACTGCTGCGCGCCGGACGACGCGGACCGGGCGGTGCCGCTGGCCGCGCAGGTCACCGGCAAGCCGGTGGTGGTGTATCCGAACAGCGGGGAGCGCTGGGACGCCGAGGCGCGGACGTGGTGCGGCATACCGGAGTTCACCGCCGACCGGGTCGCCGGCTGGGTCGCGGACGGCGCCCGGCTGATCGGCGGCTGCTGCCGGGTCGGGCCGGACGCCATCGCGCAGCTGGCGGCCGGCCTCGGCCGCTGACAGTGGTCGGTCGGGCTGTCGGGCGGTGCTCAGGACAGCGGCTTGGTGAGCTTCCGGGTGTTGCTGCGGTTGCCCATCAGGCTGCAGCTGACGGTCTTGAAGCCGAGCTTGTAGCCCTTGAGGTTGGGGTACTGCACGTAGGTGCCCTCGGCGGTGCCGGAGGGCTGCCGGGACGCCTTGCGCTCCAGCTCGTCCCGGCACAGCGACGACGCCTTGTCCTGGATGTCCGACTCGCTGGTCAGGCCCGCACCGAGGCGGTGGGTGGCGACGACCTCGGCGTCGTGCGGGCTGTTGCAGGAGGTTTCGGTGTTGTTGCCGTGGCCGGCCGGGTCCAGGTCGTAGCAGTCGCCGACCTTCTGCAGGTAGAAGGGGATCGTGCCGGCGGAGGGCGTGGGCGTGCTCTCGGGGTCGCTGCTGGGCGAGGCGTAGGGGTCGTCGGAGGGGGTCGCGGAGGCGCTCTCGGACGGGGTGGCGGAGGTGCTCGCACTGGACGACGGCTGGGCCCGGTTGCTGCCGCCGTCGTCGCTGTTGGCGATCACGATGACGGCGATGACGGCGGCCAGGACGACCGCGCCACCGCCGATGATGGCGGCGATGAGCTTGCCGTTGCCGCCGCCGTTGGGCGGGCCGGGGGGCTGCTGCCAGCCGCCGGGGCCGCCCGGTCCGGGCGGGCCGTAGCCGCCCGCGGGCGGACCGAAGCCACCGGGGGCCTGGTTGCCGCCGGGCGGCGGGCCGTATCCGCCGGCCGGCGGTCCGAACCCGCCCGGGTTGCCGGGGGGCGGCTGGTTCGGCGGGTGCGGCTGGCCGGGCGGCGGGGGCGGAAAGCTCATAACGGAAATGATCGCTTCTTTACTGGGATTCACGGGACGCGGTGACCAACCTGGAACACTTCCGGTCTGAAATGTCCGCCTGCTGGGCACCGTTGGCGACAGGCAGCAAGCCACCCTACGGCCCGGAGGTTCCGCGTGTTCACCGACCTACCCCTGGACGAACTGCGCACCTATCGCCCCCCGTTGCCCGAGCCGCCCGGATTTGACGCGTTCTGGGAGCGCACCCTCGCCGAGGCGCGCGGCCATGACCTGGCCGCGCGGTTCACCGCAGTCGACGCCGGGCTGGCCCTGTTACGCACCTACGACGTGGCGTTCTCGGGCTTCGGCGGGCACCGGATCCGTGGCTGGTTCCTGATCCCGCGGGCGGCCGCCGGGCCGCTGCCGTGCATCGTGCAGTACCTCGGTTACGGCGGTGGCCGGCTGCGGCCGCACGACTGGCTGCTGTGGCCGTCGGCGGGCTACGCCACCCTGGTCATGGACGCCCGCGGCCAGAGCGGCCCGGGCCGACCCGGTGACACCCCCGACCCGGCCGGCTACCGCAACCCGGGCGTTCCCGGCCGGCTGACCCAGGGCCTGCTCGATCCCGACGACTACTACTACCGGCGGCTGTTCACCGATGCGGTACGGGCCGTGGAGACCGCGCGCGGCCACGAGGAGGTGGACGAGGAGCGGATGGTGGTCGCCGGTCACAGCCAGGGCGGGGCGCTCGCCCTGGCGATGACCGGCCTGGTCCCGGGCCTGGCCGGGGCGCTGATCGACGCGCCCTTCCTGACCCACATCCGCCGCGCCGTCGAGATCACCGACGCCGGTCCGTACGGCGAGCTCGCCCGCTACTTCGCCGGCGCCCGGGACCACATCGACCCGGCCCTGCACACCCTGGACCATTTCGACGGGCTGAACTTCGCGGTCCGGGCCACCGCACCGGCGCTCTTCGCGACCGCACTGCGCGACGAGGTGGTGCCGCCGTCCACCGGCTTCGCCGCGTACCACCACTACGCGAGTGAGAAGGAACTGAAGGTGTGGCGGTTCAACGCCCATGAGACCGGCGGCACCGACCAACGCGCCGCCGAACTCGCCTTCGTCCGCACGCTCTTCGACCGACCGGCGGCCTGACCGGCGGCCGGTTCAGGACACGCCGAGCAGATGATCCAAAGCCAGCTGGTCCAGCCGCTCGAAGGCCATCCCACGGGCCGCGGCCACCTCCGGACGGAACGTCTCGTACGCACTGGGATCGGCGAGCAACCCGGCCAGGCCGTCCTCGGCGGTGGGGCGGGCCAACTCGGGCAGGCGGGCGGCGCGCAGCGCGTCCTGGACGGCCGGGTCGGCCCGGAAGGACGCGGCGCGCTCCTTGAGGATCAGGTAGTTGCGCATGCAGCCGGCGGCGGAGGCCCAGACGCCGTCGAGGTCCTCGGTGCGTGGCGGTTTGAAGTCGAAGTGCCGCGGCCCGTCGTAGCCGGCCGTCTCCAGCAGGTCGACGAGCCAGAACGCGGCGCGCAGGTCGCCGGCGCCGAAGCGCAGGTCCTGGTCGTACTTGACGCCGCTCTGGCCGTTGAGATCGAGGTGGAAGAGCTTGCCCTGCCAGAGGGCCTGGGCGATGCCGTGCGGGACGTTGAGGCCGGCCATCTGCTCGTGGCCGACCTCCGGGTTGACGCCGAAGAGGTCGGGGCGTTCGAGGCGCCCGATGAAGGCGAGTGCGTGGCCGACGGTGGGCAGCAGGATGTCGCCGCGCGGCTCGTTGGGTTTGGGCTCGATGGCGAACCGCAGGTCGTAGCCCTGCTCGACGACGTACTGGGCGAGCAGGTCGAAGGCTTCCTTGAGCCGGTCGAGGGCGGCCGCCACGTCCTTGGCGGCGCCTGACTCGGCGCCCTCCCGGCCACCCCAGGCCACATAGGTGCGGGCGCCCAGCTCGGCGGCGAGGTCGATGTTGCGAAGCGTCTTGCGCAGCGCGAAGCGTCGGACGTCGCGGTCGTTGGCGGTGAAGGCGCCGTCCTTGAACACCGGGTGGGTGAAGAGGTTGGTGGTCGCCATCGGGACGACCAGGCCGGTGGCGTCCAGCGCCTGGCGGAAGCGTTTGACGGCCGTCTCGCGCCGGATGTCGTCGGCGCCGAACGGGATCAGGTCGTCGTCGTGGAAGGTCACGCCGTACGCGCCGAGCTCCGCCAGGCGGTGCACGGTCTCGACCGGGTCCAGGGCGCGGCGGGTGGCGTCCCCGAAGGGATCGCGGCCCTGCCAGCCGACCGTCCACAGGCCGAAGCTGAATTTGTCCTCGGGCACCGGCTGACAGCGCATCGCATCTCCCTCGGCCATTTCGTCAAGGCACTTTACAAATTCCGCGGCGGCCAAACTAATATGCGGCGGCACACCGGGGAACCCCCTGGAAGCAGACCGTGCGAGAAGGCTCCGCGGCTTTCGTGGCAGCGGGCCGCCAAGGGAGAGAGCACGATGGGCGCACAGGCAGCGGGACCGCTCGTCCTCGGGGTGGACAGCTCGACGCAGTCCACGAAGACGCTGGTCGTGGACGCGGAGACCGGTGTGGTCGTGGCCCGCGGGCAGGCGCCGCACACGGTCGGCGGCGGCCCCGGCAAGGAGAGCGACCCCCGGCAGTGGTGGCGGGCGCTGGGCGAGGCGCTGGCGCAGTGCGGGGACGCCGCCCGGCAGGTCTCCGCGGTGTCGGTCGCCGGGCAGCAGCACGGGCTGGTCACGCTGGACGCGGCCGGCGAGCCGGTGCGTCCGGCCCTGTTGTGGAACGACGTCCGCGCCGCGGGCCACAGCGAACGGCTGATCGCCGAGCGGGGCGGCGCGCGGGCCTGGGCGGACCGGGTCGGGAGCGTGCCGGGCCCGGCGTTCACGGTGGCCAAGTGGGCGTGGCTGCGGGAGACCGAGCCGTCCGCGGCCGCCGCCACCGCCGCGGTGCGGCTGCCGCACGACTACCTCACCGGGCGGCTGACCGGCGAGGCGGTCACCGACCGCGGGGACGCCTCCGGCACGGGCTGGTGGTCCTCGGCCACCGGGGCGTACGACACGGAGATCCTGGCGCACGTCGGGCTGCCCCCGGAGGCGCTGCCCCGGGTGGCCGGGCCGGGCGAGGCCGCCGGAACGGTGCACGCCGGTGAGCTGCCGCTGCCCCGGGGCGCCCTGGTGGCCGCGGGCACCGGCGACAACATGGCGGCCGCGCTCGGCCTCGGCCTGCGCCCCGGACAGCCGGTGCTGAGCCTGGGCACCTCGGGGACGGTCTACGCGGTCTCCACCCACCGCCCGGCCGATCCGACCGGCACCGTCGCCGGTTTCGCCGACGCCCGGGGCGACTGGCTGCCGCTGGCCTGCACCCTGAACTGCACGCTCGCGGTGGACCGGGTGGCGGCGCTGCTGGCCCGCGACCGGGAGGCCGTGGAGGCGGGCGGCGAGGTGGTGGTGCTGCCGTTCCTCGACGGGGAGCGCACGCCGAACCTGCCCGGGGCCTCGGGCCTGGTGCACGGGCTGCGGCACGACACCACGGCCGGCCAGCTGCTCCAGGCCGCCTACGACGGCGCGGTGTTCGCGCTGCTGCGGGCGCTGGAGCAGGTGCTGGACGCGGACGCCGCGGCCGGGACCCCGCTGCTGCTGATCGGCGGCGGTGCGAAGGGCCGGGCCTGGCGGGAGACGGTCCGCCGGCTATCCGGCCGCCCGGTGGTGGTGCCCGAGGCCCAGGAGCTGGTCGCGCTCGGCGCGGCGGCCCAGGCGGCCGGGCTGCTGCTGGGCGAGGACCCCGCGGCGGTGGCCCGCCGGTGGGGCACCGCGCGCGGCACGGAGTACGAGGCCCAGCCGCGGGACGACGCCGTCCTGCACCGGCTGGCCGCCACCCTCACCGACGCGGACACCCTGCTGCGGCGCTGAAACCCCTGCCCCCCGGACCCCCGCCCGTACGGAGCCGCCCACGCACCCGCCCGCACGGCCCCGCCTCTACACACCCGCCCTGCCGCCCTACGGTGACCTGGGCACCCCTGCCGCCACCCCGGCACCACCCCCGCGCCCGCCCCGCGCCCGCCCGGGAGACTCGGCCCGACACCTACCTCCGAGGAGACCCGTGACCGCGCCCGGCAACGACACCCAGGCCGGCATCCGGCGGCGCAACCTCGCCCGGGTGCTGCGGACCGTGGCGGCGCACGGGCCGCTGTCGCGGCCGGCGGTGGCGGCGCGGATCGGGCTGACCCGGGCGGGCGTGGCGCCGCTGGTGGACGAGCTGCTGCGGGCCGGGCTGCTGGCCGAGTCGGGACCGGCGGCGCCCCGCGGCCGGGGCCGGCCGGGGAACGAACTGGTGGTCAGCGACCGCGGCCCGGCGGGGCTCGGGGCGGAGATAGGCGTGGACCACCTCGCGGTGTGCGCGATCGATCTGCGCGGCCGGATACGCGCCCGGGCGGCGGTCGGCGCGGCGAACCGGAACAGCGCGCCCGGGCCCGTACTGGAGCGGCTCGGGGAGCTGCTCACGGAGGTGACCGGGCGGATCGCCGCGGAGGGGCTGCGGCCCGCCGGGCTCGCGGTGGCGGTGCCGGGGCTGGTGGCCCGCGGCGGGACGACCGTGGTGCACGCGCCCAACCTCGGCTGGCGGGCGGCGGATCTGGCGCCGGGCCTGGCCCCGGTGACGGCCCCGGCGAACTCCCCGGCCGTGCCACTGACCGTGGAGAACGAGGCGAATCTGGGGGCGCTGGCCGAACTGCGGCCGGCCGGTGCGGACGGCGGGCCACCGGGACCGCCGCCGGACTTCGTCCATGTCTCGGCCGAGGCCGGGATCGGCGCGGCGGTCGTGGTGGACGGTCAACTGCTGCGTGGTGCACGGGGGTTCGCCGGTGAGCTGGGCCATGTGCCGGTGTATCCGGACGGCCGCCGGTGCGGCTGCGGCGGACGCGGGTGCCTGGAGCAGTACGCGGGGGAAGAGGCCGTGCTGCGGGCGAGCGGGGCGGTGACCGGGCGGGCGGTGGCCGGGGAGGCGGGGCCGGGGGCCCGGATCGCGCTGCTCGCCCGCCGCGCGGCCGACGGCGACCCGGCCACCGTACGGGCCCTGGAGGAGGCGGGGACGGCGCTCGGCATCGCGCTCGCCGGAGCGGTGAACCTGCTCGACCCGCGGGCGGTCGTCCTGGGTGGTGCGCTGGCCGGGCTCGCGCCCTGGGTCCTGCCGTCGCTGGAACGGGAGTTGACGCTGCGGACGGCCGTGGCGACGGATCCGGCGCGAGCCGGCGGGCCGTCCGTGAGGGTGTCGCGACTGGGGGCGGACGGGCCGCTGCTGGGGGCGGCGCACGCGGCGTTGCGGGCGGTCCTGGACGACCCCCTCCGATCCTGCGCCCCGGCTGACTCTCCCCCGGTCAGAACCCGCTAAACCTTTCCATGGAAAGAGATTTCCATGCCACCCCATCGAGCGATTGTGCCGATAAAAAGCGCACGACTACCGTCGGTTCGGCGGGCTGCCGAGAAACCGCTGCGCAACGCTTCCTGGGCAGTCCCGCATCGCGCCCTCCCATGAGACAGGTGGCATTGTGACGATTGCCGACGAATCACATTCCAGCAGTGCGGAAGAATCCCAGAATTCCAGTCTGAGTACCACCGCCGCACGGAATTTGGCGACCACCACCAAAACCGCGCCGCAGATGCAGGGAATCACGTCCCGCTGGCTGCTGCGATTGTTGCCCTGGGTGCAGGTGTCGGGCGGCACTTACCGGGTGAACCGCCGGCTGACCTACACCGTCGGCGACGGGCGCATCGACTTCGACATCAACGGCGGCGACGTCTCGGTCATCCCGGAGGAACTGCGCGAACTGCCCGCCCTGCGGGACTTCACCGACCACGAGGTGCTGGCGGCGCTCGGCGAGCGGTTCACGCAGACCGAGTACGCGCCCGGCGAGCTGATCGCCGAGGCCGGCACACCGGACGACCGGCTGGTCCTGATCGCGCACGGCCGGGTGGACCGCATCGGCACCGGCAAATACGGCGACGCGACGGTGCTGGAAGCGCTGGCGGGAGGTGACCACTTCGGCACCGGTCCGCTCGACGCCGAGCAAGCGACCTGGGAGTTCAGCTACCGGGCGGTGACCCGGGTGACGGTCATGGCACTGCCGCGCCAGGCGGGACAGGAGGTGATCGACCGCTCCCCCGGGTTGCGCGAGCACCTGGCGACGGCCGACCGGACCGCCTCCCGGCCGGCGAACGAGAGCGGCGAATCGGCGGTCGCCGTGGCGTCCGGGCACCAGGGCGAGCCGGCCCTGCCCGGCACCTTCGTCGACTACGACGCGGCGCCGCGGGAGTACGAACTCAGCGTGGCCCAGACGGTGCTGCGCACGCACAGCCGGGTCGGCGACCTCTACAGCGACCCGATGAACCAGGTCGAGGAGCAGCTGAAGCTCACGATCCAGGCGCTGCGCGAGTGCCAGGAACACGAGATGATCAACAACCGCGAGTTCGGGCTGCTGCACAACGCCGACCTCAAGCAGCGCATCCACACCCGCACCGGGGCGCCCACCCCCGACGACCTCGACGAACTGCTCGCCACGGTCTGGAAGGACCCGGGCTTCCTGCTCGCCCATCCGCAGGCCATCGCCGCCTTCGGCCGGGAGTGCAGTGCCCGCGGGCTGTATCCGACCGCGGTGGATTTCATGGGGCATTCGCTGCCGTCCTGGCGCGGGGTGCCGATCTTCCCGTGCAACAAGATTCCGGTCACCAAGGAACGCACCACCTCGATTCTGCTGCTGCGCACCGGCGAGGAAAAGCAGGGCGTGGTCGGTCTGCAGCAGACCGGAATTCCCGATGAATACGAGCCGGGGCTGTCGGTGCGTTATATGGGCATCGACGACCGGGCGGTCCTCAAGTATCTGGTCAGCGCCTACTTCTCCGCGGCCATTCTCGTGCCCGATGCGCTGGGCGTGCTGGAGGACGTGCAGATCGGCCACTGAACGGCCGCCGCAGGACGAGCACGACAGCACGCGCATCCGCAGGTATCCGCACGTCCGGCAGTACCCGGCACAGCGCAGCACCGACAGAACAGGTGAGCTTCTTCCATGACCACATCGGTGGACCCGACGTCCGGCCCGCAGCCCTCCGAGGTCGAGCAGAATCCGTCCAGCCTGGGCACCGCCGCAGCCCGCAATCTGGCGACCACGACCAAGACCGTGCCGCAGATGCAGGGGATCTCCTCCCGCTGGCTGCTGCGCATCCTGCCGTGGACACAGGTCTCCGGCGGCACCTACCGCGTCAACCGCCGGCTGACGCACACCCTCGGCGACGGGCGGATCGAGTTCGTCTCGACCGGCACCGACGTCCGGGTGATCCCGGCCGAGCTGCGCGAACTGGCGCCGCTGCGCGGCTATGACCACGCCCCGACCCTGGAGACGCTGGCCGGCCGCTTCGTACAGCGGGAGTTCGCACCCGGCGATGTGCTGGCCCGCAGGGGTGGCCCGACCGACCGGGTCATCCTGATCGCGCACGGCAAGCTGGACCGGCTCGGCGCCGGCAAGTACGGCGACGAGACGTCCCTGGGCACGCTGGCCGACGGCGATGCCATCGGCGCTGCGGCGCTGCTGTCCGCGGACGCGGAGTGGGAACACTCCGTGCGGGCGGTGACCCGGGTGACCGCACTGACCCTCTACCGCAGCGACTTCGAGGCGGTGCTCGGCGATTCCGATTCCCTGCGGGCGCACATCGAGGCGTTCCGCACCGCGCTGGCGCCCGCGCAGAACAAGCACGGTGAGGCGGCCATCGAGCTGGCCGCCGGCCATGTCGGCGAGCCGGTGCTGCCGGGCACCTTCGCGGACTACGAACTGACGCCGCGGGAGTACGAACTCAACGTCGCGCAAACGGTGTTGAAGGTGCACTCGCGGGTCGCCGACCTCTACAACGGGCCGATGAACCAGCTGGACCAGCAGTTGCGGCTGACCGTGGAGGCGCTGCGCGAGCGCCAGGAACACGAGATGATCAACAACCGCGAGTTCGGGCTGCTGCACAACGCCGACCTCAAGCAGCGCATCCACACCCGCACCGGACCGCCCACCCCCGACGACCTCGACGAGCTGATCTCCCGGCGCCGCAAGACGCAGTTCCTGCTGGCCCATCCGCGCACCATCGCCGCCATCGGGCGGGAGTGGAACGCCCGGGGGATCTACCCCTGCACCGTCCCGTTCGAGGGCGGGGAGGTGCGGGCCTGGCGGGGCATCCCGCTGCTGCCCTGCAACAAGATCCCGATCACCCCGGACCAGACCAGCTCGATCCTGGCCCTGCGCGTCGGCGAGGAGAACCAGGGCGTGATCGGGCTGCACCAGACCGGCATCCCGGACGAGTACCGGCCCGGCCTGTCCGTCCGCTTCATGGGCATCAACGACCAGGCGGTCATCAACTACCTGGTCAGCGCGTACTTCTCGGCGGCCGTGCTGGTGCCGGACGCGCTGGGCGTCCTGGAGGACGTCGAGATCGGTCACTGACCGGCGGCGCACCACCGTCCGTGCCGCGTCCGTGCCGCGTCCGGGTCCGTCCCTTCAGGGGCCCGGGCGCGGCACCCGGGTGACGGCCGATCAGGTGCGTCCCGGCTCGTGACCTGCGTCGTTGCCGCCTTTGGTCGAGCCATTGGCGGCCCGGCCATGCCCTTGGCAGGACCTGCCCGGTTGCGCATGATGAACGCATCGCATGTGCGTGACATGTACGCGACCACCCTCGGTCCTTGTCAGGAGTTCACATGGAGCCCCGCCACCCCCGCCCCGCCCGCCGGCATCTGCTCACCGGCACGGCCGCACTCGTCGCGGCCGCCGCCCTCGCCCCGCTCACCGCGTCCACCGCCCTCGCCGCCCCGCACCCCCGGACACCGCACGGCGGCAAGGGCTACCCCCCGGTCGAATGGATCCCGGCCAGCAGGTCCAACTTCACCACCGCAAACCGCCCGGACCAGTACCCGATCGAGATGGTCGTGATCCATGTGACGCAGGAGACCTACGAGGACACCCTCCGGCTGTTCCAGAGCCCCGCGCACAAGGCCGCCGCCCACTACGTCGTCCGCTCCTCCGACGGTCACCTCGCCCAGTGCGTCAGCGAGCGCAACGTCGCCTGGCACGCCGGCAACTGGGACTGCAACACCCGCAGCATCGGCATCGAGCACGAGGGCTGGATCGACGACCCGACGTGGTTCACCGACACCCTCTACGAGCACTCCGCCCGGCTCACCGCCGCCGTCTGCGACCGCTACGGGATCCCCAAGGACCGCGAGCACATCATCGGCCACATCGAGGTCCCCGGCTCCACCCACACCGACCCGGGCGAGTACTGGGACTGGGCGCGCTATCTGCAGCTGGTCACCGAGTCCTCCTGGCGGCACCGGAGATGACCCGGCGCGCGCCAGGCGGTCCGTAGAAGCGCTCCAGGCCGACGCCCGGCGACACGACGGCCGTTCTGCGGGTGTACGGATTCATGACATTTCCAGGTCATAGTGAGCGGTCCATAGTGGGGCGTGGCGCGGTGAACGTCTCCGGTACCCGGTGCAGTTGACGTGACGTCAGGGGCAATCGTGAAGCAGCGATTCGGTCGGGTTCGCGCGGTACTGACGGTGCTGGTGGTGTGGGGCGTGCTGGCCGGCGGCGGGATGGCGGGCGGGGCCCCGGCCACCGCAGCGGGCACCCCCCTGAGCCGCTCCGATGCGGTGCCGCTGGCGCCCGGTGTGGCGTACGGCGAGTTCCGGATGACGCTGCCGCGCGGGGTGGTGCACGGGCATCTGCTGACGGTCGATCTGGGCGATCCCCGGGTGTCGGTGGACCTGCTGTATCCGGGCGTGGTCGGGGCCCGGGCGCCGGTGTCCCGGCTGGCCGCGGCGCGGGGTGCGGTGGCGGCCGTCAACGGGGACTTCTTCCACATCACCGAGACCCAGCATCCGGGCGTGGAGGTCACCGGCGCCCCGGACGGACCGGCCGTGGTCTCCGGCCGGCAACTGAAGGCGGCGGTCCCCGACGGGCAGCGCTTCGGTCCCGTACTGCCGCCGGGCGCCAGCGCCGAGGACGTCCTCGGCGTGGGCTACGACCGCCGGGCGCGGCTGGACCGGCTCACCCTGCACGGCGCGGCACTGACCCCCGAGGGCGGGCTGCCGCTGCGCGGGCTCAACCAGTACGCGCTGCCGGTGGACGGCATCGGCGCGTACACCCCGCAATGGGGGCCGGCGTCCCGGGAGCGGGCCGTCTGCGGGACGGACACCGAGCGGGCGGCGCCGTGCAGCACGGACACCGCGGAGGTGACGGTCCGGTACGGCCGGGTGACGGCGATCGAGGACACTCCGGGCGCCGGCGGGGTGGCCGCGGGAAGCGTGGTGCTGGTGGGCCGGGAGGAGGGCGCGCGGCAGTTGCGCAAGCTGCACCTCGGCGAGCCGCTGCGGGTGGGCTACCGGCTGGCCGGCGAGGGGCCGGTGCCGCTGCGGTTCGCGGTGGGCGGTTTCCCGATCGTCCGGGACGGCCGGCCGGTGGCCGGGCTGGACACCGTCGCGGTGGCGGTGCGGACCGCCGCGGGGATCGCACCCGACGGGCGGGTGCTGTATCTGCTGGCGCTGGACGGCGCGCGCGGTCAGACCGGGCTGACGGTGAGTGAACTCGCTGCCCTTATGGCCGAGTTGGGGTCCGAGGAGGCGATGAACCTGGACGGCGGCGGGTCCTCGACGCTGGTGACCGACGACGGCACCGGCGACGGGGTCGTGGTGCGCAACCATCCGTCGGGCGGGGCGGAACGGCCGGTGGCGAACGGCGTGGGGATCTTCTCCTTGGGGTGAGCGGCGGGCCGCCGCGCCCGCCCGGCCCGCCCGACGCTCACATCCTCCCGGCGCGCCCGGCCCCCGCGGTGCGCATGCGGCCGGCGGCGTACACGCAGCCGGCCAGCGCCAGGTCGGAGAGCAGCATGAAACCGATCGAGTAGCTGCCCTTGGCGCTGTAGACGGCACCCATGACCAGCGGTGGGACGAAGCCGCCGAGGCCCCCGGCGGCGCCGACGATGCCGGTGACGGTGCCGACCCTGGCCTGTGGTGTCACCCGGGAGACGAGCGCGAAGACCGAGCCGCCGGCCGCGCCGAGGCCGGCCGCCATGGCGAGGAAGCCGACGGTGCCGACCGGGTCCAGCGGTGGGTCGAAGGCCTGGACGACGGCGAGCACGGCGACCGTGCCGAGCGCCCAGGCGGTGACCACGGCCGGGTGGACCCGGTCCGCGCACCAGCCGCCGACCGGCCGGAAGGCCACCGTGACCAGTGCGAAGCCGGCCGCCTTGGTGCCCGCGTCGGCGGCGTCGAGGTGGTACCAGGTCTGCAGGTACGTCGGGAGGTAGACGCCGAACGCGACGATGCCGCCGAAGCCGATCGCGTACAGCGCGGCCAGCTCCCAGGTGACGCGCAGCCGGCCGGCCCGGACCAGCCGGGTGGCGAGCGAGGTCTCGGGCACCGGCCGGCCCGGGTGGTCGTTGATCATCAGGGCGCCGACGACGGCGAAGAGGGCGAGGCCCACGGCGACGACGAGGTAGGGCAGGTTCTCGTCGTAGCGGTGGATGCGGGGGGTCAGATAGCCGGAGAGGGCGATGCCGCCCATGCCCATCCCGAAGATCCCCAGGGCCAGCCCCCGTTTGCGGGGTGGGAACCAGGCGTTGACGAGCGGGATGCCGATGGCGATGGTGGTGCCGCCCAGGCCGAGCAGGAAGCCGGTGCCGAGCATGGCGGCGTAGGAGTGCTTGGCGGGGATCAGCAGCAGCACGGGCACGATGGTCAGCGTCGAGACCAGCGGGAACATCACCCGGGCGCCATAGCGGTCGGTGAGCGCGCCGACCGGAACCCCGCCCAGGGAGCCGACCAGCACCGGCACCGCCACCAGGGCCGACACCTGGAGGGGGGTCAGGTCGAGGCTGCTCTTGAAGGCGTTGCCGAGCGGGGAGATGAGGTTCCACGCCCAGAAGGTGATCGTGAAGCCGAGGGTGGCGACCGCGAGGTTCCGGTAGGCCGCCAGGGTCACGGGCGCACGCTGCTCACCACGTCGGCGGCGCCGGCCAGTCCCTGGTGGATGTCCGGGGCCAGGCTGCTGTTCGCGAGGTAGAAGCCGAGCAGTGCGCACACGAGGGCGTGCGAGAACTTGAGCTTTCCGCTGCGCAGGAAGATCACGGTCAGGGTCAGCAGCAGCAGCACGACCGAGATTGAAATAGCCATGGGACGCACACCTCCTCAACCGCCGCCCGAACGGACGGCAAGGGGTGGCCAGTTTGGCGTATTTCAGGGTATGTCCGGTTCGCGGCCCGATGCTCCATCCGGGTGTTCACTGCGGGTCACCGGGCAGGAAGGACACCCGGCCACCGTGACGTGGATCACCTCACTCCCCGCAACGGAGTCGCGGCATTGCCCGTCTTAGCGGCCGACATCTCCGCCCTCCCTCACCTTCCGACGGACCACCCATGCCCCTTCGCCCCTCCCTCCGCCGCAGGCCCTGGCGCACCGGACTCGCGCTGGCCGGGGTGGTCGGCGCGGGCACGCTCACCGCATGCGGCGGCGCGGCGCCGGGCACCCAGGGCGCTTCGGTGCGGGTGACGCTGGGCGCGGCGAACGGGACCCGGACCGTCCAGGCCGGCGACCGGCTGCGGGTGACCGCGGAGGGCGGGGTACTGACCGAGGTGACGGTCTCCGATCCCCGGGGGCGGCGGCTGCCCGGCGGTCTCGGCAGCGGCGGAACCGTCTGGACCGCCCGCGCGCCGGCCGCGCCGGACACCCGGTACTCGGTCCTCGCGCGGACCAAGGACGGCCGGGGCGGCCTGGGCGCGGCCAAGGAGTCACTGACCACGGCGACGGCGGCCCGGCTCGACGCACCGGTGGTCGCGCCGGACGGGGTGGGCTCCGGGGGCGGCCGGGACCTCGCGAAGGACCGTCACCTGAACTTCACAAGCGGCCGGACATGCACCGACTCGGCTCCGGAGCGGGATTGTGGCAAGGTCCGGGTGGGTGAACCCAGTACAGTCACCGCATCCTCCGTACGAGGGAAAGACGATAGGACCATCGGGATCGGAGACTGCAGTGCCGAGCCCGTGCCCGGTGGGCGGGGAACCGCACCCTCGCGTCGAGCAGCTGACCCCTTTCAGAGCCTAGTGTGACGGAATGAGCACCGTGCAGGACCAGGATCAACTCACGGGGTGGCGGCGCTTCCGGCGCCGCGTCCCGAACGGCTTCGCCATCATCTTCAGCGTGCTGGGGCTCTTCTGCGCCCTGACGGCGCTGATCGGGCCCCTCCGGCGCGGACTCCATCCGGTGATCTACTGGCTGGACACGCTCACCATCCCGGTGCAGCCCAACTTCGCCTACGCGGTGTTCCTCTTCCTCCTGGCCGCGGCGATGACCGCGCGCAAACGCGTGGCCCTGTGGTTCGTCGTCGCCTACATGGTGCTGGTCACCCTGGCCGACGCCCTGTTCCTGGCCGCGGGCTACTGGGAGTTCGCCTTCTCGCTGGTGCTGTGCGCCGGCGCGCTGGTGCTGCTGCTGGTCTCGCACCGCGAGTTCTACGCGATCACCCGGCGCGGTGCGTTCCTGCGCGCCATCGGGGTGCTGATCGGCGGGCTCGTGGTGGCGGTGCTGATCGGCTGGGGTCTGGTGACGCTGGCGCCCGGCAGCCTGGAGGCCGGCGGCGGCAACCGCCTGCTGTGGGCGGCGAACCGGGTCTGCGGCGGGCTGGTCGGCGGCCGGCTGATCGAGGGCCATCCGCCGCACTGGACCAGCACCGTCCTCGGCCTGCTGGGTGCGCTGGCGCTGCTGAACGCGGCCCTGACGCTGTTCCGTTCGCAGCGCATGGAGGCCGCGCTGCACGGTGACGAGGAGGCCCGGATCCGGGCGCTGCTGGAGCGTTACGGCAGCCAGGACTCGCTCGGCTACTTCGCCACCCGCCGCGACAAGGCCGTGGTCTTCTCCCCCAGCGGCAAGGCCGCCGTCACCTACCGCGTCGAGGCCGGCGTCTGCCTGGCCAGCGGTGACCCGGTCGGTGACCGGGAGGCGTGGACGCAGGCGATCGAGGCCTGGCTGGAGGTCGCCGGACGGTACGGCTGGCAGCCGGCCGTGATGGGCGCGAGCGAGAGCGGCGCCAAGGCGTTCGCCCGCAGCGGGCTGGGCGCGCTCCAGCTCGGCGACGAGGCGATCCTGCACGTGAAGGACTTCGACCTGGACGGCCGGGAGATGCGGGTGACCCGCCAGGCCGTCAACCGCGTCGAGCGGACCGGCGCGAGCTTCCGGGTGCGCCGGCACTCCGCGCTGACCGACGAGGAGATGCAGGAGGTCATCCACCGGGCGGACGCCTGGCGGGACACCGAGACCGAGCGCGGCTTCTCGATGGCGCTGGACCGGCTCGGCGACCCGGAGGACGGGGACTGCCTGCTGGCCGAGGCGTTCGACGGCGACGGCAACATGATCGCGCTGCTGTCCTTCGTCCCCTGGGGCCCGGACGGCATCTCGCTGGACGTGATGCGCCGCGACCGCACCGCGCCCAACGGCGTCATGGAATTCATGGTGGCCCGGCTGTGCGCCCAGGCCGGGTCTTTCGGGGTGCGCCGGATCTCGCTGAACTTCGCGGTGTTCCGCTCCGCCTTCGAGGAGGGCGCGCGGATCGGTGCCGGCCCGGTGCTGAAGTTCTGGCGCCGGCTGCTGCTGTTCTTCTCCAAGTGGTGGCAGCTGGAGGCGCTGTACCGCTCCAACGCCAAGTACAACCCCGAGTGGTACCCGCGGTTCCTGTGCTACGCGGACGCCGGCGCACTGGCCCGGATCGGTCTGGCCTCCGGTATCGCCGAGGGCTTCGTGGCCGTACCGAGCCTGGGCAAGCTGTGGGGCAAGGGCCACAAGAAGCGGATGCTGGCCCCGGCGAGCACCGCCGGCCTGCCGTCGCTGGACGAGCTCGGGCTGGTGCAGGCGCCGCCGGCCACCGAGGAGGAGCTGCACGAGCGGGAGCTGGCCGCGCTGCCCGAGCAGGTGCGGGTCAGGCACCGCAAGCTGGAGCGGCTGCGGGCGGACGGCACCGACCCGTACCCGGTGGGCGTGGTGCGCACGCACACCCTGGGCGAGGTCCGCGCCGAGTACCCGGAACTCGCGGCCGGGGTCCGGACCGGCAAGTCCGTCAGCATCGCCGGCCGGGTGCTGCGCACCCGCGACCACGGCGGTGTGCTCTTCGCCGAGCTGCGTGACTGGTCCGGCGATCTGCAGATCGCGCTGACCCGGGACGGCACCGGCAAGGAGCTGCTGGACCGGTTCGGGTCGGACATCGACCTGGGCGACCACATCGAGGCCGAGGGTGAGATCGGCGCCAGCGACCGCGGTGAGCTGACGGTGTTCGTCACGCAGTGGCGGCTGACCGCCAAGTGCCTGCGGCCGCTGCCGGACAAGCGGCGAGGGCTGTCCGACCCGGAGGCCAAGGTCCGCCAGCGCTATGTGGACCTGGTCGTCTCGCCGGATGCCCGGGAGACCGTACGGGCCCGCAGCACGGCCGTGCAGGCGCTGCGCCAGGGGCTGATCGACCGGGGTTACCTGGAGGTCGAGACGCCGATGCTCCAGCAGATCCACGGCGGCGCCAACGCCCGCCCGTTCCACACCCACATCAACGCCTACGACCTCGACCTGTATCTGCGCATCGCCCCCGAGCTGTACCTGAAGCGGCTGTGTGTGGGCGGTATGGAGAAGGTCTTCGAGATGGGGCGGACGTTCCGCAACGAGGGCATCTCGTACAAGCACAACCCCGAGTTCACGATGCTGGAGGCGTACCAGGCGTTCGCCGACTACGACGTGATGCTCGACCTGACCCGGGAGCTGATCCAGGGTGCCGCGATCGCCGCGTTCGGCAGCGCCACCGCCCGCAAGGCGGACGCGAACGGGCGGCTGGTGGAGCACGACATCTCGGGAATCTGGCCGGTCAAGACCGTCTATGGCGCGATCTCCGAGGCGCTCGGCGAGGAGGTCGACGCGGACACCGAAGTGGAACGGCTGCGCCGGCTGTGCGGTGCCGCGGCGGTGCCGGTGAAGCCGGAGATGGGCCGCGGCGACATCGTGCTGGAGATGTACGAGCGCCTGGTGGAGGAGAAGACCCAGCTCCCCACGTTCTACAAGGACTTCCCCACCGACGTCTCGCCGCTGACCCGGCAGCACCGCAAGGACCCGCGGCTCGCCGAGCGCTGGGACCTGGTCGCGTTCGGCACCGAACTGGGCACCGCCTACTCGGAGCTGACCGACCCGGTCGAGCAGCGGCGGCGGCTGACCGCGCAGTCGCTGCTGGCGGCCGGCGGTGACCCGGAGGCGATGGAGCTGGACGAGGACTTCCTGCAGGCCCTGGAGTACGCGATGCCGCCGACCGGTGGTCTGGGCATCGGCGTGGACCGGCTGGTGATGTTCCTGACCGGTCTGTCGATCCGCGAGACGCTGCCGTTCCCGCTGGTGCGGCGGCGCTGAGCCGGACCCGGCGAGGAAGCACGCGAGAAGGCCACCACCCGTGAGGTGGTGGCCTTCTCGCATGCCGTGCGGGTCCTCAACTGCCCTGGGATACCTCGGGGTTGGCGCAGTGCGCCAGCGGTTCGCCGCGCAGGTGGCGGCCGACCTCCTCGGCGACGATCCGGGCCGCCTTGTGCGCGACCTCCTGGCTGCCGCCCGCGATGTGCGGGGTGAGCACCACGCCGGGGGCGGTCAGCAGCCGGGAGCCGGCCGGCAGCGGCTCCTCGGGGAAGACGTCGAAGGCCGCGCCGGCCAGCTGTCCGGCGTCCAGGGCGTCGCACACCGCGTCGTAGTCGAGGAGCGCGCCGCGGGCGCAGTTGACCAGGATCGCGCCGCGGCGCATCGCGGCGATCTGCTCGCGGCCGATCATGCCGCGGGTCTCGTCGGTGACCCGGGCGTGCAGGGAGACGATGCGGGAGCGGCCGAGCAGTTCGTCGAGGGTGACCTGCTCGGCGACGCCGGCCAGCGCCTCGGGACGGACGTACGGGTCGTGGACCAGGACGTGGGCGCCCATCGCGGTGAGGACCTTGGTGACCCGGCTGCCGATGGCGCCGTAGCCGATCAGGCCGACGGTGGCGCCGTCGATCTCGATGCCGCAGCGGTCGTAGTCGTAGTAGTCGCCGCGCCAGACGCCGCGGCGCAGGTCGGTGTGGGTGTCGCCGACGCCGCGGGCGGCGGCCAGCAGCAGGGTGAGGGTGTGCTCGGCGGTGGCGGTGGCGTTGCGGCCGGGGGCGTGGCAGACCGGGACGCCGTGCCGGGTGGCGGCCGCGAGGTTGACGTTGACCGGGCCGCCGCGGCTGGTGCAGAACAGCTTGAGGTCGGGGCAGTGGGCGAGGATCCGTTCGGTGAGCGGGCCGTGCTCGGTGACGCAGATCTCGACGCCGCGCAGTGCCTCGATCATCTCGTCCTCGCTGCCGGAGGCCTCGATGACCTCGCCGACCGGGCCGAAGGGGGTGTGCGGCCAGTCGTAGCGCAGCTCGCGGATGTCCAGCGGGGTGTCCCCGGCGGCCGCGCGCACGGCCTCGGCGAACAGGCCCGGGCGGATGAAGTGGTTGCCGGCGGCGAGGACGGTGGTGCTCATGGGGTCTTCTTCTCCTGGGGCGGTGGGCGTACGGCAGGTGGTCAGTACAGGGCGGGGGCCTGGGCGAGCGCCGGGGCGTTGAGGCTCAGCAGCGCGGTGCGGCCGTGCCCGTGGCGGATCTCGGTGAGGGCGCCGTTGTGGAGCCGGGGGAAGACCCGGCGGTAGTCGGGGAGCGGGATGCCCAGCAGGTGGCACAGGAGGATCCGCAGCAGGGTGGAGTGGGCGACGACCAGGATCCGGCCGTCGGGGTGGGCCCGGGCGAGGTCGGCCAGGCAGTCGGCGGCGCGTTCGGCGGCGTGCCGCGGGTGTTCGCCGTCGGGCAGGTGGTGGGCGACCGGGTCGGCGAGGAAGGCGTCGACCCGCTCGGGGAAGCGGGTGCGCATCTCGTCCCGGGTCAGGCCCTCGCCCTGGCCGAAGTCGAGCTCGGAGAGCCGTTCGTCGACGTGCGGGGTGAGCCCGCAGGCCGCGGCGGCGGGAGCGGCGGTCAGCCGGGCGCGGGAGAGCGGGGAGCTCCAGATTCCGGTCAGGTGGGCGGTGGTGGCCCAGGTGGCGAGGGTCGCGGCTTGTTCGCGGCCGAGGTCGGTGAGCGGCACGTCGGTGCGGCCGGCGTAGCGGTTCTCCGCGTGCCAGACGGTTTCGCCGTGGCGTACGAGGATGAAGTCGGTCACGGTGCGGCCCTCCTGCGGGCGTGGTCGGCCACGGCCTGGCCGAGCCAGCCACGGCGGGTGAGTTCGTCGACGAAGCGGAGGTAGACGGGGAGGCGGCGGGCGGTACGGAGCGGGTTCGGGCGGATCTCGCGGTCGATCCGGACCATCGCGGCGGCGGCGTCGGCCAGGCGGGTGCCGTCGGCGGTGGCGGCGAGCACGGCCATCCCGACGGCGCCCTCGGCCTGCTCCGGCAGCCGTACCGGACGGCCGAGGACATCGGCGCGCAGCCGGCACCAGTAGGCGTTGCGGGCGCCGCCGCCGGTGAGGGTGAGCGGCCCGTCGACCGGTGCGCCGAGGTGGTCGAGGTAGTCGAAGCAGAGCCGTTCGAGGCAGGCCACGCCGAGCAGGTGGGCGTGGAACTCCTCGGCGCGGGTGGCGGGCCGGCCGAGGAGGAAGGGCTCGGCGTCCGGTGCGCGGAAGGGGAAGCGTTCGCCGCCGGTGGAGACCAGGGGGTAGGCGACCGCTTCCGCGGCGTCCGGGTCGAGGGCGGCGGCCCGGGTGGTGAGGGCGTCGAGGTCCTCGCCGGGGAAGTGCCGGGTGAGGGCGCCGGCGCCGCTGCTGGAGGCGCCGCCGGGCAGCCAGGTGTCGTCCGGGCCGCGGTGGCAGTAGACGACGCCGGCCGGGTCGCGGACGAGGTGCCCACTGGTGCCCTTGAGGACGAGGGTGGTGCCCAGCACCGCGTTCCAGGCGCCCGGTGCCAGTGCCCCGGCGCCGATCTGTGCGGCGCAGCCGTCGGTCATGCCGGCGACGAGCGGGGTGCCTTCGGGGATGCCGGTGGCCGCGGCGGCCCGGGCGCAGACCGTGCCGAGCACCGTGCCGGGGCGGACGACGTCCGGCAACAGGCCGAGGGGGACGCCGAGTTGCCGCATGACCTCGTCCGGCCAGCGTTCCTCGACGAGGTGGTAGCCGGTCTTGAGGGCGTGGCTGGCGTCGCTGGCGACCTGGTGGCCGGCCAGCCGCCAGGTGATCAGGTCGACCTGGTGCAGCAGCCGGGCGCCGGGCGGCAGGGCGGGGCCGTGCTCCAGCAGGGCGACGAGTTTGGGCAGTGCCCAGGAGGGCTGCATGCTGCGGTAGCCGAGTTCCTGCCAGACCGCGGCGCCGGCGGTGTTGACGGCGGTGGCCTGGTCGGCGGCGCGGCCGTCGTCGTACATCAGCCCCGGGGTGAGCGGGGTGCCGTGGGCGTCGGCGAGCAGGAGGGTGCCGGAGGTGCCGTCGATCGCCAGGCCGCGGATCCGGCGGGGGTCGAGGCCGGTCAGTGCCTCCCGGCAGGCCGCGGCGAGCGCCTGCCACCACTCCTCGGGGTCCTGTTCGTGCCGGTTGCCGTCGCGCCGGCCGGTCAGCGGGCGGGCGGCGGTGGCCAGGACCCGTCCGGTGCCGTCGACGGCGGCGCAGCGGGCGCTCTGGGTGCCGAGGTCGAGGCCGAGCCAGACGCCGTCGGGGTCGGGGGCGGTGGCCGGGGCGCGGCCGGTGGGGTGCGGGTCAGACAAGGGTGCCTCCAGGGGCGGCGTCGGGCGTGCCGGCGGGGCGGGCGGGGGCCTCGGTGGGGCGGCCGGGGGCCTCGGCGCGGCGGGTGGTGCTGCCGTGCCAGGCCGCGGTGCCGCGCCAGCCGGCCCCGCGGGTCAGCTCGCGCCAGCGCAGGAAGTCCTCGTACAGCGCGGCGTAGAACTCCGCGCGCTCCGGCTCGGGCTCCCAACTCCGTTGCATCCGGACGTACTTGGCGGCGGCGCTGTGCATGCTGGTCTCGGCGCCGGTGCGGACCAGACCGGTGAGGAAGGCGCCCTTGGCGCCGAGTTCGGTGTCGCCGGAGCGGGCGGTGGGCATGCCGGTGGCGTCGGCGATCAGGGCGCACCAGGCGTCGCTGTTGGCGCCGCCGCCGCACAGCCGCAGTTCGCTGATGTCCGTGCGGGCGGCGGCGAGCGAGTCCCGCAGGACCAGCGAGAGCCCGTCGAAGACCGCGCGGGCCAGGTCGGCGGGGGTGTGTTCCAGGGACAGGCCCCAGAACGAGCCGCGGGCGCCCGGGTCGAGGAACGGGGCGCGTTCGCCCGCCGGGGACAGGTAGGGCAGGAACATCAGCCCGCGCGCCCCCGGCTGCGACTCGAAGGCCAGCTGGGCCAGTTCCGGCGGGCCGGGGAGGTGGAGCAGCCGGGCCGCCCAGCCGAGGACCTCGGCGCCGTTGAGGGTGGGGAAGGCGCGCAGCACCCGTTCCCGGCCGCGGTAGGCGATGTGGATGCCGGACGGTTCGCCGGTGGTGTCGATTCCGGTGGTGACGATCTCGGTGCACAGGGTCGTGCCGAGGATGCTGCAGGCCTGGCCGGGGTTGACCACGCCGACCCCGCGGGCGGTGGCGGCGATGTCGTACGGCGCCATCACGACCGGGAGGCCGGCCGGCAGCCCGAGTTCGTCCGCGGCCGTGGTGGTGAGTTCGGCGATCCGCCGGTCCTCGGCCAGGACGGTGGGCAGCAGCCCCTCGTACGCGCCGAGGCCGAACAGGTCGATGATCTGCGGGTCGTAGGTGCCGGTGGCGTGGTCGAGGAAGGGGGCGGAGGCGTCGGACTCGTCGCTGGCGCGGACGCCGGTGAAGCGGAGGAAGAGCCAGCCGGCGGCGGTGAGCGAGGTGGCCGAGCGGGCGAGGCGGTCCGGGTCATGGGCGGCCAGCCAGCTGAAGATCGCGTTGGGCATGCCGGCGCAGGTCAGCGAGCCGTTGCGGCGGAACGCGGCTTCCAGGACGCCGTCCCGCTGCCAGGCGGTGAGGTGGTCCCCGGCGCGGCCGTCGGACCACAGGACGGCGGGTCCGGTGGGGCGGCCGCGGTCGTCGACGAGCCAGGCGCCGTCGCCCTGCGCGGTGAAGGACACCAGCCACACCGGGTCGGCCAGGCCGTCCAGCACGGTGCGGACGGTGTCGACGACCGCGCTCCAGACGCCGTCCATGTCCTGTTCGGCCCAGCCGGGGTGCGGGCGGAGGACCTCGGTGGCGCGGCGGGCGACGGCGATCTCGGTGCCCTGGTCGTCGAAGACCACGGACTTGATCACCGTGGTCCCGACGTCGATGGTCAGTACGGACATCAGTGCGTCCCTCTCATGCCGGGGCCGAGGCGGCGGCGGGCTCGGGGCCGCGCCGCGCGGTGTCGGCGGTGCCCGGCTCGTCCGGCAGCTTCAGGAAGTGGGCCAGTGCCCAGCTCACCGCGTACATCCCCGCGAAGATCCAGACCACCCCTTCGACGCCGAGCGGGCCGACGAAGAGCGCGACGACCGCGGGGCCGACGAAGGTACTGGCGCCCGCGCCGAGGTTCAGGGCGGCCAGTGCCTGGCCCTGGTGCCGCGGCTCAAGAGTGGGCACCAGCGCCGAAAGCGGTACATAACCCGCCAGCGTAGCGCCGTAGAACGCGGCGACCAGGAGGGCCAGCGAGAAGTTCGCGCCGGCGGCGTGCGGGACGTAGAAGAGCAGCAGGGTGCTGACCGTGCAGCCGGCGCCGCCGAACCAGGCGATGGTGCGGCGCCAGCCGAAGCGGTCCCCGACCACGCCGAACAGCAGGTTGGCGAAGATGTTGGTGGCGAACATCGCGCTGAGCAGGTGCAGCCACTGGGTGAGGGTGAAGCCGACGGTCCGGGTGAAGTGGATCGGCAGGATCACGAAGAAGCCGAACTGGGACGCGGTGTTGATGACCCGGACGACCGAGCCGACGCCGACCCGGGGGTTGCGCCACAGGATCGTGATGCTGCCGACGAGGGTGGCCACCGGTCCCTGGCCGTCCCCGTCCCCGCGCGGCCGTCTGCCGCCGCGGTCGTCGCGGACCAGCAGCAACGCGATCAGTCCGCCGGCGGCGACCAGCACGAGCGCGGCCCACAGGGTGGCGTAGGCGCCGATGTGCGGGATGAGGCCGCTGGCGACGAGCGAGCCGAGGGTGGGCAGCCCGCCGGTGAAGGCGAACCAGAACCAGCCCATGGCGGTGCCGAGCCGGGCCCGCGGCGCCACCCCGGCGATCCAGACCAGGAAGCCGTACGCGAACAGCGGATAGCCCAGCCCGCGCAGGCCGTAGCCGAACATCATCAGCGGATAGCTGCCCAGCGGGAGGGCGACGGTCAGGAAGAGCAGCTGGAAGACGCCCCAGATGCCCAGGCCGGCCCACATCACACGGCGCGGGCCCCACAGGTCGGAGAGCACTCCGGAGAGCCAGGCGGCGATGCCGGCCGCGATCCCGTAGACGGTGAACAGCAGGGCCACCCGGGACTCGGAGAGGTGCTGGTCCAGGAGGTACGGCGAGAGGTACCCGGACTCGACCCCGTCTCCGATCATGAAGAGCAGCAGTCCGAGGTAGCCCCAGGCGAGGGTCGGTGGAATGCCCAGGCGGGTGGTCAGTGAACGCGGCGGAGAGTTCGTCATCGGAATCTCCCTTTCTGCGGCGGCTGCGGCGGCTCAGCAGGGCGAAGGGGGGTGGACGCAGCGATGGAACCGCCGTGCGGAAAGCGCCGTCAATGGCCGCCGGAATCTTCGCACCACCGCTCCGACCAGCCGTGTTGCGTCGTTGCGGAACCGCATGTGGACACCGTGACGGGCGGGCGCGCAGTGTGAAATCCGTGCGAACATAACGCGGCGAATTCACCCGGCGGGTGCCCGCGGGGACGCCGCCGGCACAAAAGGGAGCTAAGCCATGGACCGGGTCGAGGCCCAGGAGGAGCGGCGCCGCCGGATGCGCGAGACCGTCATCGCCCGCGGATTCGTGCGCACCGCGGACCTCGCCGAGGAGTACGGCATCAGCCTGATGACCGCGCACCGCGATCTGGACGCGCTGCAGGCGCAGGGCTGGCTGCGCAAGGTCCGCGGCGGGGCGACCGGGCTGCCGTCCGCGCAGTTCCACGGCAGCGTCGCCGAGCGGATGGCGACCATGGCGCACACCAAGCAGCAGCTGGCGCGGGCCGCCGCGACGCTGCTGGTCCCTGGGCAGACGGTGCTGCTCGACGACAGCACGACCTGTCTGCTGCTGGCCCACCAGGTCGCCGAGCACACCCCGCTGACCGTGATCACCAACTCCCTGCCGGCCATCACCACCCTGGCCAAGGAGCCCGGGATCTCGCTGATCACCCTGGGCGGCGCCTACTTCCCCGCCTACGACGCGTTCATGGGCCCGTACACCGCCGACGCGGTACGGGCCTTCCGTGCCGATGTGCTCTTCCTGTCGACCACGGCGGTCACCAACGGCCGCTGCTACCACACCTCACCGGAGACCGTGCAGGTCAAGCGCGCCATGATGGAGAGCGCCGGCCGCCGCATCCTGGTCGCCGACCACACCAAGTTCGCCAAGGGCGGCCTGTACGCCCTCGCCCCGCTGACCGACTTCGACCTGCTGATCGTCGACGACGGCCTACCGACGGACGAGATCCGACGGGTCCGGGCGGCGGGCACGGAGGTGATGGTGGTGGAGGGGAGGGGATAACAGCCCCCGCACCGAGGGGCGCCCGTGCCGGGAATACCTCCCCAACTCCCTGCGTTGTGGGCCCAACAGGGGGCTCGCGTAACCCTTAGGGGATCCGTTCGACTCCCCCTTACGGGTAGCCTCACTCCCCGCGGCTCCCCGTTGCCGTCCTCCCTTTACGGGCCTCACCACCCGCGTGGCAGGCCGCCCCCGGCGTCCCGGATCACCACCTGGCCCGCCACGGCTGACCGGCCCCGGCGAGCCGGATGATCACCCGGCCAGGCCCATCAGCGACGGGTCCTCGGCCAGTTCGCGCAGGGCCGCCCGCGGATCCGGCAGCAGCTTGCGCTCCGCAAGGTCCAGTACTCCGCAGACCGCGCTGACCTCGGCGGCCACCGTCCCGTCCGTCCTGCGGACGGTCTGCTCGATCCGGAAGGTCCGGCCCTCGCCCCATACGAAGGCGCAGCTCACGTCGACCTCGTCGCCGGCCCGCAGCTCCCGCCGGTAGCGGATGGTGGTCTCCAGGGTCACGGGCCCGATGCGCCGGTCCACCATGGCGCTCTGCCGGATGCCGCTCGCCTGGAGCAGCGACCAGCGGGCGTGCTCGGCGTACTGGAGGTAGACACTCTGGTTGAGATGGCCCTGGGTGTCCGTCTCGTATCCCCGTACGGTGACCCGCACGGCGAACGGCTCCGCCGCCTCCGGCCCGGCCACCGGCTCCCCCGCTCCCGCCACCGTCACTCCCACTGCCACTCCCCGCGATTCCCTGGCCATGGCGATGACCGTCGGTGGCCCATCGTAGGCGCGGGTGATCGACGCCGGGGGGCTTTTGGTCCTGCCGGGGGCCGGGCGGGTCAGCCGGGCCGGGCCGTACCGGGCCGTGCGGTGCCGCGGGCCCGTCAGGGGCTCCCCGTCTTCAGGCGGAGGTTCCACTTGGTGAGGGGCTTGGTGATGGGCTGGAAGATGGTGACGGTGTCGCCGCCGAAGTTGCCGCAGGTCGCGGCGCCGCCGCCGGAGTGGACGCCGACCGCCATCGGGGCGTTGGGCTGGGTGACGTAGGAGCCGCCCGAATCCCCGGCCGCGGAACAGGCGTTGGTGTAGCCGAGCCCGTCGATGATCGTGGTGCCGTAGTCCACGGTCTGGTCGACCCGGGTGATCTCCCCGCAGTGCCAGCCGCTGGACTGCCCCGAGCGGCAGATCGACATGCCGGCCAGTCCCTCCTGCGAGCCGGTGACGGCGACGGGCGTGCCGCCCTGCCCGGCCACCGCCGAGCCGACGGTCCACCCCGGCTGATCGACCCGGACCAGCCCGAAGTCGCCCTCGTGGCCGTTGACGCTGTAGTTGCCGCCCGGATTGGAGGTTCCCATCCGGGTGCCGTCCTTGCCGAACGCGGCCTGATCGGGTGTCAGGGTGCAGTGGCCGGCCGTCAGGAAGCCCTGGAACCCCTGCGGGCCGGTCACCGAGAAGCCGATCGAGCAGATGCCCTCGTTGCCGGGCATCCAGCGCTCGCCGCCGACGACCGTGCCGCCCTGCTGGCGCGGCGTCTGGTTGCTGCGTTCGACGGTGATCCTCACCTTGGCGCGGGTGCCCAGGTCGCGGAGGCCCTTCTCGAAGGCGTCGGTCCGGGCGGTGTGCCTGGTGCGGTCGACGCGGACCACGAGACCGTTGGCCCGCTCGTCCACGCCCCAGCCGGTGACCCCGGGGACGCCCTTGCCGACCCGGCCGGCGACCTTGTGCACCAGCGCGGTCAGCACGGCGCGGCTGTGCCGTACGGTCTTGGGGATCGCGCCGGCCGCCTTCACCCGCTGGGCGTCGGCGGGGCCGGTCACCGCGACGACGAGCTTGCCGCTCGTCCTGTCGAACCACATCCCGGCGGGCGGCGTGGCGAGCGCCCGGCGGACCGCGGCCGCGGCGCGGTGCGCGTCGGCCTCCTGCGCGAGCCGGGTGCGCACCTGTTCCGCGGTCAGCCGGAGGTCCCGGCGCATCGCGTCGAGCAGACCGCGCGGGGCGGGCCGGTGCGTGGGCTTGGGGAGCGGTACGGAGTGCGCCGGGCCGAGCGGGCCGACGGTCGCCATGACGGCGGCGACGGCCGCGCACCGTAGTGCTGCCTTGCGGAAGCGGGGTTCCATCGGGGGTCTCCTCGCGGTGTCGGGTGCACGTCGGATCCGATGGGCCGAGCGTGCGGGACACCGGCGCGGGCGGCACGAGGAGATCCCCCGCATCATGGGGGAATGACCACCGATCGGAGCCGCCAAGTCCCCGCTGTGCACGGCCCGGTGGCCTTCGGGGACCTGCCGCCCGCGCTGCGCAACGTGACCTACTCGGGCGCCCGCCATCCGGGAGCGACGGCACCTGAATGCCCGTCAGGTGGGAACGGCCCGGGCGGCTTCGACGGCCTGGGCGGTCCGGGCGGTCCGGGTGATCCGGGCGGTTTCGGTGGTCCTGGTGGCCCGGGCGGTTTCGCCGAGCTGGCCGGGGGCGCCAACTGCCAGCGCTACGCGTACGCCGTGCTGCGCCACTTCGGGCTGGAGGTGCCGCCGTTGCGCTCGGCGGAGTTGTGGGCGGACACCCGGGCGACCCGGCGGGCCGGGCGTCCGCGGCCGCTGGACCTGGTGCTCTTCGACGCCGGGCCGAACGGTGACCGGCCCGAGGGGTACGGCGCCCATGTGGGCGTGCACCTGGGACCCGACGCGGTGCTGCATCTCTGCCGGGAGGTGGGCCGGCCCGCGGTCTGGTGCTACGCGGACTTCGCGGCGCGGACGCGGTACGCGCGGTTCCTCGGGGTCAAGCGGGTGCGGGGCGCGACGCCGGACCGGTGAGCACCCCGGGCGCCGGGCCCCTCAGAACCCTCCGTCGCCCCCGCCGCCGAAGCCGCCCCCGTCGAACCCGCCGCCGTCCCCGAAGCCACCGCCGTCGCCGAAACCGCCGCTGAAGTCGTCGGGGTTGAAGTCGGCGCCCGAGTAGTCGCCGCCGTCGACGCCCGCGGGCCCGCCGAAGTCGGCGCCGTAGGCGGAGGAGGACATCATGACGTTGCCGAGCAGCGTGCCGACGAGCAGGCCGGGCAGCAGGCCGCCGCCGAAGTAGCCGCCGGCCCAGGGGGCGTACGCCGGGCCCGCGTCCCAGTACGGGCGGTCGCCGCTCTCGGTGCGGACCGTGCGGGCCAGCGGCTCGCGGCCGTCGTCCAGCCGGCTCTTGTCCGCGGCGCAGACCGGGACGATGCGCTCGGCGCCGCCGGGCGGGGCCCAGGCGACGTCGACGACGGACGGGCCGTGCCGCGGGTCGAAGAAGCAGGGCAGCCGGCGCTCGGGCAGCGGCCGGCCCTCGCGGCGCGCGGCGAGCGTGGCCAGCGAGAACCGGCCGTCCTCCAGGGCCCGGGTCACCGCCTGGACGTCGCCGGGGTGCTGGGCCGCCGCCATCGCCGACTTCGCGTTCTCGTACGCGTCCAGCGCGTGGCTGTAGTCCGCACGCATCGCATCGTCGGCGCCGGGCTCGTCGGGCCGGAAGTCGAGCCGGTCGAGTTCCTCGCCGAAGGCGGTGATGTCCTCGTCGACGACGGTCCGCAGCTGCTCCAGCGCGGCCCGCTCCTCCTCCTGGCGCCGCCGGCGGTTGCGGCGGGCGATGGCGTACGCGCCGCCGCCCCCGACGACCAGCAGCACGCCGAGGCCGATCGCGGTCCCCGAGTCGAAGCCGGCGCCGCCGGTGCCGCCCCAGGAGTCGGGGGCGTGGCCGCGGGCCGACTGGTTGGCGGTGTCGACGAAGCTGTTCAGCCGCTCGCCGACGGTCGGGTAGGTGGTGCTCTTCACCGACGCGACGAGGTTCTGCACCGCGTTGCGGGACATCACCTGCGGGTCGGCGCCGGCGTTGAAGCCGTTGCCGAGTTCGACGGCGTAGACCCCGGCGATGCCGACCTTGGTGCGCAGGGCCCGCAGCAGGGTGCTGGGCGGGTAGTCCGCGGTGCGCGGCAGCACGGCCACGAAGACCGGCTTGTCGGCGTCCTTGATCTTCTTGGCCAGCGCGTCCGCGTCGGCCGTGGAGAACTGCCCCGCGGCGCGCGGATCGACGTAGACCGGGCCCTTCTTCAGGGCGGCCGCGGCATCGTCCAGACCGCCCGCGGCGTGCGCGCCGGGCGCCAGCACGGCGGCCACCGCCAGCAGCGCGGCCACCAGCAGCAGAACGGGTCCGATCAGCGCACGGCGAGTTGCGGTGTTCATGGGTTCGACGCTACCCGAACCGCACTTTCAGGACATCACCGGTCGGGTTCGGGACATCATCGGTCGGGTTCGGGACCCTCGCACGTCGGGTGCGGGACGTCTCCGGTCGAGGTGCCCTGACGGGTCCGGGTCGGGGGGATTCTCCTGCCCCGCCCGGGGTCTGTCGCGTCGGAAATGGCCATCGGGGTGGTCGCTCCGCGCGTCGTTTTTGGCGGTCGGAGTGCCGGGGATGCTCCGGCTCGTCCCTCCCCCGAGGAAACGAGGAGACGATGTCCAGGGCGATCTCGATAGCCACGAACCTCGCCGTCGCCGTTGCCGCCACCGCCGTCGGTTGCATGACGGTGGTCACCCTGGCGCCGGGGAATCCGGACGACGGAACGAGCCGGTTCCGGTCCGTGAGCGCGCCGGCCGCGGCGGCCGGGCCGGGCGGTCCGGCGGCGCGGGCCGCCACCTCCGCCCTCGGCGTGCGCGCCGGCCGCCCGGGCGCCTCCGGACCGGCCGGACCGGATGCGGGGGCGGGACCGGAGGCGATGACCGGGCCGGACGCGGTGGCCGGAGCGGACGCGATGACCGGGCCCGATGCGGTGGCCGTGGGCGGGCGGATCGAGGTGACCGCGCCGCCGGCCGGTCTCAGCTACCGCCCGCACGGCAGCCTCCCGGTCGCCTGGAAGAACAGCACCGGGCGGCAGGTGGACGTCTGGCTCAACGCCGGGATGGGCCACGGCCGGCCGCCGCAGCGGCTGGCCGTGGTGGCGCCCAAGGCGGGCGACGGGCCGACGGGCGAGGCGCTGGTGACACTGCCCCAGGTGCCGCCGGGACCGCACTACTTCCTGGAGGTGGCCACCGCCGGTGACGCCGCGGTCCACGCGTTCAGCAAGCCCTTCGCCGTCACCGGCTGACCGGGGGAATACCCTCCACCCGGCCGACGTTGGGGCCCCGAAGGGGGGCGTCCGTCCCCTACGGGATCTGTTCGACCACCCCCTACGGGCCCCTCGCCGCGCACCCCCTACGGCGCCCCCAGGTCGACCAGCGCCGCCAGCGCCTCCTGGTGGCGGCCCGGGGTGCCCAGGGTGAGCTCGTCGCTCTTGGCCCGCTTGAGGTAGAGGTGGGCCGGGTGTTCCCAGGTCATGCCGATCCCGCCGTGGAGTTGGATGCATTCCTCGGCGGCGCGGACCGCGACCGGCGCGCAGTACGCCTGGGCGACGGCCACCGCCACCGGGGCGTCCGGACTGCCGGTGGCCAGGGCGTCCGCGGCGTTGCGGGCCGCGGCGCGGGCCGAGGCGACCTCCAGCCAGAGGGCGGCCATCCGGTGCTTGAGCGCCTGGAACGAGCCCACCGGGCGGCCGAACTGGGTGCGCTCGGCCGTGTGGCGCACGGTTTCGGCCAGGCACCACTCGGCGATGCCGAGTTGTTCGGAGGCGAGCAGTCCGGCCCCGGTGAGCAGGGCCTTTCCGACGGCTTCCCGGGCCCGGTCGCCGGTGGCCAGCAGGCGGCCGCGGGCGCCGTCGAGGCCGACGTGGGCCAGCGGGCGGGTGAGGTCGAGCGGGGTGACGCGCTCGGTGCGTACGCCGTCCGCCGCGGCCTCGACCGCGAACAGGGCGGGGCCCTCGGGGCCCTGGGCGGGGACCAGCAGCAGGTCGGCGGCCGCGGCGTCGGCGACCGAGGTCACCCGGCCGGTCAGCGTGCCGTCCGCGGCGGCCCGTACGGTCGGTCCGGGCGCGCTGCCCGGCGCGGTGGTCAAGGGGACGGCGAGCGCGCCGACGGTGGTGCCGGCGGCGAGCGCGGTCAGTGCCCCGGCCACCTCGGCGTCCTCGTGGTCGCAGCCGAGCAGGGCGGTCACCGCGAGGACCGCGCTGGTCAGGTAGGGGACGGGCGCGACGGCGCGGCCCAGTTCCTCCAGGACGACGGCGGCCTCGCGGGTGCCGGCGCCCGCGCCGCCGAACTTCTCAGGGACCAGCAGGCCGGCGGTGCCGATCTCGGTGGCGAGCGACCGCCACAGCGCGGCGTCGTAGGGGACGTCCGACTCGATGGCGGCGAGCACGGTGGCCGGATCGCAGCGGTCGGTGAGCAGTGCCCGTACGGCGTCGCGCAGGGCTTCCTCGTCGTCGGAGTAGAGGAGGTCGGGGTCGGGTGCCGGGGCGTCGGCGGGGCGGGTCTCGGTGGTCATCGGGGGAGGTCCTTCCACGCGACGTCCTTGTCGGTGCGCGGCTCGGGCGGCAGGCCCAGTACGCGTTCGGCGACGATGTTGAGCAGCACTTCGGAGGTGCCTCCCTCGATGGAGTTCCCCTTGGCGCGCAGATAGCGGTAGCCGGCCTCGCGCCCGGTGAAATCGACGCCCTCGGGGCGGCGCATGGTCCAGTCGTCGTAGGTCAGTCCGTCCTCGCCGAGGAACTCCACCTCCCAGCCGCTGATCTGCTGGGCGAGCCGGGCGAAGGCCAGTTTCATGCCGCTGCCCTCGGGGCCGGGCTGGCCCTTGGTGAGCTGCTGGCGCAGCCGTTCGCCGGTGAGCCGGGCGACCTCGGCGTCCACCCAGAGGGTCAGCAGCCGCTGGTGCAGGTCGTGGGTGCGCAGTTCGGGGCGGGCGCGCCAGTCGGCGGCGGCGACGCCGATCATGCCGCCTTCGCGGGGGATCCGGTTGCCGCCGATGGCGACCCGTTCGTTCATCAGCGTGGTCTGGGCGACCTTCCAGCCCTCGCCCACCTCGCCGAGGCGGTGGGCGTCGGGGATGCGGACGCCGGTGAGGAAGACCTCGTTGAACTCGGCCTCGCCGGTGATCTGGCGCAGCGGCCGCACCTCGACGCCGGGGTCGGTCATATCGCAGACGAAGTAGCTGATGCCGCGGTGTTTGGGCAGGTCGGGGTCGGTGCGGGCGATGAGGATGGCCCAGCGGGCCAGGTGTGCACTGGAGGTCCACACCTTCTGGCCGTCGACCACCCAGTGGTCGCCCTCCCGGACCGCGCGGGTGGCGAGGGCCGCGAGGTCGGAGCCGGCGCCGGGTTCGCTGAACAGCTGGCACCAGACTTCCTCGCCGGTCCACAGGGGGCGCAGGAAGCGCTGTTTCTGTTCGTCGGTGCCGAACCGGAGGATGGTGGGGGCGGCCATGCCGAGGCCGATGCCGATCCGGCCGGGGTCGTTGCCGGGTGCGCCGGCGGCGGCCAGTTCGGCGTCCACGACGGCCTGCAGCGAGCGGGGCGCGTCCAGGCCGCCGAGGCCGGCGGGGAAGTGCACCCAGGCCAGTCCGGCGTCGAAGCGGGCGCGCAGGAAGTCCAGCCGGTCGGTGGTGGCGGGCGGGTGCGCGGCGAGGAGGGCGGCGGTGCGGCGGCGGAGGTCTGCGGCGTCGGTCATCGTGCCTCCTCGGGGGTGGGGACGACGACGAGGCGGCCGACGGAGGTGCCGTCGGCGACGCGCTGGACGGCGTCGGCGGCCTCCGCCAGCAGGACCCGGTCGCCGATCAGTGGCTTGATCGCGCCCTGGGTGGCGAGTTCGGTGAGTTCCTTGTGGCAGGCGTCGACCGCGGCCGGGTCCTTGGTGTTGTAGAGGCCCCAGTGCAGACCGAGGATGGCGTAGTTCTTCACCAGGGCGTGGTTGAGGGCCGGGGAGGGGATGGTGCCGCCGGCGAAGCCGACGACGAGGAGGCGGCCTTCGAAGGCGATGCACTTGGTGGACTTGGTGTAGGCGTCGCCGCCCACGGGGTCGTAGACGACGTCGGCGCCGCGGCCGCCGGTGGCGTCCTTCACGGCGGCGACGATGTCGTCGGTGTGCCGGTCGAGGACCAGGTCGCAGCCGAGTTCCCGGGCGGTGCGGGCCTTGTCGGCGCCGCCGACCACGCCGATGACCCGGGCGCCGGCGGCCTTGCCGAGCTGTACGGCGGCGCTGCCGACGCCGCCGGCCGCGGCGTGCACCAGCAGGGTTTCGCCGGCCTGGAGGCGGGCGCGGCGGTGCAGGCCGAACCAGCCGGTCTGGTAGCCGATGTGGAGTGCGGCGGCCTCGGCGTCGTCCAGGGCCTCGGGTGCGGGGCGTACGGTCGCGGCGTCGGCCACCGCGAGTTCGGCGAAGCCGCCGGCCGGCAGCGGCGGCTGGGCCAGGACGCGGGTGCCGGGTTCCGCGTCGGCGCCCTCGCCGGCGGCGAGCACCTCGCCGCAGATCTCCACGCCGGGGGTGAACGGCAGTGGCGGCCGCACCTGGTAGTGGCCGCGGCAGAGCAGTGCGTCGGGGAAGTTGACGTTGGCGGCCCGTACCCGCAGCAGCAGCTGCCCCGGCCCCGGCTGGGGGTCCGGTACCTCCTCCAGCCGCATCACTTCACGCGGCTCGCCGTTCGCGTGTACACGCCATGCCTTCACCTGGTGCCTCCGAAAGATGTGGGTACGCCGGTGGGGCGGGGGCCGCGCCGGCTCCTCGCCATGGGCATACTAAGCGGTCGGTATCTCGGGGGGAACAGGAAATCGGCCCGGTGAGGGAACGGTCTCAGCCTGGTACTCACAGGGTCAGGCTGCGGCCCGCGCGATGGCGGAGACTGGCGGGCATGGACGTACCCGCGAGCGACGCACCCGCCATGGACCGGCCCACCGAGTTGGGGGATTTCCTGCGCACCCGCCGGGCCCGGCTCCGCCCGGAGGACGTCGGCCTGGTCTCCTACGGCGGGCGGCGCCGGGTCCCGGGCCTGCGCCGTGAGGAGCTGGCGCAGCTGGCCGGGGTCAGCGTCGCGTACTACACGCGGCTGGAGCAGGGGCAGAGCCACCAGGCCTCGGAGGGGGTGCTGGAGGCGCTGGCCCGTGCGCTGCGGTTGTGCCCCGACGAGCAGGCGTATCTGCGGGAGCTGGCCCGGCCGGCCCGGGCGCGCCGGCGGCCGGCGGTCCGCCACGACAAGGTCCGTCCGGGGGTGCGGCGGCTGCTCGCGGCCATGGCGGACGTACCGGCGGTGGCGCTCGGGCCGCGCTTCGAGATCCTGGCCTGGAACCGCCTCGGGCACGCGCTGATCGCCGGGCATCTGGAGGTGACGAGTCCCGACCGTCCGCTGGACCGCCCCAATGCGCAGCGGTTGCTCTTCCTCGACCCGCACACCCGTGAGCTGTACCCGGACCGGGAGGAGGAGCTGCGGCGCGCGGTCTCGGCGCTGCGGGTGGCCGCCGGGCAGCGGCCGGACGATCCCCAACTGACCGCGCTGATCGGTGAGTTGTCGATGAAGAGCACGGAGTTCAGCGCGCTGTGGTCCCGGCACGCCGTGCGCAACTGCACCTTCGGCTGCAAGCGGTTCCACCATCCGCTGGTGGGTGAGCTGGTGCTGGACTTCGAGATGATGCGGACACCGGACGGTTCCGGGCAGGGCGTGCTGATGTACACGGCCGAGGAGGGGTCGCCGTCCGAGGCGGCGCTGCGGCTGCTCGCGGCGGAGTGCGGGCCGGACGTCCGGGTCCTCGAACCCGAGCGTCCATAGGGCTGGTCCGTGCCCCATAGCGGCACCCGACGGCTCCCCTGACGCACCGTCAGCGCGGCCGGACGGGCGGGGCGGGGAGCCGGTGGGGTGGGTCCCACCGCTGCCGTCAGGTGCGTCCCGCGCGCTGCTGGGCGTCCCGGAGGGCGGCGGACGGGGTGGCCCACCTGGCCCGGACGACCGTGAAGCCGGCCGCTTCGAAGGCGTCGCAGACCTGCTCGTCGTCGTCGACGACCTGGCGGATCTCGCGGTGCCGGGCGATCCGGCGCAGCGTCTCCAGCTTGGTGTGCCGGGCCGGGCGCCGGTCGTGGTCGGGCCGCATCCACACCTCGCCCGTCGGCAGGCCGTGCCGGGCCAGCCAGTCCAGGGTGTCGCGGCGGCAGCGCTCGGGGCGGCCGGTGAGGTAGCCGACCTCGCTGTCCTCGGCGCTGCGCAGCGCCAGCGCCACACCCTCGCCGAGCGGGGGGTCGTCGGCGGCCGCGGCGAAGAAGGCCGGCCAGTCGCGTGGGGTGCGCCGCAGCCAGTGCTGCCGGTGGCCGGTGTCGGCAAGGGTGTTGTCGAGGTCGAAGAGGGCGAGGGGTCGCTGCGTCATGCCGTGGTCGCCTTCCGTCGGTGGGTTTCGCCGGACCCGTGGGCCCCGTCGTCCCCGTTGGCCGCGCCGGTTTCGGGGCGGGTGACCGCGATCCGGCCGGAGGCGATGGCCTGGGCGACGGAGAGGCGGTCGTGGGCGAGGTCGGCGCAGGTCGCGGTGTCGGTCCGGAGCCGGACGTCGGGGTGCTCGGCGGGGCCGTCGGCGTAGCCGGGGCCGGTGTCGCCGGAGAGCAGGACGTGGAACCGGCCCTCGTCGAGGGTGATGTCGACGACGTCGGTGCCGTCGGTGAAGTGCCCGGCGAGCCGGGTGAGGAGGGGGACCGCGAACCAGTGGGCGCGCACCGCGTCGGTCGGGCGCTTCGTGTCGAGGGCGGGGGCGCCCCAGTCGGCGAGGGCGGTGAGCGCGGGCAGCAGGGCCCGGCCGCGGTCGGTGAGGGCGTAGACGGAGGCGGCGCCGGGCGGGGCGAGCCGGCGGCGGGTGACCAGGCCGTCGCGTTCCATGTCCTTCAGGCGGGAGGCGAGCATGTCCGTGCTGACGCCGGGGAGATCGGCGTGCAGGTCGGTGTAGCGCCGGGAGCCGCCGAGGAGTTCCCGGACGATCAGGAGGGTCCAGCGGTCGCCCACGGCGTCCAGGGCCCGGGCGACGGCACAGTACTGGTCATAGCTTCGGCGCGGCATGGCTCCAGCATAGACAGAGGTTGGACTTTCCAAGTCGCGACTTGGTAAAACCAAGTACGGTGTGATGACGACGAGTGCTGCCGCGCCGCGCGGCGGGCGAGGACCGGGAGGCCGCCGCATGCAGTTCAAGCAGTCCAGCAAGATGGCCGACGTCTGCTACGAGATCCGCGGGCCGGTGATCGAGCACGCGGACGCGCTGGAGGAGGCCGGGCACAGCGTGCTGCGGCTGAACACCGGCAATCCGGCGCTGTTCGGCTTCGAGTGCCCCGAGGAGATCCTGCAGGACGTGATGCGCAACCTCTCCCGCGCACACGGCTACACCGAGTCCCGGGGCATCCTCTCGGCCCGCCGCGCGGTGGCCCAGCACTACCAGGAGAACGGCCTGCCGGACGTCGGCGTCGACGACATCTACCTCGGCAACGGTGTCTCCGAACTCGTCTCGATGGCGGTCCAGGCGCTGCTCGACGACGGTGACGAGGTCCTCATCCCGGCCCCCGACTTCCCGCTCTGGACGGCCGTCACCACCCTCGCCGGCGGCAAGGCCGTGCACTACCTCTGCGACGAGTCCGCAGACTGGCTGCCGGACCTCGACGACCTCGCCTCGAAGATCACCGACCGGACCCGGGCGATGGTCATCATCAACCCCAACAACCCGACCGGCGCGGTCTATCCGCGCGAGCTGCTGGAGGGCATGCTCGACCTCGCCCGGCGCCACCAGCTGATGGTCTTCGCCGACGAGATCTACGACCGGATCCTCTACGACGACGAGGTCCACCACCACGCCGCGGTGCTCGCCCCCGACCTGGTCTGCCTGACCTTCAGCGGCCTGTCCAAGTCCTACCGGGTGGCCGGCTTCCGCTCCGGCTGGCTGGTGGTCTCCGGCCCCAAGCAGCACGCCGCCGACTACCTGGAGGGCCTGGGCACCCTCGCCTCGATGCGGCTGTGCCCGAACGCGCCCGCGCAGTACGCCATCCAGGCGGCGCTGGGCGGCCGGCAGTCCATCAAGGACCTGGTGCTGCCGGGCGGCCGGCTGCGCGAGCAGCGCGACGTGGCCTGGGAGCGGCTCAACGAGATCCCGGGCGTCTCCTGCGTCAAGCCCAGGGGCGCCCTCTACGCCTTCCCGCGCCTCGACCCGGCCGTCCACAGGATCCACGACGACGAGAAGTTCGTGCTGGACCTCCTGCTGCGGGAGAAGATCCAGGTCGTCCAGGGCACCGGCTTCAACTGGCCGCGCCCGGACCACTTCCGCATCCTCACCCTGCCGCACGCCGACGACCTCGACGCCGCCATCCGCCGGATCGGCCGTTTCCTGGCCGGATACCGTCAGTGACGCCCGGGGGCCGGCAGCGGCCCCCGGTTCACCCGAACGGCGGCACCCCTCCCCCGCCGCCGTCCGCCGCCCGCCGGTCCGGCCCACGGCCGTGGCCGGCGGCGGGAAGGGCCTCCCGGCGCCGCCCGGGCGGCCCGGCACCGTCCGGCGGCCCCTCGGTCCGGACGGCCCGGCCGCCCGGTGACGGGCCGTCCTGCCCCGCGGGACATCCGCACGGAATCGAACGCGCTCTTGAGCCCGTCGGCCGCAGCCGATTAGGTGGAGGGCGGCACATCACGCCGCCACCCGACAAGGGAGGGGATTCCATGCCCGTTCGGCCCGCACCATCGGAAGCGGAGCTTGAAGCGCATCTGCACGGCATTTGCTTCAAGACGGGTCCGCCACGCCGTCTCGGCGTCGAGCTGGAGTGGCTGGTCCACGACGCGTACCACCCCCGATGTCCGGTCGAACCCGACCGGCTGCGGCACGCGGCCACCGTCCTGCGACAGCTCCCCCTCTCCTCGCTCCTGACCTTCGAACCCGGCGGCCAGCTGGAGCTCAGCTCGCTGCCCGCCACCTCCCTGCGCGCCTGCATCGAGGCCGTGTCGGCCGACCTCGCGCTGGTCCGCCCGGCCGTACGGGCCCTGGGCCTGGGTCTGGCCGGCCACGGCCACAACCCCTGGCACCCCCCGCGCCGGGTCCTGACCGACCCCCGCTACGACGCCATGGAGGCGTACTTCGACCGCTGGGGCCCGGCCGGGCGCGCCATGATGTGCGGCACCGCCTCCGTGCAGGTGTGTGTGGACGCCGGCCACGAGGAGCCGGGCCCGCTCGGGCTCGGCCGGCGCTGGCTGCTGGCCCATCTGCTGGGCGCCGTGCTGACCGCGGCGTTCGCCAACTCACCGACCAGCGAGGGGTGTCCCACGGGCTACCGCACCACCCGCCAGGTCGTGTGGTCCCAGCTCGACCCGGCACGCACCCTCGCCCCACCGCCGGGCCCCGACCCGCGCACCGCGTGGGCGGCGTACGTCCTGGACGCACCGGTGATGTGCATCCGCGCCGAGCACGGGCCCTGGGATGCACCGGAGGGGCTCACCTTCCGCGAATGGGTCCGCACCGGCGCCCCCAGACCCCCGACACAGGAGGACCTCGACTACCACGTCACCACCCTCTTCCCGCCCGTCCGGCCGCGCGGCCACCTGGAGCTGCGCATGATCGACGCCCAGCCGGGCGAGACCGGGTGGACCGTCCCGCTGGCCGTCACGGCCGCGCTGTTCGACGACCCGGAGGCCGCCGAGCGCGCCTACCGCATCGTCAAACCGCTGGCGGAGACCGCCGGTCCGCGTCCGGCGCCGCGCAATCCGCTGTGGCGGCGGGCCGCCCGCGCGGGACTGACCGACCCGGAGCTGCACGCCGCGGCGGTGGCCTGTTTCGCCGCCGCGCAGGAGGCGCTGCCCCGGATCGGCGCGCCGCCCGAGGTGTGTGCCGCGGTCGCGGCGTTCACCGAGCGGTACGTGGCCCGCGGGCGCTGCCCCGCGGACGACCATCTCGACGCCCTGTACGCCGCGGAGGGCGAACTCCTCCTGGGGAAGGAAGGCCGGCAGTGACCACCGATCCCGAGCTCCTTCGCGAACGGGCGGCCTCCGCGCTGCTCGCCGCACGCGACCGCACCCGTCTGCTCACCACCTGCGTCGAGCACCCCGACCTCGTCGCCCAGCACTCCCCGCTGATGTCCCCGCTGGTGTGGGACCTGGCCCACATCGGCAATCAGGAGGAGCAGTGGCTGCTGCGCACCGTCGGCGGCCGGGAGGCGCTGCGGCCGGACATCGACTCCGTCTACGACGCCTTCGAGCATCCGCGGGCCACCCGCCCCTCGCTGCCGCTGCTGCCGCCCGACGAGGCGCACGGCTATGTCGCCGAGGTCCGCGGCCGGGTGCTGGACGTCCTGGAGCGCACCCCGCTGCACGGCGGTCCGCTGCTGGACGCGGGGTTCGCGTTCGGCATGATCGCCCAGCACGAGCAGCAGCACGACGAGACCATGCTCATCACCCACCAGCTGCGCCGCGGCCCCGCCGTGCTCACCGCGCCCGAACCGCCGCCCGCCCCCGACGACCTGCTGCCGTCCGAAGTCCTCGTGCCCGCCGGGCCGTTCACCATGGGCACCTCCGCCGAGCCCTGGGCGCTGGACAACGAGCGGCCCGCGCACCACCGCCTCGTGCCGGCGTTCCTGATCGACACCACACCGGTCAGCAACGGTGCCTACCAGCGGTTCATCGAGGACGGCGGCTATCAGGAGCCGCGCTGGTGGGCGGCCGACGGCTGGGCCCAGGTCAAGCAGCACAAGCTGCGCGCCCCGCTGTTCTGGAAGCGGGACGGCGGACAGTGGCTGCGCCGCAGGTTCGGGGTGACCGAGCCGGTCCCGCCGGACGAGCCGGTGCTGCACGTCAGCTGGTACGAGGCGGACGCCTACGCCCGCTGGGCCGGACGGCGGCTGCCGACCGAGGCCGAGTGGGAGAAGGCCGCCCGGTTCGACCCGGCCACCGGCCGCTCGATGCGCTACCCGTGGGGAGACGAGGACCCCACGCCGGAGCGTGCCAACCTCGGCCAGCGGCATCTGCGCCCCGCCTCCGTGGGCAGCTATCCGGAAGGTGCGTCACCGCTCGGTGTCCGGCAGCTGATCGGCGATGTGTGGGAGTGGACGGCGAGCGACTTCCTGCCCTACCCGGGCTTCGCCGCCTTCCCCTACCGGGAGTACTCGGAGGTGTTCTTCGGGGACGGGCACAAGGTGCTGCGCGGCGGTTCCTTCGCCGTCGACCCGGTCGCCTGCCGGGGCACGTTCCGCAACTGGGACCTGCCGGTCCGGCGGCAGATCTTCGCCGGGTTCCGCACCGCCCGGGACGCCGGCCTGGAGGGGGACGCATGAGGCCGGCGCCACCGGTGTCCGGGGAGGCGGATTGCTGATGTGCCGTCATATCGCTTACGTGGGGCCGCCGGTGCCCTTCGGGCAGATCGTGCTGGACCCGCCGCACGGCCTGTACCGGCAGTCGTGGGCGCCGCGCCACCAGAAGTACGGCACCGTCAACGCGGACGGGTTCGGCGTCGGCTGGTACGCACCGGGCGACCCGGTCCCGGCGCGCTACCGCCGGGCCGGGCCGATCTGGGCCGACGACCAACTGCCCGACCTGGCCCGGGTGGTGCGCACCGGCGCGCTGCTGGCCGCCGTACGGGACGCCACCGTGGCCGGGCCGGACGCCGAGGCGGCGGCCGCGCCGTTCGCCGGGGAGGGCCACCTGTTCAGCCACAACGGTGCGGTGGCCGGCTGGCCGGACTCCCTCGCACCGCTGGCCGCCGGGCTGCCGCCCAAGGAGCTGCTGCGCCTCCAGGCGCGCTGTGACGCGGCGTTCGTCTGGGCGCTGGTGCGGCACCGGCTGACCCGCGGCGACGAACTCGGGGACGCGCTGGCCGACACCGTCGCGGCGGTCGCCGGGGCCGCGCCCGGCTCCCGGCTCAATCTGCTGCTGACCGACGGCACCACCATCGCCGCCACCGCCTGGGGCGACACCCTCTACCACCTGGCCATTCCGGGCGGCGGCCGGGTGGTCGCCGCCGAACCCTACGACGATTCCCCCCACTGGACCGAGGTCCCCGACCGCACCCTGCTGCGCGCCACCCGGACCGACGTCCACCTCACCCCGCTCAAGGAGCCCGCCACGTGAGCCCCCTCAGCATCACCCGCAACCTCCCTGTCGACGCCACCGCGGCCGCGCTGCGCGCCGATGTCGCCCAGGGCCTGTCCGCCACGCCCAAACAGCTGCCGCCCAAGTGGTTCTACGACGCCCGCGGCAGCGACCTCTTCGAAGAGATCACCACCCTGCCCGACTACTACCCGACCCGCGCCGAACGGGAGATCCTGCTCACCCGCGCCGACCACATCGCCGCGGCCACCAACGCCCGCACCCTGATCGAGCTGGGCTCCGGGTCGTCCGACAAGACCCGCCACCTCATCGGCGCGCTGACCGGACTGCACACCTACGTACCGGTCGACGTCAGCGAGTCCGCGCTGACCGCGGCGGGCGAGGCGCTGCTCGCCGGGCATCCCGGCCTGACCGTGCACGCCCTGGTCGCCGACTTCCAGCAGGGCATGGCGCTGCCCGGGACGCCCGGCCCGCGGCTGCTGGCGTTCCTCGGCGGCACCATCGGCAACCTCCTCCCCGAGGAGCGGGCCGCGTTCCTCACGTCCGTGCACGACCTGCTGTCCCCGGGCGACGCCCTGCTGCTCGGCACCGACCTGGTCAAGGACGAGGCGACGCTGGTCGCCGCGTACGACGATCCGCAGGGCGTCACGGCCGCCTTCAACAAGAACGTCCTCCAGGTCATCAACCGCGAGCTCGACGGCGACTTCGATCCGGCGGACTTCGACCACGTCGCGGTGTGGAACGCCACGGAGGAGTGGATCGAGATGCGGCTGCGGGCGCGCCGGGACCTGACCGTGAAGATCCCCGGCGTGGACCTGGCCGTGCCCTTCGCGGCCGGTGAGGACATCCGCACGGAGATCTCGGCCAAGTTCCGCCAGGAGGGCGTCCGGGCCGAACTCGCCGCCGCCCGGCTGGAGTTGACCAACTGGTGGACGGACAGCGCGGACCGCTTCGCGCTGTCGCTCGCGTTCCGTGCCTGATACCGCCCGGTAGGGACGGATACGTACGAGGACGGTTCCGGCCGGTGCGCCCTTGGGTGCGCCGGCCGGGTGCCGTCCGCGCGGGCGGTGTGGTTCCATGCCGCGGGCGCACGTTCGCATTCGACGGGCAGGGGTGGCGGCATGGGGCTGGGGCTCGATCGGCGGGGGTTTCTCAGGGGCGCGGCCGGGCTGTCGGCCGCCGGGGTGCTGGCGGGCGCCGGCAGCGGGCGGTTCACGGCCGGTGCGGCCGGGCGCAGGACGGCCGGACGCCGCGCGCTGTCCGTGCAGGACTGGATGTCCGCGCTGCCGGACGCCACTCCCCTGACGCGCCTGACGATCCCCGGCACGCACGACTCCGGGGCCCGGTACGGCGGGCCCTGGGTGGCCTGCCAGAACACTGCCGTCGATGCCCAGCTGGCGGCCGGGATCCGCTTCCTGGACGTCCGCTGCCGGGCCGTCGACAACGTCTTCGCCATCCACCACGGCGCGTTCTACCAGCAGCTGATGTTCGGCGACGTGCTGGGCGCCTGCCGGGCGTTCCTCGCGGCCCACCCGTCCGAGACGGTGCTGATGCGGGTCAAGCAGGAGTACTCGGAGGTCCCGGCCGAGGAGTTCCGCCGGATCTTCGGCATCTACCTGGACGACAAGGGCTACCGCTCACTGTTCCGGCTGGACGCCGGGCTGCCCGCGCTGGGCGAGGCGCGCGGCAGGGTCGTCCTGCTGGCGGACTCCGACGGCCTCGGCGGGGTCCGCTACGGCGATCCCCAGGTCTTCGACATCCAGGACGACTACATGGCGGAGCCGTTCGGGAAGTGGCCGAAGATCGAGGCGCAGTTCCGCAAGGCCGTCGCGCAGCCCGGCAAGCTCTTCGTCAACTACGTCAGCACCGCCGCGCTGCTCCCCCCGCGCTCCACCGCCGACCGGCTCAACCCGCAGGTCAAGACGCTGCTGGCGGGTGCGGAGGGCAGCGGCTGGACGGGCCTGGGCATCGTCCCGATGGACTTCCCGAACGAGTTCGACCTGGCCGGGGCGCTGATCCGGCACAACCCGGGCCTGCGGTTCACCCGACCGGCCCCGCGGTAGGCGTCCGGACGGCCGTCCTGCCGCAGACTGAGGGACATGTCCCGTTCCGGACGGCCCGGTGTCCCGCAGCGGCTGCCGGTGGCTCTCGGGCTGCTCACCGTGGTCGTGGGCAGTACGGCGCTGACGCTGGGCCTGCCCGCCCGGGACCCGTACCTGGCCGCGGGGGACAGCACGACCGGCTCGTACCTGGCCACCCGCGCGGACGGCGACCAGGCCGCCGCCGCGCTGCTCGCCGGGCCGTACCGGGAGCGGCCGGGCCCGCCGGTGGCCGCCTTGCGCGGCGGCCCGACCGGCGGCGGGGCGACGGCCGCACCGCCGGCGGCCCGGCCGAGGGTGGCCGTCCCGGCGGCCCCGTCCCCGGCGATCGGTGCGCTGTTCTCGCCCGGCGACGACGGCGATCCGGCGCACCACTGCACGGCGAGCGTGGTGCACTCCCCCGACGCCGATCTGATCGCCACCGCCGCGCACTGCGTGCACGACGGCGGATTCCGCACCCGGCTGGTGTTCGTGCCCGGCCTGCACGACCAGATCGCGCCGTACGGGCTGTGGGTGCCCACCCGCATCCACGTCGACCCCCGCTGGATCAGCGACCGGGACCCGGACCACGACGTGGCGTTCCTGCGGGTGCGCCGGGCCGGGCAGGGCGGCGGCCGGATAGAGGACCTCACCGGCGCCGAACGGATCCGGTTCGGCGCGCCGGCCGGGCGCCCGGCGCTGCTGACCGGCTACCCCGCCGACCGGGACGCCCCGGTCAGCTGCCGGCGCACCGCCGAGGCCCAGGGCCCGACCCAACTGCGCTTCGACTGCCCCGGATTCCCGAACGGCACCAGCGGCGGCCCTTGGCTCACCGATCTCGATCCGGCCACCGGCACCGGGGCACTGATCGGGGTGATCGGCGGGCTCGACGAGGGCGGCGACGACTTCGTCTCGTACAGCAGCCGGTTCGGTGCGGACGTGGCCGGGCTCTACCGGCGGGCCACCGCGGAGCCGGGCCCCACGCCGGGCGTCAGGCCCCGCGCGACACCACGGTCTTGAGGACGGACGGCAGCGGGTACCAGTCGGCGGTGGCGAAACTGGCGTGGGCGGCGGCGAGTTGGCCGACCCGGGCGAGGGCCTGTGCCTCGGTGGGGTGGGTGGCGTCGATGGCCGGCGGCACGTTGTGCGCGTCGGTCATGATGAGGAGGTAGTGCCGGCGGTCGTACCAGGCGGTGTCGATGGTGCCGTTGAGGTAGGTCGCGGCGTCGCCGTCGAAGACCACGAACCAGGGGCGCAGCGCCGGGTCCTGGTAGCGCTCGCGCGGGTCGCCGGCGGCCGCGCCGTGCACCGCCGGGAAGGCCACCGACTGCCCGAGCTTGCCCTGGGCGGCGAGGTCCTTGAGGTGGGTGGCGTACTCGACGTCGGTCCAGAGCTTGTCGAGCGGGTTGTTCTCCTCGACGGTGCCCGGTATCAGCTCGAACAGGAACTTCCCGGCCAGGGCGTCGCGCCCGGGCCAGCCGCCGGCCCGGACCGCCTCGTCGGGCGTGCCGTGGCCCGCGGTGAGGTCACCGGGGCCGTAGACGGCGTCACCGAGCTTCTGCCGCACCAGGGCGTCGAACTCGGCCGGGCCGCGACCGCCCTTGGCGTTGAAGCCGTCCTTCAGCTCGACCTTGAAGAGGATGGGGCGGTGACCGGGGTGGGCGTCGTGCCAGGCCTTCATGTCGGCGAGGCAGCCGGCGAAGTCCTTGTTGACGCTCCCGGTGCGCAGTTGGGAGGCGCTCGCCGCGCCCGCGCAGTTGCTGTTGTTGCCGATCGGGTTGCTGTGGCTGACCCGCCAGGACCGGCCGAACCCGTTGGTCCAGAGGTCGAGTTCGAGCAGCGCGGCGCCGGAGTCCAGCGCGTCCGCGAAGTAGGGGTACTTCTCCTTGTCGTAGGCGTTGTGGACGCCCACGGACGTGCTGGTGCCGTACGTCAGGCCGGCCGGCTCGGCGCCCGCCGGCGCGGACACCGCCACCACCGCGGCCGCCGCCGCGGCGACCGTCCCCACACACCGCTTCCCGTTCATGTTCCCCGCTTTCCGTGGTCCCTGGGCGCCCGTCCGGTCAGCCCGGACGCCGTTCGGCCGGCCGGTCGGCCGGTCGATCGGGGAGCAGCGTACGGGGAGTTGGGACGGGTGGGGAGCACGGGGTGGGTGACGATGAGGGAAACTCCCCTTACTTGACCGACTTGGGGAGGGCCCATGGCCGACAATCACGCAACCGGCCGGCTGCCGCGTACCGGACAGCCACTCGTCGCGACGGTGCTCACGGGCACGGTCGCGCTCTATCTGGCGCTCGTCGCCTTCGGCAACATCACCGACTTCGGCACCAATCAGCAGTTCGTCCAGCACGTCCTGGCGATGGACACCACGTTCAAGGACCCGGACCTGATGTGGCGGGCCATCACCTCGAAGGGCCTGCAGAACGCCGCGTACGTGGCGATCATCGCCTGGGAGAGCGTCACCGCGCTGGTGCTGATAGTGGCCACCGTGCTCTGGCCGATCGGTCTGCGGCGCGGCGACGTGGCCCGGGCCCGGATGCTGAGCACCGTCGGTCTGCTGATGATGCTGCTGCTGTTCGGCGCGGGCTTCCTGGCGATCGGCGGTGAGTGGTTCTCGATGTGGCAGTCCAAGACCTGGAACGGTCTGGAGGCGGCGACCCGCAACGTCACCCTCGCAGGGGTCGCGCTGCTGGCCGTCCGGCTGCCGTCGGCGCCCTGAACCGTCCTGCGGGCGACGGGCGGGCGCCGGTGGGTCACCACTCGATGCGGTAGTCCGTGAGCCAGTTGCTGCCGTCCGCGCCGCCGCCTCCGGGCCCGGGGGCGGGGCGGCCGGGGCCACCGGGGCCGGTGCGGGCGGCCAGGCCGGCGCTGGTCGCGACGACCTTCTCCACCCGTTCGCGGCGCAGCTCTTCGTACGCCGCGAAGGCGGTGCGCGGTTCGGTGTGGTCGCGCAGGCAGCGGGCCAGCACGATGCCGTCCTCGATGGCCATCGAGGCGCCCTGGGCGGCGTTGGGCGCGGCCGCGTGGGCGGCGTCGCCGAGGACGACCTTGGTGTCGTCGTACCAGGTGGGTGTGGTCGCGATGTCGTAGGCGCTGGAGGCGATGATCCGGTCGCCGGTGGCCCGGACGAGGGCGGCGGCCGGGGTGGCGTCGCCGGGGAACCGCGCGGCGACCCGGTCGCGCCACTCGTCGGGGCCGACGGCCTGCAGGGCGGTGCGGTCGCCTTCGGCGCCGGGGATGTTGGCGAACCACCAGATCTCCCCGTCGGGGGCGCGGGTGCAGCCGAAGACGGCGCGGTCGCCGCGGATCATGGTGTAGGTCTCCGCGGCCGGCTCGGCGCCGGGGCCGCCGGCGTCGCGGAGGTAGCCGCAGACCGTGTGCTGGCCGGTGTGGCGCGGCCGGGGTGCGGCCGGGTCGATGAGGGCGCGGGTGACGGAGTGCAGTCCGTCCGCGCCGATCAGCAGATCGCCCTCGGCGCGGCTGCCGTCGGCGAAGGCGGCGACCACCCGCGGCCCGCCGGCCGGGGCCACCGTCTCGGCGCCGACCAGCCGTTTCCCGTGGTGCACGGGGATTCCCCGGCGGGCCGCCTCGGCGTGCAGCACCTGGTAGAGGGTGGCCCGCCGCAGGGTGCGGGGGCCGGGGCCGGTGCCGCTGCTGGCGAGGGGCCGCTCGCCGACCTTGCTGCCGTCGTGGCCGAACACCGCGATCCGCCGGGCCGGGAAGGAGTGTGCGGCGACCGGGTCGTGGGCGTCGATCACCCGGAGCGCTTCCAGCCCGTTGGCGAAGACGACGAGGAAGGCCCCGACGTCGTCCGCGCCGGTCGGGTACGCCTCGAAGACCTCCGCCTCGATGCCCGCCTTGTGCAGCGCCAGGGCGGTCACCGCGCCCGCGATGCCGCCGCCGATGATCAGGGCCTTGCTCATGCCGTGGTCCCCCCGGGTGTGCCCCCGCTCGGTCCGCCGGCCGGGTCGTGGCCGGCGGTGCGGCCACCTTGCCGCACCGCCCACCTTGCCTCCGGCGGGCCGGAAGATCCAGCCCGCCGCAGGACGGACGGCCGGGCCGCCGGGCGTTCTCAGCCCGCCGCGTACACGTCCTCGATGTACCGCCCGGCTGCGGTGAGTTCGCGCAGCCAGGCCTCGGACTCCTGGGCCGAGGCGCCGGTGTGCGCGGCGTGCACCTCCCGGAAGGCGGCCCGTACGCCCGGGGCCATCCGGCTGCCGTCGCCGCAGACGTACACCCGGGCCCCGGCCTGGAGGAGTTCCCAGACCTCGGCGGCCTCGGCTTCGATGCGGTGCTGGACGAAGCGGTGGCCGTTCTCGGGGCGCTCGCTGAAGACGGGGCGGACCGAGAGCACCCCGGCCTCTTCGGCGGCGGCGAACTCCGCGGCGTGCAGGAAGTCGGCCGTGGGGTCGTCGCAGCCGAAGTACAGCCGGGCGGGCGCCTGCTGCCCGGCCGCGACCCGGTCCGCCACGGCGCCCCGGAACGGAGCGAGGCCGGTGCCGGCGGCGACCAGGATGACCGGGGTGACGTCGGCCGGGTCGAGGCGGAAGGCCTCGCGGCAGGGCTGGACCCGGGCCAGGACCGTGTCACCGGGGCGCAGTCCGTGCAGATAGGTCGAGCCGGTGCCGCCGGGCAGCAGCGAGACCATCAATTCGGCGTGCCGGGCGTCGGTGGCGGGCGAGGACGAGATCGAGTAGTGCCGGGTGCGCAGCGGCGGCAGCAGGTCCAGGACCACCGGCCAGGGCAGCGCTCCGCGCAGCGCCGGGTGGGTCTCGATCAGCTCGATCAGGGTCCGCGGGTCGTCCTCGGCGAGGTGTTCCAGGGCCTGCCGCTCGGGCGGGCACGGGTTGTGCGCGGCCAGCACCGCGATCTGCTCCGCGGTCGGCCGTGCCCCCAACTCCAGGTGGCGGGTGAGGAGTTGGCGTACGGTCAGGGGCCGGTCGACGGGCAGGGTGTCGCGGGCCGGGTGGCGGCCGGGGTGCACGGCGAGCACGGTGTCGAGGTCGGCGCCGAGGGCGCGGGCGGCCCGCTCGACGGCGGCCGGCGCGTTGGCCGGCAGCACGGCGAGGTGGTCGGCGGTGCGGTAGGTGACGCCGTCCGGCAGGGCGAGCCGCAGGAACCGCTTGGGGCGCGGCCAGCCCTCCGCGGTGAGGTCGTGGGCCTCGGTGACGGTCAGTTCGGTCAGCCCGTGCCGGGCCGCCAGGGCGTCGAGCGGTCCGCCGGTGAGCTCGGTGACGGTCCAGCCGGTGTCCTCGGCGGCCGGGGCGCCCGCGCCGGTGCCGGCCGGGTCGCCGTAGCGGGTCAGCAGTTCGATGCGCAGCGCAGCGGTGAACTCCTTGACGGTGCCGGTGAGATCGCCGGAGGCGTCGGCCTCGGCGCGCGGCAGCATCCGGTCGCCGCCGAGCGCGGCCAGCCGGTCGTCGATGAGGGTGGGGACGTGCTGGTAGGTGGCGGCCCAGTTGCGGTCGCCGACGCCGAGGACGGCGAACGGGCGGTCCGCGGCGGCGCCGTCCCCGGCGGTGCGCAGCCAGCGGACGAAGGCGGCCGCGTCGTCGGTGGGCTGTCCGTTGTAGGAGGCGGCAACGATGACGACGGGCCGGTCCGTGGGCAGTCCGTCGGCGCAGGCGTCCAGCGGGGCGACCTCGGTCGCGCAGCCCAGGCCGGTGGCCTCGTCGGCGAGCCGCTCGGCGAACTCGCGGCAGGTGCCGTAGTTGCTGCCGTGCAACAGCAGCAGCCCGGTGCCCTGGACGACGCGGGTGGGCAGGGCGTCGTCGGTGGTGGCGTCGGCTGCGGAGCCGGATCCCGCGGTGCCGCCGGGCAGCACGCCCAGGGCGGCGCGCACCGCGGCCCGGTCGGCGGGCGTGCGGGCGGCCAGCTTCAGGGTGAACCCGTCGGGCTTGAGGGTGAGGGTCTCCTTGATGCGCAGCCGGTAGTCGGCGTGGTCGATCAGCCGGTAGCGGTGGGCGAGCAGGGCGAGCAGCATGGTCGCCTCGTGCAGCGCGAACTGCCGCCCGATGCAGGCGCGTTCACCGGTCCCGAAGGGCTTGTAGGCGTGCGGTGAGCGGGCCGCCTCGGCCTCGGGGCTGAAGCGGGACGGGTCGAACAGCTCGGGGTTGTCGCCCCAGCACGGGTCGCGGTGCAGCATCGGGGTGAGCACGGTGACCAACTGGCCGGCCTTGACCGGGTAACGGCCGCCGAGCACGGTGTCCTCGCGGGCCTGGCGGGTGAAAGCGGCGGCGGTGGGCCACAGCCGCAGCGCCTCGTTGAGGACCTGCCGGGTGAACGGCAGGTGGCCGATGTCCTCGAAGGTCGGGTCCGGGTCGGCCTGGTCGCCCCACAGCTCGTCGGCCTCGCGCTGGACCATGCGCAGCGCCAGCGGGTCCTTGAGCAGGTGGTAGAGGGCGAAGGAGAGGGCGCCCGAGGTGGTTTCGTGGCCGGCGATCAGGAAGGTGATGACCTGGTTGCGGATGTTGGCGAGGTCGAGGGAGGGGCCGCCGGTCCCGGTGCCGTCCTCCTGCGCGCGGGCGCCGAGCATCAGGCCGAGCAGGTCGTCCTCACCGGTCTCGCCGCTCGCCGTGCGCGCGGCGATGACCTCGTCGACGACGGAGGCGAGGTAATCCGCGTCGGCGCGGAACGCCGCGTCCTCCGCAAAGTGGTCGGCGTGCGGGTCCCGGGCGAACTTCCGCATGCTCCATTCGAGGCAGCGCACCATCGCCTCGACGAACGGGTGCTGCGAGTCGCCGCGGGAGAACGACTCGAAGTCGAAACCGAAGCCGGCCAGCCCGATGGTGTCCAGCGTCATCCGGGTCATGTCCTCGGCTATCCGCACCGGCGTGCCGTCGGCCACCCGCCGGTCCCAGCTCGCCATGACCCGGCGGGCCACCTTCAGCATCGCCGGGTGGTACGTCCGCATCGAGCCCAGCGCGAACGCCGGCATCAGGACCTCGTGCGCCTTGGCCCAGTTCGGCTCGTCGTTGTAGGCGGTGAACAGACCGTCCCCGGCGAACTCCCGGACGTTCTCCAGGACGACCGACACCCCCTTGGCGAAGCGGGTCTCGTCGGCGGCCTCGGTGACCAGGTCCAGCGAGGTGAGGAAGAGCGTCTCGCGCTCGCCGAGCCTGCGCTTGAAGACCGGCCCGTGGGTGCGGGCGAGGTCCATGGACTGCTGGATGGGTGTCGAGGTCATCCCGTCGGCCGTGATGTCGACGACCGGGATGCCGTCATCGGCGGCGCGTTCGCCACTGTGGAGCGCGATGGTGTCGGTCATGTCTCCAGCGTGAGGGGGCCGGTGGGCAACTGCGGCCCGGGCAACTGCATGATTGTGCAGTGGTTTTTCGCTGCTGGCTCTTGCGCGCGGACCGGAGATGGGGCAATGAACATCGGGCACGCCGACAGTGCGCCGGACGGTGACTCCGCCGGCGCCCACCCGCCGTCCTCCGGGCCCGCCCCGGTCGATCCGGCGGGGCCGTACGCGGACGGTCCCTGGCGCAACTACTTCCTGATCCTGCTGGACCGCATCCCGACGCCGATCGCGGTGTGCCGGGCCGACGGCGAGGTGCTGATCGCCAATCCGGCGATGGCCACGCTGTGGGGGGTGGCGCCGGGCCAGTTGCGCGGCCGCAATCTGCTGGACCTGTTCCGGCCCCGGGCGAAGGAGCAGCTGCGGCGGATCGAGGAGGCGGTGCGGCTCGGGCGCCGGTCGCGCTATCCGGTCGAGGTGCACTGGCGGTCCGCGGCCGACGGCGCGGAGCGCGAGGGGGAACTGACGGTGGACCCGGTCGGCGACGCGTCCGTCCAGCCGCCGGCCCTGCTGGCGCTGCTGCGGGTCACGGAGGGCGCTTCGCCGCCGGCCCCGCGGGCCACGGCGAGCCCGGTGGAGACACGGATCCTGGCCCTGGCCGCCGGCGGCGCGACGACGGCGGCGATCGGCGCGGCCCTGGGGCTGACCGTTGACGGGGTGAACTACCACCTGACCCGGCTGTCCCGCCGCTGGCGGGTGCAGGGCCGGACCGCGCTGGTGGCCAAGGCGTACGTGCTGGGCGTGCTGGCGGCGGACAGCTGGCCACCGGCCCCGGCCTGACCATCAGCACGCGTGTGCGGTTAACCTCCGTGGTGTGGAGGAGAACGCAGCCGCGCAGTTCGAGCGCGGAACGGACGGCCCGAAGGTCATCGTCGTCGGCGTGGACGGCTCCGACTCGTCCTGGCGCGCCGCCGCGTACGCGGCCGGACTCGCCCGGCGGCAGGGCGCGAAGCTCGTCCTGGTCTACGTCCAGCCGGTGCTGCCGGCCGGGGCGTCGATGGGCGCGCCGGTCGTGGACGCCACCAACGAGGTGGCCGAGGAGCTGATGGCCGAGATCCGCAAGGCCACCGACCGGCTGCAGGGGATCTACGACGTGCGCTGGGAGTTCCACACGCTGCGTGGCGACCCGTACAGCGGCATGGTGCAGATGGCCGACGAGCTCAAGGCGGACGCCGTGGTGGTGGGCGCCTCGGAGTCGGCCGGGCACCGCATCATGGGCTCGGTCGCCGTCCGCCTGGTCAAGGCGGGACGCTGGCCGGTCACCGTCGTCCCGTAGCGGCCCCGCGGCGCTCCGCTGGTGGGGTCGGCCGCGCTGAGGCACGGTGGGAGATGGACGGGCGGAGCGCCGCCCCGGCCGAGGGAGACCACCGTGACCGACCGCACGTACCGCGTGACCGATATCGTCGGAACGTCCCAGCAGAGCGTGGACGCGGCGATCAAGAACGGCATCAAGCGCGCCTCGCAGACCCTCCGCAATCTCGACTGGTTCGAGATCACCGAAGTGCGCGGACACCTCGTCGACGGCGAAATCGACCACTACCAGGTCGGCATGAAGGTCGGATTCCGGCTGGAGGACGCCGATTGACACCCCGATGACACCCCTCCCGGGTACGTCTCCCGGCGAGTCGCCGCCGTACTAGGGAGTCGCCTTCCTCCGGGGCCCTTGAGGGTCCATGATGATCCGCCGTCGGACCACGACGGAGCGAGCCTACGGAGGGATCCCAGATGGGCCTGCGCGCGGGACAGGGCGTATTGCGCCGCAAACCGATCGAACACATCGAAGAGGCGGAGGGCCCGGCGAGCCAGCAGCTCACCCGGGTGCTGGGGCTGTGGCAGCTGACCGCCATCGGCATCGGCGGCATCATCGGCGCCGGCATCTTCACGCTCGCCGGCACCGTCGCGAACGAGAAGGCCGGACCCGCGGTCCTGATCTCCTTCCTCGTCGCGGGGATCGCGAGCGCCGCGGCCGCCTTCTCGTACGCCGAATTCGCCGGGCTGATCCCGAAGGCGGGGTCGGCCTACACCTACGGCTATGCGGTGCTCGGCGAGGTGGCCGGGTGGTTCATCGGCTGGGACCTGCTGCTGGAGTACACCGCGATCGTCGCGGTCGTCGCGATCGGCATCTCCGGATATTTCAGCTTCCTCCTCGGTGAGCTGGGAGTCCATCTGCCGGCCTGGATGCTCGGCGCACCGGGGACCGGGCCGGGGCACCGCGTGGACCTCTTCGCGGCGGCACTCTGCCTCCTGATCGCCTTTCTGCTGACCCTGGGCATCAAGAACGCCGCGCGCTTCGAGACGATCGTGGTGGGCCTGAAGGTCCTGGTCGTCCTGGTCGTGATCGCGGTCGGCTTCTTCCACATCGACACCGCGAACTACCGGCCGTTCTTCCCGTTCGGGGTGAGCGGCGCCTTCACCGGTGCGGCCACCGTCTTCTTCGCGGTCTTCGGCTATGACGCGATGAGCACCGCCGCCGAGGAGTCCACCGACGCCCAGCGCCACATGCCGAAGGCGATCATGTACTCGCTGGCGATCTCGATGGTGCTGTACGTGCTGGCCTGCCTGGTGCTGACAGGCATGCAGAACTACAAGGACATCGACCCGGAGAGCGGCTTCTCCTCGGCGTTCAAGTCGGTGGGCCTGCACGGCCTCGCGGACGTCATCGCGGTCGGCGCGATCATCGGCATCCTGACCGTCATGTTCACCTTCATGCTCGGGGTGACCCGGGTGTGGTTCTCGATGAGCCGGGACGGTCTGCTGCCGAAGTGGTTCGCCAAGACCAGCCCCACGCACCACGTACCGACCCGGGTGACCTGGATCGTCGGGGCGGCCTCCGCGGCCATCGCCGGATTCCTGCCGATCGGCGAGGCCGCCGAGCTGACGAACATCGGGATCCTGCTGGCGTTCGTGGTGGTCTGCGTGGCGGTCATCGTGCTCCGCTACAAGCGCCCCGAACTCCCGCGCACCTTCCGCACGCCGGGGATGCCGTGGGTGCCGGCGCTCGGGGTGGTGTTCTCCCTCTGGCTGATCACGTTCCTGGCGTGGCAGACCTGGGTGCGGTTCGTGGTCTGGTTCCTCGTCGGCATGGTCATCTACTTCAGCTACTCCTACCGCCACTCGAACCTGGAACGCGCGGAGCGGGAGGGTTCCGGGGGCGAGGTGCGCTGAACCGGCAGGGGCGGCGGCCACGGCGGCCACCGCCCCCCGGCCCGGCCAGGCAGGTCAGGTCAGGTCAGGTCAGGTCAGAAGACGAACGGTCCGGGTGACTGCGGGGACGTGGCCTTGCAGGTGGCCGTGATCCCGAGGACGACGACCTTCAGGGAGCTGGCCTGCAGGCTGTCACCGGAGGCGACGGTGCCCTTGAGGGGCCCGGTGGTGACCGGGCCGCCGGCCGGGATGGCCGGGTTGGCGTTGCCGGTGAACCGGGTCGTTCCGGAACCGTTCTTGGTGAGCGTCAGTGTGGACCGCACCGAGTTCGCGCCGATGTTGATGGGCGAGCTGATCGCGGACGTCGACACGCTGATGGTGGCGGCGGTGCCGTCCTGGGTGGCGGTGAGCGTGGCCGTACCGGAACCGTACGAGCCGCAGTCGAAGGCGAGGGTGGCGGTGCCGGGGGTCACCGCGGTCGATGCGGGTGCCATCGCGAGGGTCCCGGCTGCGGCGATCGCGAGGCCGACGGCGGTACGTATGCCGACGCGTATGCCTGTGCGTGTACCTGTGCCTATGCCTGTGACCATGCCTAATGTGCCAGATCTGTGCTGCTTCATGGGGGAACCGCCTTTGTGAGGGGGGTGACAGGCCGTCCCCGCACGCGCCGGCCGGGGAACTGACGGGTGGTCAGCGACCTGCAATCGCCGACCATTGAGGCACGCGGCCCCGAAGAGAGCAAGGCACGCACCCCGTGATTTTTGACGTGCCCTCAACAGGCGCGCCCCCGCCCCTCACCCGCCCGGCAGCACCCTCCGCGGCCACGCCCCCAGCCGGTGCCGCCACAGCCACCACGGCAGCCGGCGACGGGGCACGTACGCCCACAGGTCGTCGTCCGCCTCGTTCCCCCGCGGACAACGTCGCAGCAGGTCGAGACAGCGGCGGTCGACCGTGCCGTGCAGCCGGGCGGTGTGCGCCAGGGCGACGAGGCCCTGGTGGCGCAGCCTGTCGTCCGACGATTCCAGGGCGCACTCCAGGGCCCGGGCGACCCTGGGCAGGATCGCCGCCGGGTCGGGGTGGGTCAGCGCGAGCCCGATCACCGCCACGCCCAGCAGTTCCTCCCCGCGCTCGAAGGCGGCGTCCACCTCCTCCGGCCGGTCGGTGCCGAGCAGCGCCCCGCTCTCCCGCCAGTTCATACCCCGGCCCGACGCGGCGCGGGCGAGCAGGAACTCCGTGCGTCCGGCGGCCAGTTGGCGCGCCACCGGTCCCGTACCCGTACCGCCGGCCCCCTCGGACGCACTCCGCCCGACCAGTGCGAGGTAGTCCCAGATCCGTCCGGCGGCGTCGGTCTCCGCACCCGGGATCTCCCGGCAGAACGCGTCCAGTTGGGGCTCCGACGGGCCCTGGGCATGGATCCGGGCGAACACCTCACCAGCGGCCCCCAGGTCGCAGCGGCGGAGGAAGGCGAGCCGGACGGTGTCGGCGGCGGTCAGCCGGCCGTGCAGCCGGCCCCAGGCGAGTTCGGACGGTTCGATGGCCGCCGCGTAGCGGACGACGTCGGCGGGGAGGAGGTGCACCGGGTGAGCCTAACGAGAGGCGTGTGCCGTGCGACGGCCGCCCTCGTGATGCGTGCGCCGCACCGTAATCGCCCTCGTGACGCCTGCGCCGCGCCGTAGTTGCCCTCGCCATGCCTTCGTCGCACCGCAGGTGCCCTCATGTCGCCTGCGCCGCACCGTAGTTGTGCTCGTGGCGCGCTCTTGACGCGGACCTGACGCGCCCCAAGAATGAGCGCGCCCTGACAACGTTGTCGGCGAACCGGAGGTCCGGATTCATGCCATGGCCCAGTCGCAACCGGCTGCGTACCGCGGGCGCGGTGCTGGCGGCCGCGCTGGTCGGAGGCGGACTCACCGCCCCCGCCGCACAGGCCGCACCGCCCGGCGGCACGCTCACCGACCTGGTCAATCCCTTCATCGGCAGCCAGAAGGACGGCAACACCTACCCGGGCGCCGCGGTGCCGTTCGGCATGGTGCAGCTCTCCCCCGACACCGGTCACTACAGCGGCTACAGCTACGACGACGACCACATCCGGGGTTTCAGCTCGGTGCACATCTCCGGCGTCGGCTGCGGGCTCGGCGGTGACCTGCCGGTGCTGCCCACCACGGGCGACCTCACCGAGACCGACGACGCCAGGTACGCGGCCGCCTTCCGCCATGACGACGAGTCGGCCCGGCCCGGCTACTACCGGGTCGGCCTGACCTCGTACGGCGGGATCACCGCCGAGCTGACCGCCACCGCCCGCACCGGCCGGCAGCGCTACACCTTCCCGGCCACCGACAAGGCCAATGTGCTGCTCAACGCCGGGCAGTCGCTGCACCGGACGGTCGTGACGAAGGTCGAGGTGCTGGACTCCCGCACCGTCCGCACCGCCCTCACCGGCCGCGGCTTCTGCCAGGACACCGAGCCGTACACCGTCTACACGATCACCCGCTTCGACCGGCCGTTCACCTCGTACGGCACCTGGGAGGGCGACACCGTCACGCCCGGGTCGCGCGGGTCCACGGCGGGCGGCCGGCACGGCGCGTACGTCCGCTTCGACACCCGCGAGGACCGTACGGTCGAGGCGACCACGGCCCTCAGTTACGTCGACGCGGCGGGCGCGGCCCGCAATCTGCGCGCGGAGGGCGGGGGTTCGTTCGACCGGGTCCGGGCCGCGGCCGATGCCGCGTGGGAGCGGCGGCTGGCCCTGGTGCGGGTGCAGGGCGGCAGCCGGACGCTGCGCCGGACGTTCTACTCCTCGCTGTACCGGTCGTTCCTGGCGCCGAACCTCGGCAGCGACGCGGACGGCCGCTACACCGGCTGGGACCGGAAGGTGCACCGGACCGCCGAGTTCGGCGGCTCCGCCTACTACCAGAACTGGTCGCTGTGGGACACCTACCGCACCCAGGCGCAGCTGCTCGCGCTGCTGGCGCCGCACGAGTCGCGCGACATGGCGCTGTCGGTGCTGCGGATCGACAAGGAGGGCGGCTGGCTGCCCAAGTGGGGCTACGGCACGGTCGAGACGAACATCATGACCGGCGACCCGGTCACCCCGTTCCTCACCAACGCCTACCGGCAGGGCCTGCTGAAGGGCCATGAGGAGGAGGCGTACGCGGCGCTCGCGAAGAACGCCGACGGGGTGCCGCCGGCCGGGTCCCCGGCCGTCGGTCGGGAGGCGAACGCGGAGTACCTGAGGGACGGTTTCGCGCCGTACGTCAAGGGCCGCCCGCACCGCAAGCCCGGCGACTCGGACTTCGACCACGGCGCCTCGGCGACCCTCGAATACGCCCTGTCCGACGCGATGCTGGCGCAGATGGCACGGGATCTGGGGCACACCGCGGACGCCGACCGCTACGCGGCCCGGGCGCAGAACTACCGGAAGATCTTCGACCCGTCGACCGGCTTCTTCCGGGCCCGGGACGGGCACGGCGCGTTCACCGGTCCGGCCGATCCGGCCAGGAGCGAGGGATTCCACGAGGGCACGGCCTGGCAGTACCAGTGGCTGGTGCCGCAGGACCTGCCCGGGATGCTGCGGCTGATCGGCGGCCGGGAGGCGGCGGACGAGCGGCTCGATGCGTTCTTCGCGTACCGGAAGCTGCTGGCGGACCCGGCGAAGACCGCCCGTGAGGTGTGGGTCAACGGGCCGTACGACTACTACAACGCGGACAAGTACAACCCGCAGAACGAGCCGGACCTGATCGCTCCGTACACGTATCTGTCCACCGGCCGGCCGTGGAAGACGACGGACGTGGTGCATGCGGCGCTGACGCTGTTCACCGACACGCCCAGCGGGATGACCGGTAACGACGACCTGGGGACGATGTCGGCATGGATGGTGCTGTCGTCGGTCGGGATGTTCCCCGTGCAGCCGGGCACCGACACCTGGGGGCTGAGCACGCCGGTCTTCGACCGGGTCGAGCTGACACTGGACCGGCGCTACTACCCGGCGGGGCACTTCACCCTCACCGCGCCCGGTACGTCCGCGGCCAACCGGTATGTCCAGTCGGTGCGTCTGGACGGTGCCATCCGTGACCGTACGTACCTGACCACCGGTGAGCTGCGGAAGGGCCGGGAACTGGCCTTCACGGTCGGCACGGAGCCGTCCGGCTGGGGCACCGGCGAACGGGCCGCGCCGCCGCCGGTGGGCACCGCGGCGGCGGGTGGTGCGGCCGGCCGGCGGTGACGGCACTCCGTTCGCCCGCGGCCGGCGGCACGGCGCGCGGTCGCGGGCGAACGGGCGGCGAAGGGGGTGTGCGGGCAGCGGCGGGGCGGGCGTCAGCCCTGCAGGGCCTGCCAGAACTCGTCGAAGGACATGGTGCCGTCCTGGTCGGTGTCCTTGGCCTTGATGACGGCCTCGGCGACCGGGCCGGTGACGAACGGGTCGCCCATCTCCGCCATCGCGTGCTTGAACTCGTCCGGCGTGACCTGGCCGTCGCCGTCCGCGTCGTACCGGTCGAACGTCGCCCTGGCCTCGTTGATGTCTGCCATGAGAGGTGCCCCCTTCGTGGTGCTGCGCAGGCTTGCGCGGTGGTGTTGCCTGGTGATCTGACCTGCGTACATTAGCGGACCCTCAGGACCGGCCCGGGTGCCCCCTCCGCCGGGCCAGATAGCGGGCGGTGCGGCTGCCCGGGGCGGCGGCGACCGCGGCGGGCGGGCCCTCGGCCACGATCCGGCCGCCGTCCGCGCCGCCGCCCGGACCGAGGTCGATGACGTGGTCGGCGCCGGCGACCACGCCCATGTCGTGCTCGACGACCACGACCGTGTGGCCGGCGTCGACCAGGCCGTGCAGCTGGCGCAGCAGCACCTCGGTGTCGGCGGGGTGCAGCCCGGTGGTGGGCTCGTCGAGCAGGTAGAGGGTGTGGCCGCGGCGGGTGCGCTGGAGTTCGGTGGCGAGTTTGATGCGCTGGGCCTCGCCGCCGGACAGTTCGGTCGCGGGCTGGCCGAGCCGGAGGTAGCCGAGGCCGACGTCCTGGAGGGTGCGCAGGCTGCGGGCGGCGGCCGGGACGTCGGCGAGGAAGTCCGCGGCGGTGTCCACGGTCATGTCCAGGACGTCGGCGATCGTCCGGTTCCGGTAGGTGACCTGGAGGGTTTCGGGGTGGTAGCGGGCGCCGTGGCAGGCGGTGCACGGCGCGTACGTGCCGGGGAGGAAGAGGAGTTCCACGGCGACGAAGCCCTCGCCCTGGCAGGTCTCGCAGCGGCCGGCGGCGACGTTGAAGGAGAACCGTCCCGCGGTGTAGCCGCGGGCCCGGGCCTCGTCGGTGGCGGCGAAGACCTTCCGCACCGCGTCGAACAGCCCGGTGTACGTGGCGAGGTTGGAGCGCGGGGTGCGGCCGATCGGCTTCTGGTCGACGCGGACCAGCCGGTCGATCGCCGCGAGGCCGTCGGCGCCGGCGAGCCGGGCGCGGGCCATCGGCCCGGCCTCGGTCCCGGCCTCCGTCCCGTCCTCGGTGCCGTCCTCCGCGGCGTCGGGCCGGCCGGCGCCGAGGTGGTCCCGTACGGTCTCCGCGAGGACCCGGGTGACCAGCGTCGATTTGCCCGATCCGGAGACGCCGGTGACGGCCGTGAAGACGCCGAGCGGGAAGGCCGCGTCCAGTCCGCGCAGGTTGTGCAGGGTGACGCCGCGCAGGGTCAGGGTCCCGGAAGGGGTGCGCGGGGTGCGCTCGGGGGGCGGTTCGGTGGCGAAGAGGTAGCGGCGGGTGGCGGAGGCCGCGGCGTCGGCGAGGGCGGCGACCGGGCCGCTGTGCAGGACCTGGCCGCCGTGTTCCCCGGCGCGCGGTCCGATGTCCACGATCCAGTCGGCGTGCCGCACCACGTCCATGTCGTGCTCGACCACGAACAGCGTGTTCCCGGCGTCCTTGAGCCGGCCGAGGACGGTGAGCAGGGCCTCGGTGTCGGCCGGGTGGAGTCCGGCGGACGGCTCGTCGAGGACGTAGACGACGCCGAACAGGCCGGAGCGCAGCTGGGTGGCGAGCCGCAGCCGCTGGAGCTCGCCCGCGGACAGGGTGGGTGCGGGCCGGTCCATGCTGAGGTAGCCGAGGCCGAGTTCGGTGAGGACCTCGATGCGGGCCACGAGGTCGCGGGCGAGCGCCGGGGCGACCTCGTCGTCGGTGCGGGCGGCGGTGGGGCGGAGCAGCTCGGCGAGGGCGCCGAGCGGCAGGCCGGCGAGGGTGGCGATGTCCCGGCCCTCGAAGGTGACGGCGAGCGCCTCGGGGCGCAGCCGTCGTCCGGCGCACCGCGGGCAGGGCTCGGCGACCATGAAGCCCTGGACGCGCCGCCGGAGCGTCTCGCTCTTGGAGTCGGCGAAGGTGTGCAGGACGTAGCGGCGGGCGCTCATGTACCGGCCCTTGTAGGGGCGCTGGATGCGGCCGGCCTCGCGGACCGGGTGGACGGTGACGACGGGCTCTTCGTCGGTGAACAGGATCCAGTCGCGGTCGGCCTGCGGGAGTTCGCGCCAGGGCCGGTCGATGTCGTGGCCGAGGGCGGCGAGGATGTCGCGGAGGTTCTTGCCCTGCCAGGCGCCGGGCCAGGCGGCGATGGCGCCCTCGCGGACGGACCGTGCGGGGTCGGGTACCAGGGATTGTTCGGTGACCCGGTGGACGGTGCCCAGGCCGTGGCATTCGGGGCAGGCGCCGGCCGCGGTGTTGGGCGAGAAGGCGTCGGAGTCCAGCCGTTCGGTCGTGCCTTCCGGGTAGTCGCCGGCGCGGGAGAAGAGCATCCGCAGGGTGTTGGAGAGGGTGGTGACGGTGCCGACGGAGGAGCGGGAGGTGGGCGCGGAGCGCCGCTGTTCCAGTGCGACGGCCGGCGGCAGTCCGGTGATGTCCTCGACCTTGGGCGCGCCGACCTGGTGGATCAGCCGCCGGGCGTAGGGGGCCACGGACTCGAAGTAGCGGCGCTGGGCCTCGGCGTAGAGGGTGCCGAAGGCGAGCGAGGACTTGCCCGAGCCGGACACCCCGGTGAACGCGACCAGCGCGTCCCTCGGGATGTCCACGTCGATGGTGCGGAGGTTGTGCTCACGGGCGCCGCGCACCCGTACGTACGAGTCGGCCATCCGTCCATGATCGGGCACGGGCCGCGGTGCTCGGCGACGCGTCAGCCGGTGGCCGTCGCGGTGTCGATGCGTGCGCGGGCCTCGTCCCAGGGCAGCGGGGTGGCGACGACGGCCCGCAGCGCCCGGATCTGGCGCGGCGCCAGGCCGGCGGCGAGCACGGCGACCGCACGGCCCTCCCGGCCGTAGAGCGCGAGGATCCGGCGTCCGGCCCGGTCGAGCACCGGGGTCTCGACCCGGTCGGCCCCCGCGGTCGGCCCGTACGCCTGGATCTTGAGGTCGTACTGGTCCGACCAGAAGTACGGGACCGGGGCGAACGGGCGGCGTTCCTGGGCGTCGGCGCCGTCCGCGGCCAGTTCGGCGAGCAGGTTGCGGGCGGCGGCCATGCCCTGTTCGGTGGCGTTCATCCGGTGCTCGATGCGCAGCGGCCGGCCGTGCACCGGGTGCTCCCAGCGGGCCACGTCGCCGGCGGCGTAGATACCGGTGGCGGCGGCGCAGTACGCGTCGCAGCGCAGCCCGTCGGTGGTGTCCAGGGCCGGGTCGCCGGCCAGCCAGCCGATGGCGGGGGTGGACCCGATGGCGAGCAGCACGGTGTCGGCGGGCAGCCGGGCCCCTTCCCCACCCCCGGTGCCCGCATCGGCCAGCCGGACGGCGCTGACCGCGTCCCCGTCGCTGTCGAAGCCGTCGACCGTGCCGGTGCGCAGGGTGACGCCGCGGGCCCGGTGCTCCTCGGCGAGCAGTTGTCCGACCGCGGTGCCGACGGCGGCGGCCATGGGTACCGGGTCGTGGCCGACGAGGGTCACCTCGTGCCCCAACTCCCGTGCCACCGCGGCCGCTTCACATCCCAGCACCCCGTTGCCGACGATCACCAGGCGCCGGCCACCGTCGGCGAGCCGGCCGCGCAGGGCCAGTGCGTCGTCGAGGGTGCGCAGGGTGTGTACGCCGGTGAGCGCGTCGGCGCCGGGCAGCGTACGGGCCGCGACCCCGGTGGCGATGATCACGCCGGCGCAGTCGAGCCGTTCACCGTTGTCCAGCGTGAGGGTGCGGGCGGCCACGTCGAGTCCGGTGGCCCGGGTCCCGAGCCGCAGGTCGAGGCCGAGCGGGTCGAGCTGGTCCTTGGTGCGCAGCAGCAGCCGCTCCGGCTCCCAGGCGCCGTGCAGCAGCTGTTTGGACAACGGCGGCCGGTCGTACGGGAGATGGGGCTCGTCGCCGATGAGGACGAGCGGGCCGGTCCAGCCGGAGCGGCGCAGCGCCTCGGCCGCGGCGAGGCCGGCCGCGGAGGCGCCGACGACGGCTATCGGGCGGGTGGTCACGCCTGGACCTCGATGACGGCGGCCGGGCAGATGGCGGCGGCCTCGCGGACCACGTCGTGCTGGTCGGCCGGCGGTTCGGCGTCGAGCAGCACCACGACGCCGTCCTCGTCACGCTGGTCGAAGACCTCGGGGGCGATGAGTACGCACTGGCCGGCGGCGCAGCACTTGTCGGCGACGAGGGTGATCTTCATCGTGATTCTCCGTGGGGGTGGGTGAGGTTCGGGATGAGCGAGGTCGTGGGATGAGTGAGGTTGCGGGGCGGCCGGGTTGCCGGCCTACCAGGTGACGGGCAAGGCGTGGCAGCCATAGATCGACATGTCGGTACGGAACGGGATCTCCTCCACCGGCACCGCGGGGCGCATCGCCGGGAACCGGCGCAGCAATGTGCCGAGGACGACCTGGAGTTCGACCCGGGCCAGGGCCTGACCGAGGCACTGGTGGATGCCGTACCCGAAGGCGACGTGGTGCTGGGCGTTGGGACGGGCGATGTCGAGCCGGTCGGGTTCGGGGAAGACGGTCTCGTCGCGGTTGCCGGAGGGGACGGCCACCACGACGCCCTCGCCGGCCCGGATGAGGTGCCCGCCGATCTCGACGTCCTCGGTGGCGACCCGTCGGGGGCCGTTGCGGATGATGCTGTGGAACCGCAGCAGTTCCTCGACGGCACCGCGGATCAGGGCGGGGTCCTGCCGCAGCCGCTCGGCGGACTCCGGGTCGCGCATCAGGGTCAGCGCGCTCAGCCCGATCATGTTGGCGGTGGTCTCGTGCCCGGCGATCAGCAGCAGGGCGGCGAAGGCGGCCACCTCGTCGTGGGAGATCTCGCCGGTCCGCTGCTGCTCGACGATCAGCCGGCCCAGGATGTCGTCGCCCGGGTCGGCCTCCTTGGCGGTGACCAACCGGTCGAGGTAGTCGCGCAGTTCGGTCCGGGCGGCCTCGCGTTCGTCGTCGGTGACGGTGCGGGAGAGCAGGGTGCCGGTGAGCCGCTGGAAGATCTCGTGGTCGTCGTAGGGCACGCCCAGCAGCAGGCTGATGACGAGGGACGGGACCGGCAGCGCCAGCGCCTCGACCAGGTCCACGCCGCCCTCCTCGCGCCCTTCGGCGCGCTCCATGGCGTCGCAGAGTTCGTCGGTGAGGCGCTGGATCTCCGGGCGCAGCGCCTCGACCCGCTTGACCATGAACTCGCGGGTCACCATGCGCCGCAGCCTGGTGTGCTCCGGCGGGTCCATGCGGATGAAGCCGCGGTTCTGCGTACTGCCGCCGCCGGTCATCCCGCTCCGCGGGTAGCCGTGCACGGTGGTGTCGGAGCTGAAGCGGAGGTCACCGAGGACGGCCCGGATGTCGGCGTAACGCGTCACGAGCCAGGCCCAACTTCCGTCCGGCAGCCCGATCTTGGAGATCGGCCGGGCGGTACGCAGCGCACCGAACTCGGCCGGCGGGTCGAAGGGGCAGCCGCTCGGAGGCTCGACGGGCAGCGGCGCCGGGGCGGTGGACAGTGTCATTGCGCTCATCTCCTTCATCGTGCGTGTGCGCGCACGCCGGCAGGGGGCGGCGTCACGATCCGCACGCTCACCTAACGACTGTAAACTTACATGTGTAATACACGGGTAAACGCGTCGGGGGTCGGATGGGAGAGGAGACATGACAGTGCCTCAGGGGAGGGTGACCCGGCACGGAGAAGCCGCCACGGCCGGCAACGGCCACACAGCCGGTACGACCGCAACAGCGGCTGAGGGAGTGTGCTCAGCGCTCCAACAACAACTGCAGCATCTCGTCGACGAAGCGGTCCAGCCGACGCGTGTCCTTGCGGCTCGGCATGACCTGCCAGAGCATCACCCGGCCGTGCACCGCCGACCACAGCACGTACGGCGCCTCGGAGCGCGCGCCCCGCACCCGCCAGCCGGCGTCCTCGCAGGCGGTCAGCGCCCGCTGCCAGCTGCGCACCAGCAGCCCGGCGGGGTGGCCGGCCAGCCGCTCGGGGCCGACCGGGGTCTGCCGGGTCTCGTACAGCAGGCGGTAGGTGGCCGGGTGGGCGACGGCGTAACGGCAGTAGGCCCGCAGCTGGGCGCGCAGCCGCGCCACCGGGTCGTCCGCGGCGGCCCGTGCGGCGGCCTCGGCCATCGCCGCCGCCAGCCGCTCGTAGCTGACCTCAAGGGTCGCCCAGACCAGCTCGGTCTTGTCGGAGAAGTGCCGGTAGATGCTCGGGGCGGCGACACCGGCCTCCCGGGCGACCGCCCGCAGCGACAACGCGTCCTCGCTGCCGACCTCCTCCAGGAGCCGCTCGGTGGCCCGCAGCAGTTCCTCCCGCAGCCGCTCGCCCTGCCCGCGGGGGTTACGGGCCCGGACGGCCGCACTCTCGCTCACTGCCCTCCGGTCCCTTCCCTGAGCCTGCCGACGGATAGGCGACCAGGGTTTCACACCGCGGCAGGGCGGCCTCACCGCCCCATCGTCAGCCCGTCCTCCGCGGCGCCCCGGCTCAGCACCGCCGCGCCGATCCGGTCCCGGACGTCGCGGTGCGCGCCGGTCCGTGCGAGGTTCCGCACCCGCACCCGCGTGCCCTGCTCGGCGAGCTGCGGGACGTAGGCGGCCTCGGTGACCCGCCAGCGCCCGCCGGGCCGCTCGGGCGGCGCGAACCGGAAGCGGGCGAGCGTGCCCCAGTTCCCGCGCGGCTGCCTCATCGCACCGGAGAGCTGGTCGCCGAGTCCGTAGACGACCCAGGTGCCGTTGACCTTCTCGTACGGCTGCGGGGTGTGCGCGTGGGTGCCGACGATCAGGTCGACGTCGGGCCGGCCGTCGGTCTCGGCGGCGGTGAGCGCCCGGGCCAGGGCGAGCTGCTCCTCGTCCGGGGCGGTCCGGTACTCGGTGCCCCACGCGGGACTGACCACCACGACGTCCGCACCGGCCCGGCGGGCCGCCCGGGCATCCTCGATGATCTTCTCCTCGTCGAGCAGGTTCACCGCCCGGTCCGCACCGTCCGGCAGGCCGACGCCCTCGATGCCGTCGGTGTACGACAGATGGGCGACCCGCGCCCCACCGGGGGCCCGTAGCAGCGCCGGGCGGGCGGCCTCGGTGTCGTCCCGGGCCGTCCCGGAATGCCGCAGCCCGACCGTGTCCAGCGCGTCCAGGGTCCGGCGGATTCCTGGCAGCCCCTGGTCGAGGGCGTGATTCGACGCGGTCCCGCAGGAGTCGTAACCGACCGCCTTGAGCGCGGTGGCGATCTGCGGCGGCGACTGGAGGAGCGGGTACCCGGTGAACGGTCCGTCGAGCGGGCCGAGCGGCGCGTCCAGGTGACACAGCGCCACATCGGCCCCGGAGACGACGGGGGCCACGCCCTTGAGCATCGGCCGGAAGTCGTAGCCGTAGCCGTCGAGGGGCGCGTCGTCCTGCGCGGTGTCGAGCACTTCGGGGTGGGTCGGGATCACGTCCCCCGCGGCGACGAGCGTGAAGGCCCGCCGGACCGCGGGCTCGGCAACCCGCGCCCGCCCGTGCGCAGGCGAACGGGCTTCCGCGCCCGCCCCCGATCGCGAGCCCGCCGCCTCCGCGCCGAGGCTGGGCCGCGCCACCGGGCGCCCACCCCCACACCCCGCGGCCAGCGCGACGGCCAGTACGCCGACCAGCCCTCTCCGGCCGACTACCCAATACCTCCCATACATGCCCATACCAGACAGATATCACGCGTTGCGCTGCGCTTTGCGATGCCCCGTACGTACCTGGCCGTCCCGCCATCGGGGGTGCTCGCCGTTGCGCGCTTTGCGGCGCCCCGTACGTACGTGGCCGTCCCGCCGCCGGGGTTGCTCGCCGTCGCGCCTGGCGGCGGGCGTGGTGTTTTCGGGTGCGGTGACAGCCCTACAGACTTCGTCCTCCGGTCTGTCCCCTCCCGTTGGTGGGGGTAAGAGGCCGGTGGGGGTGGGCGCTGTCGTTCTGGGTGCACCTCACGTCCTGGGGTGGGGTGTCGGGAATACCTCCCCGGCCGGTCGAGTTGAGGCCCTGCAGGGGGCCCTCGCAACCCTTACGGGATCTGTTCGACCATCCCGTAGGGGTACCCAGGCCCCCTTGCATGCCCCAACGCCCGCCCCCACGCACCACATTCCTATCCCCTCACGGGAGGGGACGGGCCGGAGGGGCCGGTTGTGTGGACGTAAAGCGTCAGCAGTCCACACAACCGGCCCCGGAGGCCCGTCATCGCACCCACCACAAACCCAGCCCGCCGCAGGCGCAACGGAGAACGAGCCCCGCGGCGGGAAGGCGGGTACGCGCGGGGCGCCGCAAGCGCGCAACGGCGAGACGACCCGCGGCGGGAGAGACACGTACGTACGCGGCGCCGCAAAGCGCAACGGCGAGCAACCTCGACGGCGGGACAGCCAGGTACGTGGGAAGAATGCCAAGCGCAGCGAACGGCTCAGGCAACCTCGATCCCGTACTCCTGTACCAAGGCCGTGAGGCCGCCTGGGTAGCCCTTGCCGCCGATGACGAAGTCCCAGTCGCCGCCGGGGCGTTGGCGGAAGGAGCCGAGGACGAGGGCGGTCTCGCCCTGTCGCCCGTCGGAGACCGTCAGCTGGCCCTGCTCCTCCCCCGCGGCGTCCAGCAGTCGGATCCGGGCGTCGGTGAAGCCGGAGAGGTCGGCGTCGGGGTTGGTCTGGGGGTCGATGGCGGCGACCAGGACCAGCCGGTCGGCGTCGGGTGGCAGCCCCTCGAAGTGCACCTGTACGGCGGCCCGGTCGGGGGCGGTGGCGGGCCGCATCCGTACCGAACCGTCCGGCGTGTGCGGGTTGTTGTAGAAGACGAAGTGGTCGTCGCTGAGCACGGTGGTCCCCTTGCAGACCAGGGCGCAGACGTCGAGGGCCACGTCCCCGGACCAGGTCATGCCGAGGATGTTGTGCTCCGGCGTCCCGGAGGAGGTGTCGGCGGCGGTGGCGGCGCCGGGAGCGGGTGTGCCGAGGCGGCCACTGAGACCGTAGCGGCCGAGCAGGTCGACGAGTTCGGGGCCGGCGATCAGGCTGAGCGGTTTGCCGTTGGCGAAGGTGTGCGCGCCGGGGCCGAAGCGGGAGGTGGTCACCAGCACGCCCTTGTTGGCGCCTTCGGCCTGGACGGTGCCGTACAGGTCGCGGACCGCGGTGGGCGGGACGGTGTTGCGGTAGCGCTTGACCTGTACGACGATCTTGCCGCCGCGGATCGGGTCGGGGTCCAGCGCGTCCACGTCCACCCCGCCGTCGCCGGACCGCTGGGTGGTGACGGCCTGCATGCCCATCGCGCGGAACAGTTCGGCGATCAGGTTCTCGAAGGCGATCGGGTCCATCTCGTAGAGGTCCGGCTCGGTCTCGCCGCCGTGCGAGACGACCGTGCCCGCACCGCCGACGTCGCCCGGCAGCCGTCCGGGCCGTACCGCCGTGCGCTGGTCCGGTCGGGCGGCGAGCTGTCCGCGCAGGCCGTCGGTCAGACACTCCACCGCGCTGACCCGGTCGAGGTGGAGGGCGTCGAAGGCGCTGCGCGGGGCCATGACGGTGGCGAGGTACACCTGCGCGGGGCGGCCGGTCGCCGGGTCGACGTCGTCCACGAAGCCGTTGAGCGCCACCGAGTCCAGCGCACCGTAGGTGTCGGCGGCGAAGAGGTCCCGCAGGACCAGCAGCATGCTCTGGGCCAGGACGTCGCGGTAGAGCGCCCGGCGCTGGGCGGCCGGCCGGGCGGTTTCCTTCTCCTGGTCGGTGCCGGCCTGGTACCGGACGGCCTTGGTCTCCGGGACGACGGTGTAGCCGGGCAGTTCCCAGTCCAGGACGAGCTGGCGGGCGGTCGGCTCGTAGGCGGCGGTGACCCGGCGGGGGAACCCCTCGGGCCAGGCGGTGGAGGCGTAGAGCGCGGCGGAGAAGTACTCGACGGCGGCCTCGGCGTCACCGTTGCGCAGCCCGGTCAGCAGCTCCGCTATGCCGGCGTTGTGCTGCCGGATCTCGGCCAGCGCACCGGCGGCCCATTGGTCGTACTGCCGCCGGTAGGCGGCGAGTTGGTTCTGCCGCTGGTGTTCGGCGGCCTGGGCGGCGTACCAGTCCTGTTCGTACCGGGCGCGGGCCTCCTCCTGGGCGCGGTCGCGGCGGACCGCGCCCAGGTGCCGGCCGCCGGTGGGCGCCTGATAGCGGGCCGGATCCGGCATGGGTACGGGGGTGGCGAGGGCGCCCGGCGAGAACTCCTCGATGCGCTCGGGGCGCAGCAGCGCGGCGGCGGTGAACGCCGGGGCCCGGCAGCCGTCGGCGAGCAGGCCGGTGAGCGCGGCGACCCGCGCGTCCAGCTCCTCGGTCCGGCGGCGGGCGTCCGCCTCGCGCTGCTGACGGTAGGCGGCCTGGCGTTCCCGGTGCAGCCGCGCCATGGCCCGTTCGGCGTCGCGGGCCTGCCGTTCCTGGTCGCGCTGCGCCTGGGCGTACGCGCGGCGCTGGGCTTCCTCCCGGCGCTGCTGCTGGCGCTGCGCCTCGGCCCAGACGGCCATTAATCCATGGGAACGGCGGCTCATGTCGACTCTTCGTCCTCCCCCCGGGGCGGCGGCCCCCGGAACCCTGTGGAAGCGGTTTCACCAGCGCTGTTGCGGCTGACCGTCGCAGTCGACTCTAGCGGGAGCGCGTGCCGGGACGGTGGGGGACGAGACGTTTCCGACGGACGTTTCCCACGGACCTTAACGACGCGGGGAGGCCGCCGACGCGGGATGGTCCCGTCAGGCGGCGGCCGCCCTCCGCGCGGCGGCGGTCCCCGAGACGTCGTAGTCGGCGCCGACTCCGGGCACCAGGACGCAGTCGCCCTCGATGTGCCGGGTGCGCAGCGGCAGAATCTCCTGGTACGCGGGAGAGTCGTACCAGGCCCGGGCCTCGTCGATGCCGGGGAATTCGATGACGACGACGAAGCCCGGCCACTCGCCCTCGCGCACCTCGACCTGCGCGTTGTGCACCCGGAACCGTCCGCCGAAGGGGTCCAGGGGCGGCTGGATCCGGTCCAGGTACACGGCGATGTCCGGGTGCGGGGCGGTGGGGCGGAGGTGGGCGATGGCGAACGCGCTCATGGGACTGCCTTTCCGTGGGGCTTCGGTGCCCGTGGGGACTCCGGGGGGGGTGCTGCCGTCCACGGTTCCAGGCCACCGTCACGGGGGCGATTACCTCCGGGGTCATCCGCCCGACCTTCCCCGGACCGTCGTGGGAAGACGGCACGGGGACGTCATTGCCGCCAACTCGCTTTCCACAGCCGCGAGTTGCGGGGCGACCGGGTTCCTCAGATCGCTCCCCCGCGCTCCGCCCAGTACGGGTCCCGCAGCCTTCGTTTGAAGAGCTTGCCGGACTCGTCGCGCGGGAGCCGCTGCTCGAAGACGACGGCCCGCGGGACCTTGTAGCCGGCGAGCCGTTCGGCGACGTGGCCGCGTACCGCTTCCGCGGTGAGGCGTACGCCGGGCTCGGTCTCCAGGTGCGCGGCGAGGACCTCGCCGAACTCCTCGTCGGGGATGCCGAACACCGCGGCGTCCCGCACTCCGTCCAGGGCCAGCAGTGCGGCCTCGATCTCCGCGGGGTAGATGTTGACGCCGCCGGAGATGACCATGTCGTTGCGGCGGTCGCTGAGGTAGAGGTAGCCGTCCGCGTCGAGATGGCCGATGTCGCCGATGGTGACGTACCCGGGCAGGCCCGGCGCCTCCATGGCGGCGCGTTTGGCGTGGTCGCCGAGATAGGTGAACTGCGGCCAGTCCTCGGACGGTTTGAGGTAGACGTCACCGGTGGCGCCGGTCGGCAGCGGCTGTCCGTCGGGGCCGAGGACGGCGACCTCGCCGGTCCCGCTCGCCCGGCCGACGGTGCCGGGGTGGGCCAGCCACTCCGCGCTGTCGCACCACGTCACCGCGCCGGTCTCGCTGCCGCCGTAGTACTCCCGGAGGACCGGCCCCAGCCAGTCGATCATGGCGTGTTTCACATGCGGCGGACAGGGCGCGGCGGCGTGCACCACGGAGGTGAGCGACGACAGGTCGTAGCGCTCGCGGACGTCCTTGGGGAGCCGCAGCAGCCGTACGAACATCGTCGGGACGACCTGTACCTGCTCGATGCGGTGCCGCTCGATGAGGCGCAGGAACTCCTCGGCGTCGAAGCGCGGCATCAGGGTGATGTCGAGGCCGGCGGCGAGCGCGAGGACGGCGTGCTGGCTGGGGGACGCGTGGTAGAGCGGCGCGGGGATCAGCGTACGGCCGCCGGGGGCCACCGCGAAGTACTCCAGGAACCGCTGTACGGCTTGGTCGAGCCGGTCCGGTGTGACGGGGGCGCGCAGAACTCCCTTGGGGCGTCCGGTGGTTCCGGAGCTGTAGATGACGGTGGGCGGGCGTTCCGCGGCGGGCCGGCCGAGCGGCTCGTGGCCGGCCAGCCAGTCGTCGAGCAGCGGGTGCGCACCGGTGGGCGGGGGTGCGGCGATGCCGCAGGCGGCCGCCACCCCGGCCGGTACCGCCGCCTCGACGAGGCGTACGCCCTCCGGCAGCACGGCGGCCACCCGGTCCAGCAGGTCGGTGTGGACGAAGACCAGCTTGCTGCCGCTGTCGGTGAGGACGTGCCGCAGGTCGTCGTGGCGGAAGTGCCAGTTGACCGGGACCGCACAGGCGCCGAGCAGGGCGGCGCCGGCGGTGATCTCCAGATGCGCGGGCTCGTTGCGGAGGACCACGGCGATCCGGTCGCCCGGGTCGACTCCCGCCTCTCGTAAGCCGCTTGCGATCCGCGCCGCGCGGTCGGCGAACTCCCGGTAGCCGCGCTCCTGCCCCGCGCAGCGGATGGCGGGGGCGCCGGCGGCGGGCGGGGCGACGGCTTCCATGGGACCTCCAGTGGCTGCGGCCGGGCGGCTCATTGAACAGCCAACCGCGGCGGTCCACCAGGTTGCGGGGCGCCCGAGGGGGCGGCGGAGAGCCCGACCGTATGCATCTCGGCCAACCAACGACGGCCACTTTGCTCCGATCAATGAGTGGCCAGTGCGCCCATCCGGCCTCGTGGGACCACTGGCGGGCGCCCACTTCGCTTCAGGTGCTCCGATGTTTGTCGTGTCCCGGGGGTTCCGGTCGCGGGGTCGGGCCTGCACCATGCGGGAGGACACGGGAGGCGCGCGCCCGGTTCGCCGACGGGACCATCCGACCCGAGGGAGCGAGCGATGCACAGCCGCACGAGACCGTTCCGGAGACCGGGAGTCGTGGTGGCGCTGGCTGCGCTGCTGCTGGCGGCGGGCGGCCCGGGGTTCGCCGCCGCGCCTTCACCGCGGCCCGCCGAGGGGCCCGCCGAGGGGCCCGCCGAGGGGCCCGGCACCAACCGTGCGACCGACGACCCGTTCACCGCGCCGCGCACCGCGTGGTGGCGCACGGCCCGCTTCGGGATGTTCCTCCACTTCGGCGCGTACTCGAACCTGGAGGGCGAGTACCCGCGGCCCGACGGCACGGTCTGCCGCAACGCGGAGTGGATCGAGCGCGAGTGCGGCATTCCGCGGGCGGAGTACGAGAAGCAGGCCGCGGCCTTCGACCCGTCCGGCTTCGACGCCGAGGCGATCGTCCGGGCGGCCAAGGAGGCCGGGCAGCGCTACCTCGTCATCACCGCCAAGCACCATGACGGCTATGCGATGTGGCCGACCCGGCAGAACACCTGGAACCTGCGCGACCACTCCGCGTTCGACAAGCGCCGCGACATCCTCGCCGAGCTGAAGCGGGCCGCCGCCGCCGCCGGCCTCAGGCTCGGCTTCTCCTACTCGATCTGGGACTGGCACGACCCGGACTTCGCCGGCCCGGCGACCTTCCCGCGGTACAAGAAACGGATGTACGGCCAGCTCAAGGAGCTCATCGAGAACTACGACCCGGCGCTGCTGTGGTTCGACGGCGAGTGGGACGCGGACCGCCCCACCAACCGGTGGTCCCGGCAGGACGGCGCCGAGCTCCAGACGTATCTGCACCGTCTGAAGCCGGACCTGATCGTCAACAACCGCGTCGGCAAGCGCGAGGTGGTCGACGGGGACTTCGGCACGCCGGAGCAGGAGATCCCCGCCGAGCCGGTGGACGGCCAGCTGTGGGAAAGCTGTATGACGCTCAACGACCATTGGGGGCACGCCCGTTACGACAGCAACTGGAAGTCGCCGACGACCGTCGTCCGCAATCTGCTGGCCGTGGCGAGCCGGGGCGGCAACTACCTGCTGAACGTGGGACCCGACCGGCTCGGCCGGATCCCGCAGCCGTCCGTGGACCGGCTGCGGGAGACCGGACGCTGGCTGGCCGCGCACGGGCAGGGCGCCGCGGTGTACGGCGCCGGGTACACCGGGCTGGTCGCCGCCCCGCCGTGGGGCACGGTCTCCCGGCGCGGCGACGAGCTGTACGCCTCGGTCACGTCGTGGCCCGCGGCCGGTGAGTCCCTCCATCTGACCGCGCGGGCACCCTTCCGGGTCACCGCGGCCCGGGTGCTGGGCAGCGACCGGCGGGTGACGGTGGTCCGGGCCGGCGACGGCTACGACCTCACGCCGTCCGGCCCGGCCCCCGATCCGCGGGCGAGCGTCCTCCGGCTGGCGATCGAGCCGCCGCCCGGGGCACCCGCCGGCACCGGCACCGGGCTGACCGCGCAGAGCTGGGCGAACGACTCCTTCACCGGCCCGCCCGCGGTGACCGGCGTCGATCCGACGGTGAACACGTCCTACCGCTTCGACGGCTCACCGGACCCCGGCATTCCTGCCGATCACTTCAGCACCCGCTGGACCGGCTTCCTCCAGCCGCGCTTCGACGAGACGTACACCCTCACCACCGTCTCGGACGACACCGTGCGGCTGTGGCTGGACGGCAGGCTGCTGATCGACAGCGCGCTCCCGCACGGCCCGAAGGTGGACAAGGCCACGGTCACCTTGCGGGCCGGCCATCGGCACCGCATCCGGATCGACCACACGGAGCGGACCGGTGAGGCGCATATGAAGCTGCTGTGGTCGAGCCCGAGCCAGTGCCAGCAGATCGTGCCGCAGCGCCGGCTCTACCCGGGCTGATCCTGGTCGGGCGTCGGCCCTGACCCTGGAGGGTGCTACCCCAAGGGTCAGGGCCGACGTCCGAGCGGTCAGTCGATGCCGCGGAAGATGTGCGGCTCGCCGGGATCGTCGTCACAGCCGGCCAGCCGCACCGGCCCGCAGCGGTCCCAGAATTCGAGGTTACGGACTTCCTTGATCCGACCTGGTCGCTCGCCCCCCTGCTTCAGCCGGGGTTGCTTGGGTTGAACCTTGTGCACAGCCACCACGCACTCCTTCATCGAGGTATTGGTCCGACGCGGTGGCGCCTTGTTCACAGAGCGGGAAGTCGGCCAAGGTTTGTGGCGTTCCCGCGACGGGCCAATGGTGTTGGCGTCTCCCAGATAGGTCGTCCGTCGACCCTCAGGGTAACTACGGCGCTCGCGCCGCGCTCGACGTTTTCCGGCGAGATGGTCATGTCGCCGGAAGGCGGGAATAGCACCCCCTTGGGAGAGCGGGTCACCAAAGCCGTAATGTGATGCACATCACACACTCGAACGGCTCTCAGGTTGCTGCAATTGCCCGGATCCGTACGCTGGAGGGTGACTGGCGGGTGACCGCGCGGACGGAGTGTTCCCGGGTGCGCGGCGGCAGTGCTACCCATGGGCGGGTGGCATGGTTCTCGGATTCCGGTTACTGGCTCGGCCGGCTGGTTTTCCAGCGGCTGCTGGCCGTTCTCTATCTGCTCGCGTTCCTCGCGGCGCTACGGCAGTTCCGGGCGCTCATGGGGGCGCGCGGAATGCTCCCGGTGCCCGAGTTCGTGGCGCGGGTACCGTTCCGTTTGGCCCCCTCGGTGTTCCACTGGCGCTATTCGGACCGCTTCTTCGCGGGCTGGTGCCGGGCCGGGATGGTGCTGTCGGCGGCGGTCGCGGCGGGTGTCGCGGACGCCGTGCCGCTCTGGGCGTCGATGGTGCTGTGGGCCGTGCTCTGGGCGCTGTACCTGTCCATCGTGAATGTCGGGCAGACCTGGTACAGCTTCGGCTGGGAGTCGCTGCTGCTGGAGTCGGGCTGCCTGGCGGTGTTCCTCGGCAACGCCGACACCGCGCCGCCGGTGCTGATCATGTGGCTGCTGCGCTGGGTGCTGTTCCGGGTGGAATTCGGTGCCGGGCTGATCAAGATGCGCGGTGACCGCTGCTGGCGGGATCTGACCTGCCTCTACTACCACCACGAGACCCAGCCGATGCCCGGCCCGCTCAGCTGGTTCTTCCACCATCTGCCCAAACCCCTGCACAAGGTCGAGGTGGCCGCCAACCACGTCGCCCAACTCGTCCTGCCCGTACTGCTCTTCACCCCGCAGCCGATCGCCGGCTGGGCCGCCGCCGCGATGGTGGTCACCCAGCTGTGGCTGGTGCTGTCCGGCAACTTCGCCTGGCTGAACTGGGTGACCATCGCGCTCGCCGCGTCCGTCGCCGCACCCCTGTGGGCGCAGCCCGATACGCCGCTGCCCGCCCCTCCCCTCTGGTTCGAGGTCCTGGTCCTGCTCGCCACCGCCGGCGTCGCCTGGCTCAGCTACCGCCCGGCCCGCAACCTGCTCACCCGGCAGCAGATGATGAACACCTCCTACGAGGCACTGCACCTGGTCAATTCCTACGGCGCCTTCGGCAGCATCACCCGGGTGCGCCGGGAGATCGTCATCGAGGGCACGGCGGACGCGGTGACCGGGCCCGGGACGACCTGGCAGGCGTACGAATTCCACGGCAAGCCGGGCGACGTGCGCCGGGTGCCGCGGCAGTTCGCGCCGTATCACCTGCGGCTGGACTGGCTGATGTGGTTCGCCGCACTGTCCCCCGCCTACGCACGGTCCTGGTTCGTACCGCTCGTGGCGCGGCTGCTGGAGAACGACCGGGACACGCTGCGGCTGCTGCGCACCAATCCGTTCCCCGACCTGCCGCCGGCCCGGATCCGGGCCCGGGTCTTCCGCTACCGCTTCACGACCTGGCAGGAACTGCGGGAGACCGGAGCGTGGTGGCATCGCACCGAGGAGCGGGAGTTCCTGGCGCCGATCGGTCGGTCAGCTCTGTCCGGAAGGCGCTGACCATGGCGCGCGCATGGCGCAACCCTATTCGGGTGAACTCCTTCTCCAGCAGGGCGAGTTCGGCCAGTGTCTCGTCCAGGTCGCGGCCGAGCCGGGCGCGGGACTTGGCCAGCCCCAGCCGGGACAGCGCCTCCCCGCGCGGCTCTTCCATCGCGCGGAACTCCCCCAGCGAGAGGGTGTAGGTGTCCCGGGCCGCGGCGTAACGGCCCGCCCGGTACAGCACATTGCCGCGCATCTTGTGGTTGTAGGCGAGCGCGCTGGCCAGGTCCATCCGGCGGCAGACCGCCTCCGCCTCGGACAGCAGCGCCAGCGCCCGCTCGGTCTCGCCCCGCACGGACAGCACATCGGCGATCCCCCGCAGCGACCAGGCGCGGCCCCGCGCGTCATCGCCCTCCTCGGCTATCCGGGCGGACTCCTCGAACAGCTCCAGGGCCTTGTCGTACTCGCCGGTGTTGCGGTGCATCTGGGCGATGCCGGACATCGCCCAGACCGTGTGCCGGGCCTCGCCGTGCGCCCGCGCCTGGGCGAGCAACTGCTCGTGGAGCTCGGCGACCGCGGCGTAATCGCCCTGTATGCGGCCGGTCTCGGCGAGCCCGGCGAGGGCGTAGCCGTGCGCGAGGCGGTCGCCGCCCTGGTCGGCCAGCGCGACGGCGTGCGTGAGCAGCCGGCGGGCCAGCGGCAGCGTGCCGCACTGGCGGGCCAGTGTGCCGCCGCTCCACAGCGCCCAGGCCATGGCACCGGCGTCACCCGCGCTCCGCCCACTGCGGTAGCTCTCCCGCCAGGCGTCACCGGCCGCCGCGACCCGGCCGAGCCGCCGGTTGGCCTCGGCGACCGCGAGCCCGGCCCGGGCCCGCTCCAGCGCCGTACCCGCCTCGGCGTGCGCCCGGCTCGCCGTGGCCAGCACCTCCTCGTAGGACGAGTTCACGCCCAGTGCCGCGCCCAGCTCGCCCTGATACTCCGGTGCGAACGCCTTGCCGTACATCAATCCCGGACCTCTCGATCATTTCCGTGCTTGATCACGAAAGTACGAGCGATCGGGGGTCCGGCGAATCAACCCACGTATGGGTCCTTCCGTACAACTGGAGTGCTACGCCGGGGGTGCTTGGTCATCTTGGGGATGTAGGGGTCTCTCAGGGTCGAACCCCGAGGGGGCAAGGCGCGGACGCGTTCCCGGCCGTTGCACGCTCTGCAATTCGGGTTGCAGCTCTTGCCGACGCGGGCGGGGCGGGCCACCCTGCTCCCATGACGGAAGCGCGCACGGATTCGCGTACGGGGGCGGCGGACGGGCCCGGGATCGGCCGCCGCCGGTTCCTCGGAACCGTGGCGGCGGGGGTGGCCACGGCCGCCGGGGCGGGCGTGCTCGCCGTCGGCGACGCGGCGCCCGCCCGGGCCGGACGCGTCGCCGGCCGCCGCCCGCACGGTACCCGCCCGCTCTTCCTGGGCACCTACACCTCGAAGGAGGGCGGCGGCACCGGTATCGGCCTCGCCGCGTACGACACCGCGACCGGCCGGATCACCGCCACCGGCGTGGTCACCGGCGTGCCCGACCCGTCCTACCTCGCCCTCGCGCCGTCCGGCCGCACCCTCTACGCGGTCGACGAGCAGCAGGAGGGCCAGGTGACCGCCCTCGCGATGCCCCCGGGCGGCCCGCCCATCGTGCTGGGCGCCCGGTCCACCGGCGGGGCCGGCCCCTGCCACCTGTCGGTGCATCCCGGCGGCCGCTGGCTGCTGAGCGCCAACTACCTCTCGGGCAGCGTGGCCGTCCACCCCATCGACCGGGCCACCGGTGCCCTCGGCCCGCGCACGGATTTGGTCACCCACAGCGTTCCCCCGCCCGGCCCCGGCCAGGACGGACCGCACGCCCACCAGATCATCACCGGTCCCGACGGCCGCCACGTGCTGGCCGTCGACCTCGGCAACGACACCGTCTACAGCTACCGGCTCGATCCCACGGCCGGGAAACTCACCCAGGTGTCGGCCGCGTCACTGCGCCCCGGCGCCGGCCCCCGGCATCTCACCTTCCATCCCACCGGAGACTTCGCCTACTTGGCCAACGAGGTGGACAACACGGTGGTCGTCTGCGGTTACGACCGCCGGACCGGACGCCTGACACCCGGCGCACCGCAGTCCACCGGGACCGGTCCCGGCACCAGCTATCCGGCCCAGATCCTGGTCACCGCCAACGGCCGCTACGCGTTCCTCGCCAATCGTGGCCACAACAGCCTCACCCGTTACGCCGTGGCGGCGGGCGGGGCGCGGCTCGTACTGCTGGACACCGTGCCGGTGGGCGGCGACTTCCCCCGGCACATCGCCTTCTCCCCGGACGAGCGGTGGCTGTTCGCGGCGAACCAGAAGTCGGGCACGGTCACGGTCTTCGCCGTCACGGCCCGCACCGGAACCCTGACCCCCGCCGGGGAGCCCTTCGCCGCACCGCTCCCCGTCTGCACCCTCCCCCTCTGAACGCCGGGCCCTGCCCCGGCTTTCCGAGCGGTTGTCAGCACCGCGTCGCACCCACCGGGCGGCCCCCGGCAGTTGGTCGCCTGAGCCCGGGCCGGGATTCCTTCCTTACCGTCGGTTTACCACTCATTTGCGCAGGATGGGTGCGACGAGGCAACTGCCCCGCACTGTGGGGCATCTGAGGGAGGACCAGTCGTGCGCGCACCCGCCGCCGAGCACCCCCGCCGGCCGGGGCCGTGGCTGCGGCCGACGATCCGGGTACGGCTGACGCTGCTGTACGGCGGGATGTTCCTGGTGGCCGGGGTCGTGATCGATGCGCTGATCGGCGACTGCCTCCGGGTGCACGGCGGGCCGGCGCTGGACGACTTCGTGAACCGTTCGTTGCTGGCGTTGCTGGGGCTGACGGTGGTGGCGTTCGCGTTCGGTTATGCGATGGCGGGGCGGGTGTTGTCGCCGTTGGGGCGGATCACGCGGACCGCGCAGCGGGTGGCCGGGTCGGATCTGCACCG